>NZ_CP023202.1:632500-1265000 GCF_000220705.2 Streptomyces xinghaiensis S187 | reverse complement strand
CCACCGGCGAGGTCGTGGTGGAGACCGGGTTGATCCAGGTGTCCGAACCCAGCGCGCCGCACACCGGGTTGGCGAGCGCGGACTCCGGCAGCGGATAGGCGTCCAGGGGCCGCGAGCGGTAGCCGTCCGGATCCGGCTTGGGCACCGGCCCGAGGGCCATCCGGGCGTCCTCCGCGGTGTCGGGCCGCAGCGGCACGCAGGCCGGGCAGAGCGGTTCCGGCAGCAGCGGGAAGGTCGCGGTGGCGAGCGTGCCCAGATCGACCCGGGTCACCTGCGGCAGCGCGCGGTCGGCCGGCACCGCCGACGGGGCCGCGCACCCGCCGGGCATGACGGCCCGGTAGACGGACCACACCGCGTCCAGGGCGTAGCCGGTGAGGACGGGCCAGCCGGTGGCGCCGTGCGGCGCGTGGCCCAGTTCGAGCGCCTCGCGCTCGGAGCGGCTGCGCAGCCGCTGCCAGCGCATGGCCAGGCACTGCCCGCAGGCGGCCGTCCCCTCGCCGCCCCAGGGGCCGATCAGCGCGGCCCGCGCGGTGAGCTGCACGGTGGCGCGGGGGCGCAGCAGGCCGTACGGGTCCGGCCGGCCGAAGCCGAGGGTGTCGGCGGCGCCGAGCGGCACCACCAGCGGCGCGGGCAGCGCTCGCCCGGCCCCGGCGGCTCCCGCGGGGGCCCGCTCCTCGTGCTCGTGGCGTTCGGTGAGCGCACGCTGCAGCAGGTCCCGGCCCGTCTCCAGGGGCGCCGCCGGGACGTCCGGCGCCGGGGGTGCGGTCGTCGTCATGTGCGGTCGCTCCAGCGGAAGGTCTTCAGGGCCACGGCGCCGAAGACGAGGGCGAAACCGGCGAGGACCGCGCAGGCGGTGACGATGTCCCCGGCGGGTCCTGAGCCGGTGAGCGCGGCGGACACCCCGTCGTTGAGGTAGCGCAGCGGCAGCACCAGCGACAGCGAGGCCATCCACTCCGGCATGGCGTCCAGCGGGAAGAAGGAGCCGGAGAGGAAGGCCATCGGGATCATCAGGCAGTTGGCGACGGCGGCGACCGCCTCCGGCGTCCGGGCGTACGAGCCGACGATCACGCCGATCGCCAGGAACGCCGTGATCCCGAGCACCAGGACGGGCAGCGCGAGCGGCCAGCCGCCGGCCAGGCTCAGCCCGAAGGACGGCAGCAGCGCCACCGCGACGAACAGCACCGCCTGCACGATGCCGATGCCGATGGCCAGCACGTAGCGGGAGCCCAGCACGGCCGGCAGCCGGGCCGGCGTCATCCGGATCAGCCGCAGGATGTCGTCGCGGCGCCACTGCATCAGCACGAAGCCGACCCCGAAGACGGCGGCGTTGGCGACGCCCCAGGACAGTACGCCCGGGGCGATGTAGTTGATGTACGGCTTGCCGCTCTCCTCCACGGACTTGCCGTGGAAGATCAGCCCGAAGACGACGAGGAAGAGCAGCGGGAAGGCGAAGGTGAAGAAGAGGGTGGTCTTGTCGCGGACGTAGGCCCGGTAGCCCGCCCTGCTCAGTGCGGCGTAGGCGCTCATGGGGATGGTGTTCTCCGTATCCGGTGCGGTGCCAGGCGTGCGCCGCCGGGCGGGCGGTGCGGTGTCACGGCCGCGGTGTTCACGGCCGCAGTGTTCACGGCTTCGGTGTTCGCGGCCGCGGTGTTCACGGTCGCGGGGTGTTGGTGCCGGTGCCGGTCAGTTCGAGGTAGACGTCCTCCAGGCTCGCGGTGCGCGTCTGCACCCCCTGGAGCCCGGCGAGTTCGGCGACCGCGGCCAGCACGGGACCGGAGTCCAGCGTCTCCAGCACCAGGCCGTCCCCCTCCTCGCCGACCCGGTCGACGCCGGGGATGGCCCGCGCCGCCTCCGGGGTCAGCCGGCCCGCCGGGACCACCAGGCGGGTGACGGGGCTGCCCGCGGCGATGAGGCGGCCGGGGGAGTCCAGGGCGCTGATCCGCCCCTTGACGACGATCGCCACCCGGTCGCACAGCGCCTCCGCCTCGTCGAGGTGGTGGGTGGTGTAGACGATGGTGCGCCCGGCGCTCTTGAGGTCGCGCAGCACCTGCCACAGGTCGCGGCGCGCCTGCGGGTCGAGCGCGGCGGTCGGCTCGTCCAGGAAGATCAGTTCGGGGTCGTGGACGAGGGCGGAGGCGATGGCCAGCCGCTGCCGCCGGCCGCCGGAGAGGTCGTCGACGCGCGTGCCGCCCTCGTCGGTCAGCCCGACGGTGGCCAGGGCGCGTTCGGCGGCGTCCGGGCCGGCGCCGTAGAGGGCGGCCATGGTCTCCAGGTGTTCACGGGCCGTCAGCCGGACGAAGAACGCCGAAGTCTGCGTCTGCACGCCCAGCTTGGGCAGCAGCGCCGTGTTGCGCGGCCAGGGGTGCTCGCCGAGGACGGTGACGGCGCCGGAGTCCGCCCGCCGCTGCCCCTCCATGATCTCGATGAGGGTGGTCTTGCCCGCGCCGTTGGGCCCGAGCAGCCCGAAGAACTCCCCGCGTGCCACGGTCAGCGAGATGCCGTCGACGGCCCGGGTGGCGCCGTAGGTCTTGTGCACCTCGTCGAGGACGACGGCCGGGCCGTCCGGGGAGGGAATGGGGGGCATGGGGTGCTCCTTGGTAGCGGGTGGTGCCGGCGCGGACGCCGCGGAGTACGCGGCGGACGGCGCGGGGGTCGTGGGGCGGCTGCGGCTCACCGGGCGCTCACGGTGCCGTCAGCAGGAAGTGGACGAGGACGGCGAGGGCCGCGGCGAGCGCCGCGAGGACGAGCGGCGCGCCCAGGCCGTAGAGAAGATAGGCGGTTCTGGCCCGGTGCGGATAGGCCGCCGCGGCCGGGTCCCGGCGCACGGCGAGCCGCAGGTACTCCTTGCTGGAGACGGCCAGCCCGGTGGCGCCCAGCAGCTGGCTCGCGATCTTGTAGCCGTCGAGGGGCGGGAGGGGGATCAGCATGGCCAGCGCCTGGACGCTGCCCAGGAACAGCAGCCCCGCGAGCGCGTCCCCGGTGGCGTCGTCCACCGGGGCCAGCATCCACACCGCCCAGAAGGGCAGCAGGAACAGCAGGTTCATCACCGCGCCGGCCGCGGCGGTGGCGATCCGGGCCGCCCGGTCGCCCAGGTGGAGGTAGTCGTCCACCGTGCAGTACATGATCACCACGGGGAGCCGCCAGCGCAGCCCGATCTCGGAGACCCGGCCGCCGTAGTGGCGCGCGACCACGCCGTGGGCCAGCTCGTGCAGGGCGGTGCTCAGCCACAGCAGGGTGCCCGCGGCCGTCAGCAGCACGGGGTTGAGGAACAACGCCTTCGTGCCGAGCACCAGTTCGCCCGGGCGGGTGGCGAGAACGGCCTCCATGGCGACGACCAGGCACAGCAGCGGCACCGTCCACAGCGGCCGCAGCAGAAAGCCGACGGCGCGGTGCAGGCGGCCGGTGGTGGCGTCCGCGTCGGCGACGAGCCGGATGCTGCCGCTCAGCAGCTTCCGCTCCGGGCGCGCCGGCGGGCCGGCTGCCGCGGGCGTGTCCGGGCCGGCCTCCGGGCCGCCGCCGGAACCGGCGGGCGCCCCGGCCAGCAGCCCCCGGGTGCCCAGCATGCCCAGCAGCTGCTGCCAGTTGGCGTCGGCCAGCCGGCGCCCGTAGCGGGCCGCGTACTCCGCGCCCAGCTCCTCCAGGCTGCGCGAGCCGTCCATCCGGGAGATCAGGAAGTGCTCCTTCTCCCCGACCTTGAAGGACAGGCCGCTCTCGGTGTTCTTGATCAGATGGACGGTCGCCGGGCCGTGCAGCAGGGCGCCGCCGACCAGCACCCCGGCCCGCAGCTCGGGCCGGTAGCGCCGGGGGACGGCCGCCGGGGCGGTCATGACCCGGCCTCCGCCGTTCCGGGACGGGACTCGCGCAGGCAGCGGCCCAGGACGTGCGAGAGGTACGCCTCGTCCCGGATGGTCACGTGCAGACGGTTGTTGGTCATGTGCATATACGGGGAGAGCAGCAGTGGCAGCGCCACCGCCGGGTCGGTCACCTGTTCGTCCCGCTCGCCGTCCCAGGACCGGAACACCAGCTCGCCGTCCGTCGCCAGACGCACCGCACGGTCGCGCAGTTCGGCGCAGTGCTCGGCCCAGCCGGCGAGGAAGGCGGGCAGCCGCGGGGCGCCCGTGCCCGCCGCGGAGTCCGCGGACCCCGTGCCCGCCGTCCCGTCCCCGGCGACGGCGGCGCGGATGCGCGCGAACTGCGCGGCCAGGGCGGGTGCCGTCGCCGCGTAGTTGCGGTCGTACTCCTCGGTGCCGATGAAGCCGGTGCCGGGGAAGGCCCGGTGCCAGAACTCGTAGTAGCTGTCCAGGTAGCCGGCCAGCTCCCGGTCGCCGGGGAGGAAACAGCCGGACATCACCATCATCAGCTGCGCCGAGGTGCCGAGCAGCACGGTCCGCAGATGGAGGTTCTTGGTGCGGAAGGCGTCGGCGACCAGCTCGCTGGAGTGCCGGAAGTGCCACTCGGCCAGCTCGATCCCGGCCGGCCCGCCGTACTTGCCGTACTCCGGCTCGTAGGGCTCCGCGTGCCGGGAGTTGTTGGGCCGCAGCCGCATCCGGCCGTCGCCGTCGAGATACGGGGCGCGCTCCCCGCCGGGGAACTCGATCTCGAAGAGGGTGTTGTAGAAGTCGTTGAGGAAACCGGAGTCCACCTCGTAGAGCGCGGGCCGCTCGGCGAGGAAGGCGTCGATGGCCGCCCCGGTGCGGCGCCGCACCTCCTCCGCCGCCTCCGGTGAGGACGGCTTGACGCGGAGGCGGACGTGCGGGCCCTCCAGCCAGTAGTTGATGAAGAACCAGTTCGCCAGCAGCCCGTCCGCCGCCAGCTCGTCCACCAGCGGGCGGACGCACTGGAGCAGCAGGGGGCGCGGGTTGGCGGCGTAGAAGATGTGCGTCGCCTGCCAGGCGCCGGTCCCGGCGTTGCCGGCCGTGGAGGCCGTGGATGCCGTGGAGGGCGGGGTGGTCTCGGTGGCCGTCATCGGGTGCTGCTCCTCGGTCGGGTTCGGGCGGGCGCGACGGCCGTCTCCACGGCCAGCTCGGCGACATGGCGGCCCCGCCCGGAGACGGTGTGCAGTTCGTCCTCGTCGGGCAGCGCCTCCCGGAACACCACCCGTGCCCCGGGGGACTTCACCAGCGCCTCGAACGCCGCCAGCGACAGCGGGCTGTCGAAGTCCAGGTACTGCGGCTTCGCACCGGTCGCACCGCGCGCCCCGCTGTCGGACACGGTGGCGAACACCCGGTCCGGCAGCCCGTGCGCGCGGCGGAAGCGGTGCCACTCCAGGAAGCGGTCCGCCTCGGACTGCCCCGGCGGGCGCTCCGGCAGGGCGGAGGCGGGGGCGCTCCAGCTGCGCCGGCTGAGCACGAGGCCGCCGTGCCGTACCCGGGGCCGCGCGGTCACGCCGTCCACCGGCTCGCTCTCCGGTACGCCGCCCCAGACGTTGAGCGGGGCCATGGAGGTCGGCGACAGCAGCAGCAGGGTGCGCGGGAGTTCCGGCAGCGCCAGCGGCACCAGATAGCCGAGGTAGACCGGGATCACCTCGCGGCCCAGCCGCGCCGAGCGCAGCACGAGCCGGTCGGCGCTCTCGTCGTGCTCGACGGACAGGTCGTCCAGGCCGAGCCGGAACTCCTCCGGCAGGGTGCCGGTCTCGCCGGGGCAGACGATCTCGTACTCGGTGAGCCGCCCGTGCAGATTGAGGTTGCTGGTCACCGGGCCGCCGGTGACCTCCGCGAACACCGCGCCCTCCGGGCAGACTTCGCCGGCGGCGCGCAGCAGCCGCTGCTCCAGTCCGTCGAAGCAGTGGGTGAAGCGGCTGAACGGGAAGGACAGCCCGCCGTAGGAGCGGTTCAGGACGAGGAGGGGGCCGCCGGCGTCCGCCGGGCGGTCGGCGATCTGGACGTGGTGGCTCATCGGTGCGAAGTCCGGTGCCACCGGCGCCAGTTCGGCGGCGATCTCGTCGATGAGGGCCTCGTCGAGGACGATCTCGCCCCCGGCCGCCGCCGCTCCGTCCCGGCCCCCGGCACCGTCCCGCGCCTCCCACAGGCCCCGCATCCGCTCGGTGAAGGTCTGCCGGGCCGTGTCCAGGGCCTTCAGCTGGGGCAGCCCCAGCCAGTTGACCTCCGGTACGTAGCGGCCGTCCGCGTCGTAGGAGGTGTGGCCGGCGGTGAAGGTCATGTACTGGTCGAAGAAGTCCTCGTGGAAGTCGTGGACGAGCTTCAGCAGGTCGTCGCAGCGGCCGCCCTGCCCGAAGCGGGCGAGGAAGAAGCCCTTGAAGGTGATCCGCTGCGGCAGGGTGAGGTCGAACGCGGGCAGGATCCTCTCCACGGCGCCCAGCGGCCCGGCGGCCAGCTCCGTCCAGGCGGCCGCGTCCAGGGTGGTGCTCCGGCCCGCCGCCGCGTCCTCGTAGAGCACCGTCTGCGGCACCTTGGCCCGCTCGGACCCCAACTCCTCCTGCACGGCGATCAGTTCGCGGCGCAGCTCGGTGAGGAGGGTGCGGCGCGCGGCGGGTTCCGCGGCGGCGAAGCGGTCGACGAGGGAGACGGGCCCGCCGAGCCGGTCGGCGAGCCGCGCCGCCCACGGCCGGTCCAGGCCCCGCAGGGACCGCTGGAACGCCCGCAGCGGGTCGGTGTCGTGCACCTCCGTGCGCAGACACGGCACCTGCACCATGCCGATCCGCAGCAGCGCCTCCAGATACCGGTCGCACTCCTCCGCCGAGGCGCCCCGGTCGGCGGCCAGCCACGCCGACAGCTCGCCGTAGCGGACGGTGCCGCGCTCCTCGAAGAGGCCGAGCAGCCGCTCCAGGGTGCCGGTGCGGCGCAGGAAGAACAGCCGGTCCTTCACGGCGTCGAAGGTCACGGCCGTGTCCTCGTCGCCCTCGGTCACCCAGCGGCGCACATAGCGAACCCGGTCCGCCTCCCGGCCCCAGCCGGAGGCGGGGGAGACGGGCAGATCGGCGCGGCGGGCCGGGTCGGCGAGCACGGTCTCGGCGAGCCGCCCGAGGGCGGCGACGTTGAGCCGGGCGTGGCCCGTCCAGGGGGCGCCGGCGCGCACGGTGAGCGCGCTGTCCCCGCCGTGCCGCCCGTCCCCCTCGGCCAGTTCGCCGAGGGCGACCCCGGTGAAGGTCGAGAACGGACTGGTCTTGCAGACCGTCCGGTAGAGGTACGACAGCAGCGAACGTTCGATCTTCCGCTGTTTCTTGCCGGGGGGACCGCCGGGGGAGTCGCCGGCGGTACCGCCGTCCGCCGCCCGCAGCCGGCCGTCGAGCTGCGCGTCCAGGGCGGGGGAGGCCAGCAGCAGGCCCTTGCGCAGCCGCTCCTCCTCCGCCAGCCGGCGCAGCGCGGCCCGGCTCCGCGCGGTCTCCCCGGCGAGCAGGGCCGCGCCCCCGGTGCGCTGCTCCTCCAGCCGGCGCCGGTCGCGCAGCCAGCCGGCGAGCGCCTCCCCGGCGGCCCCGTCCACCCCGGCGACCAGGGCGAGGGCGGCGTCGCCGTCCCGGGGCAGCCGGTTGTTGTAGACCTCGCGGCGCAGCTTCAGCAGCCCTCGGCGCACGGTGTCGCTCTCCGCGGCCGGGTGGCCGCCGACGAGGTCGTGCAGCCGGTCGCCGACGGCCTCGCCCTCGGCGCGCAGCCGGTCCGTCTCGCGCAGCACGCTGTCCGCCCAGCGGCGGCTGCCGGGGCAGCGCAGCTCCCGCAGGGTCTCCACGGGCAGTCCCGCGATGCGCAGGACGAACGGGCCGTCCGCGCGGCCGGGTTCGGCGGGCTCGCCGGCTGCCGCGGCGGGGTTCGGCGGGGCGGTGGTCTCTCGTCCGGTGTCCATGGCCGCCCTCAGGCGATCTCGTACCGGAAGTCGGCCGGGGCGGGCCGTTCATGACCGATCATCATGATCAGCAGCGGTGACTCGCCCGTCTCCGCCAGGCCGAGTTCCTCGATGTACGAGATGTTGTCGAAGCCCAGCGCCACACCGCAGCCGAGGCCGAGTGCGGCGCAGGCGGTGTAGAGCGTCTGCGCGACCGCCCCGACGGCGGCGTTGACCACGCGGTAGCCGCGGTCGCCGACCGCGTCGAGCACGGCCGCGGTGCGGACCGCGGGCACCAGGACCGCACCGGACTGCTCCAGGTTGTAGTTCGCCAGGAAGTAGTTCTTCTGCAGGAACTCCCCGGGCCGGCCGGGCTTGACCAGCCGCAGCGCCCGCCCGGCCGGGTCGTACTCGTACGCCCCGGGCTCCAGGCCGTCCACATGGTTGACGAAGGCGTAGAGCTTGGTGAGCGGGGTCTCCCCGGTGCCGGTGTCCCCGCCGAGCACGGAGCCGGCGGAGGCGGCGGCCAGACAGGCGGCGAACTGGTCCGCCGCCACCGGCCGCTGCGCGTCGAAGCGGCCGAAGCTGCTGCGCCGCGCCCGGAGCGCCGAGCGCACGTCGGCGGCGAGCGGCCGCGGCGCGGGCAGCGGGCCGACCGGCCGGTCCGGGTCCGGGGGCGGGGCGGCGGCCGGGGCCAGCGCACCCGGAGCGGGCCGGTCGGCGGCGTGTTCGGCCGTGGCGGCCTGCATCTTCAGCAGGGCGTCGAAGGTGAGCACGGTGCGGGACCGCTCGGCGTCCCGGTGGCGCACGGAGACCGGGGCGGCCGGGGCCGGGGCCCGGCCGGCCCCCGGACCGGGCGCGGTGCCCTCCCACCGCAGCGGGACGACGGCGAAGACGCCCTCCTCCTCGGTGCGCACCCCGAGCAGCCGGGCCAGCCGCTCCTCGTCGAACCAGAACGCGGGCTCGACGGCGAGTCCGCGCGCCCCGGCCCACAGCCGCCAGGTCTGCACGGCGGCGCCGAGGTCCATGGACACGGCGTGGAAGGAGAAGCTGTTGTACTTGAAGGCGTTCTGCCAGTACTTGACGCCGAGGACGAGGTACTGGTCGGTGGCCGGTCCGGGCGCGCCGCTGCCCAGCGCGGCCCGCACCTCGCCCGAGACGTCGCCCGTGAGCAGCCGCTGCATGGCGTGGTGGCGGGTCGAGTAGTAGTGCACCCCGGGCGGCACCGGGCCGCTCCGTCCGGAGACCCAGTAGACGCTGACCGGGTAGAGGCCGCCGCCGGAGGCCGAGCCGCGCGACCAGTTGGCGAGCGGGTAGTACGGCAGCGCGCCGAGGTCCGTGTTGGCCTGGACGCCGAGGCGGCGGCCGGTCAGCCCGTAGGAGTCGCGCAGCATGCCCGACAGGGCGGCGAGGTCGAACGGCCGCCCGGCGCCCGCCCCCTCGGTCCCGCTGTCCGCGCCGTCCCGCTCCCCGGGCGTCGGCAGCACCCCGCCGAGAGCGGCGAGGCCCCGGTCCAGGCAGGCCGCCGCCGGATAGCCGGAAGCGGGCAGCGGCAGGCTGTCCGCACCCGGGTAGAACTTCGCCTTGCGCGGGCCGTCGGCCCAGTCGGGGACGAAATCGGCGGGATCCATCGGGACCCGCCCGCGGTGCATGATCGCGGTGGCGTACTCCTGGGCGTATCCCACGGTGTGCCCTGCCTTTCCTGCTGCCTCTTAAGCTGTCGGGCCCGGCCGGCCCGCCGGGCCTGGCGCGGGCGTGGCCGGTCGTCTGCCGGTCGTGGTGCGCCCTGCTGCGTCGTGGTGTCGGTCGTGGTCGGTCTCGGTCGGTCGCGGTCGGCGGTGACGGTCAGGGGAACGGATGCGGCGCCGGGTTGAAGTCGTCCGGTACGAGATCGCGCTCGCGCAGCCCCGCCTCCCGCAGGGCGGTGCGCAGCCGCGGCATCCCCAGGGCCCGCTGCCGGGTCCAGCCGAAGTCGATCGGCAGCAGCCCGGGCACGAGGACGGAGACCGTCGTCAGCCCCAGACCCCGCTGCTCGGGCATGGTCTGGTCGACCACGATCACGTCGAAGCCCGCGCCCGTCACCGTGTCCACGCAGGTCCGCAGATCGTCCAGGAGATCACCGGAGACCGGCGGCACCTCCCGCTGAAGGTCCGTCAGCGAGCGCATCGGCGGGCGGGGCGCGCCCGGTTCGCCGAGGAGGAAGCGGGCGTGGTCGCCCATCTCCGGCACGCCGTAGGCCAGCGGATGGTCGTGCAGCGCCTCGACCTTCGCGAAGTCGCGCGCCATGGCGCTCAGCCGCTCCCAGTCGCGCTCGGTGCGCCCCCGGAGGTTGACGGCGTCGGTGGCGATCTCGCAGAGGGCGCCGGCCAGCGCCGCCTCCGGGTCGAGACCGGCGCCCGCGCCGAAGCACATCCGCCCGATGCCGCCGTCGGGCCGCACGGCGACCCCGGTCACCACGGGAACGGGGAAGCTGATCCGGGTGTCGAAGAAGCGGGCCTCGTAGCCGTACATCTCCAGCCGATCCACCATCTGCCGGGTGGCGGCGCGGGCGCTGGTGCGCGGGTCGATCTCCGGGAGGGCGGCCCGCCCGTACCAGGTGAGCAGGAAGGCGTCGCGCTCGACGACCTCCATCAGCCCGCAGTAGACCGCCTCCTCCAGACAGCCGCCGGACGCGCAGCCGTTGGAGCTCTCCTGGACGAACCGGTTCTCCAGGCCCGGAGCGTGGTAGTACGTCAGCACCTCGGGGACGAGAACGGGCTCGCCCTCGCGCAGCGAGTACCCCCACACCCAGGGGATCTCCCGGCCGGGGGAGAAGGGCGTGACCCGCGGATTCGCGCGGTGGAATTCCTCGGAGTACAGGCCGCAGGTGCGCGGGTCCAGCGCGCGGACGCCGCGCGCCCGCAGCCCGTCCAGGGAGTCCCTCAGCTGCGCCGGCTTGGCGCGCGACCGCATCCCCGCGTACCGCTCCAAGCCCTCCAGGACGCCGATCCGCACGCTCTGCGCGTAGCTGTCGGCGTGGCCGCCCCAGAACGTCTCGCGGAGGTACTCCCCGGAGCGCATGGAGAAGCAGCCGATGGTCGCGGAGGTGGAGGGGGACGCGATGTCGTGCACCACGGACGGGCCCAGCGAACCGCACACCGGGTTGGCGTACGGCTCGGCCGGCAGCTCGTAGTCGCGGATGTCGCGGACGCGGAAGGAACCGGGCCGGTGCTTGGGCGCGGGGCGGAGGGTGAGCACGGCCGCCTCCGGCGTGTCCTCCTCGGCGCGGCCGCAGCGCGGGCACTCCGGGTCCGGCACCAGCGGGTAGTGCCGGACCGACAGGGTGCGCAGATCGACCAGATGGACGGCCGGGAACGCGCCGCCGCGCGGCCCCGCCCCGCCGAGCCGGGCGGCCGTCAGCGCGGCCAGCGCGTCCGCCGTGAACGGGGTGAGATACGGCCACGCCCCGGCCGCCCGGGTACCGGAGCCCAGCTCCAGCGCCTCGCGCAGGGCGACGGAGCGCACGGCCTGCCACCGGCGGTCGAGGCAGCGGGCGCAGGGGCCCGCCGGCCCGGGCGCGTGCGGGGAGTCGCCGGCCCCCGGGGGGAGGGGGCCGACGACGGCCAGGTGCCCGTAGAACCGTACGGGGACGGAACCGGCGGGGGCGTTCGCCCCACCGGGTATGGCCGGCCCGGGAGTTGACGCCGGGCCGGACGGCCGGGGCTCCGGTGCGGTGAAGGCGTCGGTGACGCCCAGCGCGGCGACGTCCAGCGGGGCCGGGGTCCCGTGCGCGGCGAGGCCGCGGTGCAGCAGTACGGCCAGCTCACGGCAGGCCCGCTCCCAGGGCGCTCCGGGTCCGGTGGCCGCCGCGCCGGGGGAGGTACCCGGGGGCCGCGCCCCCGGGACCGGCGCCTCGGCCCCGGGGACGGCGGCGGGGGAGGCTCCGCCCGCGCCCCCCGGGGCGGCAACCGGCCCGGCCGGTACGGGGGTTGCGGGAGCGGGGGTTGTCCGGCCGGTGCTCCCGGCCGCGGCGGTCCCAGTCACGGTGGTGGTCCGGCCGGTGCTCCCGGTGGGGGTCTCAGTGGCCATCCGCGCCGCCGTCCGAGCCGGAACGGGCAGCGGTGGAGGAGCCGGTTCCGGTGCCGGTTTGCGTGCCGGTGCCGGTCGCGGAGTCCGCGCCGGAGCCGCCGGCCGCGCCGGTGGTGAGCAGGACCCGGGCGGTGCGGATGCCGCCCGCGGACAGGTCGGCCGGGGTGGTGTCGAGGTACAGGACGTCCCGTCCGGCCGCGCGGAGCCGGTCCAGCACCGTCTCGAACGTCGTGGCCTCCGTGTCCGGTGCCACCGTCCCGGTCCCGCCGTCCGCCGCGCCGCCGCCCGTCACCGCGATGGCCGCGGGGGCCAGGTCGGCGAGCAGCGGGTCGCCCTGGTCGACGGTCCTCTCCGGCTCCTCGGCGGCGAGCTGGGCCTGTCCCAGCAGGTCCCGCAGCGCCGCGCAGGCCGCCGCGGAGCGCGACAGGCCGGCGGCGGCCGCCCAGCGGCCCCCCGGCTCCCGCGCCAGCACCACCCGTGCCGAGGAGCGGGCGTCCTCCCCGAGGTCGAGCAGTTCCACCGGCAGATCCAGGTTGCCCGCCGACTTCCGCAGGAAGACCAGCTCCGGATCGCCCACGGCGTCCCCGAGCGGGGTCACCTCCGTCGTGCCGCGCACCGCCCGCAGCAGCGCGTCGTGCGCCAGCGCCGACAGCAGTCCGCGCCCGGCGGCCTCCCCGGGCCCGCCGCCCGCCCCGGCTCCCGCGCCGCTCGCCTGGTGCAGCCGGTCCCGGTTGTACGGGCCGAAGGGCCGCACCGCCGCCGCCGGCACCCGGACCGGCTCCCGGGTGAGCAGCGACACGGCGGTCACCCACGCGGTGACCTCGGCCGCAGCCCGGCCGGTGCCGCCTCCCGTCGTCAGCGCGTCGGGGGCCAGGGCCGGCAGCGGCGCGGTCCCGGAGCCGGCTCCGGCGGAGGCGGCCGGGGCGGGCACGGCGGGGACCACGTGTTCGACGTAGGCCTCGGCCGCCGCGTACAGGGCCCGCAGGCGCGCACCCGCGAGATGGTGCACGTCGAACGCGGCGATCTCGCGCCGCACGCCGTGGCCGAGCGCGACCTCCACCCGGCTGATCTTCAGCGGGGTCTGGGTCAGCTCCTCGTCGTCGTACCGGCGGAAGACCCCGGTGTACGGGCGGACGAGCGCGTCGCTGATCCGGTTGAGCTCCTCGACCAGGTCCTCCGCCTCCCGGGCGGTCTCCACGGTCGGGGTGACGGGGAGCACCAGCCGCTCCGGTACCTCGGGCGTTTCCGCCGCGCCGGACGCCGCCCCGGCCGGCGCGGCGCAGCGGCGGCAGCGCGGATGCGGGTGCACGGGCTCGGCCATGACGTCCAGCGACTCCAGGTCCTGGATCAGCACCTGGCCGGCGGTCTCGGCGGGCAGCGCCCCGGTGCGCAGCCGGAAGATCTCGTAGCCCAGCAGATTGCCGGACATGGCGGCGACGGGGCCGGCGAGCGGTCCGCCGGCGCCGGGTGCCGGTGCGGCGGAACCGCCGGCCAGGCCGCTCCAGATCTCCGCCGCGGCGGCGGCGTCCGTGGTGCCGCCGAGCCGCAGCAGGGCGCAGTGCAGGCAGCCGGTGGACGTGGCGGTGGACAGCGGACCGGTGACGGCGCGGCCGCCGAAGGTCCAGGCGGGGATCAGGGTGCGGCCCTCGGGCACGCCCTCGCACAGCAGCCGGTGGGTGCGGGCCTCGGCCCCGGGGCCGGTGACGACCACGACGTCGTAGCCGTCGAGCGCGGCCCAGCCCGCGGTCTCGCCGGGGTCCAGGCGGTCGGCCCGCACCGGGCAGCCGTCGGCCGCGGACTCGGCCGCCTCCGCGGCCACCTCGGGAAAGGCGGTGGTGGTCGCGATGTGGCCGCAGCCGTTGCGGACCAGGCTCAGCGCGCACCAGCGGGCCGTCTCGTCCTCGCCCAGCACGGCGACGCGGGTGTCGCGGAAGCGGGCGAAGCGGCGGGGCGCGCCGTCGGTGTAGTGGTCGACGTAGGCGATCTGGGCGGCGAACCGGCGGGAGACGTCGCCGGGCTCCGGGCCGTCCGTGTCGGCGTCCGGTACGTCGCGGGCGAAGCCGCGCTCGTACAGCGTCTTGACCAGCTCGGCGGCCATGGCGCGCTGGGCCGGTCCGAAGCCCTCGCAGATCTCGCCGAGCCGGTTGCGCCCGGCCAGGTGCGGCACCATCAGCGCGGCGAAGCGGTAGGCGGCGCGGCCGGTGAGGTGGAAGCCGCCGTCGGCGTTGTGGAAGAGCACCCCGCCCGGGGTCTCGGTGAAGAGTACGTCCCGCCGCACCCGCGGCCGGGTGCCGGCGAGTGCCTCGAAGGCGCCGGCCGGGGTGGCGGGCGCGGTGCCGGTCACGTCTGCTGTCATCGGTCACACCTTCTCTGTGGGGCGGGTTCGGGTCGCGGCTTCGCGCGCGAAGCGATGGAGCAGCGGATGCATCCGGTAGGGGCCGGGCGGCCCCTCCTCCAGGAGCCCGGCGTCGGCCAGCCGTTCCAGGACGGCCTCCGCCTCGGCGCCGGTCATGCCGAGCGCCGGGGCGCCGTCCCCGGCCCGGAAGGTCCCCCCGGGCAGCGACCCGAGCCGCAGGAAGGCCTCGGCGAGCCGGGGGTCGAGCCGTCCGAGGGCGCCGCCGAACACCTCCGGAACGGACATGCCGGGGGAATCGGCCAGGGAGAGCCGGCCGATCGGGTCGCCGGCCAGCCAGCCTGCGGCGTCGGCCAGCCGCAGCCCGGGGCGGGTCAGCAGACGGGCCGTCATGATCCGCAGAGCGAGCGGGTGGTGACCGCAGACGTCCGCCAGCCGGCGGGCCGCCTCCGGCTCGGCCGCCACCCGCTCGGCGCCCAGCACCGCGCACAGCAGCCGGTACGACTCGTCCTCGCCGAAGACGGAGAGCCGGTGCACCCGCCCGCCGTGCGTCGCCACGAGGCCGGCGAGTCCCATCCGGCTGGTGACGACGGCCGCACCGCCCGCCCCGGCCGGAAGCAGCGGGCGCACCTGGGCGGCGTCCGCCACGTCGTCGAGGATCAGCAGGGTCCGCTCGCGGTCCCCGCACTCCCGGAGCCCGGCCGTCAACGCGGCGGCGGCATCGGCCGGTTCGCGCGGCGCGCCGTCCGGGTCCGTCATCGGCACCAGCAGCGGCCCGCCCGGGAAGGCGGCCCGTACGAGCTGCGCGACGTGCCGGGCCAGCGCCGACTTGCCGATGCCGGGGGCGCCGCACAGCAGGATCAGCGGGGGTTCGCCGCCGTGCTCCGCGTAACGGGTCAGGCTCTCCACCATGGTTCCGACCTCGGCCGCCCGGCCCGTGAAGGACGGCACGGCGGGGGTGCCGGGCGGCTCCGAGGCCGCGGCGGCCGGGGCCGGCCGCCGGTCAGCGGGCCGCGCGGTGAGCGCGGCCGGCGGGGGAGGCGCGGCGGCCAGGGCGGCCGCCGGCGCGGAGGTGCCAAGACCCGTGGTTCTCCCCGGGGTTCCGCCTCCCGCGGGCTCCCGGTCGACGCGGACCACCGGCCCGGACCGCGGGTGCCCCCGGCCGGCCCCGTCCGCCGCCGGGGCCAGCTCCTCACCGCGCAGGATGGCCAGCTCCAGCCAGCGGAGCGTCGGGGACGGGTCCACGCCCAGCTCCTCCCGCAGGTACTCCTTGACGCGCCGGTACTCGGCCAGCGCCTCCGCCTGCCGTCCCGTGCGGTACAGGGCCTCCATCAGCTGCTCGTGGAACCGCTCGTGACCGGGGTGCGCGCGGGTCACCGCCCACAGCTCGGCCAGCGCCTCCCCGCACCGCCCGAGGGCCAGTTCGAGGTCGCAGACCCGCTCCACGGCGCGCAGCCGTTCCTCCGCCAGCCGCGGCACCTCGTCCCGGTGCAGCGTGTCGGACCGCACGTTGGCCAGCAGCGGGCCCTGCCACAGCGACAACCCCTCCTTCAGGGTGGAGAGCTCGGCTTCCGGGGCGTGCGCGGAGGCGGCGGCATGGCGCACGGCGTCCCGGAAACCGAGCAGATCGAGGGTCCTCGGCCCGGCGGTGATCCGGTAGCCGCCGGGGACCGCCTCGATGGGCGTCTCGGTGACCCCGTGCCGGGGCAGCAGCCGCCGCAGCCGCAGCACACAGGTCTGCAGCGCGGCCTTCGCGGTGGCGGGCTGCGCCTCACTCCAGACGGCCCGCTGGAGGTGCTCGGCGGACACCACGGAGTTGGCGTGCAGCAGCAGCACGGCCAGGAGAATCGTCGGCTTCGAGGGAGGGAGGACGACGGCGTCGGCCCCGTCGGTGACACTCAGCGGCCCGAGCAGCTGAAACCGCACCGGGCGGCCTAGTCCCAGCCGTTGACCAGCTTGCACACCTGCGGTGGTTCCACCGGGACGGGCACCGCGGCGGCGAGCCGGTCCCACTGGGCGCAGACGGTGCCGGCCACGGCGGACGGCAGCCCGCCGAGGCCGGGGGCGCCGGCGTCCGGGGCCGCCGGGCCGCTCTGGACGGCCGGTACGGAATTCCGGGGGGAACTCTGGGGGGAAGCGGCGGCGGCCACTCCGGCCGGGAGCGAGAGCACCAGGGCCAGCCCGATCACGGCGGTGGTCCCCCGCCGGCGGGCGGGCGTCGTTCTCTCACGGCAATTCCTGTACATGGCTTCCCCCTGGGACGAGCTGTGCCCTGCTGATCTCTGCGGTGGAAGAGACGATCCCAGCCGTTCGGGGGCTCGAACAGATGGATGGGTGTCAGCTTGCTGCACGAGGGCTGCAGCTTCGTGACAGTCATGTCCCGGGGCGGAGGGCGCTGCGGTGTCCGGCTCACGGATGTCGTTACCGGTGGGCCCGGGCGGGGTCGGCCGGGCGGCCCGGAGCGACTGTCCGCTGTCCGCTTCGTCCATGTCTCCGGCCGATCCTTTGTCCACGGTCAGGAGAAAGTTACCGATGATTCCTGCCAAACTTCTTCCCAGTCCCAACGACCGCTGCTAACTTCCCCGTTAAAGCCCGGCGAGCCGGAGACGGACCGCCGGGCGAGGCCGATGACCGGCGAAGACAGTGTCTTCCAGTGTCTTCCCATGCCGTGGGCGAGGGGAGGTTGGGGTGGCGTGAGGCGCATGACAGCACGACCCGCGAACGCGCACCAGGCGCGGCTGCTCCGGCTGCTGCGCGACGACGGCCCCCACTCCCGCGCCCAGCTCGGCGACCGGGTGGACCTGTCCCGGTCCAAGCTCGCCGTCGAGGTCGACCGGCTGCTGGAGACCGGGCTGATCGTCGCCGACGGGCTGGCCGCCTCGCGCGGCGGGCGCCGCTCGCACAACATCCGGCTCGCGCCCGCGCTCCGCTTCCTCGGGGTGGACATCGGCGCCACCTCGGTCGATGTGGCCGTCACCAACGCCGAGCTGGAAATTCTCGGCCACCTCAACCAGCCGCTGGACGTGCGCGACGGACCGGTGGCCGTCTTCGAACAGGTCCTCGCCATGACCGGCAAGCTGCGGGCCACCGGCGTCGCGCCGGACGGCTTCGACGGCGCGGGCGTCGGCGTCCCCGGACCGGTCCGCTTCCCCGAGGGCGTCCCCGTAGCACCGCCGATCATGCCGGGCTGGGACGGCTTCCCCGTCCGCGAGGTGCTGAGCCAGGAGCTCGGCTGCCCCGTCATGGTCGACAACGACGTGAACCTGATGGCCATGGGGGAGCAGCACGCCGGGGTCGCCAACTCCGTCCAGGACTTCCTCTGCGTCAAGATCGGCACCGGCATCGGCTGCGGCATCGTCGCCGGGGGAGAGGTCCACCGGGGGACGACCGGCAGCGCGGGCGACATCGGCCACATCCGGGTCGAACCCGACGGCCGTCCCTGCGCGTGCGGCAACCGGGGCTGTCTGGAGGCGTACTTCAGCGGCTCCGCGCTCGCACGGGACGCCGAGGCCGTCGCCCGCGACGGCAGTTCCGCCGAGCTCGCCGCCCGGCTGGAGACGGCGGGCCGGCTCACCGGCGCCGACGTCGCCGCCGCGGCGGCCGCGGGTGACGGGGCCGCGCTCGACCTGATCCGCGAGGGCGGCGAGCGCACCGGCCAGGTCATCGCCGGGCTCGTCAGCTTCTTCAACCCGGGCCTGGTGGTCATCGGCGGCGGGGTGACCGGCCTCGGCCACACCCTGCTCGCCGCCATCCGCACCCAGGTCTACCGCCAGTCCCTGCCCCTGGCGACCGGGAACCTCCCGATCGTCCTGGGCGAACTCGGTGCCGTCGCCGGTGTGATCGGCGCGGCCCGCCTGATCAGCGACCACTTGTTCTCACCCGCCTGACCTCCGCCGACCCGGGCCGGGTGACCGGCCCGGGACACGCCCCAGTACCGCCGCACCTCGGTAACGCCGCACCCGTACCGCCGCACCCCGTACCGCCGAACCGCGCCGCCGTACCACCGAGCCGTACCGCCGAACGAGCCGCACCACCGCACCGCAGCCGCCCGCACCGCGGCTCCGCCGCGAACTCCGCACGCCCGTACCGCAGCCGCGCCCTGCCCGCCCGCCGGCGCACCCGCCGAGGAGGCCCCGCCATGGCACCCGTGCCCGATCACCCGCCGCCGTCACCGGACCCGTCACCGGACCCCTCGCCGTCACCCGGCCCGTCCGCGACACCCTCCGCGACTCCGTCCGCGACACCGTCCGCGGCACCGGCGGCCGGCCGGCCCGCGCCGGACGGCGGCCCGCTGCTCACCATGACCGGCATCACCAAGTCCTTCCCCGGCGTACGGGCCCTCGACGGGGTCGATCTCGACGTCCTGCCGGGCGAGGTGCACTGCCTCCTCGGCCAGAACGGGGCCGGGAAGTCCACCCTCATCAAGGTGCTCTCCGGCGCCCACCGCCCCGACGCGGGGGAGATCCGCTGGCGCGGCGGACACGTCCACCTCACCTCGCCCACGGCCGCCATGAACCTCGGCATCGCCACGATCTACCAGGAACTCGACCTGGTCGACGGCCTGTCGGTCACCGAGAACGTCCATCTCGGCCATGAGCCGGCCACTGCCGGCTTCGTCCGCTCCCGCGCCGCCCGCTCGGCCACCGCCGCCCTGCTGGGCCGGCTCGGCCACCCCGAGATCGGCCCGGACACCCTGGTGCGCGATCTGTCCGCGGCCGGCCGGCAGATCGTCTCCATGGCCCGCGCCCTCTCGCACGACGTGCGGCTGATCGTGATGGACGAGCCCTCGGCCGTCCTCGACCCGGACGAGGTGGACAACCTCTTCCGCATCGTCGGCGATCTCACCGCCGCCGGGGTCGCCGTCGTCTACATCTCCCACCGGCTGGAGGAGATCCGCCGCATCGGCGACCGGGTCACCGTCCTCAAGGACGGCCGCGCCGCCGCCCGCGGCCTGCCGGCGCGCACCACCCCCACCCGGGAGGTCGTGGCGCTGATGACCGGACGCGACGTCGAGTACGTGTTCCCGGAGCGGCCCGCGCCGGCGGAGCCCGCCGGGCCGGCCGTCCCGGCGCCCGTCCTGAAGGTCGAAGGGCTCGCACGGAGGGGCGAGTTCGAGCCGGTGGACCTGGAGCTGCGCCCCGGCGAGATCGTCGGCCTGGCCGGACTCGTGGGCTCCGGGCGCTCCGAGATCCTGGAGACGGTCTTCGGCGCGCGGCGGCCCGGCGCGGGCCGGGTGCTGGTCGACGGCCGCCCGCTCCCGCCGGGCAGCGTCAGCGCCGCCGTACGGGCCGGGATCGGCCTGGCCCCGGAGGAGCGCAAGGCGCAGGGGCTGCTGATGCTGGAGTCCGTCGTCCGCAACGTCTCGGTCTCCTCCCTCGCCCGCTTCTCGCGCGGCGGCTGGCTCGACCGGGCCCGTGAGCGGGCCGCCGCGCACCGCTCCACCCGCGAGCTGTCGCTGCGCCCCGACGACCCGTCCGTCCCCGTCCGCACCCTCTCCGGCGGCAACCAGCAGAAGGTGGTCCTCGCCCGCTGGCTGCTGCGCGGCTGCAAGGTGCTGCTGCTGGACGAGCCGACGCGGGGCGTGGACGTCGGCGCGCGGGCCGAGCTGTACGCCCTGATCCGGCGGCTCGCCGACGACGGCGTGGCCGTCCTCCTGGTCTCCAGCGAGGTGCCCGAAGTGCTGGGCCTCGCCGACCGGGTGCTCGTCCTCCGGGAGGGCCGCGTCGTCCACACGGCGCCCGCCCGGGAGCTGGACGAGCACCGTGTCCTCGACCTCGTCATGGAAGGGAGCCCGTCGCGATGACCACGGGTGCCACCCCCGGGCCCGCCGTGCCCCCGCCGTCCCCGGCGCCGTCCACCGCCTCCCCGGCGGCTCCCGGCCCGGGAACGCAGGGGCCGCCGCCCGGCAAGGAGCCGTCCCCGCCGCCCGGAGCGCGCGGGGGGCCCGGGCGCCGGGCCGTGCCGGCCGCCTTCGCCGATCTGCGCAACCTCTCCCTGCTGGGGGTGCTGGCGGCGCTGGTGGTCGTCGGCGCGATCACCCGGCCCGAACAGTTCCTCTCCGGGGACAACCTCCAGCTCGTCCTCACCCAGGCGTCGGTGATCGGGGTCGTGACCGTCGGCGTCACCCTCGTCATCATCGGCGGCGGCATCGACCTGTCCGTCGGGGCGATCGTCGCGCTCGCCTCGGTATGGGCGACGACCCTCGCCACCCAGGAGTACGGGCTGGGCGGCATGCTGCTCTGCGCGGTCCTGGTGGGCCTGGGCTGCGGCCTGGTCAACGGGGCGCTCATCGCCTACGGCGGCATGGTGCCGTTCATCGCCACCCTGGCGATGCTCGCCTCCGCCCGCGGGCTGGCGCTCCAGATCAGCGACGGCAGGACGCAGGTCGTCACCGTCGACCCGGTGCTCGAACTCGGCCTGCCCGACGCCTATGTACTGGGCATACCGCCGCTCGTGCTGGTGTTCGCCGCCGTCACCGTCGTCGGCTGGCTGGTGCTCAACCGCACCACCTTCGGCCGCCGCACCGTGGCCGTCGGCGGCAACGCGGAGGCCGCCCGCCTGGCCGGCATCGACGTGCGGCGCCAGCGGCTGATGCTCTATCTGCTCTCCGGGCTGTGCTGCGGCATCGCCGCGTTCCTGCTGATCGTCCTCACCGGATCCGGCCAGAACACCAACGGCAATCTCTACGAACTCGACGCCATCGCCGCCGCGATCATCGGCGGCACCCTGCTCAGCGGCGGCCGGGGCACCATCACCGGCTCGGTGCTCGGCGTCCTCGTCTTCACCACGATCACCAATCTGTTCGCCCTCAACAACCTGCAGAGCGACGTCCAGCAGATCGCGAAGGGCGCGATCATCGTCGCCGCCGTCCTGGTCCAGCACCGCACGGCGCGCAGCGGGAGCTCGTAGCGGGGAGCTCCAGGAGGCGCGCACACCCGCGCGCACGCCGCAGCCAGCCGCCCCCGGCCGTCCGCACGGCCGTCCCTCGCACCGCCGAGCCACCGCCCCACCGCCCCACCGCCCCGCCCATCCGCGCACCACCGGCCGCGTCCGGCGTCCGCTCACAGTGGAGGTTCCCCGTCATGACACCACCGGTCCCCAGCCGCAGAGGTCTCCTCTTCGGCACCGCAGCCGTCTCCGCCGGCGCGTTCCTCACCGGCTGCACCAGCAACGAGAGCAATGAGAAGGGCGGCGCGCAGGACCCCGCCGGCGGCACCGACGACAAGCCCGGCAAGGCCGTCACCATCGGCTTCGCCGGCCCGCAGGCCGACCACGGCTGGCTCAACGCCATCAACGAGCAGGCGACGTCCCGCGCCAAGACGTACGAGGACGTGACGCTGGAGACCACCGAGGGCTCCAACGACACCGCCCAGCAGATCGGCCAGATCGAGACCCTGATCAACAAGAAGGTCGACGTGCTGGTGATCCTGCCGGCCGACGGCAAGGCCCTCACCCAGGTCGGGCTGAAGGCGATGCGGGCCGGCATCCCCGTCGTCAACCTCGACCGGATCTTCGACTCCCAGCAGGCGTACCGCTGCTGGATCGGCGGCGACAACTACGGCATGGGCCTCAACGCCGGCCGCTACATCGGCGAGCAGCTCAAGGACAAGCGCAACGCCAAGGTCGTCGAGCTCGCCGGCCTGGACAACCTGGAGCTCACCCGGCAGCGCACCAAGGGCTTCGACGACGCCCTCAAGAACTACCCGAACATCAAGAAGGTGGCCCGGCAGGCCGCCGAGTTCACCGTCGAGTCCGGACAGGCCAAGATGGCGCAGCTGCTCCAGGCCCAGTCCTCCTTCGACGCGCTCTGGAACCACGACGACGACCAGGGCGTGGGCGCCGAGCGCGCCATCAAGCAGGCCGGGCGCGACGAGTTCCTGATGGTCGGCGGCGCCGGTGCGAAGCACGCCATGGACGCCATCAAGGCCGACAACACCGTCCTCAAGGCCACCGTCCTCTACCCGCCGACCATGGCCGCCTCCGCGATCGACCTCGCCCGCGCCCTCGGCCAGGGCAAGGGCGTCGGCGGGCTCGCCGAACAGGAGATCCCCGCCTCGCTCACCCTCTACTCGGCCGTCGTCACCAAGGAGAACGTCGACGAGTACCTGCCGACCGGCTTCAGCTGACGCCCCGCCCCGCACGCCCGGGGAGAGCGCCCCGCCAGCAGCGAGACGACGACGAGGAGAGGCACCGATGGACGAGACCGGCACCGGCACGGACACGCACACCGGCCCCCACACCCCGGACACCCCGCCGGCCACCCTCGGGGTGGGCATGGTCGGCTACGCCTTCATGGGCGCCGCCCACTCCCAGGGGTGGCGCACCGCGGGCCGGGTCTTCGACCTCCCGCTGACGCCGGTGATGGCCGCCGTCTGCGGGCGCGACCCGGCCGCCGTGCGGGCGGCGGCCCGCCGGCACGGCTGGGCCGCGGCCGAGACGGACTGGCGTGCGCTGATCGCCCGCGACGACGTCCAGCTCGTCGACATCTGCACCCCGGGCGACAGCCACGCGGAGATCGCCATCGCGGCCCTGGAGGCCGGCAAGCACGTGCTGTGCGAGAAGCCGCTCGCCAACACGGTCGCCGAGGCCGAGGCCATGGTGGAGGCGGCCGACCGCGCCCGGGAGCGCGGGCAGCTCGCCATGGTCGGCTTCAACTACCGCCGGGTGCCCGCCCTGGCGTTCGCCCGGCGGCTGGTCGCGTCGGGCCGGCTGGGCACCCTGCGGCACGTCCGCGTCACCTACCTCCAGGACTGGATCACCGACCCGGAGTTCCCCCTCGTCTGGCGGCTGCGCAAGGAGCGCGCGGGTTCCGGCGCGCTCGGCGACCTCGGCGCGCACATCGTCGACCTCGCGCAGCACCTGACGGGCGAACACCTGGCCGGGGTCTCCGCGCTCACCGAGACCTTCGTGAAGGAGCGGCCGCTGCCGGGCGCCGCGCACGGCCTGTCCGCGGCGGCGGACGGCGCGGGGCGCGGCCCGGTGACGGTGGACGACGCGGCCCTCTTCACCGGCAGGCTGGCCTCCGGGGCGCTGGCCTCCTTCGAGGTCACCCGGGTCGCCGCCGGGCGCAAGAACGCCCTGCGCATCGAACTCAACGGCGCCCTCGGCTCGCTCTCCTTCGACCTCGAACGCCTCAACGAGCTGTGCTTCCACGACCACACGGAGGAGGCCGCGGTCTCCGGTTTCCGCCGCATCCTCGTCACCGAACCCGAACACCCGTATCTGGAGGCGTGGTGGCCGCCCGGCCACGGCCTCGGCTACGAGCACACCTTCGTCCACCAGGCCCGCGACCTGGTGCACGCCATCGCCGCGGGCACCGGCCCCCGGCCGTCGTTCGCCGACGGGCTGCAGGTGCAGCGGGTCCTCGCGGCCGTCGAGGAGAGCGCCCGGCACGAGAGCCGCTACACACCCGTCGAGCCCGCCCCCGTCCTCCCCGCCCTCGCCTGAGGAGGCCCCTGATGACCCGACCGTTCACCCTCTTCACCGGCCAGTGGGCCGACCTGCCCCTGGAGGAGGTCTGCCGGCACGCCCGCGACTTCGGCTACGACGGCCTCGAACTGGCCTGCTGGGGCGACCACTTCGAGGTCGACCGGGCGCTGGCCGAGCCGGACTACCTCGCCGGCCGCCACGCTCTGCTGGAGAAGTACGGGCTCACCTGCCACGCGATCTCCAACCACCTCGTCGGCCAGGCCGTCTGCGACGCCATCATCGACGAGCGCCACCGGGCCATCCTCCCCGGCCGCATCTGGGGCGACGGCGAACCGGAGGGCGTACGGCGGCGCGCCGCCGCCGAGATGGCCGACACCGCCCGGGCCGCCGCCGCCTTCGGCGTCCGCACCGTCATCGGCTTCACCGGCTCCGCCATCTGGCACCTGGTGGCGATGTTCCCGCCCGCCCCGCCCCAGATGATCGAACGCGGCTACGAGGACTTCGCGGAACGCTGGAACCCCGTCCTCGACGTCTACGACGCGGAGGGCGTCCGCTTCGCCCACGAGGTCCACCCCGGCGAGATCGCCTACGACTACTGGACCACCCACCGCGCCCTGGAGGCCGTGGACCACCGCCCCGCCTTCGGCCTCAACTTCGACCCCAGCCACTTCGTCTGGCAGGACCTCGACCCGGTCGGCTTCCTCTGGGACTTCCGCGACCGGATCTACCACGTCGACTGCAAGGAGGCCCGCAAGCGCCTCGACGGCCGCAACGGCCGCCTCGGCTCCCACCTCCCCTGGGGCGATCCCCGCCGCGGCTGGGACTTCGTCTCCGCCGGCCACGGCGACGTGCCGTGGGAGGACGTCTTCCGGATGCTCCGCTCCATCGGCTACGACGGCCCGATATCGGTCGAATGGGAGGACGCCGGCATGGACCGCCTCACCGGCGCCCCCGAGGCCCTGCGCCACCTCAAGGCGTACGACTTCGACCCGCCGTCCGCGAGCTTCGACGCGGCCTTCGGCGGCGCGGACGACTGAACGGCACGACACCCCGGCACCACAACAGCCTGCCCGCCGGGTCCGGTTGCTCCCGAGCGGCGCCGACCGGGCCCGGCCCGCACCGCGCCCTCGGCGCGGGCCCCGGCCCACGGCGGCACCGCCGCCGGCAGGGTGCGGCCCGTCCGGCGACCACCCCCACGGCCGCCGGGCGGGCCGACGCCCTTGGCTCCCCCTGCACTCCAGGTCCGAGGACAGCACGACCGGAAGGGGGGCGCGGCCGACGGATGACGCAGGGGAAGGTGCCCGGCCGGCTCAGGCTGCGTCGGTGCGGTGCCCGGCGAAGCTCACTTGGGTCTCGTCATCGTCGAGGGCGATGTTGAGGGTCGCGTCCAGGGTCTTGGCGAGCTTGGCGAGGAGCGGCAGCGTGGGGACGGTGTCGGAGCCTTCGATCCGGGAGATCTTCGCCTGGGTGAGGCCCGCACGGGCGGCCAGTTCGGTCTGGGTGAGCCCGAGTTCGGCGCGCCGGTCGTACACGGCCTGCGCGAGGGCCATGGACAGCCGGATCTCGCGACGGGCCTCGGCCACGTCCTCCGGCTCGGTGAAGCCCTCGGCAAGCTTGCGCTCACGCGGGGCCTTCCAGCGGCTGTGGCTCATTGCTCCACCTCTCCTTTCTCGATGACGCGGACGAACTCCCCGTGGGCCGGTCCGTGCTCGGCCTCGCAGACCTTCTGTGCGAGTTTGGCGCGTCCGACCTCGGCGTCCTCCCGCAGTCTCGTCTTGCGGAAGACGGTCAGCAGGACGGCTGTGCGGTTCGGTACTCCGCCACATGGTCCACGCCATTTGACCCCACGCTGACGGACCGAAGGGGTCCAACCTGCGATCTGCCCCCTTGAAGGGCTGCGAGCATCCACCCGGCAGGTTCTCCTGCATGCGCGCTCCCGCACACATCCTCGCGCCCCTGGTTGCCGACACCATGCCGGTATCTACTCTCCGCATGACCGTCCTCACTGAGCGCGAAGCGCCGAGCCCCGATGGCATCAACCCCTCCCGCGCACGCCGTGCAGTGCGAGCCCTCTACACCCGCCAGACCCTCGCCACGGCGGACCTGAGCGCACCCCTCCTCGTGCTCCCCGACGAAGCCCCGAAGGCCGGCTCACTCCCTGGCGCCGCGCCCCTCACCGCCGTACCGCCGACCGTCGGCCGCTGGGCAGCCCTCGGCATCCATGGCATCAAGGTCTTCGCGTACGGCCACGACCGCGACGGCCGCGCCTCCGGCGCGCTCGCCCCCGGCAACCGCATGGTGGCCGCGGTCACCGCCGTGAAGGCGGCCGTCCCGGACATGGCCGTCACCACGGAGGTCTGCGGCTGCTCCTGGACCGACCACGGCGAATGCGTCCTGCGCGACCCTGGCGGAGGTATCAACCTCGACGCCACCTACCGGCTCATGGGCGCCATGGCGGTGCAGCACGCCGACGCCGGCGCCGACGTCGTCTCGCCCACGGCGATGCTCGACGGCTCGATTCGCGCCGTCCGCGCCGCGCTCGACGAGGCCGGGCACCGCGACGTCGGCGTGAACCCGAACCTCGCCATCCACACCGGCTTGTACGGCCCGTTCAAGACGCTGATGGACACCGACCCGCAGTCCGGGCACCGTCGAGGCTTCCAGTTGGAGCCCGGCCGCGCTGACCGGGACACGATCCTCCAGGCCCGCCGCTGGATCGACGAGGGCGCCGACTCCCTCACGCTCCAGCCGGTCATGACGGCCGCCGACGTTCTCGTACGGCTCCGCGACGACCAGCGAGTCCCGATTGTCGCGTACTCCACCTCCGGCGAGTGGGCTGCGCTCCAGGCCCTCGGCACGTCCGGGACGGTGGAGTACCTGGCCATGCTCAAGCGCTCCGGTGCGGACCAGATTCTCACCTTCGCCGCCGAGACCGCGGCCCGGCACCTGGAGGCCTGCCGTGCGTGACGAGCCCTGTATCCGCCCGCCGCAACTCGACGCCATCCTCGCCGACGCGGCCCGCGCCGAGTTCGCCATGTCCTGCGAGGACCGCACCGGCTGCCTTCTCGCCACCCTCGCCGCGTCCAAGCCCGGCGGCCGGTTCCTTGAACTCGGTACCGGCGTCGGAGCCGGTGCGGCGTGGCTGGCGGCCGGCATGGACCCAACCGCCCACCTGGCCACCGTCGAGAGGGACCAGGCCGTCCAGTCGATCGCCCGCCGCCACCTCGGTGACGACCCGCGGATCACGTTCGTCACGGCGGACGCGGACGCCTGGCTCACCGAGCAGGAGACGCCCGGGAGGTTCGATTTCGCCTACGTCGATTGCAGGCCCGGGAAGTACCTCCGCCTGCCGGACCTCCTCGCACTGCTCAAGCCGGGGGCCCTGTACGTCGTGGACGACATGCTCCCGCAGGCCACATGGCCGAAGGACCATCAGCTGCGCGTCGACGGCTTCCTCGAACAACTGCCCGAGGTGCCCAACTGGCGCGCCACGCCGATGCGGTGGGCGTCGGGACTGGTGGTCGCCGCCCGCATCTGAAGGTCTATCGTGCCCTCATGGCCCGTGATCTGATCCGCATCGTCTCCCGCGACTCGCCGATGGCTCTCGCCCAGGTGGAACGTGTCCGCACCGAGCTGGCCGCGCTCCACCCCGGCACCCGGACCAGCGTGCTCCCGGTGAAGACGACGGGCGACAAGTGGATGGGAGCCCTCTCCCAGGTCGAGGGGAAGGGCGCGTTCACCAAGGAGGTGGACGCCGCCCTTCTCGCCGGAGACGCCGACCTCGCAGTGCACTGCGTCAAGGACATCCCGGCCGACCGGCCCCTCCCGGCCGGCACCACGTTCGCCGCTTTCCTCAAGCGCGACGACATCCGGGACGCCCTGATCCACCCCGGCGGGCTCACCCTCGGCGAACTCCCCGCCGGGACCCGGATCGGCACATCGTCCGTGCGCCGGATCGCGCAGCTCGCCGCCTCCTACCCGCATCTGGAGTGCGTCCCCATGCGCGGCAACGCCAACCGGCGGATGGAGAAACTCGCCGCGGGCGAGGCCGACGCCCTGCTCCTGGCCGTCGCCGGTCTCGAACGGATCGGCCGCGCCGACGTCATCACGGAAACCCTGTCGACCGACGTGATGATGCCGCCGATCGGTGCCGGCGTCCTCGCCCTCCAGTGCCGCGAAGGCGACACCGAGCTGATCGACCTGATCAGCGGCCTCGGCGACCGCGACGCCTACCAGGAGACCCAGGCGGAACGGATGCTCCTTCACGTCCTGCAGGGGCACTGCAACTCGCCGATCGCCGGGTTCGCCCGGGTTGAGCGCAACGGCGAGCTGTCCCTACGTGCATGTGTCTTCTCCGCAGACGGCAAGACCGTGCTCAACGCCCATGAGTGGGCCGGCAGGCTCGACCCGTCCACGCTCGGTACATCCGTCGCCGTCACCCTCCTCCGCCAGGGCGCCCGCGAAGTGATCGACGGTATTCCGCACTGACCAACCCCGCTGGCGTAACCTTCCGCCACTGGCGGGCCGGGAAAGACGCCCGCCGCGCTGCATGTGTCCACCGACGCCCGGGCCATGGTTGCTCCACGGAGCCCTCTAATGCCTCATACGAGCCCTCGCAGCGAGCGTCCTCACCCCCCGGCGCGGTCCGCGGCGCATCCGTGGTCCCCGCGATCAGAGAATCCCCGGTCCGGGCGCCCG
The DNA here is from genome assembly GCF_000220705.2 of Streptomyces xinghaiensis S187. GTDB lineage: Bacteria > Actinomycetota > Actinomycetes > Streptomycetales > Streptomycetaceae > Streptomyces > Streptomyces xinghaiensis. The sequence continues at coordinate 1,236,676 of NZ_CP023202.1, read as the reverse complement.
GTCGATTCGGGCGGCCGCCGGCTTCCGTCCGCCCTCCTCCCGCTCTTTGTCCAGAATCGGGAAGAAGGCGTGGCTGATGTGTGTCAAAGGGGTTTCCGAAAAGGACGAACAAAGCTACGGTCCTTGAGATGTACTGGTCACGGTGATCCCGGTGGTACGACGTACCCGCCGGGCCGGTACCCCGCCCTACCGTCCCGCACCTGCCCCGCTATCCGCACCCCCACGGCGCGACGGCGCGCGCCTGTCACACACCGTCATCCTCCGGAGGACATCCGTGCACAGGAAACGGCTCAGACTCCGCAAGTCCCTCGCGCTGCTGACGAGTTCACTGCTCGCCGGAGCCACCCTCGCCCTCACCGCCCCGCCCTCGGGCGCCGCCCCCGCCTCCGGCGAACGCGCCGGGCAGGCCCCCGCGGCGGAGGACTTCCAGCAGGTCACCCTCGCCAAGGGCGTGGCCGAGACCGGCGAGCCCATGACCCTCGCCGTGCTGCCCGACCGCTCGGTTCTGCACACCTCGCGCGACGGCACCTTACGCATCACCGACGCCGCCGGGAACACCGAGGTTTCCGGGAAGCTCCCCGTCTACTCGCACGACGAGGAAGGTCTCCAAGGCGTCGCGGTCGACCCGGACTTCGCCGACAACCGCGCGGTCTACCTCTACTACGCGCCCAAGCTCGACACCCCCGGCGGCGACGCCCCGGACAACGGCAGCGCGGAGGACTTCGCCCCGTACGAGGGCGTCAACCGGCTCTCCCGCTTCGTCCTGAACGAGGACGGCACGCTGGACACCGCCAGCGAGAAGAAGGTCCTCGACGTCCCCGCCACCCGCGGCATCTGCTGCCACGTCGGCGGCGACATCGACTTCGACGCCGAGGGGAACCTCTACCTCTCCACCGGCGACGACTCCAACCCCTTCGCCTCCGACGGCTACGCGCCCCTCGACGACCGCGCGGACCGCAACCCGGCCTACGACGCCCGCCGCACCTCCGGCAACACGAACGACCTGCGGGGCAAGATCCTGCGGATCAAGGTCGCGGACGACGGTTCGTACACGATCCCGGACGGCAACCTCTTCGCCCCGGGCACCGAGAAGACCCGCCCCGAGATCTACGCGATGGGCTTCCGCAACCCCTTCCGGATGAGCGTCGACCGGCCCACCGGCATCGTCTACGTCGGTGACTACGGCCCCGACGCCGGCGCCGCCGACCCGGACCGCGGCCCGGCCGGCATGGTCGAGTTCACCCGCGTCACCGCCCCCGGCAACTTCGGCTGGCCGTACTGCGTCGGCGACAACGAGCCCTACCGGGACTACGACTTCGCCACCGGCACCCCCGGTGAGACCTTCGACTGCTCCGCGCCCCGCAACACCTCCCGGCACAACACGGGCCTCGCCGAGCTGCCCGCCGCCCAGCCGGCCTGGATCCCGTACGACGGCGGCTCCCTGCCCGAGTTCGGCACCGGCTCCGAGTCCCCGATGGGCGGCCCCGTCTACCGCTACGACGCGGACCTCGACTCGCCGGTCAAGTTCCCGGAGGCCTATGACGGGGACTTCTTCGCCGGGGAGTTCGGCCGCCAGTGGATCAAGCGCATCGAACACGGCGCGGACGGGACGGTCGAGTCCATCAACGACGTCCCCTGGTCCGGCACCCAGATCATGGACATGGCCTTCGGCCCGGACGGGGCCCTGTACGTCCTCGACTACGGCCTCTCCTGGTTCGGCGGCGACGAGAACTCCGCCCTCTACCGCATCGAGAACGCCACGGGCGGCCACTCGCCGGTCGCCGAGGCCGCCGCCGACCGCACCTCCGGCCAGGCCCCGCTGAAGGTGACGTTCTCCGCCGAGGGCACCAAGGACGCCGACGGCGACGAGCTGACCTACCACTGGGACTTCGGCGACGGCGCCACCTCGGAGTACGCCGACCCCACCCACACCTACCGCGAGAACGGCACCTACACCGCCACCGTCACCGCGACCGACCCCTCGGGCCGCTCGGGCTCCGCGAGCGTCCACCTCACCGTCGGCAACACCGCCCCGACCGTCACCCTCGAACTCCCGGGTGACGGCCAGCTGTTCACCTTCGGCGACGAGATCCCGTTCAAGGTGACGGTGACCGACCCGGAGGACGGCGAGATCGACTGCTCGAAGGTCGAGGTCACGCACATCCTCGGCCACGACAGCCACGGTCACCCCGTCACCTCGGCCAAGGGCTGCTCCGGCACCCTGAAGACCTCGGCGGACGGTGAGCACGACCCCAACGCCAACATCTTCGGGGTCTTCGACGCCGCGTACACGGACAACGGCGGGGGCGGCCAGCCCGCGCTCACCGGCAACGACCGCAACGTCGTCCAGCCGAAGCACCGCCAGGCCGAGCACTACGGCGACACGCAGGGCGCCGAGAGCACCGAGCGCGAGGGTGCCCACGGCGGCCGGGTGGCCGGTTCCCTGGACGACGGTGACTGGATCGCCTTTGAGCCCTATCTGCTCGCGGACGCCACCGGTCTCACCGCGCGGGTCGCCTCCGGCGGCGCGGGCGGCACGCTGGAGATCCGCAGCGGCTCACCGGCCGGCACCCTCCTCGGCTCGGCGGAGGTCCCGGCGACCGGCGGCTGGGAGAGCTACGAGGACGTCACCGCCGAACTGACGGGGGCGCCCGGGGAGACCACCACGCTCTATCTGGTCGCCAAGGGCTCCGGTGACGGCCCGCTGTTCGAGGTGGACGACTTCACCTTCGGCACCGGCTGAACGGGCAGCCGGGGCCGGGCCCGGGCCCGGGTCCGGCCCCAACCGGCTCCTGACCGGCCGGGACGGCGATGAGCCGGCCCGGCCGGGGCCCACACCGAACGGTGGGCGGCCCGTGAGGTCCGCCCACCCCCGGAGCACCCCGCACCACCGCACACCCGCACCACCGCGCACCCCACGTCACGCGGCACCGCACCGCCGCACCACGCGGGACGCACCGCCCGACCCGGCCCGCCGCCCTCCGGCGGCGGGCCGCCGACCGCACCACCGGCCGACCCCGCGCCCCGGGCGGACGGCCCGGCCACCGCCCGGGAACACCCCGGGCCGGGGCCGGCCCCCGCCCTCGCCGCCCGGAGGAAGGAGCACCCCCCATGCGCACCCCCCGCACCCGGCGCCCGTCCCCCCTCACCCCTGCCCGCCGCCAGGCGGCCCCCCACCGCACCGCCCTGCCACCGGCCCTCCGCAACACCCCCGGCCGCTGGGCAGCGCTGTTGCTCTCCGCCGTGCTTATGCTCGGCGCCATGGCCCTTCCCGGCAGCGCGGCGCCGCAGCGCGCCGCCGACGACGACAGCGCGCGGATCCTGGTCTTCTCCAAGACGGCCGGCTTCCGCCACGACTCCATCCCCGACGGCATCGCCGCCGTCCAGGACCTCGGCGCGGAGAACGGCTTCCTCGTCGACGCCACCGAGGACGCCGCCGCCTTCACCCCCGAGAACCTCGGCCGCTACGACGCCGTCGTCTTCCTCTCCACCACCGGTGACGTCCTCGACGCGGAGCAGCAGCGGGCGTTCGAGGGCTACATCAGCGGCGGCGGCGGCTACGCCGGTGTCCACGCGGCCGCCGACACCGAGTACGACTGGCCCTTCTACGGCGGCCTGGCCGGCGCCTACTTCGAGAGTCACCCGGAGATCCAGCCCGCCACCGTCCTCGTCGAGGACCGGGCGCACGCCGCCACCGCGCACCTCGGCCCCACCTGGGACCGCACCGACGAGTGGTACAACTACCGCACCAACCCCCGTGACACCGCCCGGGTGCTGGCGAGCCTGAACGAGTCCTCGTACCGCGGCGGCACCATGGACGGGGACCACCCCATCGCCTGGTGCCAGGAGTACGAGGGCGGCCGCGCCTTCTACACCGGCCTCGGCCACACCAAGGAGTCCTACGCCGAACCGGCCTTCCTCGCCCACCTCCTCGGCGGCATCCGCTACGCCGCCGGCGACGCGGCGGCCGACTGCCGGCCCGAGACCGGCTACACCCCGCTCTTCGACGGCGCCGCCGCCGGCCTCGACGCCTGGCGCCAGGCCGGCCCGGGCTCCTTCGTCCCCGGCGAGACCGACGGCTCCACGCTCACCTCCTCCGGCGGCATGGGCCTCCTCTGGTACGGGGAGCGGGAGTTCGCCGCGTACTCGCTCAAGCTCGACTGGCGCATGTCCGGCGACGACAACTCCGGCGTCTTCGTCGGCTTCCCGGCCTCCGACGACCCGTGGACGGCCGTGGAACAGGGCTACGAGATCCAGATCGACGCCAGCGACGCACCCGACCGGACCACGGGCGCCGTCTACGGAGTCCAGTCCGCCGACATCGAGGCCCGGGACGGGGCGCTCAACCCGCCGGGGGAGTGGAACACCTTCGAGATCCGGGTCGAGGGCGAACGGCTGCGGGTGTGGCTGAACGGCGTCCTCGTCAACGACTTCACCAACACCGACCCGGCGCGCAGTCTCCGCGAGGGCCACATCGGCCTGCAGAACCACGGCGACGGCGACGAGGTGTCGTTCCGGAACATCCGGATCAGCGAACTTCCGGACGGAGGTGGGCAGTAATCCCACGGTGGCCCGGGACGGCCGGGCCACCGCTCCGCCCCGGCCCGGCGAACCTGCCGGGTCCGGGCAGGGGGCCGGGGGAGTGATCCCGAGCCACCCCGTCCGCCTGCAACAGCCCGTACGAACCGTAAGAGCCCGTAAGAACCCGTAAGGGCCCGTTCCGCCGGGCCGGTTCGCCGGTCCACCGTGGACGAGGTCACCGCCTCACGCGTTCACCGGATTCACGGTTCCACCGAGTCCACCGGCCCGCCCGGCTCGTTCCGCACCGCCGCACCGCCGCACCGCCGCACCGCCGCACCGCCGCACCGCCGCACCGCCGTACCCGTGCCCGCCGGCCGCACAGCGCACGCCGCGCGCCGCACAGCGCCCGTTCCCTGGGAGGCAGCCAGTGACGAACAGCCCGATCCCCTCCGGCCCCGGCCACGGCGGCCGTCCCGCCCCCGACGGCGAGGGCGGCGGCCGGGACGGTCACCCCGAGCACGGCCCGGCCGTCCCGGCGGCGGGCGGCGGCGCGTCCACTCGGTCACCGGGGGAGCGGCGCACACCGCACCCGCACGCCGGTTCGGGCCGGGGCCACGGCTCGCACCGGCCCCGTACCGGTGTGTGGCTGATCGGGGCGCGGGGGTCCGTCGCCACCACGACCGTCGCCGGCGCCGCCGCGCTCGCCGCCGGACTGCACCCGCCGACCGGCATGGTCACCGAGACCCCGCCCTTCGCCCGCAGCGGCCTCCCCCCGCTCGACAGCCTGGTGTTCGGCGGGCACGACACCCACGCCTCCCCCCTCCCGAAACGGGCCGAGGCGCTCGCCGAGGGCGGTGTGCTGCCGCACGGCCTGCCCGCCGCCGTCCGCGCCGAACTCGCCGCCGCCGACGCGGCGATCCGCCCCGGCGGCCCGCAGCCCGGCGACACCCGGAGCGACGAGGAGCTGATCGCGGACTTCGCCGCCGACCTCACCGCGTTCGTCCGGGAGCACGGCCTCGCCCGCGCCGTCGTCGTCAACGTCGCCTCCACCGAGCCCGCGCCCGGCCCCGGCGACGACCGGCTGCCGCCCAGCTCCCTCTACGCCGCCGCCGCACTGCGCGCCGGCTGCCCGTACGTCAACTTCACACCGTCCACGGGGCTGCACCACCCGGCCCTGGCCGGGCTCGCGGCCGCGTCCGGACTGCCGTACGCGGGCCGGGACGGCAAGACCGGCCAGACCCTGCTCCGTTCCGTCCTGGCGCCGATGTTCCTGCGGCGCGCCCTGACCGTACGGGCCTGGTCCGGCAGCAATCTGCTCGGCGGCGGCGACGGCGCGGCCCTGGCCGACCCGGCCGCCGCGGCCGCCAAGAACGCGGGCAAGGAACGGGTCCTGGCCGACACGCTCGGCACGGTGCCCGAGGGCGAGGTGCACATCGACGACGTACCGGCGCTCGGCGACTGGAAGACCGCCTGGGACCACATCGCCTTCGACGGCTTCCTCGGCTCCCGGATGATCCTCCAGACCATCTGGCAGGGCTGTGACTCGGCGCTGGCCGCCCCGCTCGTCCTCGACCTGGCCCGGCTCGCGGCCGCCGCGCACGCCGCCGGGATGTCCGGCCCGGTGCCCGGCCTCGGCTTCTACTTCAAGGACCCGGACGAGGGCCCGTCCGGCCTCTCCGAGCAGTGGCGTGACCTGCTGACCCTCGCCGAGCGGCTGGGGGCGGACGGATGACGGCACCCGGCAGCTTCCCGGGGCGCGCCAACGGCCGCGCCCCGGCGGGCCGCACCCCGCACATGACGGAACTGAGCAGACCCGCGGACGGGTTCGGCCACCCGGACCGGCCCACCGCCCCGGGCCGGCCGGAGCCGGGTCCGACCCCGGAGCCGGGCCCCGCACCGGAACCGGGCCCCGCACCGGAGCCAGGGCAGGGAGCGGACTCCGGCCCGGCCGAGGGCGAGGGCGGACGGGACGTCGCGGGCCGGGCACCGGCCCCAGAGGATTCCGGCACCGCCGGGAGTGGCCCCGGCGAGCCCTCCGGGCACCGGGCCCAGGTGGACGGTCCCGGCCGGCGGCCCGGGGAGGCGGCCGGAGGACCGACCGGTGCCCCTCCACCGGCCTCCCCCGCACCCGGGATGGGGAAGGACGAGACGGGTGCCGCCGGACACCCGGGACCCTCAGGACCCGGCGACGCCGTGGACGTCGAGTCCGCCGGCGGCCGCGGGACGGCTCCGGACCGTTCCGTGAACGGCCGCGGCGGCCCGTCCCCGGCTCCCGAGGACGGTGCGGCACACGGGCAGGACCGGCAAGGCCACGCTCCGCCCGGGCAGGGTTCCCCCGAGCGCGAGGCCGGCGGAACCGGCTCCTCCGCGGACGGTGCCGTACGGGCCGCGGCCGGTGGTGGCGCAGCCGCGGCGGGCACCGGCACCGCCGACGCCCCGGCGACGGGATCGGCGCCCGCAGGGGCATCGGACGCCGCCTCACCGAGCCCGAACCGGGACCCGAACGAGGACCGGAACCGGCCGGCGGACCGGCACGGGCACGGCAGCCCGGACCGGGGCCGGGCCTGGGCCGAACTGCTGCGCGTCCCAGCGGTGTTCAGCGTTCCCGGGGACGCCCTCGCGGGTGCGGCGGCCGCCGGGCACCGCGCGAACCGGGGCACCGCCCTGGCCGTCTGCGCCTCCCTCTGCCTCTACGAGGCGGGCATGGCGCTCAACGACTGGGCCGACCGCGCCCTCGACGCCGGGGAACGCCCGCACCGCCCGATCCCGTCCGGCCGGATCGCGCCCGGGGCCGCCCTGGGAGCGGCGGCCGGACTGACGGCGGCGGGGCTGGGCCTCGCCGCGGCGGCGGGCCGCCCGGCCCTGGCCACCGCCACCACCCTGGCGGGCACCGTGTGGGCCTACGACCTGTGGCTGAAGAACACCCCGGCGGGACCGGCCGCCATGGCCGCGGCCCGGGGCCTGGACCTGCTCCTCGGCACCGCCGCCACGGCCACGGCAGCCGCCCGTACCGAGGCCGCCGCCCCGCGCCCGTCCCGTGGACGGCTGCTCCCCGCGCGCGCCCGGACCGGAAGACCGGGGACAGGGCCGGGGCCGGGGACGGGGAGCGGTGCCGCGCGGGAGGCGCGCCGTGCGCTGCCCTCCGCCGCGCTCCTCGCCGCGCACACCTACGGCGTCACCCTCGTCTCCCGGCGCGAGACGACGGGCGGTTCGACGGCGCTGCCGCTCGCCGCACTGGCCGCCGTGGGCGGTATCGCCCGCTCCGCCGGACGCAACCCCGTGCCGGACAAGGCGAGTTGGCCCGATCCGCCGCGCCGTCGGGGCTCCCGAGCCGTCCGCCCAACCCCGCCGCCCGCGCGCCGCCGGACCGCGGCCCGTACCGCGCCGGGCGGTGACCGCCCGGCGGCCGGTGCCGCGTTCGCCGCCCTGTACGGCGCCACGGCCGCGCGCCCGCTCCTCCACGCCGCGCTGAACCCCTCGCCGCACTTCTACCAGCGGGCCGTGGGCGGCGGCATCCGCGCCATGATCCCGCTCCAGGCGTCGCTCGCGGCCCGCGCGGGGCGGACCGGAACCGCCACCGCCCTGCTCGCACTGGTGCCGCTCGCCCGTCGGCTGTCCCGGAAAGTGAGCCCCACGTGACCCCCACGCCCGCCCCGCCCGCACACCACCCCGGGACCGGCCGAACCGACGGGAGTCCGGGGGCCTCCGGGGCCGGCCGGGCCGGTGGGGATGCGGAGGCCGCCGGGGCCGGCAGGGCGGGACAAGCTGCCGCGACCGGCCGAGCTGCCGGGAACGCCGGGGCCGACCGAACCGACCGAGCCGGTGCGGCCGGTGGAGCCCCCGTTCCCCGCCGGTCCACCGGATCCTCCGGAGACCCCCGTGACCCCCGTGACCCCCGAGACCCCCGAGACCCCGGAGTCACCAGGGCCGCGGGGGCGCGGAACCCGGCCGCCGCGGACGAATCGGCACCGCGCTTCGCCTACGGCACCAACGGCCTCACCGACCTCCGTCTCGACGACGCCCTCGGGCTCCTCGCCGACCTCGGCTACCAGGGCGTCGGGCTGACGCTCGACCACATGCACCTCGACCCGCTCGCGCCCGATCTGGCCGCCCGCACCCGCCGGGTGGCACACCGACTCGACCGCCTGGGCCTGTCCGTCACCGTCGAGACCGGTGCCCGGTACGTCCTCGACCCGCGCCGCAAGCACCACCCCACCCTGCTGGACCCGGACCCCGAGGCGCGGGGCGCCCGTATCGCCCTGTTGCTCAAGGCGGTCCGGGCCGGGGCGGACCTCGGCGCACACGCCGTGCACTGCTTCAGCGGCGTCGTGCCGCCGGGGGTGTCCGAGGACACTGCCTGGCAGCGCCTCGCCGAGTCGATGGCCCCGGTCGTGGACGCCGCCGCGGCCGCCGGAACCCCGCTCGCCGTCGAGCCCGAACCCGGCCATCTCCTCCGCGACATCGCCGGCTTCCACCGGCTGCGCACGGCACTCGGCGCCCCGGACGCGCTCGGCATCACCCTCGACCTCGGCCACTGCCAGTGCCTCGAACCGGAGCCGCCCGCCGCCTGCGTACGGGCGGTCGCGCCCTGGCTGCGGCACGTCCAGATCGAGGACATGCGGCGCGGGGTCCACGAGCATCTCCCCTTCGGGGAGGGCGAGATCGACTTCCCGCCGGTGCTCGCGGCGCTGCGCGCGGTGGGGTACGGAGGGCTGGTCGGCGTGGAACTGCCCCGCGACTCCCACCGGGGCCCCGAACTCGCCCGAGCCTCCTACGACTTCCTCGTACGGGCGGACGCCGAGGCCCGGGCACGCTACGCCGTCCCGGCGGACACCGCCCCCGCCACCCCTGCGGACCGGGCCGCCGGGCCCGCCCGCCGCGCCCCGCACCCGGCCGGCCGCATCCCCGGGCGGAACGCGGGACCGCGGTCGTTCCCCGGCCGCCCCTCCCGGCTCTCCGGCTCCGCGACAGGAGGAGGACGCTGATGCCATCCGGCTCCACCCCGGGCCGTCCCACCGCGGCCGAGACGGCAACCGAAGCCGCACCCGAAACCGGCGCCGGAACGGAAACCGGCGCAGCAGCGGCGACCGGGACCAGCCACTCCGGCGCCACCGACTCGCCCGTCACCAACTCCGGTGACGGCGCACCCGGTTCCGTCGGCCCAGGCGCCGCCGACCCCGGTGACGCCCACGCCGCTTCCGGTGCCCCAGGGCCCGCGAACCACGGATCAGCGGACGGATCCGCCGACCCCGGATCAGCCGACCCCGCACCCGCCAACCCCGGGTCGGCCGACGCCGAATCCGCCTCCCCTGACCTTGCCGAGCTGCGCGAGCGTCTCCGCACCCGCCTGTCCGCCCCGGCACGGGAATGGCTGGACGCGGCTCTCGCGGTGGCGGAGGCGGCGGCGGAAGCCGCCGTCGCCGGACGTGCCCCCGCGCAGCCGGCGCCGGGTTCCGCGGCCGGAGAGGCCCAGCCGCCACCGGCCCGGAAGACCCGGCTCCCGGCCTGGGAACTCCGGTTCGCCGCCGCCGGACGCCACATCGGCCGCGATCCCGGCGCCCGCGCGCGTCCCGGACCGGCCCCGGCCTCCGGCCCGGGCGCACGCACCGACTCCGCCGGCCGCCCCGACTCCGATACCCGGCCCGGTCCGGCCGCCGCCCCCGCCGCCCCCGCCGGCCCCACCGGCCCCGCCGGCCTCACCGGCCCGTCCGGAGCAGCCGGCCTTGCCGGCCTCACCGACCCCACCGACACCGCCCGTGTCCTCCTCCTCCGCGCCGCCCGCGCCACCCCCGGCACGCTCGACCGCCTCTACCACCAGGGCACCGCCGCCGAGCGCCGTGCCGTCCTGCTGGCTCTGCCGTACCTCCCGGGCATCGGGCCCGAGGCCGTCCCCCTGATCGAGGACGCGCTCCGGGCGAACGACACCCGGCTGGTCGCCGCCGCCGTCGGCCCCTACGCGGTGCGGCACCTCGCCTCGCACGCCTGGCGGCACGCCGTACTGAAGTGCCTGTTCACCGAGGTGCCGGTCGCCGCCGTCGCCGGTCTCGCGGACCGGGCCCGCGGCGATGCCGAGCTGGCCCGGATGCTCACCGACTACGCCCGCGAGCGCACCGCGGCCGGCCGCCCCGTCCCTCCGGACCTGCACCACGTCCTGGCCCTGACGGCAGAGGAGACGGGGACGGAGCCGGAGCCGGGGACGGAGCCAGAGCAGGCCGCGGCCGAACCGCCCGTCACCGGCCCTCCCGCCACGGAGCCGGCCGCGACCGAGCCGTCCCGCACGGAGCCCGCCGCGACAGAGGAGCCCTGACCCAGCGATGCGTATCTTCGACCCGCACATCCATATGACCTCGCGCACCACCGCCGACTACGAGGCCATGTACGCGGCGGGCGTCCGCGCCGTCGTCGAGCCGTCGTTCTGGCTCGGCCAGCCCCGCACCGCACCCGCCAGCTTCTTCGACTATTTCGACGCGCTCCTCGGCTGGGAGCCGTTCCGCGCCGCCCAGTACGGCATCGCGCACCACTGCACGATCGCCCTCAACCCGAAGGAGGCGAACGACCCGCGCTGCGCCCCCGTCCTGGACGAGCTGCCGCGCTATCTCGTCAAGGACTCGGTCGTCGCCGTCGGGGAGATCGGCTACGACTCGATGACGCCCGCGGAGGACGCCGCCCTGGAGGCGCAGCTCCAGCTGGCCGCCGACCACGAACTGCCCGCCCTGGTCCACACCCCGCACCGCGACAAGGCCGCCGGCCTGCGCCGCACCCTCGACGCCGTCCGCCGCTCGGACCTGGACCCCGGACTCGTCCTGCTCGACCACCTCAACGAGACGACCGTCGACGAGGCCCGCGACAGCGGCTGCTGGCTCGGCTTCTCCCTCTACCCCGACACCAAGATGGACCCCGCCCGCATGGTCCGGATCCTCCGCTCCCACGGCACCGAACGCATGCTCGTCAACTCCGCCGCCGACTGGGGCCGCAGCGACCCGCTGACGACCCGGCAGGCCGGCGACGCGATGCTCGCCGCCGGATTCACCGAGGACGAGGTCGACCAGGTCCTGTGGCGCAACCCCGTGGCCTTCTACGGACAGAGCGGCCGGCTCGACACGGCCGCCCCCGGCCCGGCCGCGGGCGCCGCCACCCACGAGGGCAACTCCATACTCCGGGGAGGCTCCTGACCCGTGCGCTTCCGGCATCCCGACGGCTCGACCGTCCACCTCGCGTACTGCACCAACGTCCACCCGGCGGAAACCCTCGACGGCGTGCTCCGCCAGCTCCGCGAGCACTGCGAACCCGTACGCCGCCGCCTCGGCCGGGACCGGCTCGGGATCGGCCTCTGGCTGGCCCGCGACGCCGCCCGCGCGCTCGTCGCCGACCCGGCCGCGCTGCGCACCCTCCGCTCCGAGCTCGACCGCCGCGGCCTGGAAGTCGTCACCCTCAACGGTTTCCCGTACGCGGGCTTCGGCGCCGAGCGGGTCAAGTACCGCGTGTACCGCCCCGACTGGACGGAGCCGGAACGCCTCGGCCACACCACCGACCTCGCCCGCCTCCTCGCCGGGCTGCTCCCCGACGACGAGCCCGAGGGCACCATCTCCACCCTGCCCCTCGCCTGGCGCACCCCCTACAACGCCGCCTCGGAGCGCACCGCCCGACGGGCCCTCACCCTGCTCGCCCAGCGGCTCGACGCCCTCCAGGACCTCACCGGCACCTCCATCCGCATCGGCCTCGAACCGGAACCCGGCTGCACCGTCGCCACCACCGCCGACGCGGTCGCCGCCCTCAGCGGCCGGGGGCGCCCGCCGTCCCACCGCATCGGCGTCTGCGTGGACACCTGCCACCTCGCCACCGAGTTCGAGGAACCGGGCCCGGCCCTGGACGCGCTCAGCGGGGCCGGCATCCCCGTCGTCAAGGCCCAGCTGTCGGCGGCGCTGCACGCCGAGAACCCCGGCCGGGAGGACGTACGGGCGGCCCTCGCCGCCTTCGCCGAACCGCGCTTCCTCCACCAGACCCGCACTCGCACCCGGGCGGGGGAGGTCACCGGCACCGACGACCTGGACGAGGCCCTGGGCCTGCCCGCCGAACCGCCCGCCCGGAGCTGCGGAGCCGGCGGCACAGCCCCGGCCCTCCCCGCCCCCGCTCTCCCCGCCCCCGCTCTCCCCACCACCGGTCCCTGGCGGGTTCACCTCCACGTCCCCCTGCACGCCGCACCGCTGCCCCCGCTGACCTCGACCCTCCCCGTCCTCCGCGACACCCTCACCCGGCTCGTCGGCGGCCCGGCGCCCCTCACCCGCCACCTGGAGGTGGAGACCTACAGCTGGCAGGCCCTGCCGCCCGAGCTGCGCCCCCGTTCCCGGGCCCGGCTCGCCGAGGGCATCGCCGCCGAACTCTGCCTCGTCCGCGACCTGCTGACCGACCTCGGCCTCAAGGAGCTGCCGTGACCCCCGCCGGTACCCCGGGCTCCGCCCGCAGCACCCCCGACGACGCGGGCCGCCTCGCCCCCCGCCGCCTGCTCGTCCTCGACGTCGTCGGCCTCACCCCCCGGCTGCTCGCCCATATGCCCAACCTCCGCGAGCTGGCCGAGACCGGCGACCGCGCGCCCCTGAGGACCGTCCTCCCGGCGGTCACCTGCGCCGCGCAGTCGACGTTCCTGACCGGTGCCCCGCCCGCCGAGCACGGCATCGTCGGCAACGGCTGGTACTTCCGCGAACAGGGCGAGGTGCTGCTGTGGCGGCAGCACAACGGTCTCGTCGGCGGCGACAAGCTCTGGGACGCGGCCCGCCGCGCGCACCCCGGCTACACCGTCACCAACGTCTGCTGGTGGTACGCGATGGGCGCCGACACCGACATCACCGTCACCCCGCGCCCCGTCTACTACGCCGACGGCCGCAAGGAACCGGACTGCTACACCCGCCCCACCGGTCTCCGCGACGAACTCACCGAAAAATTCGGGACGTTCCCGCTCTTCCACTTCTGGGGCCCCGGCGCCGACCTCACCTCCAGCCGGTGGATCATCGACGCCACCCGCCATCTCATGCGCACCCGCCCCACCGACCTCACCCTCTGCTACCTCCCGCACCTCGACTACGACCTCCAGCGGTACGGCCCCGACGACCCCCGCTCGCACGCCGCCGCCACCGCCCTCGACACCGCCCTCGTCCCGCTCCTCGACGAGGCCCGGGCCGCCGGGGCGACGATCGTCGCGCTGTCCGAGTACGGCATCACCCGCGTCAGCCGCACCGTCGACATCAACCGCGCCCTGCGCCGCGCCGGCCTGCTGGAGGTGCACACCCAGGACGGCATGGAGTACCTCGACCCCTGGACCTCCCGCGCCTTCGCCGTGGCCGACCACCAGCTCGCGCACGTCTACATCCGCCGCCCCGGGGACCCGGGGGAGACGGCCGCCGTCCGCGAAGCCCTCACCGGCCTCCCCGGCATCGCCGAACTCCTGGACGACGAGGGCAAGAAGGCCCACGGCCTGGACCACCCGCGCTCCGGCGAACTGGTCGCCGTCGCCGAACCCGACGCCTGGTTCACCTACTACTACTGGCTGGACGACGCCCGCGCCCCCGACTTCGCCCGCCTCGTGGAGATCCACCGCAAACCCGGCTACGACCCGGCCGAGCTGTTCATGGACCCGGAGGACCCCTACGTGCGGCTGCGCGCCGGGGCCGCGCTGGCCCGCAAGAAGCTGGGGATGCGCTACCGGATGGCCGTCGTCCCCCTCGATCCGTCACCGGTGCGCGGCAGCCACGGCCGCCTGCCGGACCGGGAGGAGGACGGCCCGGTGCTGATCTGCTCCCGCCCGGGCGCCCTCCGCGCCAACGGCGGTCCCGTCGAGGCCACCGCCGTCAAACCCCTCCTCCTCCGCCTGGCCGGCCTGACCTGACCGGACCGCCCCGCGACGGCGCCCCGACCCGGCACCGCGCCCCTCGCCCCACCCTCATCCCGACAGGAGCGTCACCGTGAAGAACGACTCCGAACTCGCCCAGCGCCTCCGCCGCCGCGGATTCCTCGGCGTCGCCGCCGGCACCACCGCCGCCCTGCTCGGCACGGCGGGCGCCGGAACAGCCCGCGCCGCGGAGACCGGCACCCCCGCCGGAGCCTCCGCCCGCGGCGGCCGCGGCAGGCCGCTGCTGCCGCCCGGCCGGCTCGGTGTGCAGCTCTACAGCCTCCGCGACCAGGTCTCCACCGCCGGCTTCGCCCGCGTCTTCGCGGAACTGAAGGAGTACGGCTACGACGAGATCGAGTTCGCCGGCTACACCCAGGGCACGGCGGGCCCCATCACCCTCCCCGAACTCCGCCGCCTCGTCCGCGACAGCGGCCTCCGGGCCGTCGGCAGCCACGTCGGCTACTACTCCGACGACCCCGCCGCGTACACCTTCGCCACCAGCCTCGACCGGGTCCTGGACGACGCCGCCGAGCTGGGTCTGAAGCACATCGGCACGGCCAGCGGGCCCTTCCGCTACGGCGACACGGTCGACGCCTGGAAGCGCGCCGCCGAGGACTTCAACACCTACGGCGCCGCGGCCAGGGAGCGCGGCATCACCTTCTACCAGCACAACCACGCCGAGGAGTTCTCCTTCGCGAGCGACCGCCCCGACGTCCGCCTCTACGACGTGCTGCTCGCCGAGACCGACCCCCACCTGGTCTCCCTCGAGATGGACATCTACTGGGCCTACTGCGCCCAGTTCCGCTTCAGCGTCCGCCCCGACGGCACCCCCGCGCCGTTCGACCCGATCGACTACGTCCTGAAGCAGCCGCACCGCTATCCGCTCTTCCACGTCAAGGACGGCGAACACGACCCGTCCACCCGCGACGGCTACCGCATGACGGACGTCGGCGACGGCGACATCGACTACCAGCGCTTCATCGGCGGCGTCGAACGCCTCTCGCGCCACCGCTCGCACCACTGGATCGCCGAACACGACAACCCGGCCGACTCCCTCTCCTTCGCCCGCCGCTCGGCGGAGCACCTGCGCTCGCTGCGCGCGAAACGGGAGTGCTGAGGCCGGCCGCCCCCGCCCGCCGCCGCCCGGCCCGCCGCCCCGCTTGTCGTAGCTGCCCCGCCCACCGGTCCGGACGGTCCGCCGGGCGGGGCGGCGGCGGGCACCCCGTGGTCACCGGCCGCGCAGTGCTCCGAGCAGCATCGGCAGCGTGGCGTACAACTCCCGTTCCCAGTAGGCCGGGGCGTGCGTACCGCGGAAGAAGTGCGTGCTGACCCGCATCCCCTCCTGCTGGAGCCGGTACGCCACCGCCCGGGACTCGTCGCCCATGATCGACTCGGTCAGGGAGATCACCTCCCGGGGAAAGAGCCGGGCCAGCTCCTCGAATCCGGGGATCTCCTCGTCCGGTTCGACGTCCGGCGGGTCGAGACGGCCCGGAGTCCCGTCACCGGCGGCGATGTGGACCCGGACGCCCCTGAGCCGCCGGGCCAGGTGGTACGGGTCGTTGGCCTCCCAGATGTGCCGCTGCCGCACCGGGTCGCCCCAGATCCGCCGCCACTCGATACCCAGGTACTCCGCCCCGCACACGACCGCCGCCGGATACATCGGCGGATGCAGGAACCCGCTGTAACTCGCCGTGGCGCGGAACATCCCCGGGTGGCGCGCCGCGTACTTCACGGCCCCGTACCCGCCCTGCGACTCCCCGGCCACGGCACACCGCCCGCCGGCCCCGTAGTCCCGCTCCAGCAGCGGCCGCAGCTCCCGCAGATGGAAGGACTCCACGGCCGGGGGTCCGCCGGCGCCGCCGTTCCACCAGTCGGTGTAGAAGCCGTAGAAGGGCATCGACGGCATCACGACGAGCACCTTCCGCACGGAGGGCTCGTGCTGGAGGCCGTAGTCGTCGGTGAAGGCCAGATGCTCCGCGTTGCCGCCGGGCAGCAGCCACAGCACGGGCCAGCGGTCCCGGGGGCGGCGCTCGTCCCACCCGTCGGGGACGAGCAGCCGCACCTCGGCGGTGCCGCCCAGGGCGGGAGAGCGGACGGTCAGATCGACGATCCTCTGCCCGGCCCGCCGCTCCCGGACGACCCGCGCGCCGCCGGAGGAAGCGGATCCCGGGGCGGAGCCCGCAGCGAGATCCGGACGGGCGGCCGGACGGGCGTCGGCCCGTGCGGACCCGGCGGCGCCGAGCAGCGGCGGCACGGCCAGACCGGACACGGCGGCCGCGGCGGCCGTGCGGAGGATGCGGCGGCGGGGCGGTGACGAGGACACGGGCGTCTCCGTTCGGAAGAGAGCTGGATGGCCGGTCCTCATGCTCGGCGGACCGCCGCCCCACCGGCACCGGGACACCCCGGACATCCACCCCGGGATGCCTCCGTCGGCCCCCCTCGGGGAACTCCGCGGCGGGCCGGGCCCGGGCTGGGTCCGCAGCCGCACGACAGCGAGCCGCCGGCCGGCCGGGGGCCGGGCTGAGCGCAGCGCCCCCGCCGGCCGCCCCGGTACCCGTGAACGGCGCAGGGCGGCCGTACCTCGGAGCATCCGCTCATCGCACAGAGTGATGGACGGGGCACACCGCGACCGGCTGGCCCCGTGGCCCCGACCGCAGGTCCGGGCCCGGTCACTCCCCGTCATAGCGACAGGTCACCACAGGCGCGAGGGCCCTCCGACGGCCCTTCGCCCGCTCGGCATACGAAGGTGAAACACACCCGGAACCCCTGGTATCGTTGGTGTCGTCGCCGCGGGAAACCGAGGCGCTCACCTTGTCCGGGTGGCGGAATGGCAGACGCGCTAGCTTGAGGTGCTAGTGCCCTTTATCGGGCGTGGGGGTTCAAGTCCCCCCTCGGACACCAGTACCACGGAGACCCCGGTCGATCCGGGGTCTTTCCGTTTCTCCGGCTGTGGCGACCGACCATGTGGCCAACCGGCACACAGAGCCGCGGTCAGGCGCCCGGCTCGGAGTGCAGGCTGCGGCCGACAGGCCGGGGCGGACGAGGTTCACCAGCTCGGGTGTCATGGCATCGAGGAGTTCCCCCCGTGCAGGGGAGCAGAGCCGAGCGCTCCGGCGGTCGGGAGCACTCCGGGCCGGCGCGGGCCGACGGGACCTGAGCCGACGGAAGTTGAGGACCCGGAGGGCCGGGCACTGTGGCGGCCCCCGGGGGAACGGCGGCCCGACGAGGTCTAGGCTCGGTGTCAGTCGGCTGCTGTGGGGGCTCGGCCATGACCGCTCTGACCGTGCTGGTGAACCTCGTCGTCATGCTGGGCATGTTCGCCGTCGTGCCCATGGGGCTGGCACTCGTCGGCGGCCCCGAACCGGCCCGGGCACGCCCGTGGTGGCTGCTGGGCGCCGTCCCCGGGGCGGTGTCCCTGTGGCTGCCGCGCGGTGCCCTCGCCACCGCGCTGGCCGTGCTGTACGCGCTGGCCACCGTCGCCCTCGCCGCGCAGGCTCCGCTCCGGCTGGCCCGCACCCGGTCCCTGGCGCCCGCCGAGGTCGCCGTCCTGACCGCACTGGCGGCGCCGTCCGTCGCCGGGGTGGCGCTGGTCGCCGAACGCGCGGGGTACGAGCTGTTCGGCTTCGAACTGGAAATCCTGGCGCTGACCGTGCCGCACTTCCACTTCGCCGGGTTCGCCGCCGCGCTGGTCGCCGGCCTGGTCTGCCGGACCGACGGCGGCCGCGCGGCCCGGGCCGCCGCATGGAGCGTGCCCGTCGGCACCCTGCTCGTCCTCGTCGGCTACTTCCTCGGCGACTGGGCCGAACTGCTCGGAGCCGCCGTGCTCACCGCCGGGATGTGGCTCGTGGGTTACGCGGTCTGGCGCGGCCCACGGGCCGGCAGCGCCGACCGCACGACCCGTGTGCTGCTCACCGTCTCGGCGGCGGTGCTCGTCGCGACCATGGCACTCGCCCTGAGCTGGGCCCTGGGCGAGGCCACCGGCCTTCCCCACCTCTCCCTGACCTGGACGGCCGCCACCCACGGCGTGGGCAACGCCCTGGGTTTCGCCCTGTGTTCTCTGCTCGCCTGGCGCCGCCTGACGGGCTCCGCCACCGGACGGTGACCGGGGCCGGTCCGGTCGCCGGCCCGGGGGATGGCACCCCCTGGTTCCGCCCGGCCGGTGCCGTGCGTCAGGGAGGACGGGAACACGCACCATCCCGCCCCTCTTCCTCCTCCGGACAACCGCGCGGGCCGCCGTCGTCACCGGCGGAACACGCGGCACCGGCCGGGTGTTGTCCAACGAGCAGACGTGGTGGGCGAGAAGGAGCTCGCCGCACCGCAGCGGTCACGACCGACGAACCGAGTTTGACCGGCGCCAGTACCTCCGGCGTCGGGCGGGCCCACCACCACTGTTCGGAACGCGAGTTCCCTCACTCCCCAGGAGACCGTCCTTGTCGTTATCCAAGGCCGTCACGGCTCACGCCGACGCGTTCTACGCAGGCATCCGGACGGCGCTCGACAACGGCTGGGTCACGGAGTCCGCCCCGGTCGACGAACAACCCGAGCAGTGCACCGCACGCCGGGGGTACGAAGGGAAGGGACGGATCTGGGAGGGGCTTCCCGGCAACCCCGACGCCGCCCGTTCGATGAAGTACGCCGATCTCGACGGCGACGGCCGGGACGACATCGTGTAAATCTCTCCCACCGGCGCCGCGACCACCTGGCTCAACCGGGATGCCGGAGGAAAGATCACCTGGGTCTACCACGGGGAGATCCCACGGGCACGGGACTGGGCCCGACCGGGTCTTCTTCGCCGACCTCGACAACGACCAACGCGACGACTACATCGTCATCCGGCCGGACAACGCCACCGGCGCAAGGGGACGGGTGGGCAGGGGAGTTGTTTCTGCCCACCCGGCCTGCCGTCGTCAGCGGACCGTGAGAACGACCTTGCCGGTGGCGGTGCGCTCGTCCAGCAGGGCCAAGGGCTTGGCGGAGGTCCGCCCCGGATTTCGGCATCAGCAGCCGGCCGGCCGCGGCCACGAAGCTCCGTCAGCAGCCAGGCGCGTCCCGGCCGTCGCATCGAGTTCCGCCCGGATCCGGCCGAGCCCGACGCGTTGGAACGGTGGTGTCCGTGGCGGCGGACAGCACGGCTGGAGAGCGCCGACGGGCCGGTGTTCCGGTCCTGGCGGGCACCGACACCGGAACGGCCTACGTCCATCAGACCTTCTTGCGAGGGGACCACCGGCTTCAGCCGGTGGGGGAATCGAATCCTTGGGCCGGAGCCGCGCAGCGGCGGAGCACGCTGCGTCGTCAGTGGCGAGCGTTAGCGTGAACACACCGGCATTGGTCAGGGGAGACTGCGGTGAGGTGGGGTGGGTGTGAGGCGGGCGTATCGGTTTCTTCTGCGTCCCACGGTCCGGCAGGAGCGGGCGCTGGTGGAGATGCTGCAGGATCACTGCTCTCTGTACAACGGGGCCCTTCAAGAGCGCCGTGACGCCTACCGGCACAGTTCCCGGACCTCGGTGCGGTACGGGGATCAGTCGGCGCAGTTGAGGGAGATCCGGGCGTTCGATCCGGAGCGTCAGGGCAGGTGGTCCTTCTCCAGCCAGCAGGCGACCCTGCGCCGTCTGGACCGGGCCTTCCAGGCGTTCTTCCGGCGGGTGAAGGCCGGTGGCGCCCCCGGGTATCCGCGCTTCAAGGGGGTCGGGCATTTCGACACCGTGACCTTTCCCAGGGACGGGGACGGCTGCCGGTGGGACTCCACCCCCCACGACGCGCAGACCCGGGTCCGTCTGCAGGGTGTCGGGCATGTCCGGGTCCACCGGCACCGGAGCGTGAAGGGCCGGGTGAAGACGGTCGGTGTCAAGCGGGAGGGCCGGCGCTGGTATGTGATCCTGGCCTGTGACGAGGTGCCCGCCGAGCCGCTGCCCCCGACCGGGAGCAGGGTGGGTATCGACCTGGGCACGGTCCACTTCCTCACCGACTCCAGCGGCCGCCACGTCGGGAACCCCAGGTTCCTTCAGGCGTCGGCCGGGGAGCTGGCCGCAGCGCAGCGGCACCTGGCGACGTTTCCGAAGCGCACGCGACGTCGTACGAAGAAGCATCGTGCCGCGGCCCGCAAGGTCGCCCGGCTGCACGCGAAGATCCGGCGCCGGCGTCTGGATCATCACCACAAAGCCGCACTCGCTCTCGTGCGCGAGCACGATGTGATCGGGCACGAGCGGCTGAACACCGCGGGCATGACCAAGGCGCCCGTACCCCGGCCCGACCCCGACCGCGACGGTGCCTTCCTGGCGAACGGTGCCGCAGCGAAGGCCGGGCTGAACCGCAGCATTCTGGACGCGGGGTGGGGGCAGTTCCTGCGGATCCTGGCGGACAAGGCTGAAAGCGCCGGTCGCCGTGTGATCCCGGTGGACGCCCGCAACACTTCCCGCACCTGCCCACCCGCAATCGGCGGATGCGGGCACGTGGCGAAGGAGAACCGCGTCACCCAGGCGAAGTTCGCGTGCGTCAACTGCGGCCTGGTCGCGAACGCCGACCACGTCGGCGCGCTCAACGTCAAACACAGGGCCGGGCTGGTCCTCTGCGCCGGTGCCTAGCCACCGACACAGGAAGCCCGCGACTTCAGTCGCGGGTGGAGTCACCCCGGTTTCAGCCTGCACGACGAACTGGAGAACCTGACCGAAGCGGGTCTCCCTCCGATGCAGGCCCTGCGGGCGGCGACCAGTGAGCCCGCCCGGTTCCTCGGACTGCACGACGTGGGCGTCGTCGGCGCGGCGCGATCGCCGATCTCGCCGTCCTCGACGCCGACCCCCTCGCCGACATCCGCAACACCAAGTGGCTGCACGCGGTGGTCTTCCAGGGCACGCTGATCAGCGCGGAACGCCGGGTTACGGCCTGCTCAGCCGTGCTGAGCAGCACGGCGGCGCCGTGCGGGCTCGGTCACGTCGGGTACGCCCCCGGCACCCGCGCCGGGAGTCTCGTCCCACGTCCGGATCTTGGCCGCGACCCGTTGCAGCCGGGCGTCACCGGGCTGAACGGTGAGGTAGAAGAGGGCTTCGTAGGGTCGGCGATCGTCGCCGCCCCAGCGAACGACACCCTCGGCGTCGGCGACGATGTCACCGATCACCCGGCGCTGCCACGCGGTGAAACCGCCTCGTACACCCCGCGGGTACGAGTCCGGCCGGATGACGACGGCGGTGCCGGATGCCTGATTGGACTCGGGCTGCCGGGCGTCGCGGACGGACGAGGGTGTGACCCAGCCTTCGAGGGGGTTCGGTTCGCCCGGCAGGCCGAGTGCGTCGACCTCGTAGTGGAACCGGCGGATCACATGGACGAGGACTCTCCCGGCATCCCCTCTGCGGACCGAAACGCCGAGGCCGGTGCCCGCAACATGGTGGGTGCTGATGTCCCCGCCCTCGTCGGTGGCCTTCTGCATCTCCCATCCGTTGGCCGACGGCCGGCCGGTGATGAGACGGCGGCGCCGGGCTTCGGCCCGTCGCAGTGCCCTCTTCAGTCTGTCGTTCTTCAGGGGGCGCGGTGCGGCCGTGGCGGGGGAGGAGAGGAAGCCGGTGGAGGCGGGGATTACGGCGGTGGCGCCGGCCGCAGCGATGAGAGCGCTTCTTCGGGTGATGCCGGTGGGACTCAACAGGTCAGCCTTTCTTCCGAGTTGTCGCGGTCGTCGTGCGCTGCTTGCGCTGAAGGACGACGGAGGCAGTGGCGCTGAGCAGGGCCAGCAGCATCAGCACGGCGATGGACGGATTGACGTAGTCGGGGATGACGACGGCGTAGTCGCGGCCGTTCGAGGCCTCGCAGACGAGCCGCAGCGGGACGAAGTCACCTCTGAGACCGACCAGGGCCGGTATGCCGTCGGGACGCCGGTGCTCACACTCCTCGGCCTGTTCCTGGTCTTCGAGGAACAGGAGGTGGAGGCATCCCCACAGATAGAGGGCGATTCCCGCGGTGACCGCCGCCAGGGACACGTCCCGCCATGTGCGGGACGGCGTGGACCGCAGACGAGCCTGCCGTGTGAACCGCGAGAACAGATAGACGGTGAGTCCCGCCAGGGCCCCCATACCGGCGATCAGGACGGTGAACAGGACGGCGAAGTCGTGCCCTTGCCAGGGATCGGATGCTGTTGTCACGATTCCTCAGGACTCACGGACGATGCGGTTGTACTTCTCGAAGATGGCGTAGAGCGGCATGCGCAGTTGTGCGTGTTCCACGGCCTTGTCGCCGAAGCCCTGGTACCGGCGGAGGACTTCGAAGATCTCCGATTCGCCGTAATCGAGGGCAGGCCGGCGGATCGGGGTCTCGGCGTGGTCGCCGGCCTTGCCGTCGGCCGCCCACACATGCAGGTGGGGAACGGTACTCAGGTTGAACACGTTGTCCTGGTTCATTTTCTGCCACATGGCCCAGCGATCGCCGTCCGAGGTCGGGTCGAGGATCCTGCCCTCGAGGAGCCCTGAGCGGATCGAGTTGTTGCGGGACAGGATGCCCGTGCGTCCCGATATCTTGGCGATGCCGGTACTGCTGTCGACGAGCCGGGAGACCCCGGTCAAGTCCTTGCCCCAGTCCGGGATGACACCGGTGTGGTAGAGCACGACGCCGGCGTCCTCCACCATGTCCTTGAGGCTGTAGTGGCAGAACTCCCAGAAGGCCGACGTCTGGATGAGAGCCTTGCGCATCCGGTATCTGCGGGACGCCGAGGTGATGGCGGCGTCATGACTCATGATCGTTTCGAGGCATTCCTCCCGGGTGTAGATGCGCCCTGTTCCCCCGGGCTTGCCGATGGACTCCATGTAGGCGTCGACTTCGTTCAGCAGCGTCGCCCACAGGTCGAGGTCGAATCCGATGTCCAGCCTCTCGGGCGAAGGTGGGTGGAAGTCGCCCTGGCCCGTGTCCCGTCCCGAGGCGATGTTGTTGTCTATCTCGATCCGGCCGTCGCCCGAACCGATCACCTTGGTAACGATCTGGTCGAAGGCCCAGTTGGCGGGCATCGGGTAGCCGAGGTTCCCGGAGAATCCGGATGACATGTTCGAAACGAAGCTGGCGTCTGCGTATCCCTCTTCGGAGATCCGGGAACACGCGTTGCGCGGACCGTACACCCCGATTCTGTACGGGCTGCCGAGCCGGTTCATCTCCTCCTTGACGCTCCGGAAGTACGGCAGGATGTGCGATGTGACCTCGTGGTCCACCGCGTCGTAGTCGACAGCGAAATAGATGCGTGAGCCCGGCTTGAACCCGTGCTCCTCCGCTTTGAACGCGGCGTTCAGGCAGTCTGCGGAGCCCTGCGCGACACTGTAGTAGTCGACCGATCGCGCCCACGTCTGGTAGATCGGGAAGCACCGCAGCCCGTATTCCTTGATGGTGGCGAGTTCGCCCGGCTGGATCTCCTTCTCCGGAAGGGAGGTGGTGGAGGGGTTGTACAGATAGCGGCCGACGTACTTGTAGCCGGCAGCTTTCAGGGCCCGGGCGCGGGCAGGAGTGATCTTCGTGACGCCGTCGCACGCTTCGCCCTCGCGGGTCTGGTCTCCGTAGGAGACCAGAAGTGACGCCCACGTCGGGAAGTCTGCCTGACCGGTGGCCCGCAGCTTCATGAAGGTCTGGAATGCCCTGACACTGTCGGACAGCGCGGAGGTGAAAGAGCCCGAGAAGGAAACCGGGCGTGCGTTGAGCACCATGGCGGCGCTGAAAAGCCGCACCCATACCCCGGAGGAGCCGGTGGATAATGTGTGGTCCTTCAGACCGGCCCGGGTGCCGGGACCGAAGACTCCGTTCGCCACACCGTCGGCCATGCCCAGTTCGTACTGAACGGCCAGGAGCATCGACTTGGCGACATCCCGCGAGTGGTGGCCGTCGCAGGGAATGGCGTAGTAATCCTTGCGGAGTATGTACCGGCCGTTCAGCCACTGCTGTACGGAGCGGATGGCGTCCGAGCCGTTGTTGACGGTGACATAGGCGTCCATGTTGAACAGGCCCTTGACCACCTTCGGCCACAGGGAGCTGCCGGGATAGGTGCTGCTGACTCCCATGTTCTGGTTCAGCTCGGCCACTGCGGCTCTGACGCGGGAGTTGTACGTGCCGTCGATGTCACCGCCGTCGTAGCCCTTGCAGTAGAGGGCGGACTGGATGATGCGGCAGAAGATCGCTGATGGGATCGTCGTCTCGTCGAGTTTGCCGTACTTCTCCTGCAGTGCGGAGAGCGTTCCCGGACCGAAATTGTTCGACAGCGCGGTGATGCCCATCTCGTATTGCAGGGCGCGCGTGAGCGCGTACATGACGGGCCAACCCGTCCGGCCGTTCTCCTCCAGTTCGGAAATGCCGAGGGTGGCGCCGTTCCCGTAGGTGGTGTTGATGAACCTCTGGGCGCGAAGCACCATTTCGTCTGTCACTGAGTTCCTTTCCATCCGGCTTCACCGCGCGGACCGCGCGCGACAGGAGGCGGACGCGCGTGCCGTGCCGCCCTTTGGCCCTTCCGGTTCGGCAAATATTTCACGAGATCAACTGACCGAAAAGGCCAACTTCTGGCCAGTGTTGGCAGATTTGCTCTATCTGCGGGACGTCTTCGACTGGATAGTGATGAGATCGATGCGGTTGCGGACGCAACCATTCATCGTTCCCGGGTGTCCACAGCGTGCGCCGCTCTTCGTGCCGACTCGCTCTCACCAGCCGGGCACGTGCCCGGTCCGGGATACCGGCGGGATGCCTGATGTCCACTCGGAGGCGCCGGGAGGAAATGCCCGGCACGGAAACCCGGGAAATGCGCCGGCCGGCAAAAAGGGAAGGCGTCCTTTCGGCACCATCAGCGAGGCAGCCGCCCAGGCGGAGAAGATTCTGACCGACACTCCTGTCAGCACGGACGGAGTGATCCTGGTGGCCGGCCGCGCCCTCCTGATCCAGACGTTCGGCGGCACGGGCACTCTGATGCCGCACCTTCTCCCCAGCGGTCAACTCGACGAGTGGTGCAACGCGTTCGGCGGCAACTTGGTGCAGCACGCCTCCACGGAAACGCTTCGGCAGGCGCAGTACCGGGCGAACCAGCAACGATTCCTCGGCTCGAAGTAACGTCAGGGCGCATGGTGTCTCTGTTCACGTTCCTCGGTCCGCCTGCGATCACGCTCCTTCTCCTCGTCGTCGGGACACTTCCGTACGCATGGTGGGTGACCAGAAGGAAGCCCTCGTGGCCGGCCCGCTGGGCAGTGCTCGGGATCGCGGCAGCGATCGCCGCTTACGGGGCCGGAACCGTCTACGGGCTCGCCTTCACGAACCCGCTCAATCTGTGCGGGGACCGGACCGGCAATGGCGTGTACATGGATGCAGGACGGAACTACAGCCTGACGTCGGTGAGCGTGCACAGCTTCCCTCCGTCCATCACCTGTCACTGGAGCAGCGGCCACAGCACCGAAAAGGTGTGGTTCTGGGTCACGCCCCTGCTGTACGCGGGGCTGGCCTGCTCCGTCGTTTGCTCCGCGCTGCTCTTCAACAACCGCCACAAATCCAGAAAGGCTCCTCGTGACAACAAGCTTGCCGCGTAGACGGGCTCTCGGCCTCGGCCTCGGAGCCGGGGCCACATTCGCCCTGACGGCTACTGGACCCGTGCAGGCCGCCCCAGCTTCCAGCGAGCGCACATGGAGACCGCCCCGGTCCGCGAACGGCTGGCCCGTCCTTGACCACGCCCGGAAGCACCAGGTGGAGGGCACGGACGTCGAGGTCTCCCTAGCCGAGGGCGACGCGGCGACGGTACTGCTGTACGTGGCCCGCCGGTTCGCCTATGAGATTGACATGCTCAAATCCGGTGACATCCAGGGGCACACCACCAACCGAAATGTCGGTGCTCCGTTCGAGTCGAACCATCTGTCAGGCACCGCCCTCGCGATCCGCCCCCTGCATTACCCGCTCGGCGCCGACGTCAAGAACACCGGCATGAACGAGGCCGAACGGATCGTCGTCACGGACATCCTCACCGATTGCGAAGGCGTCGTGGTGTGGGGCGGGGACCTGAAGCCGGTGAAACAGTCCCACTTCCACATCGACGTCAAGCCCGGAGACCCCCGCATGGACCGTCTCACCGCCCGTATCCGGGGATGGAACGGCACACCCGGTGAGGGCGCCGGAACGATCGATGCCTTCGCGCCTGCCAGGCGCCGTCGCGCCGCACGCTTCCAGTAGTCCCGTTGCTGTCAGCGAGGTCTTTGCGTAATCACGATCCGTCCAGTTCGCGCGTGACGTGACGTCATGTCCGCCGGCTATCGCGCCCCCATGGATACCTGCCACCTCCCCCGGGACAGGTGGCACACCCCATCGGGCGTGATGCGCACACGCGCACCGAGCAACGGCAACGAGCCTTCCGCGTTCAGCCGGTTGCGGATGCGTTCCAGTGCGGACCAGAGCTGTTGCGGTCCGCACTGGTGCACGGTCGGCGGGTCGGTCCACTCGGCGGACGCGCGCGCCCATGATTCCGGGTGCACCAGGTAGGCGGTTCGCGTCCGCCCGCTGGTCTCGTATCCGAGTTCCGTGCCCGGTGCCGTGACTTCCAGCATGGACCGGAGTTCCCATGCGTTCGCCACGTCCACCACGGGAGAGCGGCTCGTGCTGCTCTCGTCCCCGTCCGCCTCACGGGCGAAGGCGAACAGCTCGGTCAGGGCGGGCGGTACTCGTCGCCGGACCGGGTGAGCATGAAGCCCGCCATGTCCCGCGCGACCGTGCCCACCACGTCCCCGTTCCGTGCCGCCGGCGAACAGTGTTGCCGTCGCGGCAAGGGCGACGCCCAGTGCCGCAGGGCGTGTGCGGGTACGCGGGATACGCATGACTTTCCCCTTTGGTTGCTGACTGCTGATGTGTCTGCCTGCTTGCGTGCTTGCGCGGAACGGCCCCGGCCCGGCCCGGCGAATTCCAGGGGCCGCCGGCCGGCGGGGCGATACCCCATGGCCCCCCGTGCCGGGGCACGAGCCCCGCCGGCCGGTGATGTGAACGTACGATCCGCCGCGCGCGGGCCGCGTCCCGCGCACGGTTGAACTCCCGGGCGGACCAGGGCGGTAGCCGTTCGGCATCTCCAACCCGCGCTGTACCACGCTGGTTTGACGCCCATCGCCGATACCGGCCTTACGCTGCTGCGATGCGGATCCGCTCCCTCGCCGTCGACGCGCTGATCGCGGCGGCGCTGACCAGTGTGGCCCTGCTGCTGGGACAGGAGGCCGCGCGCCAGGGGCAGAAGCCGCTCGACGCGACCGCCTACGCCCTGGTGGTCCTCGTCCATCTGCCGCTGGTGTTCCGCGGGCGGGCCCCGGTCGTGGTCTGCGGTCTCGTGCACGCGACCTGGCTGGTGTACATCACCGCCGGCTACTGGGCCGTGGTGTGCAGCTTCGGCCCCCTGCTCGCCGTCTACACCGTCGCCTCCCTGCGAGCCGTGTGCGTCTCCCTCCCCTGCGCGGCGCTGCTGGGCGGGGTATGGATCTACGCGGGCGCCGTCAGCCACACCGACTCCTGGCCGTCCGTCGTCGGGCAGGCCCTGGTCTATCCGGCGGTGCTGTGGCGGTTCGGCGTCGTCGCCCGCCGCTCGGCCGAGCTGACCCGGCAGCTGCGCCGGGAGCAGGCCGACCGGGCCCGTCGAGAAGTGGCCGAGGAACGCGGCCGGATCGCCCGCGAACTGCACGATGTGGTCGCCCACCACATGTCCGTGATCTCCGTGCAGACCGGTCTCGCCCGGTTCGTCTTCGACACCGACCGGCGGACCGCCCGTGCCGCACTCGACACCATCGACGCCACCGGCAAGGAGGCTCTCGACGAGCTGCGCCGCATGCTCATGGTGCTGCGCGCCGCCGACGACGGCGCCCCCTCCGCCCCGATGCCGGGCCTGGCCCGCCTCGAAGAGATGGCCGAACGCATCCGCGCCGGCGGGGTGCCCGTCGCCGTGACCGTCGAGGGCACTCCGCGCCCGCTCGCCCCGGGTGTGGAGCTGTGCGCCTACCGGGTGGTGCAGGAGGCGCTCACCAATGTGGTGAAACACGCCCCGGGCGCGCGTGCGGAGGTACGGCTCACCTACGAGCCGCACCAGGTGACCGTCTCGGTGGCGGACGACGGAGAGGGGGTGATTCCGGACAGAGTCCGCAGCGGCGGCGGGCACGGCTTGCTGGGCATGCGCGAGCGGGCCAAGCTCTACGGTGGGCAGATCAGCATCGGCCCGCGGGAGCAAGGGGGTTTCGCCGTGCGGCTGACCCTGCCGACCTCCGCGCGGGCCGCGAGGCGGGGGGACGGCACGACCACATGACAACCGTGCTCGTCGTGGACGACCAGTACCTCATACGGGCCGGCCTGGTGGGCCTGCTGCACGCCGCACCCGGCATCGACGTGGTCGGCGAGGCCGGCAGCGGCGAGGAGGCCGTGGCGCTCGCCGCCGAGGCCGCCCCCGAGGTGATCCTGATGGACATCCGCATGCCCGGCATGAACGGCATCGAGGCCACCGAACGCATCCTCGCCCAGGCCGCCGACCCCGTGCCCCGGATCCTGATCCTGACCACCTTCGACCTCGACGAATACGTGTACGGGGCGCTGCGCGCCGGAGCCTCCGGTTTTCTGCTCAAGGACTCCGGCCCCGAACGGCTGCTCGCCGCGGTGACCGTGGTCGCCGGTGGTGACGCGCTCTTCGCGCCCAGCGTCACCCGCCGCCTGGTCGAGGCGTACGCCCGCCGGACCGCATGCGAACAGCCGCCCGATCTGCAGGCACTGACCTCCCGCGAACGGGAGGTCCTGAGACTGATCGCGGGTGGTCTGTCCAACCTGGAGATCGCCGACCGCCTCTACATCAGCGAGGCGACCGTCAAGACCCACCTCAACCGCACGATGACCAAGCTCAACCTGGACAGCAGGGCACAAGCCGTAGTGGCGGCGTACGAATCGGGGCTCGTCGCCCCCGGCAGATAGCGGCCGGGTGCGTCGGCCGCCCCCTGGGCCCACCGCTCCCTTTCGACTGCCCTGCGGCGGCACGGCCCGTAGTGCGCACGCACCAGGGCGCGTGACCGGCTGGTCCGGGCGCACCAGGGGAAGACGGCGCCGGGGGACGACGCCCGGCGGGGCGCCGGAGGGGAGTGTGGGAAGCGCGCGGATCTCGCGCATTCCCCCTGGCCCAACGGCGTCTGGAGTGATCGACAAGTGGCGTTGTCCCTTTCCCCGTCCCCATCCCCCTCCCGGGTCCGCGTCGGGAGGCCGGCGATCGCCGCCCTCGGCGTTCTGGCGCTCGCCCTCGGCACCCTGCAGTCCGTGGTCGAGCCCGCGCTTCCGCTGCTCCAACGCGAGCTGGGGGTCAGTCCCGCCGAAGGGGCCCTGGTCGGCAACGCGTTACTCGTCACCGGCGCGGTCGTCACGCCCCTCGCCGGCAAACTCGGCGACCGCTACGGCGGACGGCGGGTGCTGCTCCGGCTGATGGCCGTGGTCTCGGCCGGCGGCCTGCTGGCCGGCCTGGCGCCGAACCTGCCGGTGCTGCTGCTCGGCCAGGTGCTGCAGGGCGTCATGGTGGGCGTGCTGCCCCTCTCCTTCATCCTGGTGCGCAAGCACCTCACGGTGAGAGAGTCGCAGGTGGCGATCGGGGTGGTCCTCGCGCTGTTCTCGGGCGGCAGCATCGTGGGCACGCTGGTCGCCGGGCCGATCGCGGAAAGCCTGTCCTGGCACGGGATGTTCGTGCTGCCGACCATCGCGATCCTCGCATCGACGCTGGCCGTGGCGCGGCTGATGCCGCACGACCCGCCGGTCCGGCCGGACGAGGACGGGATCGACTGGGCCGGCGCGGTGCTGCTGAGCGGCACGCTGCTCGCGCTGATGCTCGGGCTCGTGACGGTGACGAGCGCCGGCCTGCCGCCGCTGGCGCTCGGCGGTATCGGAGTGGTCGTGGCGGGTCTCGCGACCGGGTGGGTCGTCGTCGAGCGCCGGGCGACCGCGCCGATGGTCGATCTGCGCGTGCTGGCGAGGCCGGCCATGTGGAGTGCGTGCGTGTTCACCCTCGTCATCACCACCAGTGCCGGGATGGTGCTCCTGCTGCTTCCGCAACTGTTCGCGGCACCGGCCGACGGGTACGGCTTCGGAGCCGGCACCACCGAGATCGGGCTGTTCCTGCTGCCCGGCGCCATCGCCGGGGCCGTCAGCGATTCGGTCGGCGGTCTCGCGGCGCGGCGCTTCGGTCCGCGCGCCGTGGTCGTCGCCGGCACCGTCGTCACGGCGGGCACACTGCTCGCCCTGGCATCGCTGCACAGTGCCGCCTGGCAGCTCGTCCTCGCCAAGACGCTGACCGCGTTCGCCGCGGGCGCCGCCACGACGGCGCTCCTCGCCGGCACCGCCACCGCCGTTGAGGCCGGGCACACCGGCGTCGTCACCGGCCTGCTCGTGGTGACCCGCGTGATCGGCTTCGCCCTGGGCGTCCAGATCGGCGGCGCGATCCTCGCCGCCGGGACCGACCCGGTGACGGGCCTGCCGGCCGAACCGGCCTTCGTCACGGGGTTCGTCACCGCCGGCCTCATCGCCGCACTGTCACTGCTCGTTGTCCGCATCACCAGGAAGGGAGCCCGGGCATGACGACACGTACGGGGCTGACGGCGGACGCTGGGACGTCCGCGAAGCGCAGGGTTCTGATCTCCGGGGCCGGTATCGCCGGACCCGCGCTGGCCTACTGGCTGCACCGGGCCGGATGCGCGGTGACCGTGGTGGAGAAGGCGGGAGCGCCGCGCCACGGCGGCTACCCGATCGACATCCGCGGTACGGCGACGGAGGTGGTCCGGCGGATGGGGATCCTGCCGCGACTACGGGACGCGCACATCGACTCGCGCCGCTTCACCTTCCTCGACGCCGACGGCAGTGAAGTCGCCTCGGTCGACCCGCGCGCCCTCGCCGGCGGTGCCGGGGGACAGGACCTGGAGGTGCGCCGCGGGGATCTGGCCGCGCTCCTCCACGCGCTGGTGCGCGACGACGTGGAATTCCTGTTCGACGACTCCGTCGACACCCTCGACCAGCACGCACAAGGGGTCGACGTCACGTTCCGCAGCGGTCGGCGGCGCACGTTCGACCTGGTGGCCGGCGCCGACGGTATGCACTCGCAGACCCGGGAGTCCCTGTTCGGTCCCGAAGAACAATTCCACCGCTACCTCGGCTACTGCTTCGCCGTCTTCACCATGCCGAACACCCTCGGGCTCTCACGGGAACTCGTGATGTGGAACACCCCGGGGCAGGCCGCGGCCCTCTACGCCGTCGGGGACGACGACGAGGAGCTGCACGCCTTCCTCAACTTCCACCAGCCGGAACCGCCGTCCGAAGCCCTCCGCGACCCGGGCGCCCAGCGGGACTTGGCCGCCACGGTCTTCG
Source organism: Streptomyces xinghaiensis S187 (assembly GCF_000220705.2). Taxonomy (GTDB): domain Bacteria; phylum Actinomycetota; class Actinomycetes; order Streptomycetales; family Streptomycetaceae; genus Streptomyces; species Streptomyces xinghaiensis. Next base: position 1,204,944 of record NZ_CP023202.1, on the reverse strand, counting down.
CGGGCGCGGGATGGAAGGTCCCCGGCATGGCCGGTGCCCTGCGCGAGGCGGACGACCTGTTCGTCGACACGGCCGCTCAGATCCGTATGCCCCGCTGGTCCAGCGGTCGCGTCGTGCTGGTCGGCGACGCCGCGTACGCGCCCTCGTTCCTCACCGGGCAGGGCACGAGCCTCGCGCTGGCCGGTGCCTACATGCTCGCCCACGCCCTGGCCGCGCACCGGGACCACACGGAGGCGTTCGCCGCCTACGAAAGCGGCGTCCGCGAGTTCGCCGCCATGAACCAGGCACTGGCCGGCAAGGGCGCGGCCAGGCTCTTCCCCACCACGGCGCGGGCGCTGGAGCAGCGCAACACCATGCTGCGCGAGCTCCTGACCCTGCCCGCCGCACCGGCGCCGCCGGCCCACTCGGCGCTTGTACTGCCGGAGTTCGCCCCGGTGCCGTGAGGCGCCGTGAGATGACGTGAGGTGACGCGCAGTCAGTAGCACCCGTCACCCGTCACCCGGCGGCCGGCCGCGGAGATGGGCGCGCGCGGCCGGCTGCGTGGCACCGCCGGACGGCTCCGGTACCGGCCGACCGGCCTACGGCGACGAGTCGGGTCCGCCACCGGTGCCGCCACTGGTGCCGGCGTTCGGGCCGGGGCGGACCAGGCCCGTCCGGTAGGCGATGACGACGAGCTGGGCCCGGTCGCGGGCCTCCAGCTTGGTCATGGCGCGCTGCACGTGGGCGCGCACGGTGAAGGGGCTGAGGAACAGCCGCTCGGCGATCTCCTGGTTGGACAGGCCGGTCGCGACCAGGGCCACCATCTCGCGTTCGCGCGGGGTGAGCGCGGCGAGCCGTTCGGAGTGGAGCGACGGGGCGGTGTCCGGTGTGGCCAGGAAGCGGGCGACCAGGGAACGCATCGCGGCGGGGGACAGGAGGGTGTCGCCGCCGGCGATCGTCCGCACCGCGTCCGCCAGCTCCTCGGCCCCGATGCCCTTGCCGATGAAACCGCCGGCCCCCGCGCGCAGCGCCTGGGCGACGTACTCGTCGGTCTCGTACGTGGTGAGGATCAGGACGCGGGTGCCGGCCAGCTCCGGGTCCGCGCAGATCTCCGAGGTGGCGGTGAGGCCGTCCACCCCGGGCATCCGGATATCCATGATCACGACGTCCGGACGCAGTTCCCGGGTGAGTCGCACGGCCTCCCTGCCGTCGCCGGCCTCGCCGACCACGGTGATGTCGTCGGCGGTGTCGAGAAGCAACCGGAACGCACCGCGCAGCAGTGCCTGGTCGTCGGCGAGCAGCACCCGGAGCGTCATGGCGCGTCCCTGGCCTCTCCGCCGCCCGTCCGCGCGCCGTCCGGCCGCGCGTCGTCTGCCGTCCCGCCGGCCATCCGCTCCTCCTCGGTGGTTGACGCCCCGTCAGTCCTCCACGCCGTGTCCCTGACGGGCGGGAGGGGCAGTTGGGCCGATACGAGGAAGCCGCCCTCCGGGCGCCTGCCCGCGGAGAGGTGCCCCCCGACGGCGGTGGCCCGTTCCCGCATCCCGATCAGGCCGTAACCGGGCGGACGGCCCGGCACCGCGGAGGCACGCGGCCCCGGGGAGCCAACCGGTCCCGCGGACGGGTCCGGCGCCGCACGGGCGCCCCCTCCGTCGTCGGCGACGGTGATGGTCACGCGATCGCGGTTCCAGACGAGGCGCACCCGGGCGCTACCGGTACCGGCGTGCTTGGTCACGTTGGTCAGGGCCTCCTGGACGATGCGGTAGGCGGTGAGGTCCACCCCCGGCGGCAGCGGTCTGGCCGTGCCCTCCCGGTGCACCGACACCTCCAGACCCGCGCGGCGGAAGGATTCGAGGAGTGCCGGAAGCCGGGACAGCCCGGGGGCCGGTTCGGCGGGTCCGGAGGCGTCGCCGGGCGCGTCCCCGGACTGACGCAACAGGCCGACGGTGGCCCGCAGTTCGTCGAGCGCGTGACCGGTGGTCTCGACGAGTTCCCCCAGGCTCTTGCGGGTCTGCTCCGGGCGGGTGTCGAAGAGATGGGCCGCGACCGTGGCCTGCGCGTTGGCCAGGGTGATCTGGTGGGCCACCAGGTCGTGCAGTTCCCGGGCGATGCGCACCCGTTCCCCGGCCACTCTCCGGCGCGCCTCCTGGTCCCGGTCCTCCTCGGCCCGCCGGGCCCGCTCCTCCACGGTCGCCAGGTAGGCCCGCCGGTTCCGCACCGAGCGGCCGAGTACACCGGCCAGCAGCGGGACCACCGCCATCACCACCATCCTGCTCGCGTCCTTCCACGAGAAGTCCCCGAACAGCGGGACGGAGGCGGCCAGCACCGCGGAAGTGAGCGACACGGCGCTCGCCGCGCGCCGTTCGGTGCGTGCGGCGAGCGCGTAGGAGTAGGCGGTGATCACGGCGGGGGCCACGATGAGCGGGGTGAGCAGGAGCCCCAGCGGCGGCACCAGCACGCCGGCCGCGGTCGTGGCCGCCAGGACGGCCACGGGCGCCCGGTGCCGCAGCGGCAGCACGGCACAGGACACCACGGCGACGACATAGGCGGCGGCGGGCGGCGCTGACAGCGTGTTGTCGACCCGCACCACACCGCCGAGCAGGCAGAGCGTGAACGCCGTCGCCGTGACCGCTCCCTCCCGCCACCCCGTGCCGCGTGGCCGCGGGCCACCGCCCCCCGTGATCGTCATACCGGCTCAGCTCCGGCCGGCGGGGAGCCGCGGCACCGCTGTTTCGCGGGACCCGGTCGCGGGGGCCGGGACACGCCCGCTCAGCGCCTCACCCTCGACATCCACCTTCGGCAGCACACGGTTCAGGATAGGGGGCGGCGACCGGGCCCGGTGGCCGAGCGGGTCCGGCACCGACGCGTGAGCACGGACAGAGGCGGCCGAGTTGGTGCCGGACCCCGCGGATCCCCGGCTGACCGGCCGGCGGATGCCGGCTCCTCCGGGCCCGTCGGCTCCTCAGGCCCCGGCGCGCACTCCGGGCGCGCGCGGCCGTGCGGGCTGTGCGGGCCGTGCGCGCTGTGCGGCGAAGCGGTAGACGACCTGCCGGGGCAGCGGTTTGGGGCCGAACGAAGTGGACTTGGCCGGCATGCGGACACCGGCCTCGGCCAGGCGCCACACCGACTCCTCGGCCGGCGGCGGCACCAGGAGGAGGCTGCCGCCGCCCGGCGGGGGAGGGGCGGCCCCGTCCCCGGCGTGGAGGTGGCGCACCCGGTCGCCGGTGACCGGCGTGCGCCAGACGCGGGTGAGGAAAAGATGGTGCGCCACAGCGACGTCGATCGATCGCCAGGCGGCGGGCCGCCCGGCCAGCGCCGACCGGACCGCGTCGGAGCGCGGCGCCGTGATGGACCAGCAGCGGCCGGCGCCGGCCAGGACCAGTTCACCCGGCACCGGGCGGCGGGGCGGCGCGGGCAGCTCCGCGACCTGCGCCACCCGTGCCGCCTCGGCCGCGGCCCGTACGGGGTCGAGCCCGGGGACCAGCCGGTCGATCGCGGTCAGCCGCAGCGGGTGGCGGACGGAGTCCACGAGCAGGGCGAGGACCCGGTCCCAGGGGCCCGGCTGTCCGCCGAAGGCCCCGCGGTACCGCTGCGCGGCGGCGAAGCGGTGGTGCCCGTCGGCGAGGAGGGCGGTGCGCCCGGCGGTGCCGGCCCGGATCGCCGCCCGGTGTTCCGGGTCCGTGCAGGCCCAGTAACGGTGGACGGTCCCGTCCTCGCCGATCGCCTCCCAGTCCGCGGGCCCGGCGGCGGTGCTGGCCAGTGCCGCGGCTGCCTCGGGCCCGCCACGGTGGCTGAGCAGTACCGGTTCGGCGCAGCCGCCCGTCAGCCGGGTGATCCGGTGGTGCAGGTCCACCCCGGCCGGGAGCACGTCCTCGTGCGGCAGGACGCCGTGCCACGGCCCGGCCAGGTCCAGCGCGCCGATGACCCCGCGCTGGAGGAGGACGCCGTCGCGGCGTTGTTCGAGGACGTAGAAGGCGTCGGCCCCGTCGGGCCGGACCGCGCCGCCGTGGCGCGGCCCGGTGCGGACGCGGGTGCCGCGGAAGGGATGGAAGCGCAGGCCGCCCGCCGGTCCGCGGCGCCGCCCGGGCCCGGGGCGCCGGCGCGGGCCGTCCTCCTCGTCCGGTGACATCCGGACCGGCCTCACCGGGCGGTCAGCTTCGCGAACGTCTCCTCCAGCCGTTCGAGCACGGCGCTCACATGCGGGACGCGCAGGGGATCGGCCGCGGCCAGCGCCTCCTCCTGCTGCTCGGCGGTGTCCCCGTAGAGCATGCTCGTCGCGGCCTTGAAGCGCAGCGCCCGTTCGTCGTCCCCGAGATGGTGCCCGGCCAGCACCATGACGCCGAAGGCGTCGAGCAGGTGCCGTTGCAGCGAGGGGGAGTCCCGTACCCCGGCGGCCGCCAGGCGGTCCCGGCACGGCCCGAAGTCCGGGTAGACGTAGAACCCGCCCGTGGGAGGGCGGCAGGAGGCCCCCGCGGCGACCACGATCCGGTGCACGTCGCGTGCCACCGCCCCGTGCAGCCGGCGGCAGGCGGCCAACCGGGCCCGGACGGCGGGCGGTTCGGCGAACGCGTAGGCCGCGACCTCCTGCATCGGCCCGGCCAGCGTGGACCAGACCTCGCTGGCGACGGAGAGGACGGCGGTGCGGATCCGGTCGCCCCACGGGCCCTCCGGGAAGCGTGCCACCCCGATCCGCCAGCCGCCGAGGGCGAGTGTCTTGGACAGACCGTTGGTGACCACGGTGCGGTGGGGTGCGACCTCGGCCGGGCTGAGCACCGGTGTGCCGGGATCGTGCACGATGTCGCGGTATATCTCGTCGGAGACGATGAGCAGGTCCTCCTCCTCCGCGAGCGCGCAGATCTCCCGCACGAGCCGGGGCGGAGCGAGGGTGCCGGTCGGGTTGTCGGGCAGGGTGATCACCACGGTGCGCGGGTCGTGCCCCTGCCGGCGGGTGGCCAGCAGCGTCTCACGCAGTGCCGCGGGGTCGGGCACGCCGCCGCACTCGGCGGGGATCGGCACGCCGAACGCGCGCTTCCCGGCCAGCACGGCCTGTGGGGCGTAGGTGTTCCAGCAGGGCCGCGGCAGCAGGACGTCACCGGGCACGGCGTGGTTCACCGCCATCAGCAGCGGCTTGCTGCCCGGCGCCGTGACCACCTGGTCCGGATGGGTGGGCAGACGGCGCCGGGTGAAGTAGCCGGCGACGGCCTCGCGTACGTCCGCGCCACCCGCGACGGGACCGTAGGCATTGCGCCGCGCACCGGCGGTCAGCCGCTCGGCCAGCGGGCCGAAGGCGGGCAGCCGGGCCTCGCCGAATCCCAGGTGCACGATGTCCTCGCCGGCGGCGCGGCGCCCGGCCACCTCCTGATTGAGGGCCAGGTTCGGTGAGAGGTTCCAGTCGGCCATGGCGGGCTCCTCACCGGTGCCGGGATCCGGCCACGCCCGGCCGGGTCAGGTCGGGACGGGGGGCGCCGCGGACCGCCGCCGCGATGTCCGCCGGGGTGTCCGGGGCGAGTTCGAGGTCGTCGATCCAGGAGGCGGAGACGGAGTAGCGGGCCCGGAACGGCCGGCCGACCAGTGAGGGGTCCCTGGCCTGCAGCATGCGCAGATGGAAGAAGCGGCCGTGCGCGGTCTCCTCGACCCCGTCGACGACGACCTTCCCCGGGGTGGCGGACATGACCGGGCCGCGCACCGTGCGGGCCAGCCCGGGCAGCTCGCGGTAGGCCGCGCGGAAGATCTCCGACGCCTTCGCCAGCGGCACCTTGAAGTAGTCGTACGGGCCGGTGTCCCGCTCCACGAACATGTAGTACGGCACAGTCCCCGCGGCCAGCTCCGCACGCCACAACTCGGCCCAGGTCCGGGCGTCGTCGTTGACGTGGCCGACCAGGGGCGCCTGGCAGTAGACCACCGCGCCGGTGGCGCGGATGCGTTCCAGGGCACGGCGGGCGAGGTCGGTCCGCAGCTCCCGGGGGTGCGTGAAGTGCGCCATGACCGCGAGGGTGCGGCCCGATGCCACGACCTGTTCGAACAGCCGCAGGACGTCGTCGGCGTCGCGGTCCCCGGTGAACCGCTGGGGCCAGTAGGCCACCGACTTGGTGCCGATCCGGATGGTGCGCACCGACTCGACGTTGAGCAGCGGCTCCAGGTGCCCGCGAAGCCGCTCGGTGGACATCACCATCGGGTCGCCGCCGGTGACCAGCACGTCGTGCACCTCGGGGTGCTCGTGCAGATAGCCGATGAGCCGCTCGGGGCCGGGGGCCGCGAAGCGGAGGTCCGCGTCGCCGACGAACTGCGCCCAGCGGAAGCAGTAGGTGCAGTAGGCGTGGCAGGTCTGGCCCTGTCCGGGGAAGTACAGCACGGTCTCCCGGTACTTGTGCTGCAGCCCGGGGATCTCCTCGCCGGCCAGGCTGGGCACGTTGAGCTGCTTCTGGCCCGACGGATGGGGGTTGAGGCCGGCGCGGATGCGGCTTGTCTCGGCCCGGAGCGCGGCCCGGGGCGCCCCGTCGCGGAGGAGGCGGGCCAGTTGTTTCTCATCGTCGGCCCGGAGCATTCCGCGTTGTGGGAAGACCAGCCGGAATATGGGGTCGGACGGAATGTTGTCCCAGTCGACGAGCTGTTCGAGCACGTAGTCGTTGACCCGGAAAGGGAGCACCTGCGAGACGATCTTTACCGCTTCTCGGATGTCGTCGGACATCCCGTATCGGTCGGCGATTTCGTCGATATGGCGTGGCCCATGGGCGCGGAAGCGTTCGGTCTCCAGCAGTGTGGGGGCCATCAGGGACATGCGAGTTCCTCCGTCTCGTGGGGCACCGTGTCCGCGGATTCCCTCATGCTATGGGGCACGGTGCCTGACCGGCCGGTTTTGCGCGGACCGCTTGATAGCGGTTCCGAATGGGCCGATAGCGCGGAGCAATTCGGGGGCGGGAAGGAAACGGAGGGTAAAAGGGGAAGGGAAAGAGAAAAGGGAAAGGGCGGGGACACCTCCAGGTGTTCCCGCCCTCCCCGCGCGGCGCCGGCCGGTGTGGTTCAGCCCGGCACCGGGTGTGCCGTCGCCTCGTCCAGCACCCGCGGGGTCACGGTGCGCAGGAAGGGGACGATCACCAGGAGGGCGGCCACCGCGAAGACGGTGAACGCCGCGCGCAGCCCGAACCACTCGGCGAGCACACCCACCAGCCCGGCGCCCAGGGGCATCGCGCCCCAGCTGAACAGGCGGGCCGCGGCGTTGTAGCGGCCCATCAGCCCGGTCGCCACCATGCGCTGGCTGATGGTCCGGGAGTTCACCGTCCACAGCACGCCGCCCATGCCGCCGGCGAAGGCGCCCGCCGCCACCAGCCACAGGTTGGTGGTGAGCACCGGCGCGGCCATCATGGCGGCGGTGCCCACCAGATCGGCGAACATGGCCCAGCGCCGGCCGAGGAGCCGGTTGACCCGGCTCACGGTGAGCGCGCCGACCAGGCCGCCGGCTCCGAGGGCGCTGAGCAGCATGCCGTACTCCTGGGCGCTCAGCCCCATCAGGGAGGTCGCCACCAGCGGCATCAGGGCGAGCCAGGCGCCCCAGCAGGCGCACAGCACGGTGAGGGCGAGCGCCATCATGCGCAGCAGCCGCTGGTTCCACAGGAAGCTCAGGCCCTCGGCGATCCGCTGGTTCACCGAGCCGGTGGGCCGGTCCCCTTCGGCGCGCGGTGCGAACCGGCCGGCCAGCAGGGCCAGCACCACCATGCCGATCACGTACGCCACGCCGGTGGTGCCCAGGGCGATGCTCGCGCCCGCGGCCAGCAGGAGCCCGCCGACGAAGGGGCCGCAGAACTCGTTGCACACCGTTTCGGCACCGGCCACCCAGGCGTTGGCCCGCTCCAGCTTGCCGGGGGCGACCGCCGTGGGCACGAGAGCGGTGGCCGAGGTGAGGGCGACGACCTCGGCGACGCCGAGGGCGATACCGCCCAGGTAGAGGGCGGAGAGGGTGGTCGTCCCGGTGACGGTGGTCGCGAGGAGTGCCGTGATGGCCGCCAGCCGGACGGAGTTGGCGATCCACAGCAGCAGGCGGCGGTCGTAGCGGTCGACCAGCACGCCGACGTGGAGCGCGGTCAGCAGCCAGGGGAGCGTGAGGGTGAGTCCCACGGCCGATACCAGTGCCGGTGACGCGGTGAGCTGGGTGGCCAGCAGGGGCAGCGCCACCTTGGTGACACCGTCCGCGAGGTTGGTGAGGGAGGTGAACAGCACCAGCACGGCGGTGTTCCGGTCGCTCACGGCGTCCAGCGGGTGGCCCGGGGCAGGCGCCGTCCGCGCCGTTGGCCGCGGCCCGGGGGCCTGGTCGGCGGAGGTCTTCTCCATCCTTAACTCCCTAATCTGTTTCGGTGGTTAGCATTGTGCCGCGTTACTCTGGGCTCGGGAGGAAGACAGCTGACCGGTCCAGCGGAATGGCCGGTTATGATCGGCCGGTCGGCCGGAATGAGGAGGGCTGATGCCCGGACCATCTGCGGCGGTAGAGCTGATCATGGGCTTCACCAACACCGTCGACATGGAGAGCGGACGGGACGAACTGGCCACGCCTGCCGGGCTCGCTCGCTGGCTGGCCGCCGCGGGGCTCGTCGAGCGGCCGCCCGGCCTCACGGAAGCCGGTCACCGGGCCTGCCTGGATCTGCGCACCGGCATGCGCGAGGCCCTGGACGACGGCGGAGCCCCCGCCTCGCCGCACCGGCTGGCACTCGCCGACGCCGTGCTGGCCCGGCTGCCGGTCACGGTGACCCTGACCGCGGCGACCGCGCCCCCGCGGGACGGCCGCCCGCCCGCCGTCCTCGTCCCGTCGCCCGACCTGACCGGCGGGTCCGCGGCCGTCGCGCACCTGGCCGTCGCCTGGGCCGAGTTGGTGCTGACCGGACGGATACGGCGGCTGAAGCGGTGTGCGGAACGGCGGTGCGGCGAGGTCTTCTGGGACACCTCCCGCAACCACAGCCGGCGCTGGTGCTCCATGCAGGTGTGCGGCAACCGGGCCAAGGTCCGGCGGCACACGGCCCGCCGGGCCGGACCCGGGCCGTCCGGTGCGCACGGGCCGCCCGGGTCAGCCGGACCGGCCGGCTGACCCCGCCGCGCCGGCCACGGCCGGCAACAGGCCGGCCGCGAGCGCGGCCAGACGACGGGCGTGGGGGTCCCGCAGCATCCCGTAGTGGTCGGTGTCCAGCCGCTCCGCCGACAGCCCGCCCGTGCACCACGTGTCCCACCGTCGCACCAGAACGTCCGGCAGATCGGCGGCCACGGCCAGTGCCGGGGAGTCGACCGGCTCGGCATCCCGGTACCCGGCCATGGCCGCGTGGTGCCGCCGGTGCAGTTCCCAGCGCGCGGCCAGGCTGTCCGGCCGCGCGTCGTGTCCGGCCGCGCGCAGCAGCGCGGTGAGCATCTCGGTACCGGCCCGCTCCGGCGTGGCGGTGCGCAGCACGTCCGGGCAGAGCGCGTGGGCGCCCGCGCCGCGCAGCACCGCCTCGGCGAAGGAACCGAAGTCCGTGACGGCGTAGTCGTGCCCGTGGTCCGGGGGCGGAGCGTCCAGCAACAGCAGCGGCGGCGGGCGGTGCCCTGCCTGCCGCAGCCGGACCGCCACGGCGTGTGCCAGGAGACCGCCCATCGACCAGCCGCCCAGCACATCCGGCAGCCCGGTCCCGGCCTGCAGGGTGCGGGCGTACCGGTCGGCCATCGCGGCCAGGTCGGCCCCGCAGGAGCCGTCGTCCTCGCTGACCGAGACCCGCCAGTGCGGTGGCAGGGCCGCGACCAGCGAGCGGTAGGGCAGCCGCCCCACGCCGGCGCCGTGCACGAGGTGGAGGTGCGGCCCGCCGGGGCTGCCGGTGCTGAGCCACCGCGGCCCGCCGCCGGGTTCCGCGTCCGGCGGGACGGCCTCCGGATCCGCGGCGACCGGGGCCGTGGGCGGCGCCTCGCCGCCGGGCGCGTGCCCCGGGGCCTGTTCGGCGACCAGCCGTGCCAGCCGCGCCGGGGTCGGCCGGTCCAGCCAGTCGGCCACGTCGATCCGGCTGCCGGTGCGGTCCTCCACCGTGGCGATGAGCGAGAGCACCTGCAGGGAACGGCCGCCGAGCTGGAAGAAGTCGTCCTCCGCGCCCACCTCCACGCCCAGGATCTCGCGCCAGACGCCGAGCATCCCGTCGTCCGCCGCCGCTCCCGCCCCGGTGCTCCGCGCCTCCGCGGCCGGAGCCGTGTCCCGGGCGGCGGCGCGTGAGGTCACGGACAGCCGGTCGAGGGTTCCGCCGGCCTCGGCCGATGCCGCCAGCACCCGGTCCAGGTCGTCCAGCAGGGCCCGGACCGTGCTCCGGGAGAGTCGCCGGGTGTCGTACTCGACCTCGACCACCGTGCCCGCGTCATCCTCGAACAGGCTGATCAGCACCTGGCACCGGGCGCTGGTGCTGGGGCTGGGCAGCAGCCGCGCGGGCCGGCCGCCGAGGCTCAGCCCCGAGCCGATCGAGCCGTGGTGCGTGATCACGATCTCGGGCCCGGACCCCAGCGCGGTCCGGTCCCCGGGGGACAGGTCCGCCACCGCGTCGGCGAAGCCGATGTGCTGGTACGGCAGGCTCTCCCACAGGCCGTCACGGGCCCGTGCGACCACGGCGTCGAAGCTCTCCGCCGGCGAGACCTCATCGGCTGACAGCAGCACGTTGCCGCAGTAGCCCACCCTCCGCAGGTCCTCGGGCGTGGACCGGTTGGCCACCATCACGCCCAGCGCGGTCCGGCCGCGTGCTCCTCCGAGCGCCAGCACCGCACGCAGCGCCGCCAGCTGTACGGCGAACGCCGTACAGCCCGCCCTCCGGGCGCAGGCGGCCACCGCGGTGGTCACCGCGGGCGGCTGGCGGTGCCGGAGCACCTCGCCGGAGCCGGGCCCGCCCGCGTCCGCCCCGCCGGCCGGGTCCGGAGCGAGCGCGGCCGCCCGCGTGCCGGCCAGCCGGAGCGGCCAGAAGGCGCGCTCCGCGCTCCGGAGCGGCCCGCGGGCACGCTCGGCGAACGCGCGGTGCGTCACCGGGGGCCCGTCGAAGACCTCGTCGGCGGCCACGTCCGGTCCCCGGTCCCGTACGGCCAGGTAGGCCCGCTCCAGATCCTCGACGACCAGGTGCAGCGCCCAGCCGTCGAGGACCGTGTGGTGCGCGGTGACCCACAGCTCCTGCCGGTCCGCGGCACGGACCAGGGCGGCACGGGCCAGGGGTGCGGCGTCCAGCTCGAACGGGCGCGCATGCCACTGCCCGGCCAGCGAGTCCAGCAGCGCGCCGGCATCCGCCGGGCCGGCGCCGCGGGTCCGGCCGCCGGCCGGGAGCGGCGGGACGGTGTCCCAGCACACCTCGGCCAGTTCGCTCTCCACCGCGGGACGGACCTCCTGGACGACCGTGTCGTCGCGGCGGGAGAACGACGTCCGCAGCGCTTCGTGGCGCTCGGTCACCAGGTGCCAGGCGCGTCGCAGCGTACCGGCGTCGATCCCGGCCACCCGCATGCGCCAGGTCAGGTTGTAGGCATCCCTCCGGGGAGCGCGGTGCTGCATCCACCACATCGACTCCTGCGTCGGGGAACTGGGAATTTCAACCGGAGCTGGATTCATTTCTCCTCACCCGATGTCGGCATGGTGCCATGCCCGGAGATGATGCGGGCCGGAAAGATCCCGGGCAAGTCCCCGGCTATCGGCCGATAGGCGTTTCCCATGGGTCCTGCCACATGCGTTCCGTTATAGCCTTATACGCTCCGCCTATCGTCTTCACCTGCGCATTTATTGACCGTTCCGGCATCGGCGCGCCTATATTCGAGCAGTCCCGAAGACGAATCGAGCAGGGAGTGCATTCGATGGACCAGGCTGTGCAAGATATCGGTGATGCCGTTGACTCCGCCCTCGCCAAGTTCATTCGCGTGCCGTACACCCCGGATTCGGAACTGAGCCGGATCGGACTGGACTCGTTGTCGATCGTGCGGATCGTGGTGGAGGTCGTGCCCGACGCCGACCAGGAGATCGACGCGGGTGAGCTGGCCGGGCTGCGCACCGTGGGCGGCTTCCGGGAGTGGCTGCGCGGACTCGCCGCCTCGGGCGGTGCCCGGTGACCGCGAGGACGGAGCCCGCCGGGGGAACGGCCTGGAGCGCTCCGCTGACGGAGGCACAGATCGGCCTGCTGCTGGTGCAGCGGTCGGTGACCGCACGGCACCTGTACAACGTGCCGGTCGAGATCGAACTGGACCCGGCCCTCGCCGACTCCACGCTGCGCGCCGCGCTGTCCGACGTCGTCGCCGTACAGCCGGCCCTGCGGATGGGGCTGCGGCCCGCCCCGCAGCCCCACGCCGTCCTGCACGTGCCGCCGTCCCCCGAGGACCTCCCGCTGGCCGAGGCGGTGGTCGAGGGGGACTTCGGCCGGCGCAGGGACGAGGTGGTCCGGGAACTGGCCGCCACGGAGTTCCAGCTCACCGACCCCCCGCTGTTCCGGGCGGTGCACCTGCGCTCCGCCGCGGGCGACCGGCGCGTGCTGGCCCTGGTCGTGCACCACACGGTGTTCGACGGATTCTCGCTCCAGCCCCTGGTCAAGGATCTCAACGCGGCGCTGTGCGGCGAACTCGACGTGGCACGGCTCCGCCCGGCCCGGGAGCGGGCCCTGCGCCGCGAGCTGTCCGCCCAGTGCGAGGCGGCGGCGGACCCGGCGGCGGCCGCCGCGGCCGCCGACATGGGCGCGGCGCTGCGGGCCGCTCCGGCCACCGTGGTGTACCCGCGCCCCAACCGCCCGGTGGAGACGGCCTTCGCCGGCCGCCGGCGGAGCCTGCCGCTGGATGCGGCCACGTCGGCCGCCGTGGACAGGGCGTGCGAACGCCTCGCCACCACACCGTTCGTCTTCTTCTCCGCCGTGTACGGGGCGGTGCTCGCCCGCCACACCGGTCAATCCGCGGTCACCTTCGGCAGTCCGCTGCTGTCCCGCCGGACCATCGGCTCGTACAGCCTGTGCGGATTCTTCGTCAACACGCTTCCGCTGGTGCTGGACGTCGACTGGGACGCCGGCTTCGCCCGGTGGACCGCGGAGGTGGTGGAACCGCGGGTCCGGGAACTGAGGCAGCGCGCGGCCGTGCCGTTCAGCCAGGTCGTGCAGCACGCCGACCCCGACCGCGGCACCACCCGCAATCCGCTGTTCTCGGTGATGCTGGCCATGCAGGACTCCACCGAGACGGCCGGGCCGGGTGCGGTCCGGGCCCTGCGGGAGCACGGCAACGGCACCGCCAAGTTCGACCTGTGGCTCGGGGTGACGCCCACCGCCGCCGGATGGCTGCTGGAACTGGAGTACGACACCGAGCTGGTGCCCGGGCCGGTCGCGGACGGGATCCTGGACTCCCTGCGGGAAGCGCTCGACCGCGCCACGGAGGACACCACGCGCCCCCTGGCGGACCTGTTCTCGGACGCCGCGCAGCCCTGCCGGGACGACGGCCGGGGCTGCGAACCGGCCGCCGCGGACCTGGACGGCTGGTTCCGCGCCACCGCCCGGCGGGTCCCGGAGAACACCGCCGTGACCGAGCCGGGGCGACGCCTCTCCTACCGCGAACTCGACCGCGCCGCAGACCTGCTGACCGCCCGTCTGCGCGGCCGCGGCGTCCTTCCGGGGCACGTGGTCGGTCTGACGACCGGCACCCTGACCGACACCGTGACGGCGATCCTCGCGGTACTCCGGGCGGGCGCGGCGTTTCTGCCGCTCGACCTGACGCTCCCCGCCGAACGCCTGGCCTACATGGTGGAGAAGGCCGGCTGCCGGCTGGCGGTCGGCGAGGGCGAGGTCCCCGGGTGCACCGTCCTCGCGCCCGCCGCGCCCGCCGCGCCCGCCGCGCCCGCCGCGCCCGCCGCGGCGGCCGGTCCCGGCGCCACGGCCGGCACCCCTGGCGCCCCCGTCGCCCCCGGGAGTGGCTACGTGATGTTCACCTCGGGCTCCACCGGCCGCCCCAAGGGCGTGGTGATGGGCAACGGCCCCCTGCTCAATCTGGCCTCCTGGCAGATCGGCGCGCTCGCCATGGGGGAGTCCACCCGCTTCCTGCAGTACGCGCCGCTCGGCTTCGACGTGTCGTTCCAGGAGATCCTCCCGACCCTCCTGGCCGGCGGCACCGTGATCTCCCGGGAACCCGCCGACCGCCGGGATCTGCCCGCGGTGGTGCGGCGGGTCACGGAGAGCGGGGCCACCCACGTCTATCTGCCGGTGGCGGCCCTGCGTCCGTTCGTACAGGCCGCGACGGCCGCGGACGCCGCGTTCGAGCAGGTGACCCACGTCTGCGTCTCCGGTGAGCAACTGGTCGTCGACCGGGAGATCGAGGACTTCTTCACCGCGCGGCCGTGGATGGAGCTGGTCAATCTCTACGGGCCGACGGAGACCCACGCCGTCACCACCCACCGGCTGTCGGCGTCCCGGCCGGACTGGCCCTCGCACGTGCCCATCGGACTCCCCATCCGCAACGTGACGGCGCAGGTCGTCGACTCCACGGGCCATCTGGCGCCGATCGGCGTGGCGGGGGAGCTGTTCGCGGGCGGGGCCTGCCCGGCCGCCGGCTACGTCAACGACCCCGGGCAGAGCGCCGAGCGCTTCGTCGAGGACCCCGGCGGACCGCCCGGCGCCCGCCGCTACCGCACCGGCGACCAGGTGATGTGGAACCACGAGTCGCTGCTGGTGTTCCTCGGCCGGGACGACCACCAGGTCAAGATCCGCGGCTTCCGGGTGGAGCTCGGCGAGGTGGAGAGCGCGGCGCTGGCACACCCGGGGGTGCGCCAGGCGGTGGCGGCCGTCCGGGGCGAGGGTGCCGACCGGCACCTTCTGCTCTTCCTGCAGTCCGCCGACCGGCCGGACGGCCCGGCGGACCGGTCCTCCGGCGGAGGGGCCCGGGGCGGCCTGGCCGACGAGGTCGCACGGCTTCTCACGGCACGGCTGCCCGGACATATGCTGCCGCGGCGGGTGCTGCCGGTCGACGCCGTACCCATCACCGGGAACGGCAAGTTCGACCGCCCGGCGCTGCTCGCCCTGGCCGACCGGCTGATCCGGGACGAACGGGAACAGGGCGGCGACGAGCGGCTCGCCGTCCCGGAGGACGTGCTGGAGGCATGGCTCCTCGACCTGTGGTCCGGCCTGCTGGACCGCCGTGACCTGCCCACCGGGGGTTCCCTGCTCGACTACGGGGCGCACTCCCTGAACGTGCTCACCGCGCTCACCCGGATCGAGGAGGAGTACGGGGTGCGCGTCCCGGTGCTCGACTTCTTCCGGGCCCCCACGGTGCGGCAGCTGGCCGGTCTGGTGCGCGCGGGCTCCGCCGGGCCGGCGGAGGAGGAGCAGTGACCACCACCCCGGCCGCCCCGGCCGTCCCCCCGCGCGAAGCGTCCCTGCTGACCACCGTCTCGAACGGCCGCGGCCTCGCCCGCCGCAGCGTCCTGCTGCACCCGGCGGGCGGCGGCATCGGGCCCTACCTCGGCATCGCCCTCCAACTCAGCCGCCGCAGCGCGGTGTACGGGCTGCGGGCGGCCGGACTGATGGCGGGAGAGCGGCCCGACCGGTCGGTGCCCGGCATGGTCCGGCGCTATCTGCGGCTCGTCGACGGCCTCGGCGGGCCGCCCGACCTGCTGCTCGGCTGGTCGCTCGGCGGCACCCTGGCCTGGGAGCTGGCCTCGGTGTTCGCGGAACGGGGGCACCGTCCCCGGGTCGTGATGATCGACAGCCCCGCACAGCCGGTCGCCCACGACGCGGAGCGGTACGGCTCCCTGCGCGAACGGGTGACGGCAGCCGCCGGCGTGGCACCGCACGGGCCCGACGCCGCCCTGGTGGCCCGGACCACCGACGCGCACATCGCGGCGGTCGGCACCCACCGCGTGCGGAGCGCGCACGACTGCCCGACGCTGCTGATCACCTGCACCGGCGGGACGGGCGGCGGGAACAACTCCGCGCACCTCGCCACCTGGCGCGCCCTCTCCTCGGACCTGCGGGTCCGCGAGATCCCCTGCGGCCACTTCGAGGTGCTCACCCCCGCGCGCCTCCCGGCGGTCCTGGAACACCTCACGGCGTTCCTGCACGAGACGGACTTCGGCACCCCCGTGCCGGGTCCGGACGCCGGAGAGCACCACACCCACGTCCACTGTGAAGAGGAGGAGTGATGACCGAGCCACTCTCGCTGGTCACCGGCGGAACCAGGGGCATCGGGCTGGAACTGAGCCGGCGCCTGATCGCCCTCGGCCACCGGGTGGTCGCCTTCTACTGGTCCGACCGGACGGCGGCTGAGAAATGCGAGGCCGACCATCCCGGCCGGCTGACCACGATGCGCGTCGACCTGGCCGACGCCGAGACCGTCCGGGCCGCGGCCGACCGGGTCCTGGCCGAACACGGCACCCCCGCCGTCCTGGTGAACAACGCGGGCGTCAACATCGACCGCCCGTTCCTGGAACTGACCGGGGAGGACTGGCGGCGCGTCCTGGACACCAATCTGTCCGGGCCGTTCTGGCTCACCCAGGCGCTCGCCCCCGCCATGCTGGAGGCGGGCGGCGGCCATGTGGTGAACGTCGGCGCGACCACCGGGATACGGCCCCGGGTGAACGGCGCGAACTACTGCGCGAGCAAGGCGGGTCTGCTGCAGCTGACCAAGTGCCTCGCGCTGGAGCTCGGCCCCACGATCCGGGTGAACTGCCTGATCCCCGGCATGATCGACACCGAGGAACTGCGCACCCGCTGGCGCCTGGACGATCCGGAGCGGATGGCGCAGACGCTGGACGAGATCCCGCAGCGCCGCATCGGCACCACCGAGGACGTGGCCAACGCGCTGGAGTACATCGTCGGCCCCCTCGGCTCCTACCTCAACGGGCAGAAACTGATCGTCGACGGTGGGCAGTTCATGTGGTGACCGACGACCCGACGAACCGGATCCTCCGCTCCGCCCGGGCCGCGCTGCACGCGGCACCGCCGATCGGAGACGACGCCTATCCGCGCTACTGCCGGGAACTGGCCCGGGAACTGAACGACTCCTGGCCCGCGGTCGCCGCGGCCAACCGCCGGGACGTCACCGCGGCCGAGGAAGCCGGCCTGCCGCCCACTCTGGTGAACCGGCTCCGGCTGACCCCCCGCCACCTGGCCGGCATGGTGCGGCTGTGCGCACAGGTGGAGCGGGAACTTCCCGCGGTCGCCCGTGGCGCCGACCCCCTGCCGGCCGGGGACTGGGGCGTGCTGCGCAAGGTCCCCAAACCGCTCGGCGTCGTCTTCATGATCTACGAGGCGCGGCCGACGGTCACGGTCGACGGCGCGCTGCTGCCCGTCGTCACGGGCAACGCGGTGCTGCTGCGCGGCGGCAAGGAGAGCGCCCACACCGACGAGGCGCTCGCCGGGGCCGTTCATGCCGCGCTGGCCGCGGCCGGGCTGCCCCGTGACATGGTCACCGTGGTGCGCGACCCCGGCCGCGCGGTGATGAAGGCCCTGCTGGCCCGGCCGGACGCGGTGGACGTCCTGGTGCCCCGCGGCAGCCCCTCCCTCATCGAGTACTGCCGCTCCGCCGGTTCCATTCCGCTGATCGCCAGCGGCGGCGGAGTCAACCACCTCTACGTGCACCGCAGCGCCGACCTGGAACTGGCGGCCGAGATCACGCTGGACAGCAAAGTACCCGAGCCGGCGGGCTGCACCTCGGTGGAGTTCGTCCTCGCGGACCGCGCGGTCGCGGGGGAGTACCTCGCGGCGCTCCGGCACCTGGCCGAGAAGCGCGGCACCCCCTTCACCGTACGGCTCGACCCGTCGGTGCCGGCCCCGGGCGGTGCCGGGGACCCGGACGGCCCGTGGCGGACGGAGCCGCTGCGACCGCACGACGCGGGGCGGGAGTTCCTCGACCCGGTGATCGGCGTGCTCGCCGTGGACGGCCCGGACGAGGCCGCCGGCCACATCCGGCGCCACGGCTCCGCGCACACCGAGGGCGTGGTGGCCCGGGACCGGGCGGTCGCCGAGGAGTTCACCCGCCGGGTGGACGCCGCGACGATCGTCGTCAACGGCTCGCTGCGCCTGCACGACGGCCCCAAGCTCGGACTGGGCGCCGAGCTCTCCATCGCCACCGGCCGGCTGCACGTCCGCGGCCCGGTCACCCTCGGCTCGCTGGTCTCCACCACCTGGGTCGTGGAAGCCGGCGGCGAACTGCGCGGCTGACGCGGACCCGGTACCGCGGCGGCACGGCACACCGCCCGCTCCGGCCGTCCGCACCCGTACTTCGAACGCCGGACGTCCCGCGCTCCGGCCCCCAGACAACCGAGAGGTCCTCATGTCCACTGTGGAAGAACAGCTCGACCGGGCGGCGGTCGCCGACGCCGTGAAGCGCGTCGTCATCGCCGAGTCCCGGCTGTCCCTCAGCCCCGCCGACATCACCGAGGACGAGCCACTCGTCGGGGACCTGCTGCGGGTCAACTCGCTCGGCTTCGTCGGGATGCTGGTGCGCATCGAGGACGAACTGGACGTCGTCCTCCCCGACGACCTCTTCGTGGGGCGCAGCTTCCGCACCGTCGCCGACCTGGTGGACGTGGTGCGGTCCGGCGCGGTGGTGTCGCGATGACCGCCGCGCTCCCCACGGCATGGCGCAGCGTCCTGCCGCATCTGCGCACGCCCATGCCGCCGGACCGCACCCCCGAGTCCGCCGGGGGCTCGGCGGTGAGCGTGAACCTCCCCATGGAACTCGTGCGGCAGAGCGTGCTGGAGCGCGAGTACTGGCAGATACCCGCGGAAGTGGCCGACGCCTACCGCCGGTTCCGGCCCACCCCGCTGTGGCGGGCCACCGGCTTCGAACGGGCGGTCGGCGCCCGGGTGCCCGTCTACGTCAAGTACGAGGGCGGAAACATCTCCGGCAGCCACAAGCTGAACACCGCGCTGGCCCAGGCCCACTACTACCGGAAGGCCGGCGTCCGCGAGCTGGTCACCGGCACCGGCGCGGGGCAGTGGGGCACCGCCCTGGCCGCCGCCTGCGCGCTCTTCGGGCTGCGCTGCAAGGTGTTCATGGTCGGGTCGAGCCTGCGCCGCAAGCCCTACCGCGGCGTGCTGATGCGGATGCTCGGGGCCGAGGTGCACTCCAGCCCCAGCGGGCTGACCCGCATCTCCGCGGAACCCGCCGACCGGATCGGCAACAGCCTGTCGCTGGCCATCGGGGAGGCGGTGGAGTACGCGGCCGGGCACGAGGGCGCGGCGTTCTCCATCGGCAGCGGCGAGACGTACAGCATCCTGCACCAGTCGGTGATCGGCCTGGAGGCACGGGAGCAGCTCGCCGCGGAGGCCGCGGACATCGACGCGGTGGTCGGCTGCGTGGGAGCCGGCTCCAACTTCGGCGGCATCGCCCTGCCGTTCTTCGCCGAGTCCGCGGCGTCCGCGGCCGGCGGCGAGCCGCCGCTCCTGGTGGCGGCGGAGTCCAGCACCGCGCCCAAGCTCACCCGGGGCGTGTACGCCTACGACAAGACGGACGCGACGGGCTCCGGACCGATGGAGGCGATGTACACCATCGGCAGCGACTACCGGATCCCGGACGCGCACTCCGCGGGCCTGCGCTTCCACGGCGCGGCGAAGGTCATCTCGGCGCTGCGGCACTCCGGTGACATCGCGGCGACCGCCGTGACCCAGAAGGACGCTCTGGCCGCCGGACGCCTGCTGACCCTGCACGAGGGCGTGCTGCCCGCACCGGAGTCCGGGCACGCCCTGGCGGCCGCCGCCCGGCTGGCCGCCGGCGGCACCGACGGCATGCGGGCCCGGCGCGGTGTCCTCGTGTGCGTCAGCGGCCACGGCTATCTCGACCTCGCCGCCTACGAGCAGCTGCTCGACGGCGGACTGGAGGACGAGGCCCCCGACGGCCCCGCGCTGCTCGCCGCGGTCTCCGGGCTCGCACCGGTCGGCGCGGAACGGGAGGCCGCCGCCTCCGGCCGGCCGCTCCCGACGGCGGCGGGGGCGTGGTCATGACGCCCGCGACGGCCGCGGTGCGGGACGCCCTCGGCACCGTACGCGCCGAACTGCTCGACTGCGTCCAGTCGAATCTGGCCGTGCTCGCCGACCGGTTCCACGGAGCCGGCCGCCACCTCGAACTCGGCGCCACCCTGCGCTTCCGGCCGCGGCCGGGCCCCGCGGGGCTCCCCACGGTGGAGCCGCCGCTGCAGGAACAGCTCGCCGGCCTGTCCCCCCTGGGCCTGGCCGAGCGCGGGCGCCTGCACCGGGTGCCGGGCGCCGCGCTGCGGGAGGCGGCCGAACGGCACGGCACGCTCTATGTGGTCGCCGACGCCTACCACATGCCGTGGCTGCCGTACCACGGGCAGCGGCACATGGAGCACAGCTTCCTGGCCGAGCCGGCGCCGTCGGGCGCGGCGGCCGTCACCGACGCCTACTACAACCCCACTCCCTGGGGCCTGGCCGCGCCGGGCCACTGGGAGCAGGACTGGGACGCGCTGCCCACCGCCTCGGTGGTGCTGCTGCTGGACCCGGCGGCCGACGGCACCGCCCCGCCACGGAACGGGCCCATCGGGACCGACCTGGCCCCGGCGGCGGAACGGGAACGCTACGTGGCCGCGTTCGCGGACCACCCCGACCGGGAGGCCGCGCTCGGCCAACTCACCGCCGAGACCTGGTTCCTGGCCCGATCCCGCAAGCTGCACGCCGCCTGCCGCGCCGCCCGGGGCCGGCCGCCGGGGCCGGAGACCGAGGACCATCTGCGCCGGTGGGACCGGCTCGCCGAACAGGCGTTCATGGCGCTGCGCCGGGTGCAGCGCGGCCGTCCCGAGCCGGAGCGGCTGCTGCCCGGACTCGCCGCCGCGCTCGCCGCCGACGAGGCCGTCTTCGGCGGTGCGGCAGACGGGCTGCGCACCGTGGTCGCCGCCGTCGTGGCCGGGGCTCTCGGCACCGGAACCGGCGCCGTGCTGGCGGCGCCGGACCTCTCCGCCCTCCAGGGGTTCGACTCCTTCCGGGTGGTGGAGATCGTCGAAGGGCTGGAGGAGCGCCTCGGCGTCGAGTTCGACCCGGAGGACCTGCTGCCGGAGAACCTGCACCACCTCGACGACCTGTGCCGGCTGGCCCTCGGGTCGGCCCGGACCTGAACCGCACCGCGACCGCGACAAGGAGCACCGAGATGGATCCGCGCTTCACCGAACTGCTCACCCCCTTCCTGAAACTGCTCGGCAATCGCGAGATCACCCCCGAGACGGGGCTGCGTGACTTCGGGCTGGACTCCATGCAGTCCATCGAGCTGCTGTTCGCCATCGAGGACGCCTTCGGGGTCTCGCTGCCGGACGACGACCTCAACGACACCACCTTCGCCACCGCGGGCAGCCTGTGGAACGTCATCCGGACGGCCGCCCCCGAGCCCGGCACCGCGGCGGGTGCGGCATGACCGTCACCGCGCCCGTCCGCACCCCGCCGCCGGCCGGCGCCGGGCCGTCCCTGCCCGAGCGCGTCGAGACGGTCGCCCGGGTGGCGGAGGCGCACGCGGCCCGCACCGACCGGGAAGCGGCCTTCCCGGCCGAGGCTCTGGCCGCGATGCGTGAGACCGGTCTGCTGGGCCTGCTCGTGCCGGTGGAGTACGGCGGCCTCGGCGGTTCCGTCGGCGACCTGGCCGACGCGTCGATCAGGATCGGCCGTGCCGACATGTCCACCGCGATGATCTTCGCGATGCACTGCCAGCAGGTCGCCGGGGTCGCCGGCCACGCGGGCCCCGCGCTCCGCGACACGCTGCTGCCGGAGATCGCGGCGGGCCGCTGCTACCTCGCCTCGGTCACCACCGAGGCCGGCAAGGGCGGTCATCTGCTCAGCGCCGAGGCGGGGCTGACCCTGGCCGGCGAGGACGACGACCTGGTCATCGACCGGTTCGCCCCGATCGTCACGGGCGGCGCCCACGCCGACGGCTTCCTGATCACGCTCCGCAGCCCCGGCGCGGACTCGCCCACCCAGGTCTCCCTCGTCCACGCCCGCCGCGACCAGCTCGACATCACGGAGAGCGGGGACTGGCAGCCGCTGGGGATGCGGGCCAGCCACAGCGTCGCGCTGCGGCTGACCGGCAGGGTGCCCGGTCACCATGTGGTCGGCGAGCACGGCCGGTTCTCCCGGATCGCCACCGAGGTGTTCGGTCCGCTGGCCCATATCGGCTGGTCCGCGTGCTGGCTGGGCACCGCGAGCGGAGCCCTCTCCCGCGTCCTCACCCTGATGCGCGGAGCCGGCCGCGGGCGTTTCGACCTCGGCTCCGAACTGCTGCTGAGCAGGCTCTCCCGGGCACGGCAGCGCCTGGACTCCGTACACGCCCTGCTGCGCCACACCGAGCAGGTCTTCGCCGGCGCCGCCGATGTCTCGGCACCGCGCGTCCAACTGCTGCTGAACGCACTCAAGATCACGGCGTCGGAGCAGTGCCTCGCGGCTGTCGAGGACCTTGTCGACGCGGTCGGCCTCCGCCACGGCTACCTCAAGGACTCGCCCACCCGGCTGGAGGCGGCGCTGCGCGACCTGCGCTCGGCGGCGCTCAACTACCACAACGACCGGCTGCACCTGGCCGACGGGCGGCTGGCCCTGCTCGATCCGGAGGTGCGCCTTGTCTGAACCTGCCGTGCTGCCGTTCCCCGGGCCGGCGAGGGAGGAAACCCGCGCGGACCCCGGCGCGGAGATCACCCCCGACAGCGACGGACGCCGGGTGTGGGCCGCGCTCGGCGCGGCCGGCCGTATCGCCGCGGTGTTCCGCGACGGCGACCCGGCCGCCGGCGTGGACCCCGCCCGGCTGGGCGAGCTGCTGGCGGACGTCGACGCCAGGACCGGGATCGGCACCACCCTCGCGGTCAGCGTGCAGATCGCCACCGCGGTCCCGCTGCTGACCCTGGCCCGCGGCCAGGACCAGGCCCCGGCCCTGCGCGCCGAGCGGCAGGCGCTGGCGGGCAGGGCCGTCGTCGCCCTGGCCGCCACCGACGAGACGGCGGGGTCCGACCTGGCCGCGCTCCGCACCGAACTGCGCCTCGGCGACACGGAGCTGGAACTCAACGGCACCAAGCGGTGGATCACCAACGCGACGCAGGCGGACCACTTCCTCGTGCTCGCCCGGCACCGGCCCGGCCGGCACTTCACCAACTTCACCTGGGTGCTGGTCCCGGCCTCGGCCCCGGGCGTCACCGTGGAGCCCGCCGACACCCGGCTGTTCGACGGTTCCGGGACCGGCCACATCACCTTCGACGCCGTGCGGCTGCCCCGCGACCACCTGGTCGGCAGGCCGGGACGCGCCCTGGCCGCGTTCGCCGCGCACATCGCCGTGGAACGGCTGGCCGGAGCCCTGTGGGGCGTCGCGCTGTGCCGCAGGGTGCTGGCCGACACCCAGCGCAGGCTGTCCGAACGGGCCACGCAGGACGGCACGCTGTGGGACGCCGACGCCGTCCGGCAGCGGATGGGCCGGTGCCTCGTGCTCGTACGGCAGGTGCAGGCGCTGACGCGGGAGCTGGGGGAACGAGTGGCGCGCCACCACGACACCACCTCCGGCGCGCTGCTCAAGAGCAGCATCGCGCCGGTCCTGGAGGAAGTGCTCTCCGAGTGCGCCCACTTCCAGGGCGCCGAGGGCTTCTCCCCCGGCGGCGCTCAGCGGCTGCGGCCCCAGGCCGCGCTGTTCGGCATCGGGGGCGGAAGCACCGAGGTGGTCCTGTCGATCGTCGCCGGGGCGGCCGACACCGTACTCCGGGAGCTGTCGCCATGAACCTGATCGAGGTGGCCCCCGGCGTGTGGGCGGTGGCGCACCACGGCACCGGGCTGCGGTCGGCCGATCCCCGGGACGTCGGGGCATCGGCCGGCATGCCCGGCTGGCGGGCCGAGGAGTTCCTCGCCGGCCGGGCGCTCCTGCGCCGCCTGCTGGCCGCCGTGCTGCCGTCGGCCGCCGGCGCGGCCGTGGTCCCCGGGCCCAACGGCAAGCCGGTACTGGCCGGCTGGGAATGGGTGGGCATCAACGTGGCGCACGACAACGGCCACTACGCGGCCTGCGCCGCCCCCGGTCACGCGGTGGGCGTCGACGTCCAGACCCCGCCCGGGGAACTCGACGACGCGCTGCTGCGCCGCTGCGTGCGGCCGCCGTACACGGCGGATCTCGCCTCCCTGGAACCACCCGACCGGGCTCGCGAGTTCGCCTGGGTCTGGACGGTGCAGGAGGCGTGCGTGAAGGCCGCGAGCACGGGGCTGGCCGGCAGCCCCTGGTCCATCGACGTCCCGCCCCGGAGCCGCACCGGCACCTGGCGGGCGTTCCGCTGGCGCAGCCTGCGCGAGCAGTCCGGAACCCCCCTGAGCTGTGCGTGGAAGGAGCTGCCATGACCGCACCCGCGCCGACCGCGCCGACCGTGCCGACCGGACCGCCGGGAGAGGCCGAACTCAGCTGCTACACCACCAACCTCGTCGCCCACCTGCGCTCCCGGCTGCCGGACGCGGCGGACCGGCTGGCGCACGCCGTACGCCTCGCGGTCCGCACCGACGCGCCCGGCACCGGACTGGCCTTCTCCCACCACCGGCGCGTCGACCGCACGGCGGACGGCCGCGAACTCGGCTACCGGGCCGCAGCCGACTGGACCGCGGCCCGTGCCGGCATCGAGGACGAGGCGGCGCGGGAGGGCCGGGTGCTGGCCGTCGGCAACACCCGCACCCTGCCCTGGTGCCCGGCCCACCGCAAACAGGACGCCCCGCACTGGGTGCTGCTGGAGCCGGTGCCCGGCGACGGGCCCCGCTGGCGGGTGACCGACCACTTCGCGGCGCTCCTGCCGGACGGCGAGCAGCACCCGTACTCCGGCCTGCTGGACGAGGACGGGCTGCGCGCCGCGCTGACGCCCATCCCCCGTCCCGCGCCGGAGGCCCGGCTGCGCGACGCCCACGCGCTGGGAACGGCCGTCGCCCTGCCCGACCCCGCGCACCACCGCTGGCTGGCGTGGGGACCCGCCGCACCGGAACCGCGCCGTGCGGGCGAGTGGCTGGAGGAGCCCCTGGCCGTACTGGAGTTCCTGGCCGGCCGGCTCGCCGCCGACGGGGAGACGCTGGCCCGCAACACCGACGACCTGTGGGCCGCCGCACGGCACCACAGGCACCGGCTCCACCGGCTCGCCGGCGCCGGGCTGCTGCCCCGCGCCCCCGCTCTCGCGGCCGCCGCGAGCTGGTCGGAGCTGCCGCGCTCCCTGCGGTTCGCCGCCGCTTCCGCGGAGCGCGGACGCCCCCGCCCCGGCGTCGTGCGGAAGGCGTTCCACGACGTGATCACCACCATGGCCCGTATCCCGAAGGAGGACACGTCCCGATGACCGACCAACGGACCAACTGGACGATGTACGACTGGTTCGCGGCGTCCGTCGCCGCGCACGGCGACGCGCAGACCGCCCTCGAAGTCGCGGACGACACGCTGAGCTACGCCGAACTGGACGCCGCGGCCGCCCGCCTCGCGGGCCGCCTCGTGGACCGGCACGGCGGGGTCCCGGCACGTGTCGGGCTGCTCGCCTCCCGCTGCACCCTGGCCTACACGGGCTATCTGGCCGTCCAGCGACTGGGCGCCACGGTCGTCCCGCTCAACCCCGGCTTCCCCCTGGCACGCAACACCGCCATCGCCGAGGCCGCCGGGCTCGACCTGGTGATCGCCGACGCACGCGTGCCGGCGTGGCGTGAACTGCCGGTGCCTGTCCTGGCGCTGACCGCCGACGAGACGCGGGACCTGCGCACCGGGCCCGTCCCCGCGCTCCCCGACCCCGCCGCGACCGGCGACGACCTGGCCTACATCCTCTTCACCTCCGGATCCACGGGCACCCCCAAGGGTGTGCCGATCCGGCACACCAACGTATCCGCCTACCTGCGGCACGTCATACCGCGCTACGAACTGGGCCCGCGGGCCCGGGTCTCACAGACCTTCGACCTCACCTTCGACCCGTCCGTGTACGACATGTTCGCCGCCTGGGGCTCGGGAGCCACCCTCGTCGTCCCCGGCCCGAACGACCTGCTCGCCCCGGTCCGCTTCGTCAACCGCCGGCGCATCACCCACTGGAACTCCGTGCCCTCCGTCGCCTCCATCGCGCTGCGGCTGCGCGCCCTGGCCCCCGGCAGCATGCCGACGCTGCGGTGGAGCCTGTTCTGTGGCGAGGCCCTGACGCTGAAGCTGGCGGAGGCGTGGCGGGACGCGGCCCCGGACACGGTGCTGGAGAACATCTACGGCCCGACCGAGATGACCGTCACCTGGACCGAGTTCCGCCTGCCCGCGCAGGTGGCGGACTGGCCGCGCCCGGCCAACGGCACGGTCCCCATCGGCACCCCCTACCCGGGCCAGGAGCACCTCGTCCTGGACGAGGACGGCCGCCCTGCCGACGACGGCGAGCTGTGCGTGCGCGGATCTCAGCGGTTCCCCGGCTATCTGGAACCGGCCGACAACACCGGCCGGTTCCACTCCTTCGA
The DNA here is from genome assembly GCF_000220705.2 of Streptomyces xinghaiensis S187. Classification (GTDB taxonomy): domain Bacteria; phylum Actinomycetota; class Actinomycetes; order Streptomycetales; family Streptomycetaceae; genus Streptomyces; species Streptomyces xinghaiensis. The sequence continues at coordinate 1,178,593 of NZ_CP023202.1, read as the reverse complement.
CGGGCGGCGGGCCACGCCCTACGACGGCTCGGAGCCGCTGACGGCCGGGCACTGGTACCGCACCGGCGACCGGGTGCGCACGGAGGACGGCCAGCTCGTCCACCTCGGCCGGCTGGACCACCAGCTCAAGGTGCGCGGCTACCGCATCGAACTGGGCGAGATCGAGGCCGTCCTGCTCCGGCAGCCCGGAGTCACCGAGGCGGTGGTCGTCGCCCTGCGGGCCCCGGACGGCGAGATCGAACTGGCGGCCGCCTACACCGGCACCGCCGACGACCCGGAGGCGCTGCTCGACGCGCTGCGCACCCGGCTGCCCGCCTACATGGTGCCCCGGGAGATCACGGCGCTCGACGAACTGCCGCTGAACCCCAACGGCAAGGTCGACCGCAAGGTGCTGGCCACGGCGCTGGCCCCGGCAGCGGACGTCTGAGGGAGGAGTGGCGCGTGACCACAGATCTGCGGACCGGCGTCCTGGACGCCGTGGACGAGACCTCCTACCGCCGGACCATGTCCCGCTTCCCGAGCTGCGTCACCGTGATCACCGCGGCCACCCCGGCCGGCGCCACCGGCTGCACCGCGACCTCGGTCATGTCGCTGTCGCTGCGCCCGCCGACACTCGTGGTGTCACTGCGCTCGGCCGGCCGCACGCTCGGCGACGTGCTGTCCGCGGGGGAGTTCGCCGTGAACGTCCTTTCCTGGAACCAGCGCGAGCTGTGCCGCCGGTTCGCCGCCGGCGACCCCCGGCACCGCTTCGACGGGGTGCCGTACTCGCTGTGGGACGGCGTTCCCGTCCTGGACGACGCCTCGGCCACCGTCGTGTGCCGGCTCGCGGAAGCCGTCCCGGCGCTGGACCACACGCTGCTGATGGGCACCGTGCGGCTCACCCGGACCCGCGTGGACACCCCGCTCGTACTGCTGGACGGGGTGGGCCACGCCGTGGCCGCGCCCCCGGAACTCCGCAGCGCCTGACCACAGGAGGCAGAACCGCCGTGAGCGTGCATCTGGAGAGCACCACCCCCGTCGGCGCGCCGCCGGGGACCCTGCACGAGTTCATGCTGGCCGCGGCCGGCACCGCGCCGGACCGTCCCGCGGTCGTCGAGTACACCGGAGAGCAGGGCCTTCGCACCACCTCCTACCGGCAGCTGGCGCACCTGGTCCACGAGTACGCCGCCGGGCTGGACGGGCTGGGCCTCGACATCGGGGACCGGGTCGTCCTGGAGTCCGACACCTCGGCCCACGCCATCGCGGCCCTCCTGGCCTGCTCCTCACTGGGACTGCCGTTCATCCCGGTCAGCCCCGAGACCCCGGACGAGCGGCTGCGCACCATCCTGTCCACCGCCGACCCCGCGCTCTACCTGCGCGCGGCGGGACTGAGCCGCCAGGGGCTCACGGGCCGGCCGGCCGACGGGCGGTTCGGGCCGGACGGGCTGGTGATCGAACGCATCCCGGCACCGCGCAGGCGCCACCGCCGGGAATCCGTCACCACCGACACCGCCTACATCATCTTCACCTCGGGCACCACGGGCCGACCCAAGGGCGTGGTGATGAGCCACCGCGCCGTGCTCTCGTTCTACCGGGGCATGCTGCACCACGGCATCGTCACCGAGCGGGACCGGGTCGCCACCACCTCCCCGCTGCAGTTCGACTTCTCCCTGCTGGACATCGGACTCGCGCTGGGCAGCGGGGCGGCCGTCGTTCCCGTTCCCCGCTCCCTGCTGCGCTGGCCGAGCCGCTTCCTGCGCGTCCTGCGGGAGACCGGCGCCACCCAGGTCAACGGGGTGCCGTCGATCTGGCGGCAGGCGCTGCGGCACCTTCCGGACCAGCTCGCCCGGCTGGACTCCGTGCGCGGCGTCCTGTTCTGCGGGGAGGAGTTCCCGCTGCCCGAACTGCGCCGCCTCCAGCAACTCCTGCCCCAGGCCCGGCTCGTCAACTGCTACGGCGCCACCGAGTCGATGGCATGCTCCTTCACCGACGTTCCCGACCCGCTCACCGAGGACACGGAGCGGCTCTCCATCGGCTTCGCGCACCCGGGCGCCGAGATGACGGTCATCGACGAGCTGGGCCGGCCCATCGGGGAGCCCGGTGTCACCGGCGAGATATATCTGCGCAGCCCCGCCCTGTTCACCGGCTACTGGGACGACCCGGACGCCACCCGGGCCGCGCTGGTTCCCGATCCGCTCGAACCGCGCTCCGGCCAGGTCGTGTTCCGCACCGGGGATCTGGCCTACCGGGGGGAGCACGGGGAGCTGTACTTCTGCGGACGCGCCGACTCCCAGGTGCAGATCCGCGGCAACCGGGTGGAACTCGGCGAGGTCGAACGCCGGCTGTTGGAGCACCCCGGTGTCACCGCGGCCACGGCCCTGGTGCTGCAGCCGCCCTCGGGGGAACCGGAACTGGCCGCGTTCGTCGTGCCCGCCCCGGGCACGCCGCCGGCCGGACAGACGGAACTGACCGACTTCTGCCGGCAGACGCTGCCCGGCTACATGGTGCCGGGCACGACGTTCACGGCCGGCGAGCTCCCGGTGACCCCGAACGGCAAGGTCGACCGGACGGCGCTGGCCGGGCGGGCGGCGCGGGAGAGGGGGTGGCGCGAGGACGGTCACGCGGAATGACCCCCCCGGGCGGCGCGCCGCCGGTGACATGGCAGAAACGCCGCCCGGGACCATGGCTCTTATCCGTCGTGCCCACAGCTTCACTCCCGGGTTACACTCGCCGGGCTGTGCACAGCGGTGATGAGCCGTCAGAACAGCGCCCCCACAGAGTTCGCAGGGCAACCGTATCGAACACCTGACCTGTAGCCGGGAAAGGATGAACGTGTGGTCGTGACGCCCGAAGTGGGGCTGGATTCACCGGTCTACCGGATACTGGGCCCGCTGGCCGTGGAGACCCCGGACCGGCGCAGCGTCCGCATCCCCCGCGGACGGCAGCAGACCGTGCTCAGTGCGCTCCTGCTGGGCGCCAACCGCGTGGTCGGCATCGACCACCTGATCGACGTGCTCTGGGACGACGACCCCCCGCCCACCGCCCGCACCCAGGTCCACATCGCCGTCTCCGCGCTCCGGACCGGCCTGACCAAGGCGGAACACGAACACGTCATCCTCACCCGGGAACCCGGCTATCTGCTGCAGGTCCCCGACGAGCAGGTCGATGCCCGGCTGTTCACCGCTCTCATGGCCCGGGCCGAGGAACTCGCCCGCCGGGACCGCACCGCCGACGCCGCCGAGCACACGCGGCGGGCCCTGGCCCTCTGGCGCGGCCCCGCGTTGAGCGGTATGCCCAGCCCCCGGCTGCAGGCCCGGGCCGTCCAGCTCAACGAGGAGCGGCTGGCCGCCACGGAGACCTCCATGGAACTCCAGCTGCGCCTCGGCCGGCACCACCAGCTGATCGGGGAACTGAGCGCGCTGGTCGACGAGCACCCGCTGCGCGAGCGGGCGCGGAGCCTGCTGATGCTGGCCCTCTTCCGCTCCGGCCGCCAGGCCGAGGCCCTGGAGACCTACCGCAGGGGGCGCCGGCTGCTGATCGAGCAACTCGGCCTGGAGCCCGGGGAGGAACTGCGGAACCTGGAGTCCGCGATCCTCGCCGGCGACCCCGGGCTGCGGCCCGGCCGACCCGTGTCGTCCGTCCGCCGGCCGGAGCCGCCGGCCCCGCCCGGACTGGTGGCCCCCCGCCAACTACCCACTGACATCAGCGACTTCGCCGGACGGGAGGGCCGCATCGACGAGGCCACCCGGCTGCTCGGCGACGACGGGGACCACCGCGCCACCCGGGTGGTCGTCCTCGCCGGCAAACCGGGCGCCGGGAAGAGCGCCCTCGCCGTGCACCTGGCCCACCGGCTCGCCGACCGGTTCCCCGACGGCCAGTTCTACTGCGACCTGGGCGGCACCCGGAACAGCCCGGCAGCGGCCGGAGACGTGCTCGGCCGGTTCCTGCGGGCCCTGGGCATCCCGGGCACCTCGATCCCGGAGTCCACCGAGGAACGCGCGGAGATGTACCGGCACCTGCTGGCGAGCCGGCGCGCCCTCGTGGTTCTCGACGACGCGGCCACCGACACCCAGGTCCAGCCGCTGCTGCCGGGAAGCGGCGACTGCGCCGTCCTCGTCACCAGCCGGGTCCGGCTCACCGGCCTGGCCGGCGCCCGTGTCCTGGACGTGGACGTCTTCGGACATGACGAGGCCCTCGGGATGCTGGCGAAGGTCATCGGGGAGCAGCGGGCCGGCTCCGAGGACGCCGCGGCCGGCGAACTGGTCCGCATGGTGGGGCACCTGCCGCTGGCCCTGCGCATCGTCGCCGCCCGGCTCGCGGCCCGCCCCCACTGGTCGCTGGCCTGGATGCTGGAGCGGCTCTCCGACGAGCGCCGCCGGCTGGACGAACTCGCCCACGGCGAACTGGTCGTCCGCTCCAGCCTGGCCCTGAGCTACGACGGCCTGAGCGATCGCGCCCGGCTGCTGCTGCGACTGCTCAGCGCGCTGGACGGCACCGCCTTCCCGCCCTGGGTCGCCGCGGCGCTGCTGGACACGGACCTCTACCAGGCGGCCGAACTCCTGGAAACCCTGGTCGACGCGCAGATGGTGGAGTTCGCCACCACGGACCGTGCCGGAGAGCTGCGCTACCGGCTGCACGGGCTCATCCGGCTGTTCGCCCGGGAGCACCTGCACCGCGAGGACCCCGCCGACCACCGTGACGCCGCGCTGGGCAGAGTCGTCGGCGGCTGGCTCGCCCTGGCCGCCGAGGCCCACCGCCGCATCTACGGCGGCGACTTCACGGTGCTGCACGGAAACGCGCCGCTGTGGCACCACCCGGCCGCCTACCTCGACGAGGTGCTCGCCGACCCGCTGGGCTGGCTGGAGTCGGAGCACACCCAACTGTGCTCGGCCGTGGGCCTGGCCGCCGACGCGGGTCTGGACGAGCCCTGCTGGAACCTGGCGACCACGCTGGTCACTCTGTTCGAGGCCCGGTGCTACTTCGACGACTGGGAACGCACCCATCTGCGCGCCCTCGAAGCGGTGACCGCGGCCGGCAACCGCCGCGGGGAAGCGGCCCTGCTCTGCTCCCTGAGCACGCTCCACCTCAGCCGCTCCCAGCTCACCGCGGCCGGCCGCCGGCTCGACTCCGCCCTGGTGATCTTCTCCGATATCGACGACCCGCACGGCCGGGCGATGGCGCTGCGCAACCGGGCCCTGCTCGAACAGCGCCGCGGCCGCGAGGAACACGCCATGGAGTCCTACCGGTCGGCCCTGGAGGAGTTCACCCGGGTCGGAGACAGCATCGGACGGGCCAACGTCCTGCTCCACATGGCCCGGATCGAGCTGGACCGGGAGGACGAACAGGGCGCGGCACGCCATCTGGACGAGGCCTTCGACGTGTGCGGCGCGACCGGCGGCAACCGGGTCCGGTCCCAGGCCCGGTATGTGCTGAGTGACCTCATGCAGCATCAGGGGCGGTACGAGGAGGCCGACGCGGTGCTGAGGGAACTGCTCGGCGTGGTGCGGGAGAGCCGCGACATGGTGGGTGAGATCCGCATCCTGCGCCGTCTGGGGAGCGTCAACGCCCGGCTGGGGCGCCGCGAGGAGGCCGAGCGGCAGCTCCGGGAAGCGGTCGAGATCTGTGAGCAGGCGATGGACCAGGTGGCGGCGGCCGAGACGCGGCTGGAACTGGCTCGCCTGCTGGCGGACTGAGAGCCCGGGGCCCCGGGGGGACGGGGCCGCGGCCCGGTCAGGGGCCGACGGGCCAGGGGGTGTCGTCGAGCGCGCCGGCCAGGGCGGTCCCGCCCGGACCCGGCCAGGGAGTGTCGCTGAAGGCCCGGTCCACGGTGCCCGCGCGGGACACGCCGTGGTCCGCCGTTGTCAGGCAGACGCCCGAGCCGACGAGGGCCGCGGTCAGCAGAACGGTCACCCGGGCGAAGATCGGCTTCCTCGTCACTGGCTTGCTCCTTCGGTTCGATCGCGGTGGCCGCCGCCGGCGGTGGCCGGGGAGCCGATGACGGGAACGACGTTAGGAACGGGCGGCATCGGCGGACTATCGGCGGCCGGCGGCGTGCTATCGCGGGGGCTATCACCGCCGGGGTTGCCCCGGTGATAGCCGGGCGAAAGCGTTCCGCGGCGATGCTGGGGCCGCGGGACACCCTGCGGGAGCGGCTCGACGCCAGGAGGACAAAGACGTGGACGTACCCCAGCTCGACGCCTTCATCACCGTTGTGGAGGCCGGCAGTTTCACCAGGGCCGCGGCCCGGCTGGGCCTGTCACAGCCCACCGTGACGACGCGGATCAAGTCGCTGGAGGTGACGCTCGGCACCACCCTGGTGGACCGGCTGCCCAGCGGCGTCCGGCCGACCCCGGCCGGCACCGACCTGCTGCCGTATGCCCGGGAGATCGTCAGACTGACCGGACACGCCCGCCAGGCCGTCGGCTCCGGTGGGCAGCCGCACGGCCGGCTCGACATCGGCGCCGTCGAGAGCCTGGCGAGCTACCGGCTGCCGCCCCTGGTCGAGTACCTGTTCTGGCGCTATCCCAAGCTGCAGGTGTCGATCCACACCGCGGCCTCGGGCACCTCCGTCGCCGACGTCCGGGACGGCCGGCTGGACTGCGCCTTCATCATCGACACCCGGCACGAGCGGGAGGGCCTGCGGTCGGCGGTGCTCTGCCCCGAACCGCTCGTCCTGGTGGGAGGGCCGAGCCACCTGCTCGTCGACAGGACCGAGATCACCGACGCGGACCTGCGGACCGCCTCGCTGACCCGGGCCGACAACAACGCCGAATACCACACGCGGTACGAGCAGGCCATCGGCCTGCACCGGGCCGCCGAGCGCCCCAGGATCTTCGAACTGGGATCCGTGGACGCGGTGAAGCGCAGTGTCCACCTGGGACTGGGCATGGCCCTGCTGCCGCTGGTCACGGTGCGGAGGGAACTGGAGGAACGGCAGCTCTTCCGGATCGGCTGGACGGTGCCGTTCGAGGCGTACTCCCAGATCGTCTGGCGTGCGGGCCACACCTGCAACACCGGCGTCGACGCGCTGGTGGACTCCGCCGTCCGCGTCGTCAAGGAGCAGCACGAGACGGAGCCCGCCGACGGCGTCCTCCACTGACCGATGGGGGCCCGGACACCGCGGCCCCACCCCGGGGCAGGGACTGCCGTCAACCGGGCCGTCGGCCACCGGGCGGAGCCATCAGCCAGGCGCATCCGGGCCTGCGCGACCGAGCGCTGCCCGGATCCGGCCGAGCCACTCCGTGCCCAGCCGGTGCCCGCCCGGGAGCTGGTCGTCCCGGTCCCAGCGCCAGGCCGTGACCATCGCCAGGACGAGGATCCGGCACTCGCGCAGCACGTCCCGGTCCGCACCCGGATAGTGCTCGCCGACCTCCTCGGGCGCATGGGCGAGGTCGAATTCGACGGGCCCACGGCAGCACGTCTCCAAGTCGATGAACAGCAGCCCGTTCTCCGTGGAGAGGACGTTGCCCGGGTGCGGCTCGCCGTGCAGCAACTGCCCGGCGCCGCCCCGCTCGACGATCACCCGGCTCAGGCGTCCCAGCGTGTCACCGAGCAGCTCCCGGTCCGCGTCGGCGAGCGCCGGAGTGCGGTCGCGGTGCGCCACGAGGCGCCGAGCCCGCTCCACCCGGTCCGTGAAGTGCGGCGCCGGGACAGCGAGTTCGCGCATGCCGGTGTGCAGCCGCGCGAGCGCCTCGGCGTAAGCGGCTGGTGAGACCTCTCCGGGTGACACGGGTTCGTAGTAGGTCCACAGTGTGACCACGAAGCCGTCACGCTCATGGACGCGCGGCTCCACCCGCGGATCGAGAGCCGCCACGGGGCATCCGAATGCGGCGAGCCGCTGAGCGAGCCCGACTTCGAACTGTGCGACCTGCTGCGCCGCGGGTGCCACCCGGGCCAGGACGTCACAGGGCAGCAGACGCAGCGTGAGCTTGTTCGAGTCATGCAGAACGATCGCGTCGTCGGCCGTCAGGCCGAGGGACGAGGCGATCGACACGGCCGCGGCCACCGCACGCGGAACCTCTGACGCCTGCATCGTCCCCCGGCCCCTCTCCCGTAAGCGCTGACACAGCGTTCCCGATGGTGCGACCAGCGCACCCTACCGAGTGCCGATACAGAGCCGCCGCAGCGCGACGGGCCGGGCGTGACCGCCTCGGCGCCCCGCGCCGGCGGCTGCGGACATCGTCGCGGAGCGGGCGCATAGGATCACCGGCATGGCACTGCGACCCGTGCAGGTGAACATCAAGGCCCTCGACGCCTCGGCGGCCGGCCGGTTCTGGGCCGAGGCGCTCGGCTGGAGTGCTCACAGCCCCGGCGTGACCACCTACGTCGGACCCGGCGGACCAGACGGCGGATCAGACGACGGCCTCGTCTGGCCGGACCCGGCCGTCCTCGGCGTCGACATCGTTCCCGTCCCGGACCCCAAGACGACGGCGAAGAACCGGGCGCACCTCGATCTCGCCACCACCTCCACGGCACACCAGGCCGAGCTGGTCACGCGCCTCCAGGGGCTCGGTGCGACGCCCGTCGACGTGGGCCAGGGCGACGTGCCGTGGACGGTCCTCGCCGACCCGGAGGGTAACGAGTTCTGCGTGCTGGAGCCCCGGGAGATCTACCGGGACACCGGGCCGATCGCCGCGGTGGTGGTCGACTGCGCGGATCCCCGGGCCATGGCCCGGTTCTGGGGTGCGGCGGTGGACTGGACCCTGCACGAGGTGACCGACGGTCAAGCGGTGTTCCGCTCCGCCAAGGGGACCGGCCCGTATCTCGAATTCCTCCGCACGCCCGGCGTGAAGACCGTGCCGGACCGCGTCCATCTCGACCTGCTGCCGTACCCCGGTGACGGCAAAGCCGCGGAGGCTGCCCGGCTGCGGGCCCTCGGCGCCACCGACCTCGACCTCGGCCAGGGCGACGTCCCGTGGACGTGCCTGGCCGACCCGGAGGGCCACGAGTTCTGCGTCCTCGCCCCTCCTGACGCCCCGTCCTGACACGGCGCCCTGGCGGCACTCCGACTCGCGCGCCCGGCCGTGCGGTGCCGTCATCCGTTGCCGTACCGGCTCACAGGCAGGACCTTGCGGAACGTGGCCACCGCGATCACCGCGACCGCGACGTGCATCAGGAGCAGGGCGGCGACGCCGGTCACGCCACCGGCGCCGAAGAGGAAGAAGTCGGGCACGAACGACACCACGACGACGACCGGAACGAGCCACCGCAGCACGCTCTCGGCGTTCTGGGACACCTTGCGGACGATCCCCCAGCCGATCGCGCCCGCTGTCACGCCGACCGTGGTCAGGAAGATGTACGAGCCCGGGTCGAGTGGTTCGAAGTCGTCCGGTGCGCCCACCGCACGCGCCAGTAAGGCGATCACGGCGTTGACCAGGGAGGACAGCACGGCGGCGACCAGAACACCGCCCACCACCAGGAGCGGGCCCCGTCGGGTGGCGGCTGTCCGGGGATCTGCTGCGGGCATGGTGACTCCAAGGAGGACAAGACCGCTGACGGACGCGGAGGCGGTATGACAATCGGCGAGCACAGCCTTGCAGCAGGTCACTTGAAAGTTCAATGCAGCAGGTTCGAACGCGCCAGAAGCCTGCCCGCAGGGGCCTGATCGCCGGGACCGCCTGGCAGGGGCAGGTGAAGCCGAAGTCACGGAACACGGTCACGGCTCCTCGTCGGCAGCAGGCACCGACGGTGAGCGCCCAGCCTTTTGATCACCGGGTGTACGGTTTGTGTGTGGCTCTCGATCTGTCCGCATTGAGAAGTGGTTTCGACGGATATGTGCGCGCGGTGCTCGATCCCGGGCTTTCCGGGGAGGAGCGGCGGACCGACTTGAAGCACATGCGCTTCTGGTACCCCTACTACGCGGATGTCGTGACCGATGTGGCCGAACTGCGCAAGCCTCGGGTCGAGAAGCGGACGCTGAAAGTGATCAATTCGCAATCCCAGATTGATTATGAACCGTACGCCAATGACCAGATCGTTGCCGATCTCAAGGCCGCGCAGGAGGCCATCCTCCTGAACCTCCCCAGGGTTCCGCCCGATCGGTATATTCCCTACAAAAAGGGTTCCCGGTATCTTCCCGATGAATATGCCGCAGTCCTTGTCGCGCATCTCAGAATGCACTGGGAGTACCTGGAAAATCCGGCGCGAAAGAAATGAGCCGGGACCACATGCGCATCAGCCCGCTCGGAGCTCGCGGACGCGTTTCGTCCCGGTGGCCGGGTGGAGGAGCGTCCGCGCCGCTCCGGGGCGACACCGCCGGTGAGAGACTGCGTCCCTGCATGCCCGCCAGTCAGCGGCATGCGTCGAGCAGCGCGGACGGGCGAGGCGCGACCTCAGGTTCTGGCCCGGCCGTGGGCACACCTGTAGGGTTCGCGCCCCTTCTTGACCAGGCACACCCTGAGGGTCACCAGCTGCTCTTCCTTCAGGTTCCCCGTCTTCCAGCGCGTGCAGTACATGGCACGGTGCCCCAGGGTGCTGGCCGTGCGAATGACTCTGTGGTTCATATACAGCCACGCCTTGACGCCCCAGCCATCCCGGGTGACGTCACAGGCCCGGATGGCGTCGCCCGGAATCCTCCCATGAGGATCGGCGCTGAATGTGCCCTTTCCGGGGGCAGGTTCGAGACCGGTCGCCACGTACACCACGTTGCTGTAGCTGGCGTGTGACGGGGACGCGGTCATGACGACCGCCGCAACCGCCATGCACATCCCCACCAGCGTGCGCGGGGTCTTTCTCATCACGTCTCCCTTCCCTTGGACGGCATTCCGCCGCTGCCGGGCACGACTTGCCGACGAGCAGAACACCGCACTCCGGCAAGCCTCCGGCCTCAACGGCCCCGCAAGTCCGGTAATGCCTCTCCCCGGCCCGTCCGGCGCCCTCGGACACGGCATCAGAATAGGTCTCAAAGCAACTCAAAACCGGGGATCCGGAAAGAGCTTATGAAACGACAGCGGCGCACCGCCGTCGTTCGGCACCCGGGCGGACGGCCGGACGCTTCCGGCTCCGCGACGGAACCGCCCGGCTCAGAGGCGCTCACACCATGCGTCGTCTGCCGGGCGGTTGGTGCCCGTCCTGTCCCGTCCCGTCCCGTCCCGAGGTGGCCTAGAGTCGCCGCATGCGACGGAGGACGGGACTGGCGATAGCCGGGGCTGCGACCCTGGCCTGGGGCGAGTGGTTGAACTGGCGCTGGTCCCGGGCTCTCGTGGGCAACGGAGGGGGCGGTGCCGAAGCGGTGGTCGTCCTGGGTTACCGGAACCCCCAAGCGGGGGCGAACGTGATCAACCGCTGGCGCGTACGGGCCGGCATCCGCTCCCTCACCGCCGGCGGTGCGCGGGGCACTCGCGTCATCTTCAGCGGCGGTGCGACCAGCGGCGGCGCCGCGGAGGCGCAGGTGATGGCCGACTACGCGCAGTCGGTGCTCGGACTCGACGGCACCGTGCTCCTCGAAGACCGGAGCGGGACGACGTGGGAGAACATCACGAACGTGATCCCCCTGCTGGAGGACGCCGACCGGATCAAGATCGCCTCCCAGCCGGCTCACGCGCTCAAGGCCCGCGCGTACCTGCGGCGGCAGCGCCCGGATCTTGCGGAGCGGCTCGTCCGCGCGGACGACTACCGCCCCGGCGAGTGGATCGTCGTCAAACCGCTGCTGGCTCTGTACGGACTGTGGGCACTCCGCGGTCTCACGGCCGGCGAACGGAAGCCGGCGCTGTAGGCGGCAGCCGCCGTCGCGTCGGCGCGGCCGTGCGCGACATCCCCGACCCCACCGACGCGCTCCTCGCGTTTCTGTCCCGGGCTGTTACGAGCCGTACCCAGTGGGTGCGTCCGACGGGCCGGCACGCACACGCCCCGCTGCGAATCCGCGCGGTGTTTGAACACAACCGGGCTCCGCCGCGTACAGGGGGAACAGCACCATGCCGGGCCTGTCACGACGCCTAGGAGTACTTCCGTGAGACGCAACACGCGCAGACGCCCCACCGGCGCACGGCGCCGGACCTTTGCAGCGGTCGCGCTGATATTGGGCGGAGGGGGGCTGGTAGCGGCGAACACCTACGCCTCCGCGGGAGAAGGCGACTCGGGCGGCCGGGCCCAGGATCGGAGCGGTGGCGACCAGGCGGCCACGATCTCCTGTCCGGACGTCGGGCAGCAACTCACCGACGTGCCGGGGGAGGCGCGCGCCGACGTCGACAAGGCGCTGGCCGACCTCGACCAGCAGATCACCGAGGCGTACGACCGGCTGACCTCGACACGCCAGGAGCAGGCGCAGGACGGGAGCTTCGTCCGGGACGCGATTCTCGGACCACTGAGCGAGAAGCGCACCGAGGTCATCGGTCAGATCAAGATCGACGTGAAGCGGGCGGGCGGCACGGCCCCGGAGTCACTGGACGGTCTCGCCGCCTGCACCGAGATCAGTCCCGCCCAGGCCCGGAAGAACGACGGCGGCGGGGACGGCGGCGAGCAGGACGGCGAGGCGGACAGCGCCTCCCCCGGCACCGGTCAGGACGACGGCGGCGAGGGCGGCGAGCAGCAGGACGGCAACGGCAACGGTGCGGCCGGGCCGTTCGCCGCGGACTTCGTCGACATCACGAAGGTGCAGCCGAACGTCCAGGCGAAGCCCCGCAAGACCGGCGACGCCTCGACCGGTACGTTCAGCGTCCAGTGCGGCGTCAACGAGAACAAGGTGTTCAACACCGACAACCTGATCGTCGCGCCCGGCGTGGACAACGGCGCTCACCACACTCACGACTACGTGGGCAACCAGGGTGTCGACGCCTTCGCCTCCAACGACGATCTGGCGAACGCCGAGACCAGTTGCTCGGAGCAGGGCGACAAGTCCTCGTACTACTGGCCGGTCCTGCGCGTGCAGGACGGCACGCAGGAGTTCGACGCCGAACAGCAGGGCGGCGGCCTGGAGGGCAACGTCGGCAAGATCCTGAGCGCCAAGGAGGCCGAGATCACGTACGTCGGCAGCCCGGCCGGCAAGGTCGTGGCGATGCCGAAGTTCCTGCGCATCATCACCGGTGACGCCAAGGCCTTCACCAACGGCACGGCGAACGCCAACGCCAACTGGAGCTGCACCGGCTTCGAGGACAAGGTGCAACTGGCGGACAAGTATCCGATCTGCCCGCAGGGGAGCAGCGTGGTGCGGTCGTTCGCCTTCCAGAGCTGCTGGGACGGTCAGAACATCGACAGCGCCAACCACCGAGCGCACGTGGCCTTCGCCGACGCCGACGGCAACTGCGGGAACGGCTTCAAGGCGATCCCGCAGCTGACGATGCGCCTGGTGTACGACGTCCCGGCGCCGGTCATCGAGAACGGCCAGGTGCGGAACCCGTACGCGGTGGACGGCTTCCCGGAGCAGCTGCACAAGCCGATCACCGATCACGACGACTTCATCAACGTCATGGACGAGGACCTGATGGACGAGGTCGTCGACTGCGTCAACGCCGGGCGGCAGTGCGGAGCCGGCGCGGGTGAGCAGCCGCAGGAGCCGCAGGAGCCCCAGAAGCCGGAGGAGCCGAAGCAGCCGGAGCAGCCGCAGGAGCCCCAGCAGCCGGAGGAGCCCCAGAAGCCGGAGCAGCCGAAGGAGCCCAAGGAGCCCAAGGACAAGCCGGCGCCGCAGGAGCCGCAGGACGAGCCGGAGCCGGGGCCCGAGGCTTCGTCCGCGGACGACAAGGACGGGGCGAAGAAGCCCGGCGCGGCACCCGACACCCCCTCGGAACCCACGGCCGCACCCAGTGACGTGGCCACCAGCACCCGGGAGGCCGAGGCCCCGGACGACGCCCGCGACGGCGAGACGAAGGCACGGGCGACCAGCCCCGCCGAGACATCGGACACCGCCGTGGAAGCTCAGTCCGAGGAAGCGCAGCCCCAATCGCAAGCGGGCTCGGGCAGCCTGGCCAGCACCGGCGCGGACCTGTGGCCGGCCGCGGCCGGAGGGGTCCTCGTGCTCGGAGGACTGGTTCTTCTGATCCACACCAGGCGCCGCAACACGACCACGAACTGAGAGGTTTCCGTCCGCAGTACACCGGGCGGGACGGATCAACGGTGAGGGCGAACTGCGACCGCGGTACCGATACCGCGGTCGCAGTCCGCTCACGCCTCTGCCGCTCCGGCGATGTCCGTCGAGCACACTCGTCAGAGACCTCGTTCAGCGCACGGCGATGCCCCGCGCCCTCAGGATCTCCAGTCCGTCGGGGAGCATGAGCTCCAGCATCTCTGCCCCGTTGAAGAGCTTGAGGCGGGGCAGCAGATCGAGATCGTCGAGGCTGTGCACGTCGAAGAGGTCGTCCTCGCCGTCCCAGACCGGAGCGCACTCCATGAACACCTGGAGGCCGCCGTCGAAAGTCAACTCCTCCACGGTGGCGAGCAGTCCGGCCGGGATCTGCAGCGCCTCGAAGTAGGCGCGTGCCTGGTCGAGGACTGTGTGCTCCAACGTGTTCTGCTCGATGTAGGTGTGGAGGTCCTCGACACCGCGCGCCCGCATGTGCTCCCTCATGCTGAAGGCCGGGGTGAGCGTCTTGTCGCAGTACATGAGCTGCTCGACGACGAGGAGCTTGAAGTTGAAGTCACGGAACGCGGTCACGGCTCATCAATAGCAGCAGGCACCGACAGCGAGCCTCCTCCCGGCCGTTGCCTCGGCCCCACTGGTCGGGTGACGACGTGGTGAAGCAATCCCCTGGTCAGCGATTCAGGCGTGAGGCTGACAGGGCTCAGCGCCGGTGTCCGGCCCACCGGCCGGAGACGGAGCCGGTCACGGGGGCACGGCGGAAACCGCTGGCCTGCGAGCGGAGCGTCTGATGTCGTGGGCCGGACGAGTACGCCAGGGGCGGGACGGGGTGGTCGGGGTGCCGGGTGACGGGTGTGTCTTCTGCGCGATCGTGGCGGGCCGGGCCGACGCGAGCGTCGTGTACGAGGACGACTGCGTCCTCGCGTTCATGGATCTTCAGCCTGTCACCCCCGGGCATCTGCTGATCGTCCCGAAGGCCCATGCCGAAGGGCTGGAGGATCTGCCGGAGGAGACCGGTGTGCGGGTGTGGCGGGCGGCCCATCGCCTCGGCCGGGGGCTGCGGCTCTCCGGACTGCGCTGCGAGGGGGTCAACATCTTTCTCGCCGACGGAGAAGCGGCCTTCCAGGAGGTCTTCCACGTCCACCTGCACGTCTTCCCCCGCTTCCCGGGAGATCCGTTCCGCATCGAGGCGGACTGGCAGGTGCGCGAACGCCGGCTGCTCGACGAGACGGCGGCGGCGGTCCGCTCGGGGCTCGCCGGCCTCGGCTGAGTGGTGCGAGCCCGGCGCCCGGCGGGTTCGGGCGCCCGCGCCGGGAGCCGCGCCGGAACCGGGCCGGCTGGTTCACTCCTCGGCCGGCGCGACCATGCGCCACCGGCCCACCTCTTCGAACCCCGAGTCGTAGACGGCCGAGCCGTCGCCCGGCCTCAGGGCGTAGTGGTGGAGGTTCCCGGCCCAGTACCGCAGGATGCGGCTCAGCTCCCGCGCGGTGTTCTCGGACAGCCGGTCGCTGCTGACGTCGACTTCGAGCATGAACTTCATGATGACCGCCTCCCGGCATGGGGTTGTCCTGGCTTCGGTGCCCTGCTTGAGCCGGACCTGGTATCAAGTGTTTCATTGAAGCCGGATGAGGGTTTCCGGCCTCAACTCCGGTGGTGAGCTCGTTCATTCGCCGGAAATATCTCAACCGGGGCCGAGGCCGTGAGGTGAGCGGAAGCGGCTGCGCGGGGCGCGGTCGGCGGTCCACGGAGGGGAGCAGGGCGGATGGGGGACCGGCTGCGTGCCCGCGACCTCGCACGGTCGGCGGGCCTCTCGGTGCAGCAGATCCGCACCTATGTGGAGACGGGCGTCCTCCCGGCGGTGGAGCGCACCGCCGGCGGCCACCGGGTCTTCACCGGCGCCCACGCCGAAGCGCTCATCGTGGCGCGGGAACTCGCCGCCGGCCACGGCTGGGCCACCACCCGCGTCGTCATGCGCGCGGTCCACGACGGTGACCTGGTCACGGCACTTGCCGCCGTTGACGCGAGCCATGCCCGTCTCGACCGGGAACGCGGCGAACTGGCCGCCGTGCGCGAGGCTCTGGAGACTCTCCTGACGGGCCGCTCGGCCCGCTCGGGCCGTGTGAACCCGCCGTGCCGTGCGGAGCGTTCCGGTGATGCGGGCCCGGGGGGTGGCACGGAGCACGCGGCCCGGCAGGACGCCGCGCGTCACGGTTTGCGCATCGGCGAGGTGGCCCGCGCCGTGGGCGTGAGCCCGCCCGTGCTGCGGCTCTGGGAGGCCCACGGTCTGCTGCGGCCCGAGCGCGAACCCTCCACCGGCTACCGTCGCTACGACAGCTCGGAGCTGCGCGCGGCACACGTCGTCGCGCTTCTGCGGCAGGGGAGTCACCCGCTGCCGGCCATCGGCGCGGTGCTGGACGAACTGCGCGCGACCGGCAGCCCCGACCGCGTCCTGCGCGAGCTGACCCACCGGACGCGGGACCTCCACCGCACCAGCCTTCGCCGTCTCGCCGCCTCCGCGGCGCTGCACGGCTACCTGCGGTCCCAGGGGCACACGGTCTGACCGTCGGCCCGCCTCCGTACAGGCGCACTGAGCGTTCGGGCCGGTGCCGGTGACCCGTCCGCTCGGTGGCCGCAAGGGCCCGACCGCCCCGCCGGGCCTTGATGCGGGGTCATGGCCGACGAGCGCGGGCAGGATTGAGTAGCGAGAGCAGAGGGCGGGCCGTTCCTCCTCTCGGCTCCGGGAACCGGCCCTTGCCCGGGCGGCGTCTGAGCAGACGTTGGCATGTCATCAGCGTGTTGGTATACCTGAACCTAAGTCAGGCGCGGGGGAGCGCGGGCGGTGCGTACGCAGGACCGCCGGGAAGCCGGCTGCTGCTCCGCCGCGCGGGACGAACCGCGGTTTCCGCCAGAGCCGTTGAGGCGGACGACGGCACGCGGGTCGGCCAGGGCATGACGGGGGAGAGCAGACGTGATCAAGCCTGAGGCGATACCCCAGTTCACCGGTGATCTGGAGCAGTTGGAGAAGGACGCCACCGGCCTGGGCAATGACGCTGACGACATCCGGGAGACGGGCAAGGGCGTCCACACCCAGTTCCAGGGGCTTTCCGCGTTCTATACGGCTCCGGAGGCGGAGGCGTTGTTCGCGTCGACGAAGCCGGTGCAGGACCGGGCGGATGAGTTCGCGGACGACTTGGAGAAGGTCAAGTCGGCGTTGGACGAGTACGCCGCGGAGGTGCGTCCTCTTGTGGCGAAGCTGAAGCAGCTCAAGGCCGATGCTGCCGCGTTCGTCGCCAGTGTGGAGGGCGATGACGAGTGGAAGTACGACGGCGACAAGATCGATGAGCACAACGCGCTCCAGTCGGACGTCACCGCGACGGTGGCGGCGTTCTGGGAGGCGGAGCGCACGGCCGCGAACAAGATCACGGCGCTGGTCGGGGGGACGCAGTACCGGGCGAATGACGGCTCGGACGGCAAGAACATGTATGGCTTCTCCGCCGATGACATGAAGGATGCCGAGGTCCCCTGGGGTACGGCGGAGAACGAGAAGTACCACTGGTATGAGGTCCACCAGCACATCAAGAGCTTCGTGTGGGACGGCCTGATCGTCGACGGGGTCTGGGGCACCATCAAGGGCTTGGGCACCCTCGTCGGCTTCGACGGCTGGGACGCGATGAAGGATGCCTGGAAGGGCCTGGGCATGCTGGTCGTCGGCACCGCCCTGTACACCTCACCGCTGGCCTATGCGATCCCGGATTCGGCGTTGCCGCAGTGGATGAAGGACTCCAAGGAGGTCGCGAAGCAGACGGGCAAGGCGCTGCTGGCGTGGGACACCTGGGGTGAGAACCCGGCCCGCGCGGCGGGTGCGGTCACGTTCAATGTGCTGACGTCGATCACGGGTGCGGGGAACATCGCCAAGGGCGGCACGGTGGCGAAGGTGGCTTCCGTGGCGGGGAAGGCGGGGAAGTTCCTGGACCCGATGACGCACATCTCCTCGGTGGTGGGCAAGGCCGGGCAGGCGATGAAGATCGGCGATGTGCTGGCGGGTCTGAAGAACCTCAACCTCGGCAAGATCGACATCCCGGCGATCCCGGACGGCGCGACGCTGCTGCCGGACGGGCGCCTGGAGTTGCCCGACGGCACGGTGAAGGTCCCCGACACCCCGCTGCAGCTCGCGGACGGCACCGTCCACGTGCCGGAGGGTGCGGCGCCCAGGGTGCCGTCGGAGCTGCCCAGTGGGGCGGTCCTGATGCCGGACGGCTCGGTCCTGCACCCCGACGGCAAGCTCCAGCTCCCCGACGGCTCCACGAGCACGGCGGATGTCCCCGTGGAGCCGCACAAGGCGGACCTGGCCACTCCGGACCGGGCGGCCGTGCGGGTACCCGAGCAGGAACTGGTCGGTGCCGGCGCCCGGAGCAACCCGTCCGGTGCCGTTGCCCAGCTCGGCGATGTGGGCAATCCGTCCGCCGTCGCCGACAACACCGTCGGTGGGGGCACCCCGGGGCAGGTCGGCGCGAACGCGGGCGACACCGCCCTGGGCGGCACCGCCCGCACCGGCGACAACCTCCCCGGCGGCACGGCGAACCCGGGCGGATACGGGCCCGCCGGCGCAGGCGGTCCCGGTGGCTTCGGGGACAACCTGCCCGGCGCGACCGGCCGCGTCGGCGACACCCCGGGCGGCGGAACGCCCGGCGGCCCGTACGACGGCCCGTCCATGTCGCTGGGCGACAACGCCGCCGGCGCCACCGACACGCTGCCTCCCGGCGGACGCGACCTGCCCGAGGGCCCTGGGGCCGGTCCCCAACTCGGTGACACGAACCTGCCCGACGGCAACCCCGGTTCCGGTCCTGCCGACGCGATACCGCCCGGCACCGCCGTACCGGACAACGCGCCCCCGCCCGGTGGCGGCACCCCCGGCGACGGCACGCCGCCGCGGACGCCCGAAGAGGTCATGCGGAACCACGTCGACCGGGTCAACGACCCGAACGACACGTTCTTCGACGACCACTACAAGTCCAACGGCCACCGCAAGGACGTCGAGCGCCTGGTGGACGGACAGCCGGTGCCGAAGCTCCGGTGGGACACTTCCGATCCGATGAACCCGAAGTGGATCGCGGCCGACAACGCTCCGCCGCCGGTGCCACCGAACTACCTGGAGAGCCCTGTCCACGGAAAGGCGGACACGGTCAGCCCTGACAACATCAAGACCCTTGAACAGACCGCGCTCCACCGCCAAGACGCGATCGCCGCCGACCGTGCGGCCGAGACGACCCTGGCGGATGCTCGGCAGGCCTACGAGAGCAACCCGTCGGAGGCCACGAAAGACGCCTACGACGCCGCCGACGCCGCGCACAAGCCCAAGCACGACACCATGGGCAAAGCGGGTGAGACCCTCGGCGACCAGGCGGCCGAGTTCCACGCGATCCCGGAGAACTTCTCGGATGCCCAGCGTGTTGACAACCGCGCGCTCGGAAACAACCGGTTCGATCAGATATGGGAACGCTCGGACGGCAGTTACGTGGTGGTCGAAGCCAAGGGGCCGAGTGCCCAACTCGGCGACCGCCGAGGCCTTTCCGGGCGCCAAGTCATGCAGGGCACGCGCGAATACTTCGAAAGTATCCTCGCCCAGATGGACAAGCGAGGGGTCAACGACCAGGTGGAAGGCGCCCTCGCGGAGAAGCTGGACACGGCGCTCAAGGCGGGCAAGGTCGAGTATGTGGTCGTCCGAGCCAAGGCTGACGGTGGACAGTACGCTGGCTACACGATGAAGAAATTTGACATCCGCTGAGGGAGCAAGACAGGTGGCTCTTACCATTTCCCGTCACACCATTCCGGCGGCCCATGCAGAAGCGGGTGTCGATGCGCTCCGCCGGAGGGCCGAGGAGCGCATCGACGGGCTGGAGGGAGACCCGAGGGGATTCAACCGGGCGATGAGCCTTGCCGTCACCTCGGCCGAAGCGCATTGCCTTCTCGATCCGCGCGCGGCGAAGTTGGAGACCTGGGAGGCGTGGGTCGCTGCCATGCAGGTGGGTTCCGCGTTGTTCGCGGCCGCCACCGCCGAGCCCGACGCGGTGGTGGAATGCCGTATCGCGCACAAGGTGCGCGCCATTCCGGCGACGGGTGCGCAGTACTTCACAGACGCCGGTACCTGGATCACGGCCTACTGGATGGCCGTCATCGGCCGCGACACGGAGCGGATGACGGCGCTGTGCCATGTGCCGATCACCGTTCTCCGGGATTCCGGCGCGGTGTTCGACGAGTACATCTATGACTGGGTAGACACGCTGCAGACGGGGTGGCTTCAGCGGCCCGGCATGGACGACAAGCTCGTCGCGGCGATCAACGGGACGGATCCCGAACGCCTTCGGGTCGCCGACCGTGAGCTGATGCTCAAGATTCTCTATCCGCCGCTGAACCTCTTCTACCGCTATCTCCGGCAGGACCACGACGCGTTCAACACCGAGCTGGCCAAGGCGCTGGAGTGGCACAAGGAGTACTGGACGGCGGATGAGGAACGGCTGTCGGACACCTCCGGCGCGGTCGCTCTCGGCCCGCTCGCCATCACCTGCCTTGCCTATGACGCCGGTTTCCCCATCGAGGTGGAGTCGGAGTACCTCCCCAAGCACCTGGTGCAGCGCACCTGGGTCGGAGAGTTCGATACCTGAGTCTTGACGCTTGACAGCGAAGGCAAGGCGATGACCGACGGCTGGGGCGATGGCAGGACGGGCCGACGGCAGCCCCGGGGGACACTCCATGCGGCGTGCTTGCATTGCGTCGGCTCTTCAACGATGACGGAGAACCTGCTGAAAGAGGATGAGTGGAGCGAAGATGGCACCAGGCTCAAGTCCTGGCGGAAGTCCTGAGAGCGTTGATCCGCACGTCCTGGTTCGGTGGGCTGATCGGAAAGACTTCGATGGTGAGCCGGTCGCGTGAGGGGAAGTACCAAGCCCTATACCGCTGTCCAGCGCTCCGGTGAGGACGGCTCACCTGTCTGAGGGTGGAGGTCCGGCTGGAGACGGGATACGTGCCGGTCATTCTCATGGACCGGCGGGGGCGGGACGAACTCGACTGCACCTTTTCGGTGGTGGGCAACCGACTATTCCTTCAAGCTGTCACTTCCTGTTCGTACGGTGATTCCGAGGAGCGTGGTGGGTATGCGGTTGCGGAAGCCGCGGAGACCTGCAAATTCCAGCAGGACGGCCTTGTGTGCCAGGCCCTTGACGAGGTGGGGGAGAAGCACCGCGAGAGTCGGTTCGGTATGGACGTGTCCGACCAGCGGGAGAATGTTTCCGATTTCGGTGAATGTGATTCGCTGATCCGGCGGGAAAGGTCCTGATTCACGTTACCAACCGCGGACGGTGGTGGACCGGCTCTCGGCAGTTGCGACGGTGGTTCGGCGGCAGAAGCGTTCGGGCGGCGCCCGCCCGTGAGAGATCCGCAGGGTGCTCTCGATCAGCGACCGGACTTCGGACCCTTTCGCGGGATCTGGCCGCTGTCGGGAGCCGGTATGGTGCCGGTGGTGTGGTCGAGGCGGACCGGCGGGGTGTCGCAGCGGAGGCTGAAGCGGGTGTGAACCGTCCCGAGTTCCACAAGCGGACGGACCCGGTGCCCGGTGCCATGGCCGCCTTTCCCCAATTCGCGCCGGCTCCCCGGTGGCCTCCGGGGGGCACTTCAATTTCTGCGAGCCTGAGGAGCACGACCGGTGGCTGTGACTGTGCCGCGCCATGATTTTCCGAGGACCCACATGGCCCGTGCCTTGGAAGTGCTGACCGAGGGTGCCGAGGAGGTGCTGGCGGAACTTGAGGAGCATCCAAGTGTGTTCAA
The DNA here is from genome assembly GCF_000220705.2 of Streptomyces xinghaiensis S187. GTDB lineage: Bacteria > Actinomycetota > Actinomycetes > Streptomycetales > Streptomycetaceae > Streptomyces > Streptomyces xinghaiensis. The sequence continues at coordinate 1,156,785 of NZ_CP023202.1, read as the reverse complement.
CAGCGCGTTGAGTTCGGCGATGGTTGTCGCGCAGGTGCGCTGCGCGGGCGATCCGCGTGCCGCGAAGTTGGAGACGTGGGAGGCGTGGACTGCGGCGATGCAGGTGGGGTCGGCGATGTTCGCGGCGGCTGTCGCTCCCGAGGGTTCTTCGGTGGAGTGCCGTATCGCGCACAAGATGCGTTCGATTCCCGCGACGGGTCCGCGGTACTACACGCATCCGGGGAACTGGATCGCCGCTTATTGGCTGGCGGTCATCGGCCGGGACCAGGAGCGGGTGACGGCGCTCTGCAATGTTCCGCTCGGTCTTCTGCGGCGTCCGGAGGTCCAGTTCGATGAGTACATCTACCACTGGGTCGACACGCTTCAGACGGGCTGGCTCAAGCGCCCGGGAATGCAGGAGAAGCTTGTCGCGGCGATGCAGGGGACGGACCCCGAGCACTTGGTTGTCGGCGACCGCGAGTTGACGCTCAAGATTCTGTATCCGCCGATCAATCTCTTCTACCGTTATCTGCGGCAGGACTACGACGCGTTCAACGCGGAGTTGGCCAAGGCTCTGGAGTGGCACAAGGAGTACTGGACGGCCGATGAGGACCGGTCGGCGAACATCGAGGGGTTCGTGGCGGTCGGCCCGCTGGCCATCACCTGCCTTGCCTATGACGCCGGTTTCCCCATCGAGGTGGAGTCGGAGTACCTCCCGAAGCACCTGGTGCAACGCACCTGGATCGGAGAGTTCGACACCTGACCACCCGGCGCGTGCAGGTGTCCGTTCAACGAGTTCCCCGGCCTGTGTGCGGCCGGTCCCGGACGTACGTGGCCCGGCACCGGGGAGACCGGTGCCGGGACACGTCGGATGTCGGTGTGGATCTCAGAGCTCTGGCCGCGGACGGCCCCCGGCGAACGTCACGAACGCCGACCACGCCCCGCTGGAGACGCCGAGTACGGGGCCCTGTCTGTTCTTCGAATCCCGTATGCGGACGGTGGCCGGGGTGGCGTACGCGCTCGGGCGGCCCGCGCGTACGCCTGGAGCTGCCCGCGCGACGTCCAGGTGTGCGCGCCCGAGGGACGAAGGGGCAGTCCACGCGCCCGGTGTCAACCCGGCCTGTCGCGGCGCACGTCATGACGGTTGCGCGGGGGGTGACCCCCGGCCGTCCCGGACGCCGGGCAGACAGCCTCCGGCGAACGGCAGAACGACCCGACGTACGACACCGAACGAGGTACAACGCATGAATCGCTCGCTCAAGCGAGTACTGGTGACAGCCGCCGCGACCGGAGCCCTGACGGCCGCCCTTCCCCTGAGCACCGCCATGGCGATCAATCAGACGGGCTGCGGGGACCGGACGGATCTCGTCAAGATCACGTACAACAACGGATCCTCGAGCGTCTGCTTCGCCAACGCGGGTGCCGTCAACGTCAGCTACAGCGGCGTGATCCGGGTGACATCGGGCAACAACCGCCTCCGGTTCGTCTCCAACGGCGAGACCTACGGCATGGAGAAGTGGGCCTCCAAGAGGATCATCGACGGTACGCCGCACACGATCACCCGGCTGCGGATTCTCTGATCCGATTGCCGCTCCGGCAGTGACAGCCCGTCAGGGAGGCGGGGCCCGCGATCAGTTCCGCGGGTCCCGCCCCTCCGCGGTCCGGCACACCGCCGCACGGGCCGGCCGGCGCGGTCTACGGGCCCAGCACCTTGGTGGCAAAGGCCGTCAGCCGGGCCGCGATGCGCTCGGGTGACGTGCCCTGCCGGCCGGTGAGGTATTCGACGAGGTCGGCGCGGGTGGCGGCCAGCAGGGCGTGCGCGGTGAAGTCGCTGTCGCCGTCGGTGGCGCCGGGCAGCCGGTTGAGGGTGTCCTTCAGGACGGTGTGCCACCAGGTGTAGTGGTCGCCCAGGTAAGGGCTGTTGCCGCCGTCCTCCTCCAGGGCCAGTGCGAGATGCCGGTGGTCGGTCTTGAACCGCAGGATGGCCACGAGCAGCGCCGGTACGCGCTCCCGTGGAGGCGTCGAGGGGCCGAGCGGCGCGGGTCCGGCTTCCACAGCGTGGCGCAAGGGCTCGACGCGCGCCGCGAACAGCGCCCGGATCAGGCCGGAGCGGTCTCCGAAGCGGCGGAAGAGGGTGCCCTTCCCCACGCCGGCCGCCGCCGCGATGTCGTCCATCGAGACGCCGCGGGGGCTCTCGCTGCGGCTGAAGAGCTCGTCGGCCGCCGTCAGGACGGCCTCACGGTTGCGCAGGGCGTCTGCGCGTTCCTTGCGCGGGGTCACCGGATCACGGCCTCTCCTTGCCAAAGCGGACCGTCGGTCCGTATATTTCCTGAAGCGGACTGCCGGTCCGCATTTTAGAGGGCGGGACCTCCCATGACTCCGCCAACTCCACCCTTGACGTCTGCGGACCTGTACCGCCACAGCCTCACCCTGCTGCTGGAGAAGGACATCGACGGCCGCATGACGCACTGCCGCGACTACGGGAACCCGGCGGCGATCCCGGGCTCCCCGGGCGGCGCGGCGTTCTTCCCGGCAGGGCTGGGGGAGCCGCGATGAGCGCCGACCGCGCCGTCCTGGTCACCGGAGCCACCGGCAACACCGGCAGCCGCGTCCTGTCCCAACTCGCCGCGTGCGGGCGACCGGTGAGAGCCGCAGCCCGCCACGCCACAGCGGAGGCCCTCGAAAGCGGCCGAGCCGTCCGCTTCGACTGGTACGACCCCGCCACCCACGGCGACGCCCTGCACGGCGTGGACCGCGCCTACCTCGTCCCGCCCGTGGGCGACCCGGACCCGGGCGCCGTCATGCTGCCCTTCCTGGAGCGGGCCCGTGCGGCCGGTGTGCGCCGCGTCGTCCTGCTCAGCTCCTCGGCCATCCCCGCCGGAGGGCCGGGCGCCGGCCGGGTGCACACGGCGCTCCCCGGCATGTTCGAGGAGTGGGCCGTCCTGAGGCCGTCCTGGTTCATGCAGAACTTCACCGGCCGGCACCCGCACGCGGACAGCATCAGACGTGACGGCGTCATCATGACCGCCACCGGGACGGGCCGGGTCGGCTTCATCGACGCCGACGACATCGCGGCGGTCGCCGTGCGCGCCCTCACGGACGACACCGCCCCCAACACCGACCTGCTGCTCACCGGCCCCGAGGCGCTGAGCTACGCCGACGTCGCGGCCGTACTCGGCGAGGTCACGGGCAGGACCGTCACGCACCGGCCGATCACCCCCGACCGGATGCGCGAGCGCCTGACCGCCCTCATGCCCGAGGAGTTCGCCGCGCTGCTGGCCGGTTTGGACGCGTCCATCGCCGCCGGCGCCGAGGACCGCACCACGGACACCGTCGAACGCGTCACGGGCCGCCCGCCCCGCGGCTTCCGCGCGTTCGCCGAGCAGCACATGCGCTGAAGCGGCCGCTGCCGCCGCGGCGGGGGAGGGCACGGCGGCCGGATACGGCGGAGCCGCTGTTCCGTCAGGGCCCGTGCGGTGGCGGACACGCGCCGGAAGGGATGTCGGAACGCCACGGCGGGGACCTGCCCCCTGCCCTCCCGCCGGGCAGTCCGCCGGGGCATCTGTCCGTGGACCGTCAAGTGCGGCACCATGCGGGGGTGCCGGATCCCCGACCCCGGAGCCGGCACCCCGACCCCCACAGGGAGGCAGTGAAAGTGAAGAGGCCCGTACTGTTCGGCACGGCCGCGTCCGTACTCGCTCTGGTGACGCTCTTCGGAACGCAGGGCGCCGCCACCGCGGCCCCGTTCCCGGCACCCGCTTCCGCCCCCGTGTCCGCGCCCGCCTCCGCGCCGGCGGCCGAGTCCGGTGCCGCCGTCACCAAGCTCACCCACGCCCAGGCCACCGCGCGGCTCTCCGCCGCCGGGATCTCCTGGCGGTCGAGCGGCAACTGCAGCGACCGCAACAACCCGACCTGCACCTCCTTCGAGCAGGTCAACCTGGCGACGATCCAGGGCGCCGAGACGCTGAAGTCGGCGAGCGGCTGCGCCCTGACCATCACGGGCGGCACGGAGACCGGCCACGCCTCCGGCACATACAGCCACTGGAACGGCTACAAGCTGGACTTCAACCCGACCACCTGCCTGTCGGGCTACATCACCGGAACCTTCACCTACATCGGGGAACGCGCCGACGGCGCCGCCCAGTACAAGGCCGCCTCGGGCAACATCTACGCCCGGGAGAGCAACCACTGGGACGTCACCTTCTACAGCTGCGGCGGCTGCTGAACGGCCGCGGGACCGCCGGCGGACCCGCCGGGTGACGCGCCCGCGTCGTACGGCGGGTACCGCGCCGGGCGCGGAACGCGGCGTACGGGCCATGCCGGAATCGGCCGGCCGAGCCGGAGGAAACCGACGAAGTCGGCTTCCGCGTCGCGCGTTCCACGGCGCTCTGACCCCGGTCCGGCGCACCCGGCCCGGCGAATGGATTCACGGAGGCGGACGGCGAAGGCCGCCGTCCCGGCCGACTGGGCGGGCCCGGAGCCGCGGTGTCGCAGGCCGGGTGGCCGCGGGTAGGCTTGATCACATCGTCATCGCGGCCCGACGGGCTTCCGCTCCGCTTCGGCGGAGTCTCGAAGGACATGCCCCCACCCGCACGAGTCTCTTCGTGCTGCCTGGGGGCATTTTTGTTGTTCCGTGCGTCCGCCGAGACGGTCGCCGACTTGGCGTTCGACCACACGCTGTCCGTGCGTCTCTCCGACGAGTTCGTTCACGCTCATGGCCACCGACCGGCGCAGGCCGAGATCCGTTCATGGGAACGGAGCATCCCCGCCCTGGCCGCAGCGCTCAAGGACGCAGGTCTCGGCCAGGTCGAGATCATGCTGGAGTATGCGCTCCCACTGAACAGCAAGCGCGCCGACGCGGTACTCGCCGGAGTGCACCCGGGCACCGGAGAGCCGTCCTACGTCGTGGTCGAGCTCAAGCAGTGGAGCGAGGCGACGCCGGAGGAGGACGACCCCGAACTGTGCCACGTGGCCACGTACGCTCGCCCCGTCCTCAACCCGATCGAGCAGGTGCGTCGCTACTGTGAGTACGTCGTCAACTTCAATGCGGCCGTAGCCGAGCACCCCGAGCGCGTCAGCGGAGTGGCTTATCTGCACAATGCCACCGAATTCGGCGTGGGTGGCCTGCGTGACCTCGAGAACGACGGCCAGGGGCAGCTGTTCACGGCGGAGCGCAGGGGTGAGTTCCTCGATCACCTGCGCACCAGGCTCAGTGACAAGCACCCCGGGGCCCGAGAGGCCGACGCCTTCCTTTCGGGCAGGCCGGCGCCATCCCGGCAGTTGATGTCCGTGGCTGCCCAAGAGGTCCGCGAGCGTGAGCAGTTCGTTCTGCTGGACGAGCAGCAAGTGGCGTACCGCATAGTCCTCAACGCGGTGCGCAAGGCCAAACGGTCCGACCACAAGGAGGTCCTGGTGGTCACCGGCGGGCCGGGAACCGGCAAGAGTGTCATCGCGCTTTCCCTCCTCGGCGAGTTGTACCGCCAAGGCATCCCGGCCTTGCACGCCACCGGGTCCCAGTCCTTCACCAAGACCATGCGCAAGGTCGCGGGCACCCGCAAACGCGAGGTGCAAGATCTCTTCAAATACTTCAACAGCTTCATGACCGCCGAGAAGAACTCTCTCGACGTACTGATCTGCGACGAGGCCCATCGCATCCGGGAAACCTCCGCCAATCGCTACACACCGGCCGCCCACCGCACCGGCAGACCGCAGATCGAGGAACTGATCGACGTCGCCCGCGTTCCCGTCTTCCTTCTCGATGAACACCAAGTGGTGCGCCCGGGCGAAATGGGCACGGTCGCCGAGATCGCCGAGGCCGCGGCCACCAAAGGGCTGGCCTGTCAAGTCGTGCCGTTGGACGGGCAGTTCCGTTGCGGCGGTAGCGACGCCTATCTGCGGTGGGTGCTACGGCTGCTCGGCCTCGAACCGGGCGGCCCGGTGGCCTGGGAACCCGACGGCAAGATGAGGCTCCTGGTCGCCGACAGTCCGCGAGAGCTCGAGTCCTTCCTGCAGGATCGCCGGGCCGAGGGCTACGGGGCCCGTATATCCGCTGGTTATTGCTGGCACTGGTCGAAGGAGCCCCGACCGGGTGCCCCACTTCCGGCAGACGTGGTGATCGGCGACTGGGCACGTCCGTGGAATCTGCGCGGTGACCGCTCGGTCTCCGGCGCGCCTCCGTCAGCGCTGTGGGCCACCGATCCGGCGGGATTCGGCCAAGTCGGCTGTGTCTACACCGCGCAGGGCTTCGAGTACGACTGGTCCGGCGTCATCATCGGCGCGGATCTTGTCTGGCGGAACGACAGGTGGGTCATCAACCGGGCTGCGTCGAAAGACCCCGTGTTCCGGCGGTCCACGCCGGACGCCGAAGTCGACCGCCTCATTCGCAACACCTACAAGGTTCTCCTCACCCGGGGCATGGTCGGCACGGTGGTCTACTCGGTGGACCCCGAGACCCGGGAGAAGCTGCGGGAACTGGTTCGAGCCGAAGAGTGAGCGGCATCGCGGACCGGCACCCCGCCCGCTCCCGCCGGTATGCCCGGCCTCGCCCCGGCCACTCGCCCCCGGTCTCTGTTACGGCCGGTGCCCGGGGCTCGGGCTGCCCTACGATCGCCCTATCCGGTTGCGGCCCGACGGGCTTCCTTGCATGGACACGCCCCCACCCGCACGAGTCACTCGTGCTCTGGGGGATCCACCTCGTGTCCATGCTTCTGCTGAAGCTTTCGGCCAAGGACTTGCTCACCTTGGACCATCGGCACCGGATGGTGCCTCACTTAGCCGCCCGCTACCGGCACTTCCGCGGTCAGGACGCGTCGCTCGGCGAACGGACGGCATGGGCGGACAGTGTGGTCGAGCTGGCCCGCGACCTGGAAGCGGCCGGGCGGGGCAACGTGGAGATGATCGTCGAATGCGCGGCGACCGTCGACGAGCTGAACCGTCAGGGCGGTCCGCGTCTCATCGACGTCGTCCTGATCGGCATGCGGCCTGGCGACAGACGTTTATCGGTCCAGCTTGTCGAACTGAAGCGTTGGTCGACAGCGACCAGGGTGGAAGCGGCCACGGCCGAACTTGTACACGTGCCGGGCATGAAACCGCAGAAACACCCGGCTCTGCAGTTGTACGAGTACTACAGAGCCTTCACCGGTGACGACGGACCGCTGGCCGGGCTTCCCTACGAGTGCGGAGGCTTCGCCTATCTGCACAAGGCCACGGACGCATCGGTCCGGCCGTTACTCGGCCCCGGTGCGCCCACCGGGGCCTACGCGCGGACCTACACGCAGGACAGCCGGCAGAGGCTGCTGAAAGACCTGCGGGAGCAGTTCGCCAAGGACGGAGCGGACTCCGCGGCCGAGGTGCTTCTGCAGAGGATGAACCTGCGCAACACGCCACTCCTCGATGCGATGATCACATCCCGTGGAGAGGACACGGTCTTCACCCTGAGGGGACGGCAAAAAGTTGTCGCTGATGACGTCCTCCGTACAGCCTCCCAGATCCTGGGGGACCCGGATCAAGGTGCTCTGGTCCCGGACCCACGGCGCGCGGTCTTTCTGGTGACGGGCGGTGCCGGCAGCGGAAAGAGTGCTATCGGCCTCCAGCTCAAGGCAGAGTTCGAAGCCGCAGGACGCACGGTCAAATACGCAAGCGGCTCCCGGGCCTTCAACGGAGCGATGCAGCACCACGTCGGCTACGGAGATTCGGAATTCCGGGAGAGCTTCACCTACTTCAGCAGTTTCGTCACCCCTCCCGACCCTCCGCTGGACGGGCTGATCTGCGATGAGGCGCACCGGCTGCGGGACCGGTCCACCAGTCGCTTCTGGCCACCCGAGAAGCAGGGGACCCGGCCTCAGGTGGAAGAGCTGATCCAGGCCGCACGTCTGACGGTGTTCTTCCTGGACGAAAGCCAGTCCGTCAGACCGAACGAGGTGGGCACGGCCGGATTGATCGAAGACGCGGCAGCGCGCCTCGGCGCCACTCTCGTCCGCTACCAGCTCTGGGAACAGTTCAGATGTGGCGGCAGCGAAGCCTATGTCCGATGGGTACGGCAGATGCTGGGCATCTCGGCGGAGGAACCGGAGGGCTGGACGCCGGACGGTCTGATGCACGTGGAAGTCGCCGACAGCCCGGCGGAATTGGAGCACATCATCCGGAGCGAAGCACTCGCCGGCGCCACCGCCCGCATGGTCGCGGGTTTCTGCTGGCCCTGGACGAAGCCTCAAGGGCCGGAGAAGCGGCTCGAAGCAGATGTGCGGATCGGGGACTGGCACCGCCCGTGGAACGCCGACAGTGACAGCTTCTGTGAGAACCGGAGTGTGCCGCCCTCCCGCATCTGGTCCGTACATCCCGGCGGTCTCGACCAGATCGGCTGCGTCTATACCGCACAGGGTCTCGAATGGGACTGGTGCGGCGTGATCATGGGAGACGACATGGTCTGGCGCGACGGACGGTGGTTGTTCCAGCGCGGTGAACGCTGCAAGGACCCCGAGACAGGCGTGCAGCGGGTGGCGGTATCCGGATCGCTCGACCCGAAGGTTCGGACGAGCAGCCTCAGCGACGACGAGTTCGCACGCTGCGTCCGTAACGCCTATCACGTGCTGTTGACCCGCGCCACGCGTGCCACGGTTCTCTACTCCACCGATGACGAAACGCGTGACCATTTGAAGAAGCTCGTTGGAGATGTTCGGATCGACGGGCTCCGCCCGACGTGGGAGAACCTTCCACCGGAGGCGCGCGTGCCCCATCAGGCGCGCATGTCGCGCGGGCGGAAGCGACGGCTCATCAAGCGTGTCCGGAAGCAGAGGGAGGACTGGACTCTGTTCTGACGCCGCCCGCTGAGCGGGAGAGGGGTGGCGGGGTTCTCCGGCCCCGCCACCCGCCCGTCTCAGACGAGCAGACGCGCTGCCGCCACCAGCATCTCCAACAGGAGGTCGGAGAGAAGACCGACGGCGACCCCGGTCAAGATCTCACGGATCCAGTTCCGGCGCGCAGGCTTGTACTCGGCAGGGTCCATTGGCTACCAATCCTCGGATGTGAGCGGTGGATGGCAGGGACTGCCCTGCCGGGCATCCGCCCTCACGCGAGGTGAGGTCCACGTTGGTGGCTGTACCACCCGCCCTCACGACCGGCGAACCGGGAGCATGGACTCGGGCTCCGTACCCTCCGGGAAGGTGCGCAGCGCGAATCGAGCCTACAGCAGGCGGCGTTGGAGCGGGCATCGGACAGTGCCAGCCCTCATCGGCCGTGCGCCTATGCCCTCGGGCGGGACCGAGTCGGCGGTCGTCCGGGACCCTGCCAATGGCCTTGGCGCTGTGGGGAGACGCAAGGCCGCGTACGGACCACGCGTCCACGGTTCGGGAGCCGTCCGGCCGGAGGGGGAGCAGGTCTCGCGGTGCCGATTCCCTGACGCGGCTTCCTGCCCGGTCGTGGCTCCCATGCCGTGCGGCGAGGAGACTCGCGTTCACTCACTCGGGTGAACGCTTGCCTTGTGGAGCGCCGCTGGGCGCTCGGGCCGTGAGGGTGGAACTCGCCCTGCGCGCACGGGAGATGGCGGCCGGCGGCCTCGCCGGCCGCCGTCACCTCAACGCGGGTCGCGGCCGTGCGCACGGGCGAACCGGGTGGAAGAGGGGGAGGCGCATGCAGCAGTTGTACGTCGTCGGGTTCGAGGTGTCGGAGGAGCCAGGGGCGTCAGAGGTGCCGTCGGCGGAGGGCCGGGAAGGGCGGCCGGGGGTCTTCGAGCGCCTGCTGACGCACATGGAGCAGCATGTCGAGCCGAGGACGACGGGTCTGACCGGTGCCGCGCTGATGGCCGAGAAGGGAACGGTCGACATCGCGGCGCTCTGGCAGGGCCGCCCCGACCAGCGGGTGAGCTGGAGCCCCGTCACCGTGGCGGCGGACGTCCGGGCGCTGCGGATGGAGATCGAGCAGGACCTGCCCGGGGGAGGGGGCCGGTTCCTGTGCCGGCTCACCGCCTCACAGCACGGGGAGACCACCGGTTTCCGCGTGGTGACGGGGCGGAGGAACGACGGGCTGCTGGCGCCGGCCCGGGTGGAGGATCTGAAGCCGCCCCGGGCGCTCAAGGCGGTCATGAGGGACGGCTCGCTCCGCTGCACGGACGGGGGCGACAGGATCACGGCCGTCGTGCTGCCGGCGCTCACCGCGCAGATCCCGGCCGTACGCGCGCAGCTCCGGGACCCCGGGCGCCGTCTCCCGGTGCTCGTCGTCTCCTCGGTGCGCACCGTGGGGCCGCCCGCGGACTTCGCCCGGAAGGCCGCCTCCCGCCTCGCCGGTCTGGCCCATGTGGTGGTGGTTTCCGGCTGGCTGGCCTTCCACGCGTTCAACTCGGACGTCGGCCCGCATCTGCTGCCGCTCGACGGCGCCCGGCTGTACTGGCCCGGTATGGAGGCGCGCCCGCCGTGGTGGGAGGCGGGCGACCTCCACGGCGATCACGATGTCCTTCTGGGCAGGCTCACCCGCCTCCTCTCCCCGCTCAGCGTGGTGGCCCGGGGGCGGGACAGGCTCTGGGACTCCGTCCGCGCGGCGGAGACCGATGCCCTGCTCGACGATCTCGCGGACACCGAGAGCGAACAGGTCGGCGGTCTGCTGAAGGCCCTGGAGGACGAGCGGGAGCAGTCGGTCGAACTCCTGGTGCGGAACGAGGAACTGGAGAACCAGGCCGCCCGGCTGCAGATCGAGATCGCCAACCTCACCGCGCAGTTGGGAGCGCTGTCCACGCCCGCGGCCGAGCCCGAGGCGGTACGGGAACGGCCGCCGGGCGAGCCGAGGGACTTCGGCTCCGACTGGGCGCGGTGGACGGAGGTGTCCGGTGGGGCACTGGTGTTCACGGCCAACGCGAGGGACGAGTGGAGCCGGTGTTCGTACCCGTATCCCGACCGCATGTGGGAGGCGCTGGAGACCCTGGCCGAGCTGGCCAGGGAATGGCGGACGCGGCGGGGGAGCCTGGGCCGGTCCCTGGTGTCCTGGATCGGTGACCGGACGCCCCTGATGTACGCGCCCCTGGACGAGGGGCTCCGCAGGGCGCGGCTCCACGAGTTCACGTTCGAGGGGAGGAGGAAGCCCTACGACCGGCAGCCGCACATCAAGCTCGACGACCACACCACCCCCGACCGCGTCGGGCGCATCTACTTCGCGATCGACAGCGAGTCGTACCGCTGGATCGTCGACCATGTGGGGCTGAAGCTCTACGGCCGGTAGGGCACCCCCGGTGGGGAGGGCGGGTGGCGGGGCCGGCGGGCGGGCGGGGCGCGGTCAGGCGTAGCCCTTGCGGGTCTTGGTGCAGCGGATGTTCTTGCCGCGTTTCGTGGTGCAGAGCTGGAGCCACACCGGGGTGCCCTCCTTGATGCTCAGATCCTTCTCGTCGGTGGAGTTCCTGCCCCCGCCGGCGTAGACGGAGGCGCGGCGGGAGCCCCAGGTCAGATAGGCGCGGGCGCCGTAGCCGTCGGCCTTGTAGTCGGAGACCACCAGCTTCTCGCGGAAGTGGTAGAAGTACGCGCCCGCGCGGTGGGTGCGGAACGACACCGTCCGGCCCTGCGCCGTCCGAGCGTTCTGCGGGTTCCGCGGGGCCTCCGCGCCGTGCGGGTTCTGCGTGGCCCCGGTCCCCTGTGCGTCCCGGGGGCTCCGGGAGTCCTCCGGGGCGGCGGGCAGGGCCGACGCGGTGCCCGCCGTCAGGGCGAGGGCGGTCAGGACGGCGGCGCCGGTCAGGGCCGCCCGGCGGAGGCCGGTGCCGTGGCACATGCCGTGCGTGCGGTACATCAGTGCTCCTTCTGGTCGCTTTCGCGCACGATGGTGCACTCTGTCCGCCCGGCGGGCCGTGGGTGCGGCCGGTGACACGGGGCCGGTAACTCGGTCGGGGGAACGGGGCCTTGGGGCCGGGCGGCGGAGGACGCCGTCCGACCCCGGGCCCCCGCGCCCTACTTCAGGTACGGTCCGTCGGTGCCGACCTTGCCGGGGGCCGCGTTCGTGCCGCCGAGGTCCAGGACGTAGACGCGCAGATTGCCCTTCCCGGGGGCGCCGACCGTCAGTTCCCCGTCGGTGACCTGCCGCGTGTCGCCGGTGACGGCGTCGGTGTACGTGCCGTTCGGGATGCCGCTGAACGTGGCCCCGTCCGTGACCGTGACCAGTGCGAAGCTGTCCGTGCCGCCGCCGGTGTACCGGCGCTTGTACGCCATGTCGCCGCTGACGCCCTCGGTGGAGTACTGGCCCGTCTGCAGGGCGGGGACGGCCCGGCGGATCAGGTTGAGGCGCTGCACGTGCCGGGCGAGCGGCTGGGCGAGGGTGTCCGCGACCTCTCCGCTCGCCGACTCCACCGTGCCGAAGCCGGACGCCTTCACCTCGCCGGCCAGATGGCCGCCGAAGTACGCGCGGCCGGTGTCCGCCAGCGGGCAGGAAGGCCCGCAGTCGATCTTCTGGCCCTTCCTGAACTCGATCTCGGAGCCGTAGTAGAGCGTCGGGATGCCGCGGAAGGTCCACATCAGCGACATGTTCTCGGCCCAGGCGTCGGTGCCGCCCGCGTAGCGGTCGCTGCTCTTGTTGGGGCCGTAGTCGTGGCTGTCGACGTAGACGACGTTGTACGTGGCGTCGTTGTAGCTGTCGTCGCTGTCCTTGCCGTTGTGGAAGGCGTTGCGGGCGTCACCGAAGTTCATGTGCATGCGCATGTCGATGACGTTCATACCGGAGAACCGGCTGTGGTCCGGGGTGCGGTACGTGTTGCCGTCGAGGAAGGCGTTCTGTGACATCGGCTGGTCCGACGGTCCCCGTGCCTGCTCCCAGTCGTACATCTCCAGGGCCGCCGCGGCATCGTCCGCGCTGTACTCCTTGCGCTCCTTCCAGGTGTAGAACTGCGCGGAGTGGTTGACCGAGCCGCGGTTCCACTTGTCGTTGACGAACGCGGCCACCTCGCCGAAGACGAAGAAGTTGCGGGCCGCCGCGGCGCCGTGCTTCGCCGTCACCCGTTCCTGGATGGCGGGGAGGAAGCGGCGGTTCCAGGTGGTGCGGGGGATGTGCACGGCGGTGTCGACGCGGAAGCCGTCCACGCCCATGTCGATGTACTTGTCGTAGGCGCCGATCAGGTAGTTCTGCACCTGCGCGTTCTCGGTGTTGAAGTCGGCGAGGTCGTCGTGCAGCCAGCAGGAGCGGGAGTCCTCGCCCTCCCAGTTCCCGATCCAGCAGTTGTGGTAGTACGTCTTCGGGAACATGCCCGAAGTCGGGTTCGGCCACTGGCAGTTGTAGAGCCTGTAGCCCTCGGGGGAGGTGCCGCCGGTCGGCTTGCCCCAGTCGAGGCAGGTGTTGCCGGAGGGTTCCGCGGTGGACCACAGGTCGCCGTTGTAGTACGACTTCCCGGACTTCGGCTCGACGGTCAGGCCGTCGTACGCGAAGCCGTCGTTCGGCTCGTCGTAGTACCAGCTCCAGTCGGTGTCGCGGACTCCGTAGACGGTCGGGGTGAACAGGCCCTTGGCGCCCCAGCGGGAGCTGTGGTTGTACACGACGTCCTGGTAGATCTTCATGCCCTTGGCGTGGGCCGCGTCGATCAGGTCCTGGTACGAGGCGCCGGCGGACTCCAGGCGGGGGTCGACCCGGTAGAAGTCCCAGCCGTGGTAGCCGTGGTAGTCGTAGTCGGAGCGGTTCAGGACGACCGGGGTGATCCACACGGCGGAGAAGCCGAGCCCCTTGATGTAGTCGAGCTTGTCGACCAGGCCCTTGAAGTCGCCCCGGAACATGGGGTCGTCGTGGGCCGCGTTGCCGGACTTCTCGTGTTGGCTGCCGCCCCGGTTGTTCGCCGGGTCGCCGTCGTTGAAGCGGGCGGTGAGGACGAAGTAGATGGGGTCCTTGCGCGGATCGGTGCCCAGCGGCTTCCCGGCGGCGGGGGTGGCCGGCTTCGCGCCGGTGGTGACGGCGGCCGGGGACGAGGCGGCGGAGACGTTGCCGGCCGCGTCCACGGCCCGGACGGTGTAGGAGTACGCGGTCTGCTCCTCGAGGTCCGTATCGGAGAAGACGGTGGAGCCGGTGTCGGCGACGAGGGTGCCCCTGCCGCCGCCGGTGCGGGTCACCTGGTAGCGGGTGACCGCGCGGTCGTCGGTGGAGGGCTCCCAGGTGAGGACGACCGAGGTGCCGTCGGCCTCGGCGGTGACACCGGACGGGACGGACGGCGCCTCGGTGTCCGGGGCCTCGGCGGCGCACGGGTCCCCGGCGCCGCCCGTGACGGTGCCGTTCTCCACGGTGCTGCGGCCGGACGGGATCGTGTAGTCGGTGCCGTCGTTGTTGTCCCAGACGCCGTTGCCGTTGTTGAAGGCGGCCCGCAGCTTCGTGGCGCCGCCGAGATCGACGGACTTGCGCATCCATCCGGTGCAGGCCGGTTCCATGCCGACGCCCGGGACGGAGGTCCAGGCGCCGCCGTCGGGCCGGTAGTGGAGGTTCGCCGTGGTCCAGCCGACGGTGGAGGTGGCGTAGTAGACGGTGGCGGTGCCGGCCGTGCCGCCGGCTTCCCCGTCGTCGTCGCCGTCGCCGTCGCTGTCGTCGCCGGGAGCCGGGTCCGGGTCCGTGCCGGCGCACGGGTCGCTGTGGGCCACCGTGCCGTCCTTGACCGTGATGGCGCCGGTGCCCAGGTCGTAGTCCTCGCCGGCGTTGTTGTCCCAGGTGCCGGAGCCGTCGGTGAAGGCGGCCCGGAGGCCGGAGGCGCTGCCCAGGTCGACGGTCTTCTTCACCCAGTCCGTGCAGGCTTCCTCCATCGGCTCACCCGGGGCGGTCGTCCAGGAGCCGCCGTCCGGGGCGTAATGGAGGTGGTACGCCTGCCAGTTCCTGGTCCTGGTGGAGTAGAAGACCGTCGCGGTGTTCTCCTTCGTGGTGGTGGTGGCGCCGGTTGCCGTGGAGGTGGCCGAGGACGGCGCGCGCGCCGGGGTGTTCCCGGTCGCCGGGGTGGCGGCGAGCAGGGCGGGCAGCACGGAGGCCGCCGCGACTGCCGCGAGGGCGCGCGCGAGCGGCCGGTGCGGGGTGGGTTTCATGCGTGCTCCAGGGGGCGGAGGGCTGCCGCGGCCCGGGGTGGCCGCGGTTGACCGACTGACGGGCGCGGACGCCCGAGGGGGTGCGGCGTCCGCGCGGCTTCGCCGGGAATCCCTGACGCGCCTCCGGGTTCTGGCGAGCACTGCTCGTAGGCCCGCAGCGTGAGTGATGGAACTTGCTGCAAGCTGTTGCATCGAGATTGCCCGTACATGACAGTCCCGTCAACAGTCGTACCGTGAGCGGCACTTGGACCGCTGCCGACGGCCGGGGCGGTCGGCGCCGGGGCATGGGGGGAGCCCGGGCCGGGACGGCGGGACGGTCGGCGGAGGGCAGAAGGGTCGGCACCCCCGGCACCCGATGCTGCCCATGCGCCCATGGGCCCGGTGGTGCGCCCTGGTGGAGGATCTTCCGCATCCGTGGGCCACCGCCCTCCGGTGAGGGCCCTCCCCGGAGGACTCGCGGCGGTGCCGCCGGCCCGCCGCCGACCGTTCCAGTCCACTGCGTCCCGCGCGCTCCGCGCGCCGCGATGAGGAGTTCCGCATGCACGAGGAAAGCCCGGCCGGGAAGGCCGTTCCGTCGTCCGAGGACGTCGGCCGGCTCTACGACGAGAACACGGACGTCGTCGACGGCGCGGCCGGCGGCAACATCCACTCCGGATACTGGGAGAGCGAGGACGACCACAGCTCCCTGGACGAGGCGACGGACCGGCTCACCGACCTGGTCACCGGCCGGCTCGCCGTGGAACCGGGGCAGCGGCTGCTCGACATCGGATGCGGCACGGGCAACCCCGCGTTACGCGTCGCCGCCCGCCACGAGGCGAAGGTGGTCGGGATCTCCGTGAGCCAGGAGGAGATCGCGCTCGCCCGGGCCCGGGCGGCGGAGTCCGGGCTCACCGGCCGGGTGTCGTTCCAGTACGCGGACGCCATGGCGCTGCCGGCCGGGACGGAACCCTTCGCGGCGGAGTCCTTCGACGGGGCCTGGGCGATCGAGTCCCTGATGCACATGTCCGACCGGGCCGGTGCCCTCGCCGGCGCCGCCCGGACGCTGCGGCCCGGCGGGCGGCTGGTGGTCGCCGACGTGCTGCTGCGGCGGCCGGTCCACGGGGAGACCGCGGAGTTCGTCGAGCAGATGTGCCAGGCGTTCCAGGCACCCGGGCTGCCCGGGCCGGAGGAGTACCAGGACGCCGTGCGGCGGGCCGGGCTGGAACTGCTGGAGTTCACGGACATCGGGGAGAACGTCCGCCGCACCTACCGGGCCTTCGCGCGGATCCTGGCGGAAGCCGACGGCCACGGGGGCCACGGGGGTCACGGCGGAGACGGAGGGAACGGCGGGGAAGCCGCGGAGGACGACGGGAACGAGTTCCTCGGCTCCGCGGACGCCCTGCCCCGGTTCGGGGACCTGCCGGAGATCGGCTACGTCCTGCTCGTCGCGCGGCGGCCGCCCGCCTGAGCGCGGCTCCCGGCGGGCCCGGCGGCCGGGCGGGCGGTGTCTGCCCCCTTCTCTTCCCGGGGCGGGAGAGAAGGGGGCGGAGCCGGCGGAGCCTGAGAGGGCGCCTCAGGTGACGAACAGGTCCGCGGCCTTCATCTCGCCGACCGAGCGGTCGAAGCTCCGCAGGACGCTCGCCACGTCCTCGTCCGTGTGGGCAGCGGAGATCAGGAACGCGTGCAGTTCCGGCAGGTAGACGCCGTACATCCGCATCCAGTACGCGAGGGCCGTGGTGGCGCGGAAGTTGACGCCGTGGAGGCTGTCCCGGAAGTACGGCAGATCCTTGTGGGTGAAGGCGAGGGAGAAGACGGAGTGGCGGGCCCTCAGTCGCATCGGCACGCCGTGCTCCTCCGCGACCGCCCGCATGCCGTCGGCCAGCAGTTCCGTCCGGCGCTCCAGGTCCGCGTAGACGTCCGGGTTGTCCCGCAGATGGGTCAGGGCGGCGAGGCCCGTACTGCAGGACAGGTGGTTGCCGCTCATCGTGCCGCCCAGGAAGCCGCGTTCCTCGGCGTCGCGGAACGGGTCGCCGGTCGTGCGGCCGTACTCGAGCATCTCCGCCGTGCCCACCAGCGCGCCGCACGGCAGCCCGCCGCCGATGATCTTCCCGAGCACGGTGAGGTCCGGGGTGATGCCGGTGAGCGTCTGCACCCCGCCGTACGCTACCCGGAAACCGGAGACCACCTCGTCGAACACCAGGGGGATGTCCAGCTCGGTGCAGAGTGCGCGCAGCGCGGCCAGATAGTCCCGGTCGATACCGCCCGCGGTCGTCGGCAGCGGTTCGACCAGCACCCCGGCCACGTCGGAGGCGTTGCGGCGCAGGACGTCCAGGCTGCGCGGGTGGCCGAACTGGAGGACGAGGGTGTCGCGGACCGTCCCGGCGGGTGTGCCCGGGCAGCCGGCGACCGCCTCCGGGGCGTCCCTCGGCCCCGCCACCCGGAACCAGGAGCTCACCATCGCCTGGTCCGAGAAGCCGTGGAAGTGCCCCTCGAACTTGGCGATCCGGCGCGCCCCCGGGCGGCGCACCCGGCACAGCCGGATGGCGTGCAGAGCGGACTCCGTACCGGAGTTCGAGAACACCGCCCGGTCCGCGCCCGGGAAGGCGTCGGTCAGGAGTTCGGCCAGGGCCACCTCGGGCTCGTGGCCCAGCGCGTTGATGTTGCAGGTGGCGGCCGCCGAGCGCAGCGCCTCCTGCACGACGGGGTGGCCGCGTCCCAGGACAGCGGGACCGCCACCGCCCGCCAGGTCGATGTACTCGTTGCCGTCGAGGTCGGTCAGCCGCGCCCCGCTGCCCCCGGCGATGAACAGGGGGTAGGCGCTGGGGAAGAAGTAGCGGTCGAGGTGGGCCGGGGCGACCAGGGACCGCCGGGCGCGGTCCCGCATCGCGAGCGACTTGGGCGTGGCCGCCGCGAAGTACGCGTCGAAGCGCTCCTTGACCGCGCCGCTGAGGGAGGTCGAGTAGCGGTCGGCGAAGCGGCGCGTGTTCTCCCAGATGTCGAGCTCCGGGTCGATCTGGGCCATGAAGCCCTCGCAGGAGAGCATCGCCAGCTCGCCCTTGGTGTAGGCGGCCGTGTACGAGACGCCGTGGCGGCGCAGCACCTCGCTGACGTCGCGGAAGAAGTCCGTGCCCGACCAGCGGTCGGAGGCCGTCTCGAAGTGGTGGACGAAGACCTCCTTGAGGGCGGTGGTGTAGGACTCGTCGGCCAGCAGGGCCTCCGCGGGGGCCGCCGCCCCGGTCCCTTTCTTCCCTCTTGACCTTCTCCGCTTCGGACGGGTGTCCGTCTCCACGAAGTACTCCGTGAAGCGGCGGACCGCCAGATCCCAGCGGTGGTGGATCGCCGCGTTGTTGAAGGAGACCAGCCCCCACTTCTCGGCCTCGGTGTAGTAGGCGGTGATGCCGAAGTCGATCAGGGTGAAGCGGCCGTCGCGGGTGAGGAGGATGTTGCCCGGGTGCATGTCCCCGTGGCAGGTGCCGTCGAGGTACAGCATCGTCAGCAGGATGTCCTGGAGCCGGCGGGCGAGCTCCCTCGGCGGGACGTCCACCTGGGCGAACTCGCTGCCCCTGATCCCCTCCACGTACTCCATGACCAGCACCCGGTCGGTGGAGAGCTCCGGGTGGGAGCGGGGGACGCGGACGAAGGGATGGCCCGCGAAGTTCTCGGCGACGGCCGTCATGTTGGCGCGTTCGGTCTCCATGCTGAGCTGCTCGGCGAGCAGCCGGCCGATCTCGGCGACGCGCTGTGGCATCCGCAGCGTGCGGATCGGCGGCAGCAGGGCGTGGGCGGTCCGGACGAGGCCGCGGAGCAGCGCCAGGTGCAGCCGCATGGAGGCGGGCACGCCGCGCTTGACCACCTTGACCGCGACGCGGGTCCCGGTACCGTCCCCCTCTTCGGTTCCGGCCCCGCTTCCGGTCTTCCGCGTCTCCGTCCCGCCGTCCCTGAGCGTCGCGTGGTGCACCTGGGCGATGGAGGCGCTCGCGACCGGGACGGGGTCGAAGGAGGCGAAGACCTGGCCGAGCGGTTTGCCGTACTCCTTCTCCAGGGCCCGTACGACGCGCCGCGGGCTCATCGCGCGCCCGTGGTCCTGCAGGACGCGCAACTCCGCGACGGCGCCGGGCGGGAGGAGGTCGGAGCGGGTGGAAAGGATCTGCCCGAACTTCACGTACATCGGGCCGAGGACGGTGCAGAGGCGGCGGAGGCGGCGGCCGAGCCGGCGGCCCTCGGCGGCGGGTGCCGCGGCGGTGCCGGTGGACGAGTGCGTGCCGGTGTCGCTGCCGGTGTCGCTGCCCGGGCCGGGGGCGGAGCCCCTTTCGGTGGTGGTCATGAGGCGCTCCGCGGGTCCGCGGCCGGGCCGGGCCGGCCGTCCTGTGCCTCGCCGCCGCCGTCGCCGCCGTCGTGCGCCGGGGGAGTGCCGCCGTCGCCGCCGGACCGCGGCCGGACCTCCAGATGGACGCCGCCGCCGGGGTGCAGAGTGGTCAGCGGCTTTGGCCGTACCGGTGGCTGGCCCGGCGGCAGCGTGAAGCGGTAGCGCTGGGCGATGGCCAGCAGCACGAGCTGCAGCTCCACCAGCGCGAAGTGCTGCCCGATGCAGATGCGTTCCCCCGCGCCGAACGGCATGTACGCGTGCCGGTTCCGGTCCTTCGACCGCTCGGGGGTGAAGCGGTCCGGGTCGAAGACCTCCGGGTCCTCCCAGTACTCCGGGCGGCGGTGCAGGAGGTAGCTGTTGATGTAGATGTTCGACCCGGCGGGGATGCGGTGGCCGCCGAGCACGTCCTCCTCGCGGGCCCGCCGCATGAACTGCCAGGCGGGCGAGTACATGCGCAGCGTCTCCTCGACGACCCTGCGGGCATACGGGGTGCGGCGCAGATCGTCCATGCCGGGCGGCCGTCCGTCCAGCACCGTGTCGATCTCCTCGTGCAGCCGGGCCTCGACGTCCGGGCGCTCCGCGAGGACCTGGAAGGCCCAGGCCATGGCGTTGGTGGTCGTCTCGTAGGCGCCGACGACGATGTTGAGCACCTCGTGGTGCAGCTGTTCGAAGTCCATGCCGCCGCCGTCCTCTTCGTCGACGGCGTTCATCAGCAGGTGCAGCAGATCGATGCCGTGGCCGGGCTTCTTCCCGGCGCCGGCGTCCGGGCCGGTGGTGTCCGGGGCGTTCGCGGGGGTGCTGCTGCGTTCGATGAACGCGGACACGCAGTCGTCCATGCGCCGGATCGCCCGGCGCAGCCGCCGGTGCGCCGGGGTCGGCACGGAGAGCGGGGGGAACGGGAAGCGGAAGAAGCGGCCCAGGATGTCGTTGGTCTCCGTGAAGGCCTCGGCGAAGCGGCGTGCCGTCTCGCCGACCTGGGCGCTGAACAGCGTGCGCGTGACGATGTGCAGGGTCAGCTCGCTGAACTCCGCGCTGAGGTCCGCCACTTGACCCGGGCGGTACCGGTCCCGCCAGCGCTCGAGCATGCTGTTCGTCTCGTCCGTCATGCCGTCGGCGAACCGGGCCACCACGGCCGGGCGGAACGCGGGCTGCATCATGCGGCGCTGGCGCATGTAGAGCTCACCGCCGGGGTTGGTGATGAGCCCGTTGCGCAGCACCGGGCGGACCAGCTTGTAGAGCAGCACCTCTTTGTCGTACTTGTGCCGGTTGCCGACGAGTACCCGGTGGATGTGGTCGGGGTTGTTCAGGACGATGACGGGCATCCCGAACAGCCGGAACCGGAAGATGTCCCCGTACTCCGCCGCGGCCCGCTCCAGGAAGCCGATCTGGTCGCTGCTGAAGCGGGGGCGGCTGCCGTCGGGGCCCTTCACCGGGCGGGCGACGGGTATGGCGCGGGGAGCGCCCCGTTCGTCCGCGGCGGCGGTGCCCGGTGCCCGGGACGGTTGCGGGCCGGAGGCCGCGGCGGGGTCGGGGGCGGACTGCGGGGAGGGACGTGGGGGCAAGCCACTCACCCTTTCTGTCGGTGGGAGGCGGGGCGGGGTGCGGGGTGGTGGGAACGGCGGAGAAGGGCTGGACGGGGCGGTGACGGCAGGCCCCGGAGGGAGGGGACGGCGCAGTCGGCGGCAGGGCCGGGGCGGGGGCACCAGGGCGGGGTGCTTGGGGGAGGGGCGGAGGGCCCGGGGCGGCCCGCCTGCCCGGGCTAGGAGGAGCGGTCGGTGAGGCGGCCGGTGAGTTCCCGCAGACCGGCGAGGCCCGTCGCGGACAGCTCCAGCGGGCGCAGGCTCTCCCAGCCCGCCTCCCGCCACCGTTCCGCCTCGGCCAGGGTCCAGTCGCGGCCTCCGGCCGCCTCCACCAGGTCGGCGGCGAGCGCGAGTTCGTCCTCGCCGAGCGGATCCGGGCGCGCGTAGAGCTTCGCCAGCCGGCGGCCCGGAGCCGTGCCGGAAGCGAGGGCGGCGACCACCGGCGCGCTCCGCTTGCGCGCCCGCAGATCGGAGAGAGCCGGTTTGCCGGTGCGGCCGGGGCGCCCCCAGATGCCGAGGACGTCGTCCTGGAGCTGGAACGCCAGTCCGAGCCGGGACCCGAACCGCTCGAACGCCTCCTGCGCGGCAAGCGGCGCGCCCGCGTAGGCCGCGCCCGCCCGGCAGGCGAAGCCCAGCAGCGCACCCGTCTTGGCCTCCAGCGTGCGCAGGCAGTCCTCGGGGCTGATCTCCGGAACGGTCCCGGCCGCCGTGTCCTCCGTCCCCGGGGCCGCCCCGGGGGAGCCGGGCGGCGCGCTTCCCGCCGTGGGCGGGACCGCCGCGGCCAGCAGGTCGCGGCCCTGGCCGAGACACAACTGCCGCAGGGCGCGGGCGAGATCGCCGGTCACTTCGGCGCCGCCGGGCGCCGGGTGCGAGGAGAGCACCTCGAAGGCGAGGGCCAGCAGACCGTCACCGGCGAGGATGGCCAGCGGGGTGCCGAAGCGCACCCAGGCGGCGGGCCGGTGGCGCCGTACGCGGTCGCCGTCCATCACGTCGTCGTGCAACAGCGTGAAGTTGTGGACGAGTTCGGCGGCGAGCGCGGCCGGTAACGCCTCTTTGGGCTCCGCCCCGGCAGCGGCGGCGGTGGCCAGCGCGAGAGCGGGACGCACGAGCTTGCCGCCCCCCGGACGCCCGGAGGCGTCCGTGCCCTCGGGAGTACGACGGTCCGGGCCCGCTGCCGGCCCGGGCCGGCCCGGCGCGCCCTCCGCGTCGCACAGTCCCATCTGGTACCCGCACAGCGTGGCCAGGTCCGGGCCGAGCCGGGCGATCCAGTCCAGGAGGGCGGGCGGAACGATCTCATGGGCGAGGGCGACGGCCACCGGCGGGGCCGGAGGGGGCGGGGGAGCGGTCCCGCCCGGGCCCGGCTCCGCGGGCGGTGTCCCCCGGGTCTCCGTCCGGGCGCCGGTCCGGCCGGTCATCACGTCCCTCCTTCGGTGCCCGCCGGCGCGAGGGTCGCCTCCAGATAGGCCGGGAGGCCGCCCCGTTCCCGCTCCCGGTAGCGCAGGGTCGCCCGTGACCAGTCCAGATTGCCGCGCATCCACGACTCCATGCCCGCCAGGCAGGTGGTGAGGGCGGCCCGGTGCTCCGGGTGGGCCGCCAGCAGCCGTTCCCGGTGGCCCAGATAGCGCCGGGTCTCGGCGGAGATGGCGGCGGCCGTGTGCTCCAGCGCCTCCCGCAGGGTCAGGCGCCGGGCATGCGCCACGACCCGTACCAGGTTGTGGTACTCGCCCAGCGCCATCTCCTTGCCCAGCGAGTACCAGTCGTTCGTCCACACGACCACGTCACTGGAGGCCCGCAGGACCGCCTGGAAGGGCTCACCGGCGTGGACGGCCTCGGGGAGGTCGAGGTCCCCGACGATGTCGATGAGGTCCATGCATACGTAGATCGCCCCGGTGTGGCGCCGCTGCTCGATGTACTCGGCCTCGCCCGGCACGACCCCCGCGATGCGGTTCTCCGCCTCCCAGCAGGCGGCCTCCAGACAGGCCGCGAGATGGCCGGTGAAACGGCGCCGCCAGGCGGGGGTGGCGCGGCTCGCGGTGCGGTGCCACAGATCGCGCAGCGCCCACGCCAGCGGCGGCTCGCCCGGCGGCCGTTCGCCCTCGGCGGGGCCCTCCCGGTCCAGGACCCGGAGCAGGCCGTCCATCGCCCGGCGGGCGCTGTCGATGTCGCGGCCGACCCGCCCGTCGTCCAGCTGGTCGTCGACGAGGAAGAGCCACCCGAACCAGTCGGCGACCAGATCCAGGCAGGCCCGGTCGGCCGTCGGGTACGTGCGGGCGGCGAACTGCGCGAACCCGGCACGGCCGAAGCGTTCGCGCGCCACGGTGCCCCGGACCACCTCGAACCGGGCCACCCACGCGTCCAGATGGGCCTCGGCGTGCTCCGCGTGCGGGCTCATCTCCGAGGGGAACGGGCAGTGGATCTCCGGGGGCTGAGCCGCTCCGGGCCGGGATGCGGACCCGGACTCGGACCCGGGCCCGGACCCGTCCTCCGGCCCGTGGACGGCGTCCACCCCGGCCTCCGCGCTCGCCTCCGCGCCCGTCCCCGCCCGTGTCTCCTGCTGTGGGGATCCGTTCACCGGGGGTGCACCTCCAGGGGGACGCCACCCTCGGGATGCAGGGTGATCAGCGGCTGCGGGCGCACCGGCGGCTGTCCGGGCGGCAGCCGGAAACGGTGCCGCCGGACGAGGGTGAGCAGCACCAGGTGGAGCTCCGTCAGGGCGAAGTGCTGGCCGATGCAAATGCGTTCACCGCCGCCGAACGGCATGTAGGCGTGCCGGGGACGGCCGGCGGACCGCTCGGGGCTGAACCGGCCGGGGTCGAAGGACTCCGGGTCGTCCCACAGCTGCGGATGCCGGTGCAGCACATAGCTGTTGAGATAGATGTTCGACCGGGCGGGGATGTGGAAGCCGCCGATGCGGTCCTCCGTCCGCGCCCGGCGCATGAACTGCCAGGCGGGCGAGTACAGCCGTAACGTCTCCTCCACGACCGAACGCGCGTACGGGGTGCGGGCCATGTCCTCGAAGCGCGGCACCCGGCCGCCGAGCACGGCGTCCGCCTCCTCGTGCAGCTTCCGCTCGACCTCCGGGTGCGCGGCGAGCAGATAGAAGATCCAGGAGAGCGCGTTGGTGGTGGTCTCGTAGGCGCCGACGACCAGATTCAGCACCTCGTGGTGGAGCTGCTCCGGCTCCATCCCCCGGCCGTCACCGTCCTCGTCCACCGCGTTCATCAGCAGCGTGAGCAGATCCACCTCGTCGCCCGGCTCGGCCGTGCGCCGCTGGACGAAGGAGGCGACGAAGGCGTCCATCCGGTCGATGGCCCGGCGCAGCCGCCGGTGGGCCGGGGTGGGCACGGTCAGCGGCGGGAAGGGGAACTTGAAGAAGCGGCCCAGCAGCGCGTTCGCCTCGGTGAACGCCTCCGCGAAGTCCCGCGCCGCGCGGCCGACCCGGGCGCTGAACAGCGAACGGTTGACGATCCGCAGCGCCAGCTCGCCGAACTCCTCGTGGACGTTCACCACCGCGCCCGGCGCGTACTGCCGCTCCCAGCGCTCCAGCATCGCGGTCGTCTCGTCGGTCATGTTCTCGGCGAACCTGGCGACGATCACCGGCCGGAACGAGGGCTGCATCAGCCGGCGCTGGCGCTGCCACAGCTCACCGCCCGGGTTGCCGATCAGACCGTCCCGCAGCACCGGGCGGACCAGGCGGTAGAGCAGCGCGTCCTTGTCGTACTTCGTGCGCTGTTCGACGAGCACCCGGTAGATGTGGTCCGGGTGGTTCAGCATGATCATGGGGATGCCGAAGAGGCGGAACCGCACGATGTCGCCGTGGGTCCGGGCCGCCCACTGCAGGAAGCCGAGCTGGTCGCGGCGGAAGCTGACGCCTCCCCGCAGCCGCTCCGCGAGCCCCACGGCCGGGACCGGGACGGGGGGACCGGCGTCCCGGGCCCCGCTGTCCGGTGACAGATCCAAGGTCATACGATCCTCGCCTTCACGTGCTGTGCGCGTCTTCGGGACTGTGCGGTGAGCGTGAGGTGGTGGGGGTCGATGGGTCGAGGGGTCGAGGGGTACGAGGTGGGCCGGTGCGCCGGGCCGGCGGGCGCCCGGCGGGGCCGTCGCGGCACCGCGGAAGCACGCCGCGGAATGGGCCACACCCTGCCGCTTCCGCGCACGCCGATGACAGCGGACCGGCCCAAGAGAGGACGAAGAGGCAGACGTGCGGGCAGGCGGAGCGGCCCGGTGGGGACACACCGCCGAGACACCGGGAGAGCGCTCTCAGGCCGTCCGGAAGGTGTGACGGGGCGGCAGCTCCGGCGCACCGCCGGGGACGGGTGCGCGGCCGGGGACGAGGAGCACGGCGGAGGCGGGGCCCGGGGGCACCCGGGGCCGGCGACGTCCGCGGTACGCCGGGGATACCGCACGGCACCGCCCGGGTGCGTCATCCTCGGACGAGGCGATCACACGAGAGGCCGCATGTGAACCACAAGGCTGCCGGCACGGCCGAGCCCGCGTACGTCCCCGACCCCAACCGCTGGAAGGCGCTCGCCGTCTGCCTGCTCTCGGGGTTCATCACGCTGCTCGACATCTCGATCGTCAACGTCGGGCTGCCCTCCATCCGCGAGGGACTGGATGCGCCCGAGAGCGACATCCAGTGGGTGCTCTCCGGCTACGCCCTCGCGCTGGGCCTGCTGCTGGTGCCCGCCGGACGGATCGGGGACGCCCGGGGCCGGCGCCGGATGTTCATGATCGGGATGAGCCTGTTCACCGTGGCCAGCGCCTTGTGCGGGGCGGCGCAGTCCTCCACCTGGCTGGTGCTCGCCCGGTTCCTGCAGGGGCTCGCGGGCGGCATCCTCACCCCGCAGGTCTCGGCGCTCATCCAGCAGATGTTCCGCGGGGCCGAACGCGGCCGCGCCTTCGGCTACTTCGGCACCGTCATCGGGCTCTCCACGGCTGTCGGTCCGGTGCTCGGCGGGGTCATCATCCAGATCTTCGGGCCGGAGCAGGGCTGGCGGTGGATCTTCTACGTCAACCTGCCGGTCTGCCTGCTCGCCCTGGTGCTGGCGCGCTTCCTGCTGCCCGGTCCGGAGAACGCGACCAAGCCCTGCGCGCGCGACCTGGACCCGGTCGGCATCCTGCTCCTCGGCGCCGGCGTGGCG
This sequence comes from Streptomyces xinghaiensis S187, assembly GCF_000220705.2. GTDB lineage: Bacteria > Actinomycetota > Actinomycetes > Streptomycetales > Streptomycetaceae > Streptomyces > Streptomyces xinghaiensis. The sequence goes on along the minus strand of NZ_CP023202.1, from coordinate 1,130,729 downwards.
CTGCTGCTGCTCCCCCTGGTCGAGGCGCAGCAGTGGCGGGGCGCGGGCAAATGGCTGCTGATCCCGGCCGCGCTGGTGTTCCTCGCGGTCTTCGTCCGGTGGGAGCTGCGGCAGGCGCGGCACGCCCAACCGCTGGTCGACATGGGGCTGTTCGGGCTGCGCTCCTACGCGCTGGGGTCGCTCATCATGCTGTTCTACTTCGCCGGGTTCACCTCGATCTTCTTCGTCTTCACGCTCTACCTCCAGTCGGGGCTGGGCTACAGCGCCCTGCAGGCCGGGCTGTCCATCACGCCCTTCGCCCTCGGATCGGCGCTCGCGGCGGCGTTCAGCGGGCGCTTCGTCCACCGGTACGGGCGGGCGCTGGTCGTCGCCGGGCTGCTGGCGGTGGCGGCCGGGCTGGGCGGTGTGATGCTGGCGGTGTACCAGGTGCCGGGCCACCAGGCGGGCTTGGCCATGGCGCTGCCGCTGCTCCTCGCGGGGCTGGGCGGCGGCTCGGTCATCTCGCCCAACCAGACGCTGACGCTCGCCGAGGTCCCGCCCGCGCAGGGCGGAAGCGCCGGCGGGGTGCTGCAGACGGGCCAGCGGATCGGGTCGGCCACGGGCATCGCCGTCGCGGGAAGTGTCTTCTTCGCGAGCCTGGGCGCGGGAGGGAACGGGGACGGGGACTGGGCGGCCGCCTTCCGCCACAGCCTCGGTGTCTCCGTGGCGCTGGTGACCCTGGCACTGGCGGTCGCGGTGCTCGACCTGCGGGCCCGCCGGGCGGCGGCGTGGCCGGGGTCCTGAGGGTGCGTTCTGCGAGTCGAGGGCGGTTCTCGCGATGCCGGACCGCAGGTCGCCCACTTTCCGGCCCTGCGGCTCGTCCACCGCTGTCACTGGAGGTGGAACCCGCGCAGCACGGCCGCGCCGTAAGGAAGTTGACGGCCCGCATGCGGTCACGCCAGAGTCCCGGCGTGAGCGAGACCAACGATCTGACACCGGCCGAGGCACGCATATGGAGGGCTTTCCCGCGCGGCGAGCCCGTGGATTTCCGCGCCGCCGGGGAAGAGGATCCGGCGCTCGGCGGTACCTGGGGCGCGGAGCGGATCGTACGGGCGAGTGTCCTGCGGACGCTTCTGGTCAAGGCGCCGCAGGAGGAGGGGCAGATCGCCGCGCTCAAGATCGCGGGTGTGCGGATCACCGGCGTATTGGATCTCAAGTACGCGGTGGTCGAAGCCCCTATCCGGCTGAGCCACTGCAGGTTCGACGACGTTCCCGACCTCTACGGTGCCCGGCTGCGCCAGCTCAATCTGAGCAATTCCGTTCTTCCGGGTCTGACCTCGGCGACCGTGCGGGTCGACGGAGTGCTGCGGATGACGGACTGTCGTGTGCGGGGGCCGGTACGGCTCGGCGGGGCCCAGATCTCCGGGGCGCTGTTCATGGAGCGGGCGGAGTTCACCGCGCCGGACGACTCCGAGCCGGTGCTGCAACTCAACCAAGCCGCGATCGGAGACGACGTGTGGGCGCCGGAGATGCGCGCCCACGGCCAGGTGCGGCTTACCGGCGCCTCCGTAACCGGGCGGACGAACATTCAGGACGCCGAGTTCGACAACCCCGGCGGCACCGCGCTCGACGCGCAGAACCTCACCGTGGCAGCCCACGTACGGGCGCGGCGCCTGCGCACGCGGGGCCGGATCGATCTCCGGGGCTCGCGCATATCGGACCGTCTCGACCTGGTCCAAGCGCACCTGTCGCATCCGGGCGACACGGCACTGCGGGCGAGCAGTTGTGTCTTCGGTGAACTCTGGCTGCACGGCGGCGGTCGTATCGAGGGCGCCCTGAACCTCAGGCGGTCCCGCATCGAGATCCTGGCCCTCGAACCAGAGATGCTGCCGGACCAGGTGTTTCTCAGCAATCTCACCTACACCGTGCTCGCCCCGCACGAGCCCGCCGAGCGCCGTCTTCCGATGCTGGAGCGGGACGGCGACCGCTATGAGCCGTACGTCTACGAGCAGTTGACGGCGGCCTACCGCCACGTCGGTGATGACGACGCGGCCCGGCTCGTCCAGCTCGCGAAGCAGCGCCGCCGGCGCGCCACCCTCACTTGGTACGGACGGCTGTGGGGATACGTGCAGGATGCCGCCGTCGGCTACGGCTTCCGCCCGTTGCGCGCGGCCGTCTGGCTGCTGTCCCTCATGACCATCGGCTCGATCGCGTATGGCCTGGACCACCCACGCCCCGTCAAGGCGGACGAGGCCCCCGACTTCAACGTCGTCTTTTACACTCTCGATCTACTCCTGCCGGTCATCAGCTTCGGCCAAGAGGCGGCCTTCGCCCCCGAGGGCGGACATCAGTGGCTGTCGTACGCCCTGATCATCACCGGCTGGATCCTGGCCACGGCGATCGTCGCGGGCCCAGCCGGCCATGAGACCGCTGCGCACGAAACCCTTGCAGAGGCCCTCCGATCTTCCGTAAAGACCACTGAACCATCAACCGTCAGTGTGACGAAAATCGGGAACCCGATACCTCGTTCTGTCTGTTCTGCGACGCTGGAGGCCAATCGAGAGGGGCCGCGGCGATGCAGTGGAAGATCCACGGGGAACGTCTGCTCTACGAGAACGAGTGGGTGAACCTCTGGCTCACCGACATCGAGACACCGGACGGAAACCGCTGGGAGCACCACGTCGTCAAGCTCCGCCACCTTGCCGTGGCTGCCGTTGTCAATGAGAGGCGCGAAATTCTCATGATGTGGCGGCACCGCTTCATCACGAACGCTTGGGCCTGGGAATTGCCGATGGGCCTGGTCGAAGAGGGTGAGACGCCGGCCGACGCAGCAGCCCGTGAGGTCCTTGAGGAGACCGGCTGGAGGCCCGGCCGGGTTACCCCACTGATCTACGCCGAGCCCGCCAATGGGATCACCGACTCCCAGCACTACGTCTTCCGGGCCGATGGGGCGACGTACGAAGGTCCGCCGACCGAAAAGAACGAGTCCGACCGGATCGAGTGGATCCCGCTGGCGGACGTGCGGGGCATGATCGACCGGCGTGAGATTGTCAGCAGCGGTTCTCTGGTCGGGCTGCTGTACGTCCTTATGGACGAGGCGATCCGCTGACTTGGCGTGGCAGGCCGTTCCCGGGTAGAGACCGGTTCTAGTTCTCTGCGGTGCCCCCGGAGCAGGCATCCCTGTGTGGCCCCGGGTACGGAGAGCGCGGCGGCACGGCCCGTATGGGGCGGCGCCGCTGCCCCTGTCGCACCGTGCGGGCGCCCGGTGCGGGCTCCGCGTGCGGCGGGCCCGTCGCCGCCGGGGACGAGGCGGCGAGGACGGCCCCGGGGTGGATTCCGTGGAATCCGGTGACCCGCCGCGGACCGTGATCGCGGCGGGTCACCCGGCGGGCGGGTGGTGGGCGGAGGGGCGTTCCCTCAGCGCCGCCAGTCCTTCTTCCAGCCCTTCCAGTGCTTCTTGCAGTCCTTCTTCTTGGCGTCCAGCAGGGTGTTGTAGAGGGCGTGGAAGGCCGGCTTGCGGGCGAAGTCCTCCGTCATGACCGTCGCAGAGCCCTCGCCCTCGAAGAACACCGGGACCCAGGAGTACTTGTCGGTGAAGCCCCAGATGGTGAAGGAGTTGCAGTCCTCGACGGCCAGACAGGCCGACAGGGTCCGCTGGTAGTAGTCGGCCTGCTGTTCCAGCTGCGCCTCGGTGGGGACACCGCTCTCCGGCAGGTCCATGCGGACGTCCAGCTCGGTGATGGCGGTCTCCAGGCCGAGCTCGTCGAAGCGGCGCAGGTTCTCCTCCAGGCCGCCCGGGAAGCCGTAACGGGTGCTCAGGTGGGCCTGCGCGGAGAAGCCGTGCACGGGCACGCCCTCGGCGAGCAGCTCCTGGGTGAGCGCGTAGTAGGCGTCGCTCTTGGCGTTGTCGTCCTCCACGCCGTAGTCGTTGAAGAACAGCTTGGCCTCGGGGTCGGCCTCGTGCGCCCAGCGGAAGGCGTCGGCGATGATCTCCGGCCCCAGCTCGCGGATCCAGATGTTCTCCTCGGTGCGCAGGTTGCCCTGCTCGTCGAAGATCTCGTTGGCCACGTCCCACTGCTGGATCCGGCCGGCGTAGCGGCCGACGACGGTGGTGATGTGCTCCTTGAGGATGGAGCGCAGCTCCTCCTTCGAGAAGTCGCCCTGCTCCAGCCACTCCGGGTTCTGGCTGTGCCACAGCAGGGTGTGGCCGCGCACGACCTGCTTGTGGCGGTCCGCGAAGTCGGCGATGGCGTCGGCCGCGCCGAAGTCGTAGCGGTCGCGCTCGGGGTGGATGAACTCCCACTTCATCTGGTTCTCGGCGGAGACCGAGTTGAACTGCTGTCCGAGAATCTTCCGGTACTCCCGGTCCGAGGTGAAGGGGTCCGGGTAGTCCTGCTCGAGGTGGTGGCCGCCGCCCGCCACGGCGGTGCCCACGTAGAAGCCGTCGGGAGCGGCCGAGCGCAGGCGCTCGTTCTTGGCTTTGGCCTTGGAGTGGGACGCGGCCGGGTGGCCGGAGGGCGCGTCGGCGGCGGCCGACGTCGCCGCCAGCGGCAGGGACAGGGCGGCCGTGGCGAGCGCGGCGGTGGCGAAGCGGATGGGTCTCATCGGAGCACTCCCGTGTCGGGTCAACCGTTTCAGAAGTTTCCGGAAAGTTTCCGGAAGGTGGCTCCCGGACGTTAAAGGCTCGCCGAGCGGGGAGTCAAGAGATGTGAACGGGCAGGAGTGCCCGGCCGGTTCGGTCGGCGCCTTCCGCGGCCCGACGGCCGGACGGGCCCGCCCCGCCCTTCGGGCCGTGCTCCGGCGGACGGCGGCGTTCCGCAACTAAGCGGCCGGGAACACCAGTTGGTGTCCCCGGCCGCCGCGCCGCATCGCTCACCGCTGTCCCGGTCCGCCGGCGGGCGGCTCCCCGCGGAGCGCCCGCCGCGGCTCAACCGGGCAGGTCCGGATCAGTGCTTGCGGTGCTTCTTCTTCTCCTTGTACTTGACGGTGCCGCTGCCCTGGTCGTCCAGGTACGAGGCCACCCACGCCAGGGGCGCGTTCCAGTTGATGGTGATCTCGTTGGTCGCCCAGGACTCGATGTCGTCGATGTAGCACATCGCCGGGGCGCAGCCCACCAGCTTGTCCTGGGCCACCGGGTCCTCGATGCCGGTGTTCGGGCCGCCGGCGACGGAGCCGGGGGCCGGGTTCGGCAGCGAGGGGTCGAGCTGGTTGGCCCAGAACCGGTGGTGCTGGTTGTGGGAGTCCCGCTCGCCGTACCCGGTGACGTAGGACTGGTTGAGCGGGTTGCGGCCCAGCAGGTACTCCATGCCGTGCAGCACCGCGTCCCGGTACCCGGCCTTGCCCGTCAGCTCGTGGGCGGTGGCCAGCACGATCATGTTGTTGAGGACCTGGCTGTTGGAGCCCCAGACGTACTGGTTGCCCTCCGGGTCGTACGGCACGCCGTACGCGGACTTGCGGGAGGCCTCGGCGTAGCCGTCGGCCGCCTCGGCCACCGTGGCGCGGACGTCCGCCAGCTGGCCCGCGGTCAGGTCGCTCGGGACGGTCGCCATGGTCAGCGAGCCGAGTCCGCCGGTCCAGCCCCAGGACAGGCCGCCGCGCGGGAAGAGCGCCTCGGTGTCGCCGTGCAGCTCGGAGCCGAACACGGCCTGGCGGTAGGTGTCCTCACCGGTGGTGACGAAGAGCTCGGCCGCCGCCCAGTAGAACTCGTCCGAGACGTTGTCGTCGCTGTAGGCGCCGCCGCCGGTGCCGTCGTTCGGGTCGGCGAGCACGTCCGGGTTGGCCTTCGCCGCGGCCCAGGCGGTCTCGGCCGCCTCCAGGCACTCGGCGGCGAACTCCTGGTCGTACGGTTCGAAGAGGCGTGCGCACTGCGCGCCGGTCGCGGCCAGGTTGAGCGTGGCGGCGGTCGTCGGCGGGTGCAGCTCGCGCGGCTGCGGGTCCTCGCTGGGCAGCAGCGGCAGACCGGTCCACTGCGCGTCGTGGATCTTGTGGTGCGCCATGCCCGCGAGCTCCTCGCCCTCGGGCACCTGCATCTTCATCAGGAAGTCCATCTGCCAGCGGGCCTCGTCCAGGATGTCCGGAACGCCGTTGCCCCGCTCGGGCACCCGCAGCTTGCCGTCGCCGAGCGGCGCGCCGTCCGCGCCCTCGGTGTGCAGGGTGCGCTCGAAGTTGGACATCACCTGGGCGGCGGAGATACCGCCGTTGACGACGTACTTGCCGTGGTCACCGGCGTCGTACCAGCCGCCGGAGACGTCGAGGCTGTAGTCGCACACGCCCTCCTGGCACGGCACGTCGGTGTCGCCCTGGTTGGGCTCGACGCCGATGTGGCCGGCCGGGCGCGCGTACTCCTCGCCGACCAGGTCCGCCTCGATCTCGATGCCGCTGCGGTTGTGGTAGAAGTACGCCAGCGCGTCGGAGCGCAGCGAGGAGTAGAGGTCGTCGCCGATGGCGAACGGCTCGCTGGTGTCCTCGCCGATGGTGACGGTGTAGCCCTCGCCCGCCGTCATCACCTTGCTGAAGTCGAAGGTGTGGACGTTCTGGCGCGAGGTCGGGTCGGTGCCGGCCGGCTTGGTCTTCCCGGCCGCCACCTGCTTGCCGCCGGCGTCCTGGACGGTCCAGTCGAGGGGATCGGTGGCGTCCGTGACGACGGTGCCGCTCTTCGCCGCGTGGGTGAGATAGCCGACCTGGTTGACCCGCACCGGGCTGCCGGTCTCCGGCTCGTAGACGGGCGGCTCGGCGCCGCCGGTCAGCGAGACGTCGTCGACGCAGAAGGTGTACGCCTCGTCGCTGCCGCCGATCTGGAAGGCGAGCTGGGCCTCCTCGTTGTCGGCGTTCGCGGTGAAGATGTGCTCGACGGGCTCCGCGGTCTCGTCGATCTGGTCGGAGGCGTTGAGCTCGGCGGTGTACGGGTCGGTCGCCATCTGCACATTGGTGCGGATGGTCACGGGCACCGTGGAGGTCGCCGTGTAGCGGAGGGTGTAGCTCTCACCGGCGGTCAGCGGGATGTCGTTCTGGCCGACGATGGCGTCCCAGGGGTTGGCGGTGCCGGCCGGGACCTCGGCGCAGAGCCGGCCGTCGACGACCGCGCCCGGGAGATTGGCGGTGAACCACCAGCCGGTGGTGCCGTTGGAGAAGTCACCGTTCGTGACCAGCTCCGGGCCCGGCTCGGCTCCGATGGCGGGCCCCGACAGGGCGGTGCCCAGCAGACCGGCGACGGCGACGGCGCCGAGGATGCGGCGCCTGCCGCGGTGGGGGCGGCCCCTCTGAGGGGGGTCAAGGGGCGGATGCTGTGTCACGGCTCGGTCCTTCCGCGCGATGTGGGGTGGGCAGGAAGCGAGGAGATGTATGGGAGCGCTCCCACGGCATCTTGGGGGCGGGAGGTTGCGCCGTCAAGATGTATGGCCGGCCGAACTCGGCGGCAAGACAAGCCCGTTGGGGCGGCCTCTGCGGGGCGTGCCCCGGGCCGCCACGGGCGCCGCGAGCCGTACCGGCCGCCTGGCCAGGGGATTCCCGGACCGGTGCGGGGTTCCCCTCCGGCGGCCGGGCGGCGCGGAGAGGCGCGAAGAGACGCGGACGGGAGCCGGGGCCGGCCGCGGGGACTCCCGCCTGTCCGCCCGCCGGAGCCGGAATCGCGCCCCCGGGCCGGAAGCGGTTGCAGAACGGAACGGAGCGCGGCCGCCGCGCGGCGGGGGTTCCGGAGCGGGCGGCGGGGCCCGGGGCGCGCTCCGGGCGGACGTGCGGTACGGCGGCCCTCCGCCCGTGTCCGGTTAGGGTGATCCGCGGCGCGGGGAGGCCCGTTCCGTCCGCCGCCCCCGTCCTGCCGTCCCCCTGCCCCCGTCTCCCGGCCCCGCTGTCCTCGTCCCCTCGTCCCCTCGTCCCCTCGTCCCGTCGTCCCTCGTCCCAAGGAGCACCGTGACCCACGTCGCCGCCGAGCAGCGCTACGACACCATGCCCTACCGCAGGACCGGCCGCAGCGGCCTCAAGCTGCCCGCCGTCTCCCTCGGGCTGTGGCACAACTTCGGTGACGAGAAGCCGCTGGAGACCCAGCGGGCGATCCTGCGCCGCGCCTTCGACCTCGGCGTCACGCACTTCGACCTCGCCAACAACTACGGGCCGCCGCCCGGCGCGGCCGAGCGGAACTTCGGCGAGATCTTCGCCCGCGACTTCCGCCCGTACCGCGACGAGATCCTGGTCTCCTCCAAGGCCGGCTACCACATGTGGCCCGGCCCGTACGGGGAATGGGGCTCCCGCAAGAGCCTCCTGTCCAGCCTCGACCAGAGCCTCGGCCGGCTCCGCCTCGACCACGTCGACATCTTCTACTCCCACCGCCCCGATCCGGACACCCCGCTCGAAGAGACCATGGGGGCGCTGGACTCCGCCGTGCGGCAGGGCAAGGCGCTCTACGCGGGCATCTCCAACTACTCGCCCGAGCAGACCCGCGAGGCCGCCCGCATCCTGGCCGGCCTGGGGACGCCGCTGCTCATCCACCAGCCCTCGTACTCGATGTTCAACCGCTGGGTGGAGGACGGCCTGCTCGACGTCCTCGACGAGACCGGCGCGGGCTCCATCGCCTTCTCGCCGCTGGCCCAGGGCCTGCTGACCGACCGTTACCTCAAGGGGATCCCGGAGGGCTCGCGCGCCGCGGGCTCCAGCCCCTTCCTGACCGCCGAGGGCATCACCCCCGAAACCCTGGAGCGGGTCCGGGCGCTGCACGGGATCGCGGAGCGGCGGGGTCAGAGCCTGGCGCAGATGGCCCTCGCCTGGGTGCTGCGCGGGGGGAGGGTGACGTCCGCGCTGATCGGGGCCAGCAGCGTCGAGCAGCTGGAGGCGAATGTCGCCGCCGTGGGGAATCTCGACTTCGACGCCGGTGAACTCGCCGAGATCGACCGGCACGCGCCGCGGTAGGCCCGGGGCGTGCCGGGGCGTGCCGGGGCGTGCCGGGGCGGGGGAGCGTGCGGTGCCTACCGGTCGCCGCCCTCCGCCTGGGCCGGTACGGAACCGGGTACCCGCTCTGGCGTGTGCTTGAAGACCTGCCGGGAGTGCCAGGCGACGTACCGCGGCGCGGGAGCGGGGGAGCCCGGCCGGGGGGCGGCCAGCCGCCTGTCGTGGAGATCGTCGACGGCCCGGCCGGCGTCGCCGCGGCAGGTGTAGAGGCCGGAGACCCGGATGCGCAGATCCTCGGTCAGCCCCAGGACGCCGTGGTCGAACAGCGTGTGGTGCTGGGCGCAGAGGGCCAGCGCGTTGTCGGCCGTGTCGGGGCCGTCCTGGCTGTGCCAGCGGATGTGCGCCGCTTCGAGGCCGACCGGGTTGCGGCCCAGCGCGCCGTCGTAGCCGCACATGGCGCAGGCGTAGCCGTAGGCCCGCAGCACCTCCTCGGCGAAGCCGGCCCGGCGGGCGGACGGAGCGGATGCCCGGACGGGTGGCTGCCGCTGCGGCTCACGCGCGGGGGAGGGGAGGCACAGCTCCGCTCCTTCCTTCGCGGCGGGCGAGTCCAGGCCCGTGTCGGCGCGGATGGCGGTCTCCAGGGACGGCGTGAAGTGCTGGTCCAGCAGAATCCGCGCGGCGGCCGTGAGGGTGGCGGGGTCCGCGAGCAACCGTTCGACCTGGGGGAGGAGCCGGCCGGTAACGCCGTGCTCCCGCAGCCAGATGCCGCGTTCGGGCGCGTCCGGGCCGATCGGCCGCCCGTTCCCGTCGCACAGCGCCCACAGCGTGCGCTCCAGCTGGACGAAGGGCATCGCCGCGCGCTGCCGGGCGAGGGCGGGGCTCATGACGGCCGGGCCGTAGCCGTTGATCAGCCGGCTGACCGGTTCCTCGGCCTCCTCGTAGGCGACCGCGGTGGAGCCGGTCGCGGTGAACCGCCCGAGCAGCCACAGCAGCAACAAGGGTTTGTGCGGGGCGCGGACCGCCCCGATACGGGCCCGGCGCAGGGCGGCCAAGGCGTTCAGGAGTTCGTCCCGGGTCACCGGACCACCTTTTCACGCCGCCCGCGGGAGTGGGGTACTCCGCGTCGACAATGTCCGGCCGGTGATGTCACCGATGACGTCCACCGGGCCCGGCCGCGGAATGACGGACGGGCGGCCGGCGGGCCGCACACCCCGGACCCCCGGCCGGGGCGGGCCGGAGCCGCGCCGCCGCGCCCCGGCCGGGCTCCCGCCCCGGTCCCGCCCCGGTCTCCCTCCGGCTCCCGCGCCTCGGGCCGCCGTACGGAGCCGGCCCGTTCGAGCGGCCGCGGCACGGTGGTGTGCCGCGCCGCGGACCGCCGTCAGCGTCCGCGGCTCAGACCTGGCCCAGGTCCGAACTGACCCAGCGCTGGGGGCGCATGGTGATGACGACCTGTTCGCCGTGCTCCTGCCAGGCGAAGTCGACGTAGCCGTCGACCTTCTCCGGCGGGAGGTAGCGGGCCGAGATCTCCCGCAGCAGTTCCTTCTTCGCGGGGGTGGTGGAGACGACCGGGCCCTCCACGGACACGTACCGGATCGTCGGTTCGAGGCGGTCCACCATCAGGCAGAACCGGCCCGCCCTGGTGATGAGCCGTTCCTTGCGGGAGCCGAGGCCCGTCATGATCCAGATGTCGCCGCCCGGCCGGTACTGGTACCAGATCGGCACGGTCAGCGGAGCCCGGTCCTCCTCGCCCGCGTCCACCGACAGGGCGGCGACATGGGGTTCGGCCAGGAACTGCTCACGCTCTTCACGGTTCAGGGGCATGCGGTGTCTCCTTCGCGGACGGGTCGGCCGGAGCCGGCACGGAGCGCGCCGGCCCCGACCGACGCTAGAGGATCGCGGGGGACGGAGCGTTGTTCCGCGCTCAGCCGGCGCCACCGCGTTTCCCGCTTCGGGCTCCGGGCGGGCGGCAGGCGGCAGAGGTACCGCAGGGGCGAGCTGGACAGACCGGTCCCCGATGGGTAGACAAGCACGTGAAGCTCCGGGCGGACAGGTTGATCTCGGTCGACAGCCCATCTACCGGGAGCTTCACCTCTTCCCGGACACCTACCACGCCAACCGGTCGCCCGCTCGGCCACGTTGGAGACGGCCCACCGACCGGACATCACTCAAGGACGTGAACGCACACATGGGCGAACTCCTCGCCGGGCTCTTCCGCGTCGTCATGGAGGCCATCGCTCACCTCAACCCGGTCGGTCTCGTACAGAAGCGCCTCAGAGCGCGCAGGCTGAAGAAGCTGACCCGCGGCGAGAGCGTCAGCATCCCCGTGGACCTCCGAGACCCGGAACTCACCGACGGCGAATGGGAGAACGGCCACATCCTGCTGGGCAGCGAGGCCCCCCTGTGGCAGCCCGAGCGCCCCGACCGCACGGCCACGCGATTCTTCTGCCCGGAACTGCGGATGACGTCGGCCGACGAGGCGACCATGGCACTCCGGTCGGAATCCGGACGCACCGAATTGCGCGTCCACAGTGACGAAGCGCCGGCGGTCCTGCGCGCCCTCCAGGAGGATTAGCCGGCCGCCGCGGGGACCGCGGCCCAGGCCTGGCGGTCCCCGCGGCGGCGGGTCGTGCGGGGTGTGGTCGTGCGGGGTGTGGGTGCACGGGGCAGCGGCCCCGAGGCCGCGGCGCCCTCGGCCGGCTACTGCCGGGCGGGCAGGTCGAAGCTCCAGCCCTGGCCCTTGAACTCCGGGATGACCCGGTCGACCGCGGTCACGGTCTGGCTGCGGTCGCCGCCGCCGTCGTGCATGAGGACGACGGCACCCGGGGTGATGGCCTGGCGCAGGCGCTGGGTGAGGGTGTCGGCGCCCGGAGGCTGCCAGTCGGCGATGTCGGCGCGCCAGCCCAGCGGCGTCATGCCCATGGAGGCCGCCACGTCGGCGGACTGGCCCCAACTGCCGTACGGAGCGCGGTAGTACGGTATCTGCGCGTTCGGCACGGCCTGGCGGATCGCGTTATTGGTCTGTTCGAGGTTCTGCCGGACCTGGTCGGCCGACCAGCCGCCCATGTCCTGGTGCTGCATGGAGTGGTTGCACAGTGTATGGCCCTCGTTGACGATCCGGCGCACCATGTCCGGGTTCTGCCGGACGTGGTCGCCCCAGAGGCAGAAGACGGCCTTCACGCCGTTCTTCGCCAGCACGTCCAGCATCTGCGGGGTGTTGGCGCCCGGGCCGTCGTCGAAGGTGAAGGCGACGGAGTTCCCACCGCGTCCGGTGGAGGTGACGATCGTGGCCTGCGCGCGGTCGGCGCCGGTGGAGCCGGCGGTGGCGGCGGGTGCGGTGGTGAGCGCGATGCCGCCCGCGAGCAGGGCGGACAGCAGGATCCGGCGGAGTCTGCGGAGCCTGTGGGGAGGTTGGGGGGTGGTGTCGGTCCGGGGCACGGCTCATCCCTTCTTCGCGGTGGTGCCCAGTGGGGTGGGGTGGAGGTGGGGGGTGCGCACGGCGCGAGCGCCGAACGGCCCTCCGACACACAGCGTTACCGAAACATTTCGGAGGAATTACCGGTAAGAGCTGGGTAACCATAAGGGTGCTCTGAGGGCGGGTCAAGGGCCCTGTGGAGGAAGTGAGTTGCCGGGCCGAGAGCGAGTGTTGCCGTCAAGGGGCGGCGCGGCGGGCCGGATGCGGAGTGAAGGTGGAGGTCGAAGCGGTCGGCTCCGCCGTGCGGCGGGTGGCTGTCCGGGGCGGGCGGCTACCGGGGTGAAGGGGGTTGCCGCCCGTCGGGGAAAAGCGAACTTCCGGAATTTTTTCGGTCAAGGTGCCGAGTGCCGCCCCTCCGGTGCGGAGGTGTGAACACGGGGCGGCACCGGGTGGCAGGCACCGGACTCCACGCGTGCGACCCGGGTGACGCGGGCGGCCCCCAACGGCATCACGCCGACGAGCTCACGGACTCCCTCCACTCCGGACTCCGTGCTGCGTAGGCCGGGGGCTCGTGCGGTGCCACCACGGGCGGCGGCGGGTCCGTCAGAGATCCAGGACGAGGCGGGGGCAGGCGGCGCGCGAGACGCAGATGAACATGGTGTCGCCGGCGGCCTGTTCGTCCGGTGTGAGCAGGGAGTCACGGTGGTCCACGGCCCCGTCCAGGACGGTGGTCTCGCAGGTGCCGCAGGTGCCCTCCCGGCAGGAGGACAGCACCGGCACCCCTGCCTCCTCGACGGCCTGGAGGACACTCCGGTCCGGCGGCACGGACACCGTGACACCGCTGCGGGCGAGCTCCACCTCGAAGGCCTCGCCGGCACCCTGCGGGCCGGGGTCCACGGGGGCGAACCGCTCCAGGCGCAGTACGCCCGGTGGCCAGGCGAGTGAGCAGTGCTGCTCCACGGCCTTCAGCAGGCCCTCGGGCCCGCAGCAGTAGACCAGTGTGTCCTGCCGGGGGGTGGCCGCCAGCCCGTCCAGGTCGAGTACGCCGCACTCGTCCTGGGGGTGGAGGGTGACCCGCTCTCCGTACGCCGCCCGGAGCTGTTCACGGAACGCCATCGTGGCGCGGCTGCGTCCGCCGTAGGCCAACTGCCAGGCGGCTCCCTGCCGTTCCGCCTGGGCGACCATGGGAAGGATCGGGGTGATGCCGATGCCGCCCGCGATGAACAGGTACCGGGGTGATGCCTCCAGCGGGAAGCGGTTGCGCGGCCCGCGGACCCTCACCCGGGTCCCTTCGCGAAGGTGGTCGTGGACGTGTTCCGAGCCGCCGCGGCTTTCCGGTTCCCGCAGGACCGCCACCTGCCACCGGGAGCGGTCGGCCGGATCGGAGCACAGTGAGTACTGCCGTACCAGGCCGGGTCCGAGACACAGATCGACGTGGGCGCCCGGGGTCCACTCGGGCAGCGGTGATCCGCCGGGATGCGTCAGTGTCAGGCCTACGATGCCCTCCGCGAGGGTCTCCTTGCGTGCCACGGTCAGATCGAGCTCGACCTCGGCCGCGACGCCCGGGGTGATCACGGTGGCCACGGTTCTTCCTCCGCTATGCCGGGGCGGGGTGCGGACGGGGACGGGTGGGGCGGGAGCCGCCGGGCTCGACGGCGGTGCCGGGGTGGTGGTCCTCGGGATGGCCCAGCAGCCAGTCCCACACCTCCTCCGGGTCCTCGAACTGACGCTCGGCACCGCAGTGGCAGACGGCCAGCAGCCGGTCCGTGCCCAGCAGCCAGTGAATGCGGAAGATGCCGTCGCCCGTCAGGGCGGCGGGGTGGAGGGCCTTCACCGGGCCACCGTGGCCGGCCGGTCCGTACCGGCCTGTGCCAGCCGGGCGAGGATCCGCCGGGCGGCGAGGCCGCCGGTGTCGATGTTGATGCTCAGCTCCTGGTAGCCGGGCTTCTCGGTGTCCAGGGACTTCTGCAGCGCGTTGAGCGCCACCACGTCCTGCATGACCACGGTGTGATTGCTGGTGTGCAGGAACTCGCTGACCTTCTCGTCGCCGAGGGCGAAGTCGCGGGCGACCGCCCAGAAGTCGTAGGTCGTCCGCTCGGTGGAGGGGGTGATGCCGTAGACGACCTCCACATGGAAGGCGTGCGGGTCACTGCCGTCCGGGCCGGGACCGGGGGCGCCGACGGGGGCGATGCGGGAGTGGAGCAGGTACAGGCACGGGGCGTGGTACTCGATGTCCTGCCACCGGGTGATCCGGGTTTCGATGCCGGTGGACTTCGCGTAGAACGGCGGGCACTCCGCGTCGTCCATGTGCCGGCTCACGTAGACGATCCCGGCCGCGTCGTCGACCTCGGTGGTGATGGGCGTCCGCGCGACCTCCGGGGTGCCGATGTAGCCGCCGTGCAGGTAGGTCTCGTGGGAGAGGTCCAGGAGGTTGTCGACGAGCAGTCCGTAGCCGCCGTCGATCGGCTCCATCCCGGACACGACCGTGTAATCGGGGGAGTCCATCCAGGGGGCGCGCGGCGGCACGATGCCGCCGGGCTCGTGGTCGCCGATCCACACCCATACGAAGGAGTCCTGCTCGATGACCGGATAGGTCTTCAGGCGCGCCGTGCGCGGGATGCGCTGTTGCCCGGGTACGAAGACGCAGACGCCGTCGGTGCCGTAGGTGAAACCGTGGTAGCCGCACGTCACTTGGTCACCGTCCAGGCGGCTCGGTGCCTGGGACAGGGGGAACCGGCGGTGCACGCACCGGTCGGACATCGCCACGGCCCGGCCGTCCTCGGTGCGGTACAGCAGGATCGGCTCATCCAGTACGGTCCGTCCGAGGAGTTCGCGCCCGACCTCGCGGCCGTAAGCGGCGACGTACCACTGATTTCGCACAAAGGCGGTCATGGTTGTTCCCTTCGGGCAGGGGGTCCGGTCCGGTGTCGCTGTCGGTGAGCCCGGTCCGGGCCGCAACGGCAGGCGAGTCCAGGGGGCGGGACGCGGCAGTTCTCCGGGACGGGCGCGGTGCGGTCGCCGGAGCCCGCGGCGCGCACCGGCCGGTGTGGCCCGGCGGCGCGTGCCGGCCCGGACGCCGCGTCGTCGGTTCATGGTGCCCGCGGGGCAGTCCCGTGGCCCAGGGGCCTTTCCGGATGCCGGGAAACATTGTCGGAATACTCGCTGGGTGCGTGCGTGCCTGCGTGCGGCGGCCCACGGGGGCGGCAGACGGTGTCCCGCCGCCCGCGGTCACCCGCGTGCAAGGCCGGGGGAGGTGACGTCAGGCGCGCGGCGCGGCCAGGGCGCGGGAGATGGCCCGGGCGCTGGTGCAGACGAGCTGCGCCAGCGCGCGCGGTGAGGCACTGCCGTGGTGAACCACCAGTGACACGGCGGCGACCACCGCGTTGTCGCCGTCGCGCACCGGGGCGGCGACCGACAGCGCATCCATCGTGACCTGACGCTCGCTGACCGCGTAGCCGTTGGCCCGGACGTCGGCCAGCAGACGGCGCAACACCCGCGGATCGGTGATCGTGCGGGGCGTGAAGTGCTCGAGGGGGCCGGTGAGCACCTGCTCCTGCACGTCGACGGGGGCATGCGCGAGCAACACCAGTCCGACGCCGGTGGCTGTCAGGGCGAACCGTCCGCCCACGCGGGTGAGCACGGGTACCGCACCGGACCCGGCGATGCGCTCGACGAAGACGAGTTCGGCCCCTTCGCGCACAGCCAACTGCACGTTCTCGCGGGTGATCTGGGAAAGGTCCTGCAGGAACGGCATCGCGTGCTCCCGCAGTCCCTGGCTGCGCGGCGCCAGCGAGCCGACCTGCCACAGCCGCAGTCCGATCCGGTACCGGCCGTCCGCGCCGCGTTCCAGAGCTCCCCAGGCCGTCAGCTCGCCCAGCATCCGGTGCACGGTCGACACCGGGAGACCGGACGTCCGGGACAGCTCGCTCAGCGACATCTCGGGGTGGTCCGTGCTGAAGGCGCCGAGGATGCGCAGAGCCCGGCCCAGCACGGGTCCGCTGCCGGACGGGGGGACGCGGCGGTTCCTGCCCGGCTGTCCCGTCCGGGGGTGCGGTGAACCAGGGCTGTGGGCGAGCGGGCCCGTGCGGCTTCCCCGTCCCTGGGTGTGCGGCTCCGCCGCCGGCGGTTCGCGCCGGGTCTGCTCGGCTCCGTCCGCGGCCGCGTGCCCCACCGGCACCCCCGTCCCATCACTTCGCCGTGCCCGTCGGAAAGTCACCGGATGCCTCCCTGCCGCGCCGGTCAGTGTGCAGGAGGCTGTTGCCCGTGTCGAGATTCGGGGCACCGCGGAGCGTGAGGTGTTCCCACGGCCGGGGCGGCACCGGCCGTCCGGCTGCCCGCCGGGGCTCACCGTTCCGGATGCGCGGGCGCGGTGACGGGCCCCAGCGGCGCGGGGAAGCCGGCCCCTGGCCAACCGCACCCCCACGCCGGAGGCACGCCGTGAAAGACCTTCCTCGCCCAACTTCTCAACGGGCCCGTCCGGCGCGTGCGATCGCAAGCCCCCGGCGCCTCAGAGGGTGTCGCTGAGCGAGTCCGCCATGCGCCGGCGCACGGCGCGGGCGGCGGGCGGCACCGAGACGGCGATCGCCCCGGCCACCACGGCGGTGCCCATCAGCGCCAGCGCGGCCGGTGAGGGCGGTTGGGCGATGCCCGCGCCGATACCGGAGGAGGCGCCCTGGAGGTCGATCAGCCAGCCGGCGGCCGGGGCGCCGAGGAGGATGCCGGCCGCGGTGGCGGCCAGGGCGGTGAAGCCGGTGCCCGCCACGATCACCGCGATGATCTGACGAGGCGTCAGACCGATGGCCTTGAGCGCCAGCAGGTCGCGGCGGCGCTCCCGCACCCCCGCGGCGATCGTCGTCGACAGCTCCGCGAGACCGATCAGCGCCAGCACCGCGACCAGCCCCACGATCACGCCCCGCACGGACGACAACCGGTCCGCCGGATTGGCGGTCTCCCGTACGTCGAGCCCGCCGTCGGCGTCCCGGGACAGCCGGGCGCCGACAGCCGCCGGGTCGGCGCCCTCCGCCGGCACCAGCCGGTAGAAGCCCGGCCCGTCCGCGGCGCCGCCCTCCCGGAGGGTGTCGAGGGAGGTGGAGACCACCCGCCCGCCGTCCTCCGGCTCGATGGTGCGGCCGACCAGGTGGAGCACCTGCGGGCGGCCGCCGACGGTCATGCGGACCCAGTCGCCGACGTCCACGTGCAGCAGGTCGAGGAGCCCCTGCCCGGCCACGGCCTCGTCCGGACCCCGCGGCGCCCGGCCCTCGGCGACGGAGAACGGGTACGGCTGGGCCGCCGTGCCCAGCCCGCGCAAGGTGATCGTGCCGGTCTGGCCCGGGACGAGCGCCTCGGCCTCCGCACCCGGGAGCGCCGCGGCCACCCCCTCCTCGGCGGCCAGCCGCCGCCGCAGTTCCCGGTCGTCCATCCCGTCCCCGCGCACGACGAGGGAGGCCGCCAGACCGACCTCCTCCGGCCGGCTCTCGAACCGGTCGAGGGTGCTCCACGCGCTCAGCGCCACGGTGATCAGCAGCAGCGGTACGGCCAGCCGTGCGACGGCGGCGGCCGACCGCCCGGGCCGGTGGAACGCCCCCCGCCAGCCCAGCACCAGAGCCGGCGGCAGCCGCAGGCCGAGGGCGCGCCGGGCCGTGCCCGACATCCGGCGGCCCGCCGGGACCGCCGCGCGCGCCACGGGCACGGGCGGGACCCGCCCCGCCCGCCAGGCCGCGGACGCCGTGGTGGCGGCGATGAGGAGCACGGCGCCCGCCGCGGTCACCAGGGGGACCCAGGTGTGCTCGGGGAGTTCCCGCCACAGCCGCATCGCCTCCCCGGTCCGGCCGGGCAGGTGCGGGCCGAGCAGTTCCGTGAGGAGGGCCCCGGCGGCCACCCCGGCCAGCGCCAGGGCGAGATGCTCGGCCAGGAACATCCGGACGAGCTGCGCCGGGGTGAAACCGATGGCTTTGAGGACGGAGATGTCCCGCAGATGGCCGTGGACCCGGGTGCCGACCGCGCCCGCGACCGCCATGGCCGCGGCCAGCAGCGCGCCGATCCCGAACGCGCCCAGCAGCAGCCCGAGGAGCCGGTCGCCGCCGACGGCCTCGGCCCGCGCCTGCTTCCAGGTGGACACCTCGGCGATCTGGTCGGCGCCGAGCGCGGTGACGGCCTGCTGGACGGCGAAGTCGGTGTCCTCCGGGTCGTCCAGCCGCAGACCCACCGCGAGGCCGCGGCGGTCCTCCTCCGGAGCGAGGCGCTCCAGGGCCGCGGGGAGCACCCAGCCGGTGCCGGGGTTCTCACCCGGGGCGTACCACGGCTCCGCGCTGTCGGCGACGCCCACCACCCGCAGCCGGCGGACGGTGCCGTCCGGGCCCCGGACCCGCAGCGCGTCACCCGGCTCGGCCCACAGGGCGCGGGCCACCGAGCTCTCCAGGACGACGCCGTCCGGGGTGCCGGGGCCGAGCCACCGTCCGGAGACGGGCAGGGGACGGCCGACCGCCGGCGGCCCGGCCCCGGCGGCGCGCAGCCGCACCGCCGCCCGGTCGCCCCCCAGCTCGGCGGTGACGCCCGCCGTGGGGAACGGCCCGGAGGAGGCCCGGACACCGTCGAGCCCGGCCAGCGTTCCCGCGTCGGCCGACGCCTTGGTGTGGATCCACACATGCGCGCCGGACGACTGGGTGAAGACCCGCTGCCAGGGGTTGGCGGCGTAGGTGAGGAAGGCGCCCGCGAGCAGCAGCGAGGCGATGATCCCGGCCGTGGCGAGCACCAGGAACAGCGCCTCCCCGCGGTGCACCCGGAGATCGGCGCGCACCCAGCGCACCGTGGCACGCATTCCGTTCAGCCCTTCAGTTCGAGCACGCCGGACACGCCGCCGGTGCGCGGGGCGCCGCCGCCGAGCACGGCGTCGTCCGCGATCCGGCCGTCGAAGAGGCTGATCACCCGGTCCGCGGCGCTCGCCATCCGGGCGTCGTGGGTGACGAGCACGATGGTCTGGCCGCGCGCGTGGAAGCGGGAGAGCAGCCGCAGCACCTCGCGGGTGCCCTTGCTGTCGAGGCTGCCGGCGGGTTCGTCGGCGAGCAGCACGTCCGGGTGGTTGACGAGGGCGCGGGCGAGGGCCACGCGCTGCTGCTCGCCGCCGGACAGCTCGCCGGGCGTGCTGTTCTCCTTGCCGTCCAGGCCGAGGTCGGCGAGGAGTCCGGCGCGGCTCTCCCGGGCCTCCTTGGGGGAGCGGCCCGCGAGCAGCGCCGGAAGTTCGACGTTGTCGGCCACCGTGAGATGGGAGACCAGGTTGAAGAACTGGAAGACGATGCCGACGCCGCGGCGGCGGAGCACCGCCCAGCGGGCCTCGCTGTAGCCGTCCACCCGGCGGCCGTCGAGCCAGATGCGTCCCTCGTCCGGCCGGTCGAGTCCGCCCAGGAGGTGGAGCAGGGTGGACTTCCCCGCGCCGGAGGGGCCGGTGACCGCCAGGAACTCGCCGCGGCCCACGCTCAGGTCGACGCCGCGGACGGCCCGCACCGGGGCGCCGTCCGCGCGGTGGGTCTTGACCAGGCCCTCCGCGCGCAGGAGGGGAGCCCCCGGCCCGTCACCGCTGGCACCGGAACCGTCACTGGCGCGGGACGTCCCCCCGGCGGCGTCCGCACCCGGCTCCCGGGCCGGGCCCGTCCCGCCGGTCCCGGCGGGAGCCGTCTCGTGGTTCTCGCGGCTCACTCCAGCTCCTCCTGACAACGCTCCAACCAGTCGAGATCCGCCTGCAGGTGCAGCATCGCGCCCTCGATGAGCAGCTGAGCCACGCGGTTGTCCCGGTCCTCGGCCGCGGCCAGCTTCGACAGATCGCGCATGGTGTTGAGGTAGTGGCGGCGCTGCTTGTTGATCAGGGCGATCTGGTCGGCCACCCCCGAGTCGGGAGCCAGGGCGAGCTTCATGAAGAACTCGTCCCGCACCCGGGGCTCGGCGGTCGGCTCCTCGAACCAGGCGGCCACCGCCTCCCGCCCCGCGGGCGTGAGCCGGTAGATGCGCTTGTTCGGCCGTGCCGTCTGGGCGACGTCCTCGCCCTCGATCAGTCCCGTTTTCTCCAGCCTGCCGAGAGTGACGTAGATCTGCCCGATGTTCGGCTGAGGGTACGCGGCGCCCAGAAGCTTCTCAAGAGCCTGCTTGAGCTCGTATCCGTGGGCGGGCCCCTTCGCCAGGAGTGCCAGGAGGGGCAGACGCACGGACTCCCGCCTCCTTCCCCGGCCCTACCTGCTTGTTGGGGGGCCGGCTCCGGCTGTGAGCCCGATCGCCCCAGCACATTGTCGCGACCCCTAGTATCCCGTATGCCCAACGGGTATACAGGGGCCTTGGGCGCCGGGCGGGCCGCCGGCGCCGAGTGCCAAGGAGGAACCTATGCGGTGGACGCGGGCCGCGGGTAGGGGGCTCCTCGCCGCCGCGGTGATCCTCGCCGGCTACGCGGGCCCGCAGGCCGGGGCGGGGGAACGGACCGCCGGCTCCGGAGGCCGCGGCCCTCTGACGCTGGTGACGGGCGGCGACCTCACCGGCTATCTGCGGGGCGTTCTGGCGGACTGGAACCGCGCGCACCCGCGCGAGAAGGTCACGCTCGTCGAACTGCCCGAGGCGGCCGACGAGGTGCGGGCCCAGATGTCCACGAGCCTGCGCTCCGGCAGCGACCGCTACGACGTCCTCAACATCGACGTCGCCTGGACGTCCGAGTTCGCCGCGGCCGGCTGGATCGCCCCGCTGAACGCCGACCGCTTCCCCGTCAAGCGCTTCCTGCCGCCCGTGGTCGACACCGCCACCTTCGGCGGGCGGCTGCACGCGCTGCCGTATGTCACCAACGCGGGCTTGCTCTACTACCGCAAGGACGTCCTGGAGCGGGCGGGCGAGAAGCCGCCGCGCACCTGGGACGAGCTGGAGCGGCTGGCGCGCACGGTGGCCCCGGAGCACGGTCTGGACGGCTACGCCGGGCAGTTCCTGCCGTACGAGGGGCTCACGGTCAACGCCGCCGAGGCGGTGCAGTCCGCCGGCGGCTCGATCCTGGCCGGCGAGGGCACCCGTGTCACGGTCGGCTCCCCCGAGGCGCGGGAGGCCCTGGAGTTCCTGGCGGACGGGGTGCGGGAGGGATGGATCCCGGATGAGGCCCTCACCTACAAGGAGGAGGAGTCCCGGCGGTCCTTCCAGGAGGGCCGGCTGCTCTTCCTCCGCAACTGGCCGTACGTCCACGCGCTGGCCGGCGGTGCGGATTCGAAGGTGGCGGGCAAGTTCGGCGTGGTTCCGCTGCCCGGCCGGGACGGTCCCGCCGCGGGCATTCTCGGCGGCTCCAACCTCGCGGTCAACGCCCGCTCCCGGCACCGGGAGTCGGCCGCGGACCTGCTGGCCTATCTGACCAGTGAGACGGTCCAGCGGCGGGTGCTCACCGAGGGCGCGCTGCCGCCCGTGTGGGCGGAGCTGTACGAGGACCCCGGGCTGGTGCGGCGGTTCCCGTATCTGCCGACGCTCCGGGAGAGCGTGCTGGCCGCGAAGCCGCGGCCGAAGAGCCCGCGCTACGAGCAGGTGAACCTGGCGGTCCAGGCCGTGGTGCACGACGTGATGGCGCAGCGGGAGACGCCCGCGTCCGGGGTGGCGCGTCTGGAGCGGGAGCTCCGGGCGATCGTCCGCAGGGGCTGACGGCCTGCCCCGCGCTGTTCTCCCGGGTTCTCCGGGAGACCCTCTTCTACTTACCTGTTAGGTAACGGCCTGCCGTGTTTTCTGGGACATAGCGGCGTGAATCCCCCCAGCCTTCGGTGCTTTGTGCTGCACACTCGTTGACACCTGTTCGTCATCGCTACATAACATGCATGCATAGCAGCGGCGCCGTAACAGCGCGGCCGCAGCACTGCCGAGCGACCGAGCGAACAGGTGTCAGCGATGCTCACCACCACCACACCGACCACCACCGCGCACTGGTGGCGGGACGCCGTGATCTACCAGATCTACGTCCGCAGCTTCCTCGACAGCACCGGGGACGGCATCGGGGACCTCACCGGCGTCCGCGCCGGGCTGCCGTACCTCAAGAAGCTCGGTGTGGACGGCATCTGGCTCAGCCCGTTCTACCCCTCGCCGCACCACGACCACGGCTACGACGTGGCGGACTACTGCGGCGTCGACGAGACCTTCGGGGACCTCGCCGAGTTCGACCGCCTCGTCGGCGACGCCCACCGGCTCGGCCTCAAGGTCGTCATCGACATCGTCCCGAACCACTGCTCCAGCGAGCACCCGTGGTTCCGCGCCGCCCTGGCCGACGAGCCCGGCGGCCCGGACCGCGCCCGCTTCCACTTCGCCGACGGGCGCGGGGAGCGGGGCGAACTGCCGCCCAACAACTGGCGCGCCATGTTCGGCGGGCCGGCCTGGTCCCGCGTCACCGAACCCGACGGCCGGCCCGGCCAGTGGTACCTCCACCTCTTCACCCCCGAGCAGCCCGACCTCAACTGGCGCAACCCGGAGACCGGCCGGTCCTTTGAACAGATCCTGCGCTTCTGGCTCGACCGCGGCGTGGACGGCTTCCGCATCGACGTCGCCGCCGGCCTCTTCAAACACCCCGGACTCCCCGACTCCCCGGACCCGGAGGCCGACGAACGCGCCCGCGACTCGGTCAACCCCCTCGCCTGGAACCAGCCGGAGGTCCACCAGGTGTGGCGCGACTGGCGCGCGGTCTGCGAGGAGTACACCGCCCGCGACGGGCTCGACCGGCTCCTCGTCGGCGAGGTGTCCGTACCCACGGCCCGCGAGCACGCGCGCTACGTACGCCCCGACGAACTGCACCAGGCGTTCTTCTTCGACCTGCTGAGCGCCGCCTGGGACGTCGACGCCTTCCGGAAGACCATCGGCGAGGCCCTCACCGACATCGCCGGCACCGGCTCCACCGTCACCTGGGTGCTCAACAACCACGACCAGGTGCGGACCGTCACCCGCTACGCCGGCGAGAACACCACCGTCGGCCCGGCCCGCGCCCGCGCCGCCGCCCTGCTGATGCTCGCCCTGCCCGGCGCCGCCTACGTCTACCAGGGCGAGGAACTCGGACTGCCCGAGGTCGTCGACCTGCCCGACGAGGTGCTCACCGACCCCATCTTCCGCCGCACCGGCAGCCGCCGCCGGGTCCGCGACGGCTGCCGGGTACCGCTGCCCTGGTCGGGCCACGCCTCCCCGTTCGGCTTCACCACCGGCGAGGGCGCGGCCAGCCCGTGGCTGCCGCAGCCCCAGTGGTTCGCGGAACACGCCACCGACCGGGCGCTCGCCGACACCCGCTCGTTCTGGCACCTCTACCGCGACGGACTCCAACTGCGCCGCACCCTGCCCCAGTTGCGCCAGGACGGCCTGCGCTGGCTGGAGACCCCGCCGGAGGTTCTCGCCTTCGTCCGCGGCGACGGCCTGGTGTGCGCGGTCAACTTCGGCCTCCACCCCGTACCGGCGCCCGTCCCCGGCACCCCGCTGCTCGCCAGCGGGGACTGCCCCGCCGGAATCCTCCCCGGCTCGACCACCGCCTGGTGGATCAGCGATCTCTCCACGAAGGGAACCACCCGATGAAGCACACCACGAGACGGCGGCGCACGGCGGCAGGCACCGCGGTGCTCGGCCTCGCCCTCACCGCGACCGCCTGCGGCGGCGGCACCTCCGCGGACTCCGGCTCCGGCTCCGGGAAGCTCCGGGGCGAGACGGTCACGGTCGCCGGCGTGTGGACCGGCACCGAGCAGAAGAACTTCCAGAAGGTGCTGGACGCCTTCTCCGAGAAGACCGGCGCCGAGACCCGCTTCGTCCCCACCGGCGACAGCCTCTCCACCTTCATCGGCACGAAGATCGAGGGCGGCAACGCCCCCGACGTGGTGATGGTCCCCCAGCCGGGCGTGCTCCAGCAGTTCGCCGACAAGGGCTGGCTCCAGAAGCTGTCCGCCCGGACCTACCAGAAGGCCGGCATCCACTTCGCGCCGGTCTGGCGCGACTACGGCACCGTCAACGGCACGTACTACGGCCTGTACTTCAAGGCCTCCAACAAGTCGACCGTCTGGTACAGCCCCGGCGCCTTCGAGCAGGCCGGCGTCGAACCGCCCGAGAGCTACGACCGGATGCTGGAGACCGGGAAGACCCTCTCCGAGTCCGGTATGCCCGCCTTCGCCGTCGCGGGCCAGGACGGCTGGACGCTCACCGACTGGTTCGAGAACATCTACCTCTCCCAGGCCGGGCCCGAGAACTACGACAAGCTCGCCGCCCACGAGATCCCCTGGACCCACCCCAGCGTCGTCGAGGCCCTGACCACACTCGGCGAACTGTTCGCGGACAAGAACCTCGTCGCCGGCGGCGGCGCCGGCGCGCTGCGCACCGACTTCCCCGAGTCCGTCGAGCAGGTCTTCGGCAACGAGCCCGAGGCGGGCATGGTCTACGAGGGCGACTTCGTCGGCGGCATCGTCGCCGGCGACCACAAGAAGAAGGTCGGCGAGGACGCCAAGTTCTTCCCCTTCCCGGCCGTCGGTGACGGCAAGCCGCCGGTGGTGGGCGGCGGGGACGCGGCCGCCGTGCTCAAGGCCGGCAAGAACCCGAAGGCAGCCCAGCAGCTCGTGGAGTTCCTGGCCACGCCCGAAGCCGCGGAGATCTGGGCGGCGGAGGGAGGCTTCATCTCGCCCAACGAGTCCCTCGAGCCCGAGGCGTACCGGGACGAGACGACCCGCGAGATCGCCGTCTCCCTGGTCGAGGCCGGCGACGCGGTGCGCTTCGACATGTCCGACCAGGCCCCGGCCGCCTTCGGCGGCACCGCCGGAGTCGGCGAGTGGAAGCTGCTGCAGGACTTCCTCCGCGACCCCTCCGACCCGAAGGCGACGGCGGCGAAGCTCGAGGCCGCCGCGGCCAAGGCCTACAAGGACTGAGGACTGAGACCCCCCATGTCGGTCACCTCCCCGCCGGGTGCCGCGGCACCCGGCACCACCGAAGGCACGGCGCCGCTCCGGAAGGCGGACGGCGCCGTGCCCCCCGGGCGACGGCGCGCCGCCCGGCGCAGGCGGCTCACCGCCGTCCTCTTCCTGCTGCCCGCGCTGCTCCTGCTGGGCGCGCTTGTCGCCTACCCGATCCTCTTCACCATCGGCCGGAGCCTCTTCGACGCCTCCGGGAGCCGCTTCGTCGGCGCGGACAACTACGCGGAGATGTTCCGCGACCCGGCCACCCTGACGGCCATCCGCAACAGCACGGTCTGGGTGGTGGTCGCCCCGGCGCTGCTGACCGGCCTCGGCCTCGTCCTCGCCGTGCTGACCGAGAAGATCCGCTGGGCCACCGCCTTCAAACTGCTGATGTTCATGCCCATGGCGATCTCCTTCCTCGCCGCGGGCATCATCTTCCGCGTCGTCTACGAACAGGACCCGCAGCGCGGCGTGCTCAACGCGGTGGCGGTCGGCGTGCACGACGTCTTCGAGGAGAGCACCGGCTACCCCACGGCCCGGGCCCGGGACGGTGAGATCCTCGAGAAGCGGCCCGACGGCTCGTACCGCTCCGCGGAGACGGTGTCGCCCGGCGGCGTCCTGAACCTGCCCCTCGTCGGCGTCCCGCCGGGGGACCTGCCCGCGGACGCGGAACCGGCCCGGACCGCCGCGGCGGCCCCGGCGGCCGGGGACGAACTGCGCGGCGTGGTCTGGATCGACTTCACCCCGGGCGGGGGCGGCGAGCCGGACCGGGTGGACCCGGCCGAACGCGGACTGCCGGGGATGACCGTCGAGGCGGTCCGGGACGGCGAGGTGGCGGGAACGGCCACCACGGCCGCCGACGGCTCCTACCGCTTCACCGGCCTCGCGCCGGGCGGCTACGAACTCCGGCTGCCCGCGAAGAACTTCGCCGAACCGTACGGAGGCGTCGCCTGGCTCGGGCCCGCGCTGATCACCCCGGCGATCATCGGCGCCTATCTGTGGATCTGGACGGGATTCGCGATGGTGCTGATCGCCGCCGGGCTCTCCGCGATGCCCCGGGACGTCCTGGAGGCCGCCCGGATGGACGGCGCGGGGGAGTGGCAGATCTTCCGCCGGATCACCGTGCCCCTGCTCGCCCCGGTCCTGGCCGTGGTCTTCGTGACCCTGGTGATCAACGTGATGAAGGTCTTCGACCTCGTCTACATCATCGCCCCGGGCCCCGTGCAGCAGGAGGCGAGCGTGCTCGCCATGCAGATGTGGCTGGTGTCCTTCGGCGGCGGCAACGACCAGGGCCTCGGCAGCGCGCTTGGCGTCCTGCTGCTGCTCACCGTCACCCCGGCCATGATCTTCAACATCCGACGCTTCCGCAGGAGCCAGCCATGACCGTCCAGGGAACCGTCACCCCCGGCTCCGCACCGGACTCCGCCGTCCCCGGGACCGCACCCCGGCCCGGCTCCCCCTCCGCCCGGCGGGCCCGGGCCCGCGCCGCCGGCCCGGCCGGAACCGGCGGCCCGCCGCGGCCGGGTCTCGTCTCCCGGCTGGCCGGGCGGACCCGGGGCGGCCTGGTGCAGGTCCTCCTGGCCGTCATCGGGCTGGTGTGGCTGACCCCCGTCGCGGGGCTGCTCGTCGCCTCCCTCCGGCCCGAGGAGGACAACACCTCCAGCGGCTGGTGGACCGCCTTCGCCGACCCCGGCCGGCTCTCCCTGGACGGATACACGGCCCTGCTGCGGGACTCGGGCATCGTGGACGCCTTCTGGAACACGGTACTGATCTCCGTGCCCGCGACCGTCACGGTGATCGTGGTGGCCGCCCTCGCCGGATACGCCTTCGCCTGGCTGGAGTTCCCCGGCCGCGACTGGGTCTTCCTGGTGGTCGTGGCCATGCTCGTCGTCCCCGTCCAGGTGGGACTGCTGCCGGTGGCCAAGATGTTCGGAGCGCTCGGCCTCTTCGGCACCATCCCGGGCGTGATCCTCTTCCACGTCGCCTACGGACTCCCGTTCGCGGTCTTCCTGCTGCGCAACTACTTCGCGGAGATCCCCCGGGAGATGCTGGAAGCCGCCCGCATGGACGGCGGCGGCGAGTGGCGGATCTTCACCCGGCTCGTGCTGCCCCTGGGCCGCCCGGCGATCGCCTCCCTGGGCATCTTCCAGTTCCTGTGGGTGTGGAACGACATGCTGGTGGCGCTGATCTTCGCCGACAGCGGGTCCCAGCCGCTGACGGTCGCCCTGCAGTCGCAGATGCGGCAGTTCGGCAGCAACATCGGCGTCCTGGCACCCGGCGCGTTCCTGTCACTGATCATCCCGGTGGCCGTCTTCTTCGCCTTCCAGCGGCACTTCGTCCAGGGCGTCATGGCCGGTTCGGTGAAGTGACGGACGGCCGTACGGGCCCGGTACCCGCGCCCGGCCGGCCCGTACACGACCCGGCGGCCCGTTCGCCGGGCCCGCCGCCACCACGCTGCGGCGTCCGTGCGGACGCGAGGCCCCACCCGCCTCGCCGCCCGCCCACCGACACGGCGCCGCCACGCCGATGAGCGCTCGGGGGTTCATCGTCGTGGCGGCGCCGCCACGGGAAACCGGCCCCGCCCCGGCTCAGCCCTCGTGCCCCCGGTCCTCCACCGTGAGGCGGCCCGCGGCGAGGCCGTCGCTCAGGGTGCGGGTCAGCTCCGTGCCCAGGGCGCGGGTCTCGCGCAGCAGGCCGTCGAAGGAGGCGAGGCGGCGGAAGACCTCGCCGTAGCGCCGCTGTTCCGCCAGCGGCAGGCGAGGGATCTGCAGGCGCCGCACGTCGATCCGCGAGGTGGCGGAGGCGTGGGTGCCCGCCTGCCGGGCGTTGGCCGGGGCGCGCAGGCAGCCCGCGAGGAACCACGGGTCGAGGACCGACGGATCAACCCGGAGGGCGTGGATCTGGGGGCCGAGGACCGTGGGGCCGCCGTCGTCCACCCAGGCGTCGAAGACCCGTGAGGAGCCGATGACGACGACATCGGCCGGCTCGGTCACCGTCAGCGTGCCCGTCTCGCGCCCCTTGGCCGCGTCGGCGCGGGAGATCCGGCCGTGCGGCGCGCTGCCGAGCAGGAGATGCTGCACGGTCAGGTACGGAACCGAGCCGTCGACGGCCGCGGAAGCCGCGTCCCGGACCACCCCGTCCGCCGGTGACTGACCGGTGTGGACGGTCAGCGCCCCGGCGCGGGTGAGTTCGCCGACCGTGGTCGGCCCCTGGCTGCCCGGTGCGTCACCGGCGTCCGGGGCGAGCGTGAGCGGGGACAGCCCGGCCGCCGTGTCGCGCAGCCGGTCCAGGAGGCCGTCGAAACCCGACCAGGACTCCCCGAGCCCCGGGCTCGCCACCGGGGCCGCGACCGGTACGTGCCGGGCCGGGGTCAGGTCGACCTGCTCGTCGAGGAGGTCGATGACGGGAACGGTCTTGGTGCCCGGCGGGACATCGGCGCCGGCGGCGGCCCCGCGGTCCGGGGCGCGGTGGGCGCGTACGGCGGTGAGCACCGTGTCGCGCAGCACCGTCCAGTCGAGGGCGGCCTTGCCCGCGGCGCCCGCCGCCGTTGCCGTGCCCGCCCCGTCCGCGCCGGGACCGGCGGGCGGCGCGGCGCCCGCCGCCCGGCCGGGACGGCTCTGTGCGGCGTCGACGAACAGCAGCTCGCTGCCTGCCTCCGCGGGGGAGACCGGAGAGCGGAGCACCCACAGATGCAGCGCCACGCCGTGCGGCGGCGCGGCACCGGGCGGCAGGGCGATCACGGCCCGCAGCGCCCCGGCGCGCAGCAGCGCCGCGCGGATGCGGCGGCCCGCCCGGCGGGAGGCGACGGCGGGCGGCAGCAGCAGCACCGCCGTGCCGCCCGGCCGCAGGCAGGCCAACGCGTGCTGCACCCAGGCCAGTTCGGGCTCGGTCCGCGGCGGGTGACCGTAGACCCAGCGGGGATCGGTGGCGAGTTCGGCGTGCCCCCAGTCGCGTTCGTTGAACGGTGGGTTGCACAGCACCACGTCCGCCTCACCGCGGAAGGCGGGGCCGTCCTCCCGCAGTGAGTCCGCCGGCCGGAGACCGGTGGTGCGCGCGGGGCGCGGGGCGGCGGCCGCACGCTTCCTGCCGCGCCGGGCCCCCGGGCGGCCCGCCCGCGGTTCGGGCGGATCGGTGAGCGCCAGCCGGGCGGCGGCCAGCTCGACGAGGACGGGGTCGCTGTCCTGCCCGGACAGCCGGAGTTCGCCGTGCGCGCCCCACCGGAGGACGGCGGCGGTCAGCAGCCCGCCGACGCCGCACGCGGGGTCCAGTACGGTCCAGGGGCCGCCGGCGGCCCGCTCGCTCTCCGGCCCGCCGCCGACCAGCTCGGCGAGCTCCGTCATCAGCGCGGCCAGGGGTTCGGGGGTGGTGGTGATCTGCCGTACGTGGGTGCCGAGCCAGCGGCCGAGCAGGAACCCGAACGTCTCCGCCAGGCCGTCCTCGCCCGCCACCCGCACTGCCTGTTCCACGGCCTGCTCCTGCGCCTCGGACAGCCCGGCGTCCACGGGCGGGCGGACGGATCCGGAGGGCGCGCGCGGCGTTCCGGTGGCGTCCTCGGGGACGGGGGAGGGTCCGGCGGCCGGCTCGGCGCGGCCCGCCCGGGCGCCGACGGCGGCGATCGCCAGGCCCATCGTCTCCCGGTCGCCCAGCGCCTCGAAGCGCGGCCAGAGGCGCTCGCGGCCGCCCTCGTCCGCACCGAGCTTGCCCTGGGCGCGCAGCCACTCCTCGACCTGGGAGAGCGAGAACTGGGGGCTGGTGTCGGTGCCGCCCACCGGGCGGGGGAAACTGCTGTGCCGGCGACGCCAGTTGCTCACCGCGGCGCGGCCGACACCCGCGATCCTTGCGATCTCCGCCAGGGTCACCGAGACATGGGGTTCCGGGGTGTCGGGCATGGCCTCTCCGGCGGGATGGGGATCGGCGGGCCCCGGGCGCGGCGGCCGGGGTGGGGGATGGCGGGTTGCCAGCCGCCGTCACCGTATACCGAAAGCGTAACGCTGTGCTAGCGGGGTCCTTGACTCAGTTCACGTTTGCCCCGCTTTATTCTTGGCCAATGGTCTCTGCCCGTGACGGGCGGGGCCAAGGGTGGGAGACGCACCTGGCGGCGATCGGGTTGCTCCGGGCCTGCGGAGAGGATGCGGAGAGGGATACGGAGGGCCCGCAGGATCCGCTCACCGGCTTGCCCGCCCGGCGGTCCCGGCCGGCGGCCGCCGGCCCGCTCGCCGCCGCCCGGGCGGTGCGGGCCCCGGCCTCCCGGGGCCCCGGCGCGCGAAGAGGGGCCCGGCGCGGCCGTATCGGCCGTACCGGGCCCCTCGGGGCTGTTCGTTCGAACCGGGGTTCACCGTCGGGCGGTCACCCGGCTCCGGTGCTCAGCTCACGCGTCACCGTGGTCAGTTGACCGGCGGGTAGGCGTTCTCGATGAGCTCCTCGAACTGGGCCTGGAACCAGTGGCCGGAGACCGGGGCGTCAGCCTTGGCACCGGACATGTTGTTCTGGTTGCGCGGGTTCCCCTCGTACGTGGGGTCGCACATCCGGTCGAAGCCCTTGCCCTCGTCGTTGTCGATCTCCTTGCTGGAGCCGTCCGACTCGCCCGGGGGCTTGATCCACGCGTAGGCGTCGATGCCCGGAGCGGGCGAGGCGGTGGGACGCTCGCCGAGGCCGGCGCCGTCCTGGTTGCACCAGTTGCCGAGGTGGATACGGCGGTCGATGCGGCTGGAGTCGACGTACTCGTCGGCGGTGCCGCTGGTCGAGCCCGGGCCGGTGGGCCGCTCGGAGCCGCCCCAGCCGTTGCGGGAGGTGTCGATGATGACACCGACGTCGCTGTTGAAGCCGGCGGAGACGGCTTCCTCACGGAACGCCTGCGAGAAGGACAGCTCGTCGACGTAGCGGTTCCAGTCGACCCACTTGGAGCCCTCGCGGATCGACTTCCCGCCGACGGAGTCGTCGATCGAGAAGTACGGCTCCTCGGTGGCGCCGTAGTTCGCCGTGTTGGCGGCGAAGCCCGCGACGTCGTCGACGGTGGCGCCCTCGGTGGTCGCCGCCTCGTGCAGCAGCTCGGCGGTGGGCCCGAAGTTGTCGTCCCAGCCGATCCACCCGTGGTGGCCGATGTCGATGTAGTTGTAGACGTTCTCGATGTCGCCGAGGGTGGCCAGCGCGTAGCCGACGCCCTTGACGTAGTTGCCGTTCGCCTTCATGACGTCGCACTCGGGGGTGGCCGTCTCGCGGCTGCCGACGTTGGTGATGAGGTTGGGCAGCGAGTCGATCTCGACGACGTTGATGATCCGGATGTCGGCGTACTTCGGGTCCGACAGGATCTCCGCGATCGGGTCGATGAACTCGCTCTTGTACTTGTCGATCTCCTCCGGCCCGAGCTGGCCGTTGGAGGCCAGCGCGGCGCAGTCGCGGCCGGGGAGGTTGTACGTCACCATCTGCAGGGCGTTGGCACCCTGCTCCAGGGCCGCGTCGAGGTGGTCCCGCAGGCCCATGGTGTTCTCACCCGCGGAGCCCGAGTCGATCGCCTCGATGCGGTCCAGCCATACGGCGGTCGGCTCGTCGGCGATGGCCTGGCCGCCGCTCGCCGCCGCCTGCCGGGACCAGTCTTCGTTCACGTACAGCTGGGCGCCCTCGTAGGGGTTGTCCACGCGCGCCGCGGCCGCCGAGGAGGACGCCTCGTCACCGTTCGCCGTGTTCCCCGCGGCGATCATGAAACCGGAGGCGAGCGCCATGGCGCTCACTGCCGTAACGGCGCGACGGAAGCGCGTTTTTCGCATTCCGCCTGGGGAATCGGTTGTCATCTGAGCTCCTATTCGGTGTCATCTCGCGGCGCATTGGCCGACGCGAGACGGTGGGGGAACGGGAAGCGCCCGACGGCTCAATGGGAGCGCTCCCACACGAAGGACGCTACCAGTGGCGGAAGAAACTGAGAAGACCTCCGACACATGGAATTTCAATGACCGCCGCACGGACGAAACATCACCGCACCACCATGGCGTGAGTGGGGTACGAACCGGCCGGTGCGCTCTTTGCCGGCGGGCTTCCCGGCACTCCGTACAGCGCTGTGCGGCGGGGCCCGGAGCCGGGCAGCGGACGACAGCGGCCGGTGGGCATCGAGGGAGCCCCGGGCGGGCCGGACGGCATGGCGTCCGGCCCGCCCGGGGAACTCAGGAAAGCACTGTGACCAGCGGGTATCCGAGGGCTTCCGCAAGTGCGGCGACCGGTGTCGTGCGGCCGTGCGGGCCGCCGCCCGGACCCGGTGCGGCGCACGCGCCGGGCGGTCGTTCCCGGCCCGGCCGCGGGCCCCGGCTCACCGGGTCCGCTTCTTTCCGGTGACGGAATTCGCCGCGCTTCCGCAATCCGCTTTCCGGCGACTTGACCCGGATGACGTCACCGAAAAGCGGTGGGCCTCGAAGAGATCTTCACGCGCGGGAATCCCGGCCGATCGGATCCGTGCAATGGCATGGAATTCACACGGCGAGCGCATTCCTTCCGTCGCGCTCCCGCTCCCGCTCCTCCGCCGGGCGGAAAAGCGAATCAAGAGCCAGCCTGCCGGGGCCGAGCACGGCGATCAGCAGGAAGGCCCAGCAGAACATCGCTGCGGCCTCGCCGCCGTTCTGCAGCGGGAACAGGGCCTCGCCCTGGTGGCTGACGAAATAGGCGTACGCCATGGAGCCGGAGCAGAGGGTGGCCGCGACGCGCGTCCAGGCGCCCAGCATGACCAGGCCGCCGCCGACGAGCTGGATGGCCGCGGCCCACCAGCTCGGCCAGGCCCCGACCTCGGGTACCACGCCGCCGTGCGGACCGCCGAGGATGTTGAAGAGGGTCGCGGCGCCGTGGCAGGCGAAGAGGAAGCCGACGACGATCCGGAAAAGGCCCAGCACATGGCCGCTGCTGCGGTCCAGCGCACCGGTCAGTCCTCTCCCGCCCGGCGCGACCGTCACGGGGCTGACTCGGGATTCACTCATCGTGCACCGTCCTCGGAAGCGGTTCTGGAAGAAGAAGGGGTGGAAGCGGCGGGCGCCGCGTTGGCCATGTCGTAGGCGAGCTGCGGCACGAACTGCCCGGCCGCGGCGGCACAGCCGTCCGCCTCACCGGGGAGCTTGACCCACAGATAGGCGTCGATCCGGTCCTGGCCGGTGTCGGCGGTGGTGGGGGTGCCGATCGCCCGGCCGGGCGGGTCGCACCATTCGCCCCGGGCGTCCGGGCCGTTGCCGTTGCGGCTGGTGTCGACCACGGCGGTCAGCTCGTTCGAGCCGATGGCGTTGAGAACGGCCTGGCTGTAGGCGACCTCGTCGGCCGTGTGGTTGTAGTTCGACACATTGTTGGAGATGCCGTCGGCGCTGTTCACGATGTCCGAGGCGGCCAGCCGGGAGGCCATCTCCTGCGGGGAGTGCCAGCGGGAGTGGCCGGCGTCGAAGTACACCTTGGCCTCCGCGGAGCCGGCCTTGAGCGCCTTGCCCGCGTAGGCCATCGACTCCTGGGTGGCCTGCTGCTGCGAGGCGTCCTGGCAGTTGGACATCAGCGCCAGCACATCGGGTTCGATGATGATCGCGGCGGGACGCCCGTTCAGGCCGGCGGCGATCTCGTCGACCCACTGCCGGTATGCGGAGTGGTTGGCGGCTCCGCCGCTGCTCGCCCCGCCGCAGTCGCGGTTGGGCATGTTGTAGACGACCATGATCGGGATCTGCCCGGCGCTCTGGGCGTCGCCGACGAAGGCGTCGACCTCGGCACGGACCTCGCCGGTGTTGGTCGTGGTGAACCAGCGGCCCTGTGCCACGGAGGCGATCCGGTCCCGGATCACCGCCGCCCGTGAGTCACCGGGGTTCGCGGCGACCCACTTGGCGGACTGGGTCTCGGGGTCCACGTAGTACGTGCTGTCGGCCGCCGGCCCGGCCTCGGAGGCGCCGGCGGGGGCCGGTATCAGGAAGGCGGCGACGGCCAGGGTGGCCGCACCGGCCGCCGCACAGGAGGATTTCTTCATGGGTGAAGCTCCATGGGGGGTGGGGTGGAAAGCGGTCCCGGCCCGGGGCCCGGAGAGGTGGAAGCGCTTCCAGGAGGGAGTTCTGGAGCGCTTCCGGGCACGTCAGGGGCGGGACGTGGGCTGCGGGAGCTGGCGTCGGTGGAGTCCTCCCGGGGGATGCGGGGGCCGGAGGGTGAGGGGCCGGGGGGTCCGGCGCCTGTCCGGCGGACGGGGGTGGCGGCGCGGGGCGCCGGACACGGGCCGGGTGCGGGGCCGGTCCGCGGAGGGGGCGGTGGTCGGGGCGGGGGTGTGCGGCGGCCGCGGCTGGGAGGCCGGCGGCCGCGGGGTGGACGGCGCGGGCGGCGCGGCACCCGCCGGGACGGTGACCGGCGTCCGGCCGCGGAGGGCCGGGGTGCGCGCCGCCCGGCCGCCCGTTCCGGCACGGACCGGGCGGGGGTCGGCCGTGCCGGAGTTCGGGGTGGACGGTTCCCGCCGCACGGGGATTCCCCGGCGCGGCCGGGAGGACCGTGGCGGCGATTCCCCGCCGCGGCGGCGCCCCGCGCCGGCCGGCCCGGCGGCGGTCCGGGCCGGCGCGGCAGCCGTCAGCGCGACGGGGGGCGAGGGCCGCCGGCGCGGCGGTCCGTCCCCCGTCCGCTGTCGGATGGGGTTCATCTGCAAGCCTCCGTGCTCGCGGTGGGGCGGTACGGGTGGGGGTGCTGCTTGCGGGTGGTGCGGCGGGGTGCTGTTTGCGGGGTGCGGCGGGCGGTGCGGGTGGGGGCGGAGCTCGCGGTGCGGGGAGGTGCGGTGGCACGGCGGCCGGTGTGCGGTCGGCCGGACGGAGGCCGGGTCAGGGCAGTCGCTTCCGTCCGTCCCGGGCCGCCGTGCCGGGACGATCACTGGGCTCGCGCCGACGACGGGGTGCGCGGTGGCCGGCCGGTGATCGGCTCCGTCGGTCAGGACCTGGGAGCGCTCTTAGAGTGAGCGCGGCCGGTAGCCCTGTCAATAGGAGCGGTCCGAACCACTTGCCAACCCGCAGGTCAGAGAGGCGAGTTGAAGAGACTTCGGCTCTCGCGGCGATTCATCCGCCGCCGTGTCAACAAAAGCGCTGGTGAATGGCATGGTGCCGAACACAGCCGCTTACTTTGTCCAACTGGACTGACGAGTAAGGGTTTTCAGAGCCCGGCGTGACCGCTACAGTCCCGGCACTGGAAGCGGTTTCAGTCCACCGTGCCGAGAGCTGACCACCCCCCACCCGCGTAAGGCTCCCGGGAAGCCGTTGACGACGGCACGGTACGAGGAACCGCGGACCCGAGCCGCACACCCCCACCCGTCCGGCCCGCCCGCGCCGTCCCGACCCCACGGTGCCCGGGCCGTTCCGCCCCCACGATCACCGGCCCCGTGAGTGGCCGCACCGCACCGCACAGCCCACTCACGGGGCCGGATCCACCGTGTGACGCGCACACCCCGACCGGGCGCGCCCGTCCACGCCGGACAGCACCACCCCTCCATGCCCCACACATATGGCCCCACACCATGTGACAGAGAGGAACCAGCAGGCAATGAGATCACACCTACGGCGCAGGCTACGGCCCGGCCCGGTCACGGGAGGACTCGCCCTCGCCGCTCTCGTCGCGGGGGTGGTGCCGGGGACGACCTTCGCCTCCGAGGCCGCCGGATCCGCCGAGGCCCAGGCCATCGGCGTCGCTCTCACCTCCTCGGAGACGGGCGCGGACAACTACGCGCTGGCCCCCGAGGGCGTGCCGCTGAAGGCGAAGACCACCGGGGACGTCGCCAAGGTCGAGTTCTACGCGGACAGCAAGCTGCTGGCCACCGACTCCAAGGCCCCGTTCGAGGGCGAGTGGAAGAATGCCCCCGAGGGCCAGTACTCCATCACTGCCAAGGCGTACGACAAGGACGGCAAGCCGGCCGGCTCGCACCCGTCCCTGGTCAACGTCCTGGAGAAGCCGGCCGTGATCGCCTCTCCCGTCGCGCGGCAGGTGAAGCAGGGCGGGGAGACGACCGTCGGCATCAAGCTGTCCGCCAAGCCGTCCTCGGACGTGCGGGTGACCCTGGAGCGCGCCTCCGGCACCAAGGACATCAGCGCGGCCAAGTCGGAGCTGACGTTCACCCCCGAGAACTGGGACCGCGTCCAGCAGGTGCCCGTCAACTCCGCGGACACCACCGGTGACCTGGCCAAGGCCGTCTTCAAGGCGACCGCCGCGGGCCACGACGCCGGCACCGTACCGGTCCAGGAGATCTCGCCGCAGGCCTCGGAGTACCAGCAGGACTTCCTCGACCTGTACAACAAGATCAACGACCCGTCGAGCGGCTACTACCGCACCTTCAACGGGCTGAAGGTGCCGTACCACGCCATCGAGACGCTGATCGTCGAGGCGCCGGACCACGGCCACGAGACCACGTCCGAGGCGTTCAGCTACTACCTGTGGCTGGAGTCGGAGTACGGCCGGATCACCGAGGACTGGGGCCCGTTCAACGACGCCTGGGCGTCGCTGGAGGAGTTCGCCATCCCGGGCACCGAGGACCAGCCGACCAACGGCGCCTACGACGCCAGCTCCCCGGCCACCTACGCGCCCGAGCACCCGAGCCCGACCGAGTACCCGGCGAAGCTCGACTCCGGGGTTTCGGTCGGCCAGGACCCCATCGCCGGCGAGCTCAAGTCGGCCTACGGGACCGACGAGATCTACGGCATGCACTGGCTGCTGGACGTGGACAACACGTACGGCTTCGGCTTCTGCGGTGACGGCGAGACGGCGCCCGCGTTCATCAACACCTTCCAGCGCGGCTCGCAGGAGTCCGTCTGGGAGACGGTGACGCAGCCGTCCTGCGACACCTTCGCCCACGGCGGTGAGAACGGGTTCCTCGACCTGTTCACCGACGACGCCGAGTACGCCAAGCAGTGGAAGTACACCAACGCCCCGGACGCCGACGCGCGTGCGGTGCAGGTGGCCTACCAGGCCAAGAAGTACGCCGAGGAGCAGGGCAAGGGCGGCGAGGTCGCCGACGTGGTCGACAACGCGGTCAAGATGGGCGACTACCTGCGCTACGCCATGTTCGACAAGTACTTCAAGAAGATCGGCAACTGCACCAGCCCCTCCTGCCCCGCGGGCAGCGGCAAGGACAGCGCGCACTACCTGATGTCCTGGTACTACGCCTGGGGCGGCGCCAACCAGGACGCCCAGTACCCGTGGGCCTGGCGCATCGGTGACGGCGCGGCCCACCAGGGCTACCAGAACCCGATGGCCGCCTACGCCCTGGCCGAGGACCCGGACATGAAGCCGAAGTCCTCCTCGGGCCAGGCCGACTGGGCCAAGAGCCTGGACCGGCAGCTGGAGTTCCTGCAGTGGCTGCAGTCCTCCGAGGGCGGCATCGCGGGTGGTGCCACCAACAGCTGGGACGGCCAGTACGCCAGCCCGCCGTCGAACGCCTCCACCTTCTACGGCATGTACTACGACTGGCAGCCCGTCTGGCACGACCCGCCGTCGAACCGGTGGTTCGGCTTCCAGGTCTGGGGCCTGCAGCGCACCGCCGAGCTGTACGCCGAGACCGGTGACGAGCGCGCCGGGAAGATCATGGACAAGTGGGTCGACTGGGCCCTGGAGAACTCCACGATCGACGGCACGGGCAACTACCAGATCCCGTCCGACCTGGAGTGGAGCGGCCAGCCCGACACCTGGAACGCCTCCAACCCGGGCAGCAACAGCGGTCTGCACGTCGAGGTCCTGAACCACACCAACGACGTCGGTGTCGCGGCCTCGTTCGCCAAGACCCTGCTGTACTACGCGGCCGGCTCGGGCGACGCGGAGGCCAGGGAAGCCGGCGAGGGCCTGCTCGACGGGATGCTCGCCCACAAGGACGACCTGGGCATCGCGATCCCCGAGGTCCGCAAGGACTACGACCGGTTCGAGGTCACCTCCGGTGAGGACAAGCTCTACATCCCCAACGGCTGGACGGGCACCATGCCCAACGGTGACGAGATCAACTCGGACTCCACCTTCCTGTCGATCCGCTCCTTCTACGAGAGCGACCCCGACTTCCCGAAGGTGCAGCAGTACCTGAACGGCGGCTCCGCGCCGGAGTTCACGTACCACCGCTACTGGGCCCAGACGGAGATCGCCACGGCGTTCGCCGCGCACGACGCCCTGTTCGGATGATCCGGACGCGGCGGACCGGGCTCCGGCCCGGCCCGCCGCGGCCACCCGGCCGGCCCTCCGGGGCCCGGCCGCCACACACCACACGGGCGCGTCGACGCCGGCGGCAATGCGTTCCTCCCGCGCGCCGCGGCGTCCAGCGGATCCGCGCGCGCCCGCCCCGCGGTGGATGAATCACCGCCCGTCGCGGTGGGGGCCTGGGGAGGCCCCCACCGCGGCGCTGATCTCTCCGCCGCCACCTCACCTTTCACCGAGGAGGGTCGGGACCCATGTCCTCACCTACGACTTCACGCTCGTCCTCGTCACCCGGCCTGCCGGACTCCCCCGTACCCCCGCCCGCCGGCTCCGCACCGCCGCGGAGCGCGCGCCCCACCCGCCGCCGGCAGATCCTGGCCGCGTCGGCGACCGTCCTGGCGCTCACCGCCGCCGGCGCCACGGGCAGCGCCTCCGCCGCGGGCCCGTCCGCAGGTGACCGGCCCGCGGCCGCCTGCGACGCCTCCGGCTTCTGCGAGGACTTCGAGTCGCAGACCGGTACCGCTCCCTCCGGCCGCTGGACCGCCGGGGCCGCCAACTGCACCGGCACCGGCACCGCGACGGTCGACTCCGGCACCGCGCACACCGGGAGCAAGTCGCTCCGGATCGACGGCGGGGAGGGCTACTGCAACCACATGTTCGCCTCGACCCCGCTGGACGAGGTGGCCGGGAGCTCCTCGCTGCACGTCCGCTTCTGGGTCCGGCACACCACCGCGCTGCCCGCCGCCCATGTGACGTTCGCGGCCCTGAAGGACGCGAACGACGGCGGCAAGGACCTGCGGATGGGCGGTCAGAACGGCGCCCTGCAGTGGAACCGCGAGTCCGACGACGCGACCCTGCCGGAGCAGAGCCCGGTCGGGGTGTCCAAGAGCATGCCGCTGCCCGTGAACGAATGGACCTGCGTCGAGTTCGGCATCGAGGGCTCCACCCTGGAGACCAGGGTGAACGGCTCGGTCGTCGAGGGCCTCGTCATCGACGGCACGCCCACCCACGACATCGACCGGCAGTGGCTCAACAAGCCCGACTGGCGCCCCTCCCTCACCGACCTGCGGCTCGGCTGGGAGAGCTACGGCAACGGCGCCGACACCCTCTGGTACGACGACATCGCGGTCGGCACCGCGCCGATCGGCTGCTGACCCATGACCCGTGGACGGATCCGCGGACGGCACCCTCCGCCGTGCTCCCGGACCCCGCGTGACGTGCGGGGCCCGGGAGGCCGCGGCGCGCACGGCGGCTTCCCGGAGCCGGCCGCCCCGCGCGGCCGGCGGACCGGGGGAGCCCTCCCTTCCCTGGCGGTCCTCCTGTTCCGTGGGTAGTCTGAAAGCGCTTCCAGTGCGCTGCCGGCGAGGCGTCGCCCGGCGGTCACCGGAATCGGACGGCGTCAGTGGGGGTGGGGGAGTGTCCAGCACGAAGCAGCGAACCGGCATGGCCGGCCGCGGCCTGCCGCGGGTTCGCGGCGACGCCCGACGGCCCGCCCCCGCGCGGCGGAGCCGCGGAATCCCGCACCCCGCGGACCCCGCGGGCCGCACCGGGCGCGCCGCCCGGGCCGCCGTCCCCGGCGCGGACCGCCGCGCGCGGCGCGCGACACTGCCACACGCGGAGAGCCGGTGACTGAATCAGCAGGGGCGCAGCCTCTGGGACGGCCGGGCCCGAGCACGAGCCCCACTCTCGAACAGGTCGCCAGGGCCGCCGGGGTCTCCCGTGCCACGGCTTCCCGGGCGATCAACGGCCTGCCCTACGTCAGCGAGAAGGCCCGGGAGCAGGTGGCCCACGCGGTCGAGGTCCTGGGCTACCGCGCCAACCAGGTCGCCCGGTCCCTGGCGACCAGGAGAACGGGCTCCATCGCCCTCGTGATGTCCGAGCCCGGCAACTTCGTGCTCAGCGACCCCTTCTTCGCCCGGGTACTGCGCGGCATCTACAGCGGCCTCTCCGGCAGCCAGCTCCAGCTGGTGCTGCTGATGACCAACGAGCAGGACGAGGACGGCTTCGCCCGCTACCTCTGCGGCGGCCACGTCGACGGCGCGCTCGTCGTCAGCCTGCACGGCGAGGACCCGCTGCCCAGCCTGCTGGTCGAGGCGGGCCTGCCCGTGGTCCTCGGGGGCCGGCCGCTGGTGAGGGTCGACGCCCCGTACGTCGACGTGGACAACTTCAACGGCGCCTGCCTGGCGGCCCGTCACCTCATCGACACCGGACGGACCAGGGTGGCCACCATCGCCGGTCCGGCCGACATGGCGGTCGGCATGGACCGGCTCAGCGGCTGGCGCCGCGGCATGGCCGGCACGGGCTTCGCCACCGACGCGGTCGCGCACGGCGACTTCACGGTCGAGGGCGGCGCGGCCGCGATGCGCCGGCTCCTTCAGTCCCACCCGGACCTCGACGCGGTCTTCGCGGCCTCGGACCTGATGGCCGTCGGCGCCCTGCAGACGCTGCAGGCCGCGGGGCGGCGCGTCCCGGAGGACGTCGCGGTCGTCGGCTTCGACAATCTCGACATCGCGGCCACCGCCTCGCCCCCG
Source organism: Streptomyces xinghaiensis S187 (assembly GCF_000220705.2). Taxonomy (GTDB): domain Bacteria; phylum Actinomycetota; class Actinomycetes; order Streptomycetales; family Streptomycetaceae; genus Streptomyces; species Streptomyces xinghaiensis. The sequence goes on along the minus strand of NZ_CP023202.1, from coordinate 1,089,894 downwards.
CTCACCACCGTCCGGCAGCCGATCGAGGAGTTCGGCCGCACCATGACCTGGCGCCTGCTCGCCCAGCTCTCCGGCGAGGCGGGCCTGCCGCCGTCCATCCTGCTGCAGACCGAGCTGGTGCGCCGGGAGTCGGCCTGACCCGGCCCCGGGGCGGCGCGCGGGCCGACGCGCCGAGGCGGCGCACCGGCGCGGAGCGCCGTGTCCGGGCCGGTAACCTCCCACGCGGGTCGGTGAGCCGGGCAGGGCGCCGCGCCAACAGGAGCCGGGCGCGGGCGCGTTGACCTCTCGTTCAGCGAACGTTGATCCGCCCGCACCAGCATGACCTGCATGTTGATCGAGTTCATCGGGCCGGCGGAGCACGCTTCCGGCTGGCGGGAGCGCGCGCTGTGCGCGCAGACCGGGCCCGACTTCTTCTTTCCGGTCCCCGGCGGCTCCACCCGGGAGGCCAAGCAGGTCTGCCGGGCGTGTGAGGAACGGGTGGAGTGCCTGGAGTACGCCCTGGAGAACGACGAGCGGTTCGGCGTCTGGGGAGGTCTCTCCGAGAAGGAGCGGCGCCGGCTGCGCAAGTCCCGCAGAAGCGGCGGCAGCGGTACGTCCTGACGACCGCGGCCCGCACCGGCGGAGGACCGGGCCGGTGCGGGCCGCGTCACCGATTTTGCCCAGGGGCCCGCACCGCGTAGAGTCGGGTCCAACGACGCGGGGTGGAGCAGCTCGGTAGCTCGCTGGGCTCATAACCCAGAGGTCGCAGGTTCAAATCCTGTCCCCGCTACGGTGTGATGTCTCAAGACATCGGAAACCCTCGAACCTACGGGTTCGGGGGTTTCGTCGTGTTGGTGGGGTGCTGGGGCTGGTAGTCGCGGGCGGGGTCGATGGTCGACACCGTCAGAACCGCAGGGGTTGCGTTCCTTCGAGATCGGAGGAACGCACGACGCTTTCCCGGATCACGCTATCGCTGGCTTGCAGAGCCGCCGTCAGTTCTCCTCGCAGCTCGTCCGGGAGGGTTCCAGCGCCGAGGGCGCAGGCGCGCACCAGCGCGCGACAGTCCTGCACTTGCCGGTCCGTGGCGATCTCGGTGAACAGAGGATGGGCCAAGTTCTCGCGGGCCGCGTAGCCGTCTTCGGCGTCCGTCGTCCTGCGGTGGAGATCCTCGACGATGCGGTGCGCGGCGAGCGCCTCGGCGGAACCGATCGCGTCGAGGACCGTTAGTCCGAGCCGGGTATCGAAGACGGTCATCCCAGGTTCGGTCTTCCGTCCGAGGTAGGCCGTCACCACGTCCGCCAGATGGCCGTCGATCGGCTGCCCGGCGTCGCGGCGGCATAGAACGGTCAGGCATGCCGTGACGGCTTGCTCCCACGGATCGCCGGGCATCGTGTCGGCAAGGAGGTCAGATGCCCACGCGGTGTCACCCGCAGCGAGGGCGGCGAGCACGGCGACCTGCCGACCGTCGAGCATCCGCTTTCCGATGCCATGGTGGGCTTCGATGTGCGTCAGCGCCTCGGCCCATCGCCCCTCGGTGGTGAGGGTGCGCGTGCCGTCTGCGAGGAGGACACGCCACAGCCATGCGCGAACCTCCTGGCGGTCTTCCCCGGTCGCAGTCAGGTCCGCAGGTACGTTGATGCCCTCGAACCGGACGGTTGTTCCGGCCTCAACGGCCTTGTGCAGGTCGAGCAGTCGCTGACGCCCCTCATCTGCGCGGCCGGCGCGGATCTGGAGGCGGGCCAGGTTGACGACCGGTTCCAGTCCTCGGATCGCGCTCATGCCGGGGAGGGGGCAGGCGTGGAGGTAGGCGGCGGCGTGCTGGTGGCACATCTCGCGGGCGAGGTCGGGGAGGTCGAGGTCGGAGGCGATGAGCGCGGCCTGGTTGTAGACGGCCGATGCGAGCCCCTGGTCGGTCTGTTCCACCGCAGTGTCGGCCAGATCGACGAGTGCCCTTACGCGTGCAGGCAGGGGCAGGCAGGCGGGGCGGAATCGTGCGACGAGCGGGAAGCGCTGGGCTATGGGGCCGTGCGGGTCCATGGATCCCCCGGGGTCGAGAGTGAGGACTGCTGAAGCGACGGTGCCCGCAAGCCGTGTGCCGACGGGCGCCGTCCGCTACGCGTGGGGCGTCATCGCCAGTCGACGACGATGCGGTTCAGCGGGGTGTCGAGGGCGAAGAGACCGGGGCGCTGCTCGATCTCGGGGGCGTCGAGAGGCTGGATTTTGAACGTGGCCTCGCGGTCGCGGTAGTCGCGATCCCAGGTGCGGATGGAGTCGGCGACCTTCGCGGCCAGCTCGTCGCTGCCGGGGCCGTGGCCGATGACGCCGAACTCCCAGAGCTTGCCGCCCTCGGGGGTCTTCTCCTTGCTCACGCGCCGGGCGAGGTAGGTGACGGAACCCTTGTCGACGACCGCGGTCGACGAGGGGTACGGGTCCTCCGTGAGCAGAGTGCCCTTGGCACTCTGGGGGAACAGCATCCGGATCAGACCGGAGGGCAGGGAGCAGGTGACGAACAGTTCCATCCACTCCGGCGACTCCATGGCGCGGACCGTCATGCCGGTCCACTCCTCGGTGCGCGGCTGGTCAAGTACACCTGCGAGGGCGTCGGCGTCGATGCTGAGCCCGGCGGGGGCCTGGAGTCGTACGGCGCCGTCCGTGCTGAGCGGGATCACTCGGCGGTCGTCGTCAGCGATGCCCCGCCGAAGCGGCATGAAGGTGTTCATCTCGCTGCCGAGGGACGCCCATCGGCCGTCGCGCTGCTCATAGGCGATGGAGCGGGAGACGGTGCCCTTGAGGCGCTGGGGGACGAGGAGCCGGCCGCCGGGTGCGAGCTGCTGCAGCCAGGCGTGCGGTACGCCGTGCGCGCCGACGGTGGCGATGATCCGGTCGTACGGCGCTCCTTCGGCGTAGCCGAGCGCCCCGTCGCGGGTCACGGCCTCGACGTTGGTGATCCCGGCGGCGGCGAAGTGCGTGCGGGCACCCTCCACGAGGTCGTCGTCAACGTCGAGGGTGGTCACGTGTCCGTTCTCGCCGACCAGGTGGGCGAGCAGACCGGCGTTGTAGCCGGTGCCGGCACCGAGTTCGAGGATGCGCTCGCCGGGCTGGGCGTCCAGCTGGTCCAGCATGAGGGCGACGACGCCCGGTTGGGAGGCGCAGGAGATGGACGTGCCGTCGGTGTCGTACTTGATGTGCACCGGTGCGTTGGCGTAGGCGTCTTCGAGGGACGCCTCGGGCACGAACACGTGGCGGGGCACGGTCCGCAACGCGGCTTCGACGGCGGGCGTGCGGGCGTGCCCGTCCGCGCGGAGCTGTTCGACCAGGGCGTTGCGGAGGCGCTCGGCGCCCGCTGTAGGGGTGGTGATCGTGTCGGTGTTCACCGCGCCGACGCTATCGATGTCGGCCGTTGCCTCGGTGGGCGACTCGGTGTGGTCACTCGTTCCCATGACTACCTCTCGTGCGATGTGGGACAGGGCGCTCTGGTCGTCCCGGAGGAGACCGGCGCGGTTGGCGTGGAAGATCACGTGGTGGGCAATGACGGCACGCAGGCCACGGGTGAGGGCGCCGCAGCCTGCGAGTTCGGCGAGCGTGGCGCCGGCCTGTTCGAAGGCGGTCACCCATTCCTGGTGAGCGTGGAGTGGGCCGCCCAGGCGGCAGACGCTGTAGGCGTCAGCGGTCATGAGCTTCCGCATGGCCGGAGTCAGTTCGGCGGCTCGTTCGGGTGGTTGTGGAGCGGTGGCCGGTCGAAGAGCTGCGACCTTCGCCCATACGTCACCCTGTTCGAACCAGTCGAGTCCAGCACCGCGCATCATGACGCTCGCCAGCAGGACGGCGCTCTCCCGACGTCCCAAGTGCATCGGGTTCGGCTGGTAGGTGAGCAGGTGACGGGAGTCGCTGTGGAACAGTTCGTGGGCTGCATCCATGGCCTCGGGTCCGCCGAACGTGTCGGTCTCGGGCTCGTAGATGCCGGGCAGACACGACACGGCCACGCCGTCGCCGATGAGATCGCTCAGGAGCGACTCAATTGCTGGTGAGGGCTTGCCGGCGAGGTAACGCAACGGCCAGGGCTGCTTGTTCATGAACCACCAGCTGGTGAGCTGCCCGTCGGTCTCGGCCTGGATCAGGGCGGGGCCGACGCGTTCGGCGATGGTGCGCCGGGCACTCTCGCGGTCGAAGAAGGTGATGTTGTGCTGCTGCCAGCGGTCGGGAGGCATAGCGGTCCTTCGGTCGGTGGATCAAGAGATGAGGAGGCATGCGTCCCAGGCGGACTGGGGTGGTGCTGCGGTGCTGGGCGCGAGGAGGGCCAGGGCTGTGCCGGCGGCGCCGTCGAGCAGGCCGGGTCCGTCTTTCTCGTCCTGGATGAGCGCCGTGGCCATGAGTTCGGGGTCGGTGCCCGGAGGGGTGACCGCAGCCAGGAGGGCCGGGATCGCGGCGCGGAGTCTTCCCGCGGTCGAGGGGTGGGCATCGTCGGCCGTACGCGTGGCAGTGTGGGCGAGGCCGGCGAACCCGTGGCAGAGGCCGTTGTCCGTCGTGGTCTTCAGCTGTTCGAGGTCGGTGAGGGCGGCCACGAGCGCGTTCTCCGCGTCGATCTGGCGGCTGGTATCGCCGAGGGCGAGCGCGGCAAGTTGCTGGGCGCGGGCGAGGCCGGCGGTGCCGTAGCACCAGGAGGGCCGCCGGGGCGCGGAGGGGACGAGACCCCCCCTGCGCAGCTCGCCCTGAGTGACCCAGTACGGCCAGACCGGCCCGCCGTCGGCCTTCTCCTTCCAACGGTCCAGCCAGGCCAGGATGGTGCGCAATGCTGCATGGTGGCCATCGATGACGGAGCCGTTCCGAGCGGCGAGGGCCAGGAGGGCGAGCACGCCGCCGATGCCGTGCGCCATACCGGTGTTGGCGTGCCCGCCAGGGAATCGGTCGTCCGGACTGCCCGAGGGCCCGGTCTCCGCCCACCAGCCCGGCAGGGTCTCGCCGTGGTGGGTGATCGGTTCGGTGAGCCGCACGCAGTAGTCGAGAACGGCGCGCATCGTGGAGCTGCCGGGGTTTCGGCGCAGTAGATAGGCGCCGTATCCAGTGAGGCCCCGGATGACGTCGAACTCGGCGAGCTGCGGCAGGCGTCCGGCGTCGATGCGGCGGTGCGCGGCGTCGAGACGGCGTCCGACGTCGACTGCGATCTGTCCGTCCATCGCGTCGAGGGCGCGCTGGTAGGAGCCGGGAAGGTGGTCGGCGGCACAGCTCAGGGCGTGGGCGAAGGCGGGCACTCCGTAGAACGGGTGGCTGTCCGAGCCGCTGGTGAGCGGCTGCCGGGAGGCGGCGGTGAGCCAGTAGTGGGCGCGGTGCCACGGGCCGAGGCCGTTCGCGGCCAGCTCGACGTGCAGGAGCGCGATTCCGGGCGGGCCGTAGGCGAGGTGCTGCCGGTCCGAGGACAGAGTCCTGGAGCCGAGGGGCACGGTGTCGGGGTCGGCGAGCTGAGCGGCGATGGCGTCGACCAGGCCGAGCGCGGGGTAGGCGGTCACGAAGCCCTCCCCCTGGTGCGGGCGGTCCAGGCCAGGGCGGCGGCACGCGCGAGGTAGAGGCACACCTCTTCCTCCGGGAAGTTCACGGCGACGTGGCGCACGAAGTGAACGTGCAGCAGGGAGGTCAGGACGTCGTCGACGGCGATGCCCTGGGTGTCCGGGCCGGGCAGGTGCGGCCGGTACGCGGCGAGTGCCGCTTCCCGGTCGGCCCATCCGGACACGATGGCGTCTCCGCCCGGGACGCTACGCAGGGCTGACCAGTCGTCGCTCGGGTCGGCGAGCCGTACGGCCTCGGTGAACTGCGGGCGTGGAACCGGTTTGGGGGCTGTCGGCGGAATGTGGTCGATCAGCCACCGCATACCGGCTGCGGTGCTGCCGAGGAACGCAGAGGCGATGGCGACCGTGTGGGCCGCAACCAGCGTGCGCAGTCCGGGGCGCTGTGGCTGCGCGAGCTGGGCCAGGACGGCGCGCGAGTCCGCCCGGAACACCTCCTCGGCCGCCTCCCATGCGGTGCCGGAGCCCCAGCGGCCCATCTCGCGGTAGGAGGTGGGATAACGCAGGTCGGCCATCAGTCCGATGCTTCGCAGCTCGTCGGCCCAGGCGCTCACCGTTCGGGCCGTGTCGGCGAAGGCTTCCGGGTCGGGGAGGGCGATGCGTACGCGGAGGTGTTGGTCCGGGTCGCGGAAGCGGATGAACCACCACGGCGGGTTGCCGAGCTGTTCGAGGAGGCCGGGCAGGTGCCGGAAGAGCAAGACGTCTTGGCGGCGGGGGTCACCGTAGAGGGCAGCCAGAAGAACCGACGAAGAGGCAGGCGTCTGCATCTGGGCCGCAGACAGGGCACGGGCCCGGCCGGGAGCTGGCAGTGGCGGCCATGTCGACGGCCTGGTTGCTTTGAGTGGCACCACGACCTCGTGGGCTCGCCCGCCGCACCAGCCGTACGCCTCTGGTTCCGGGGCCTCGACGAGTACGGCCAGGCGCGTCCGGTCGAGGTGTCTGCGCAGGAGCGCACGGTGGCCGGCCTCGTCGAGGTCGAGGAAGAGGCGCCGGTCGTCCTCTACGAGGTAAACGCGGCGCGGCCGCCTCCGCCGGGCACGCCAGTCGCTGAGCGCGGCGTCCCACTCGGCCCGAGGGCGGGCATGGCCGGGCAGTTCGGACGCTTCCAGCCGCCAGCGTGCCGGGGCCATCACGATGCGGCCGTACCGCAGACGTGGAAGGAACGGCATCGCCGTTGCGGCGCCCCAGTCGAAGATGGTGACCTGCGCGCACTGGGCGCGGGACAGTTCGGTGAGGAACCGCACCAGTGGCGGAGTGTGGGTGCGCAGGTTCAGCGAGTGCATCCCGACGGCCTCGACGCGGTGGCCTCGCTCGGGGACGGCGAGGTACATGCGGCGGCCGTCGCACCCCACAGCCAAGTCCTTCGGGGTGAGGATGGTGTCCTGCGGGGCGCGGTGCTCCTGAAGGCTGATCACGGTGGGTAGAACCTGTGGGGAGCGGGTGACGTGGGCGCTCTCGGAGAGCAGGGGCGGGAAAGAGAGCTGCGCGGGCATGGTGTTGCCGTCTGCGGCCGGGAGGTCGGCAAGCTCTGTGACCAGGGCCTCGCGGTCGGCGGGGGCCAGCGCGCTGAGGAATCGGCCCGTGGAGACGCCGGCGCCACGGGACACGCTCACGACCTCAAGCCGGAACCGCCCGCGCTGCAACTCCTCCAGGCTGGCCGCGTGCACCCGCACCACGATCTCCAAGTGCGGCGGCAGCCGCGGCTCGTCGGGACCCACGTCCAGGGCCTCAATCTGTTCGTCCGTGAGGATCACTTCGTCGCGGCCGTCGAGCACGGCGGCCTGAGCCAGCCGTACGAGGGCGTCATCCCGAGCGGAGACGCGGGGCCTGCGTGCGTCGGCCGGAGCGCCTGGGTAACCGTCGGGATAGCCGGTGCCGCTGTCCGCCACGGTCTCCGCGAGCGGCACCATCGTGCCGATGCCGTACCGCTCGTAGAACCGCTGGTGGTACTCGTTCCAGGCGGCGGTCCCGTACGGGCGGATGCTCAAGCGGGTCAGGATGAGAGCGGCGCGCTCGATCTCTCGGGCGACCGCTTCCGGCAGAACGATCCGCGCGTCCAGGCGGAGGTCGAGCGCGATGGGGTGACGACGCAGGCCGGGGACGAGGTCTCGCATCCGCGCCGCTGCGCTGTCCCGGCCGCCGCGCGTGGTGCACTCCTCCAGGCCCGCCCGGACCGCGTGGAGTTCGCGTACGGTCTCCGCGACCGGGGCGAGGCGTCCGGCGTCGATCGCGTCGAGTTGGCCGAGCAGATACCCGAGGGCGTCGACCTCGGTGCTCGGAGCGTGCAGGCCCGTGATCAGCACCCGCCGCCGGATCAGCTCCGTCAGCAATTGCCCCGCCTTCTCGGGACCTGCCTCGGGGAACTCCGCCTGGAGCTTGTCCACGAGGGTGCCGAACCGGATCGGCAGTCGGGTCGCGGCAAGGACCGCGCGCACCGGTCCGGTCAAAGCCAGAGAAGCCTCGACCGCGCGCGTCCGGTCGTCCTGGACGTCGGGCTGGAACGGCACGATGAGCCGGTCTCCCCGGTACGTCACGGTGTTGTTGATGACGACGGGCAGCCGTTCGAGGAGGTCCGGGCATGACTCCAACCGTGCGACCAGGGCCGCCAGCCACTCTGCCCCCGCGCGGCCGACGGCCACGTGCTCCTCACCCCAGTCGGCCCTCGCGTGCGGGCCGAACTCCGCGGTGGCCACGCCGGCGAACAGGCCGAAGGGTGTCGCCCGGCGCTGGGCCCGCAGCAGGTAGCGGGCCACGGACAGCGCCGCGCGCTGCACATCCCGGAGGGCGGGGTGCTCGGCTGTGCACAGGGCTCGTACCTGCGCGGCCAGGACCGGGCTGGAGTGCTGGAGTGCCTCGGCGACGTCCTGGTCCGCCCAAACCGCGCGTAGCCACGCCACACGGGCAGACGAACCACCGGGCGAGCGGTCATCAAGGTCAGGGCATGGAGGAAACGGCAGCGAGGGCCATGCCACGGCGCGGACGAGAGCAGTGGGACCGGTGCGGAACGCTGCGGGCGGAGCAACCACCGAGTACCTCCGTACGTGAAGGGCCGGGCGGCTGGTGCCGCCGCGTGGAATCGCGGCGGCACCAGACCGGGGTGATCTCGGGACCGGGTCAGGCGACGTTGGTGGTGCAGGCGCCGCAGGTGGACCCGCAGTTGTCGTCGGTCAGGTTGACCAGGCCGGCCGGGTCGGCGATCTCGACGAGGGAGACGTCTAGGTCGAAGCCGTCCGACGCCCCGGGGATCTGTGGGCGTACTTCGGTGCGGCTGGGAACTACGGTGCTGCGCGTCATGCTTCAACTCCTTGTGATCGTTGTGGTGTTACTGGGCTGGAGCGCCCACCAGGTGCCATCACGGGAGCGTTGCCAGATGGCTGCTCCCCGGACGGCTCCTAGCCGCCCGCCACGAGGGGACGTGCTCCGCGTAGGAAGTCCTCGCGGGGTGTCTGCCTCACGCCGGGAAGTCATGTGCCGGAAGTCCGATCAAGCGGATGCCGGTCGTCGCTCCATGAAGTAGGCAAGCGCCTGGGCCTTGAGGCGATCGAGGCACGGCTCGCACGAGTAGAAGGGGGCGTGGTGCCCGTCCCACTGCACCGGCCCGAGCCAGATCACCAGGACTCCCGTACGCCCGCAGCCGAGCCAGCAATCACCGGTGATCCACGGCCGCTCCATGGAAGGACGTCCCCTTTCTCAGCTGGTCGGGATAGTCGATCTGGCGGCCTGGCAGTTGGGAGCGCAGGCCCAGAGCTGGAACGGCAGGCCCCGGTGGCGTATCTCGCCCAGCCGTCGACCGCTCGCTCCCAGCGGCCGGGCGTAGAGGGCACAGTCCATGGCCATCTGCTGGCGGGGTCGGAGTCGGGCGAGATCCGGAAGGGGCGAGGGTGCCGTGGCCGGGATGCTCACTTGCCGCCCTCGGTGCGAAGTTCCGCCCAGACCTCTTTGCCCCAGGGGCGTCTGCCCGAGCCGTGCAGGTCGTAGCCCCACCGGTCAGCGACAGCATCAACGAGGAGCAGTCCGCGGCCCGACTCGTCGTCGTCAGCCGCCTGGCTGAGTATGGGCAGACGCGATGCTTCCCGGTCGACGATCCCGATACGCAGTCGTGTCGCGTCCGGCCGCCCAACCGTGAGGCGGACCTCGGGACACGGAGTGTGCCTGGAGGCGTTCGCGATCAGCTCCGTGACGATCAGCGCGGCACGGTCGGCGAGGCCGTCGAGATGCCACACACTGAGGAGGTCTCGGACGAGTTCGCGGCCGATCTCGGCCGTGGTCGCCTCGCACGGGAAGGTCTGGGTGTACGTGGGGTGGCCGACGGAGAGGGCCTCAACTGGTGTTCTCAGACTCGTCATTGGGGTGGAGCCTTCGTGTCGTGTCGGCGCCCGGCCCACCCCCGCGGGGGAACCTCAGGGGCCGGCCGGGCCGTCAACAGCCACCCGCACGGTGCGGCGTAGAGGGCGACCGGTGCCCATACAACTCCCTTGCCCAGCTGGTTGGTTAGGACGTTCAGAGGTTCAGCCGACGGACCGACCTAGGGCGTTTTGACCTCTGCTTTACCTGGCGGGCGGGGATCGCGCGGACTACCGTGCCCGCATGGACACCACCCGCAATACCGTTTTTGAGGCGTGGATGACCGAACACGGCTACAGCTCCAACAGCCTCGCCGAGGCCGTGAACAGGGCCATTGAGCGGTTGACCGGGCGCCCCGGAGGACTCGACGGCTCATCGGTCCGAGCATGGAAAGCGGGCCGGGTCGCGTGGCCAAAGTCAGCCTCCCGTAAGGCACTTGAGGACGTCAGCGGCCTGCCCGCCGTCGCTTTAGGGTTCGTGCCACGGGGCCGGCCTTCGTCCACCCCCGCCCCACCGCAGCAGGAGGACCCCGATATGAAGCGCCGTACCCTCGTCGGCAGCATCGCGGCGGCTGCCGCAGCAGCAGCCGCACCCGGCACCGCATCGCCGCGCCGCATCGGCATGAGCGACGTCAATCGCCTCAACAAGCGCTTCGCAGAGATCATCGCCAGCGACCACTGCCACGGCGGACAACTCGGTATCGAGCAGCGGGCCTCCTCCCTCGCCGACGAGGCGCTCAATCTCCAGAACGCCGGCAGCGCCACCCAGCGCGTACGCAGCAACCTCTACGCCTCCGCAGCCGCCTTCCGCTCCTCCGCGATGTGGGCCGCCATCGACGGTCGGCGCTACGACGTGGCCAAGGCTCACATGCGCGAGGCCCAGGCCCTCGCCGAGATGTCCGGCGACCAGGCCATCAAGTTCCGCATCTGGAGCCACGCGGGCACCATGTACCGGCACCTGGGTCGGCCCGCCGACGCGTCCGCCGCCAACGACGTCGCCCGCAACCTGCACCTCACTCGCCGAGACCCCATGTTCGCCTCCCTCGGCCTGGCCCGCCAGGGCGCCATCCAAGGCACGGCGCAGGACCGCACCGGCACCCGCCGGGCGTTCGATCAGGCGCAGGACGCCATGCTGCGCGCCGACCCCGCCGACTACCGGCCGGTGTGGATGCTCGCCTTCTACGACCAGGCCGAACTGGACTCCCTGGCCCTCTCTGCGCACCTGGCGCTCGGCGACTACTCGACCGCCGAGTACCACGCCCACCGCTGCCTGTCCGCCCTGCGGTCCCACATGGTCCGGTCCCGGGCCATCACCACGACCCGGCTCGCGCACGCCCAGCTCGCGCAGGGCGCCCCCGATGCCGCCACGGCCACCGCGATGAAGGTCCCCTCCGAAGCCGCCACCCAGCACGCCCGGGTCACGCGCATGCTGCAGGAGTTCGGAGCCGGACTGCGCGCCACCGCGCCGGGCACCTCCACCGTGCAGACCTGGACCGAGCACACCGCCACCTGGAGGATGGCCGCATGACCACGGCGCCCGCCATCGAACTGCGCACGTTCACGACTCTCGACACCGCCCGAGGCGACCTCCTCGACGTGTACGCCGACGTGCGCGCCCCACTACTCCACCTGCCGAACTACGCGGTCACCGCATTCGGCGAACGCCTGGACCGGCACGGCACCGAGCCGGGATTCACAGCCGTCCTCGCGTACGCGGACGGACATTCGGTCGGCTACGCCTACAGCAACACCATCGAGCATGGCGACCGGTACTGGCAACGCACCAGCCCAACACCTGCGGAGAAGTACACCGAGCGCCCAGCCGTGGCCCTGAAGGAGATCGGCGTCCGACCGATCTGGCGAAAGACCGGCACCGCCCGCCGCATCCACGACGCTCTCCTCGCCACACGCGACGAACCGTACGTCACGCTCATGGTCAACCCGGCCGCCGGAGATGGGAAAGTCCACGCCCTCTACAAGTCGTGGGGGTACGAGGACATCGGACAGAGCCAGCCTTCACCGGCCTCACCAGTCCTCACCGTGATGATCCGCGCCAGCCGATGACAGGCGCCATATGGCACGCATTGAGGTATCGCGCCTGCGTACCCGATGACGTCTCGGTCGAGCGCCTGACCGCCATCACTGGCACTCTCCAGGACCGTCGTGATCGATGCCCCCGCCCCCGCGGCCGACAGCCTGCTCGGTCAGCCCCTTGCGGAGCCGGAGGATCAGCTCGACGGTCTCGGTCTCGGGCGCGGTCGGTGAGGTCTTCGGCCGTCTGGAGCGCGGCTCGAACGCCGCCTCGCCCTCAGCGCGGTAGCGGGCCACCAGGCGGCTGACCAGCCCTGCGACACCCCGTACGCTCGCGCCACTTCGCCCTGCGTGCGGCCCTCCGGGACGACAGCAGTAATCACCAGACGTCTCTTCGACATCGCCAGACCATGACCCCTGGGTCATGCCGATGTCTTGAGACACCCCATTCCGATGTCCTGAGCGAGCACACTGTCCCCGCTACGGAGACGTCGGGCCCGGTGCGCACAGCGCACCGGGCCCGACGCGTTGCCGGACCCGCCCGGCTCCGGGCGGAGCCGGAGCCGGGAAGACGGCCGGGTGGTGCGTCAGGAGGCCTTGCGGGCGGCGCGGCGGGCGAGCAGGGCCTCGCGCCGCTCGTCGAACTTCGTGGCCTGCGCGTCGAGGCCGCCCATGTACATCCCCAGCTCCTCCTGGGCCTTGAGCCCTTCGGGGCCGAGCCCGGAGATCTCCAGCACCTTGAGGAAGCGCAGCACCGGCTGGAGCACGTCGTCGTGGTGGATGCGGAGGTTGTAGATGCCGCCGATGGCCATCTGCGCGGCGGCCCGCTCGAACCCGGGCATCCCGTGGCCGGGCATCCGGAAGCCGACGACGACGTCGCGGACGGCCTCCATCGTCTGGTCCGGCGCCAGTTCGAACGCCTTGCCGAGCAGGTTGCGGTAGAAGACCATGTGCAGGTTCTCGTCGGTGGCGATCCGCGAGAGCATGCGGTCGCAGACCGGGTCACCGGAGTGGTGGCCGGTGTTGCGGTGCGAGATGCGGGTGGCCAGCTCCTGGAAGGCGACGTAGGCGACGGAGTGCAGCATGCTGTGCCGGTTGTCGGACTCGAACCCCTCCGACATGTGCGCCATGCGGAACTCCTCCAGCTGCACCGGGTCCACGGCCCGGGAGGTCAGCAGGTAGTCGCGCATCACGATGCCGTGCCGGCCCTCCTCGGCGGTCCAGCGGTGCACCCAGGTACCCCAGGCGCCGTCGCGGCCGAAGAGGGTGGCGATCTCGTGGTGGTAGCTGGGGAGGTTGTCCTCGGTGAGCAGATTGACCACGAGGGCGATCCGGCCGATGTCGCTGACCTTGGACTGCTCCGGGGCCCAGGCCTCGCCGCCGAGCGGGCCGTCGAAGTTGCGGCCGTCGCTCCACGGCACGTATTCGTGCGGCATCCAGTCCTTGGCGACCGTGAGGTGCCGGTTGAGTTCGTCCTCGACGACCTCCTCCAGCGCGTACAGCAGCTTGGCGTCGCTCCACCCCTCGGAGCCGGCGAGGGGGGCGGGGGTCTGGGTCACAACGAGCTCCTGGAGACGTGCGGATCACCTACGGCTCCGTAGGTTACGAAACCGTAGGTTAAGCACTGGGGGAAGCCCGGGACCAGGGGGGCGCGGCTAATCGGAGGGTAGATCCCGTAATGTCGGGTGACGGCGGTGGTGTTGCGGCCGGTGCACCGGTCCGGAGCCGCCGTCCGCACCCCCTCTCCCCTCTCAGACCTCTCACCAGACCTCTCAGACGTCCTCCGGGGCCGCCTCCGTCAGGTCGCCGTCCAGATGGAGCCAGCGGGTGATGCCCAGGCTCCGCAGGAACGGCAGGTCGTGGGCGGCCACGATCAGGGCGCCCTCGTACGACTCCAGTGCCGCCGTGAGCTGTTCGACGCCGGACAGGTCGAGGTTGTTGGTCGGCTCGTCCAGCATCAGGAGCTGCGGCGCGGGCTCGGCCAGCATCAGCGCCGCCAGGGTGGCGCGGAAGCGCTCGCCGCCCGAGAGGGTGCCCGCCGGCTGGTCGGCGCGGGCACCGCGGAAGAGGAAGCGGGCGAGCCGGGCCCGGATCCGGTTGCCGGTGGCCGAGGGGGCGTGCCGGGCCACGTTCTCCGCGACGCTCAGCCCGTCGTCGAGGAGATCCAGCCGCTGGGACAGGAACCTCGACGGCACCTCGGTCCGCACCTCGCCGCGCACCGGCTCCAGTTCGCCCGCGATGGTCCGCAGCAGGGTGGTCTTGCCCGCACCGTTCCTGCCGGTCAGCGCGATCCGCTCGGGGCCGCGCACGGTGAACTCCGGTACCCGCGCGCCGTACCGGAGTTCCGCCTCCCGCACGGTGAGCACGGTGCGGCCCGGCGGGACGGCGGTGTGCGGCAGGTCGACGCGGATCTCGGCGTCGTCGCGCACGGCGTCCGCGGCCTCGTCCAGCCGTTCGCGCGCGTCCTCCAGCCGCGCGGTGTGGGTGCCGCGGTGCTTGGCGGCGGAGACCTGCTGTGCGCGCTTGCGGGCGTTCATCACGATCTTGGGCTCGCGCTTGTTCTCGTACATCTTCCTGCCGTAGCGGACCCGGCGGGCCAGCTTCTCCCGGGCCTCGGCCAGCTCCCGCTTCTGCCGCCGCACATCGGCCTCCGCGGCGCGCAGGGAGCGCCGGGCGGCCTCCTGCTCGGCCGTCAGCGCCTCCTGGTAGGCGGAGAAGCCGCCGCCGTACCAGTGCACCCCGCCCTCGCGCAGATCGCCGATCCGGTCGACCAGCTCCAGCAGTTCGCGGTCGTGGCTGACGGCGATCAGCACGCCCCGCCAGGAGGACACCGCCTCGTACAGCCGGCGCCGGGCGCGCAGGTCCAGGTTGTTGGTCGGCTCGTCGAGCAGCAGGACGCCGGGCCTCCGCAGCAGCAGGGCCGCCAGCCGCAGCAGCACCGACTCGCCGCCGGAGAGCTCGCCGACGGTGCGGTCGAGACCGATGTGGCCCAGGCCGAGCTGGTCCAGGGTGGCCAGGGCCCGTTCCTCGATGTCCCAGTCGTCCCCGACGGCGGTGAAGTGCTCCTCGCTCGGGTCGCCGGCCTCGATGGCGCGCAGGGCGGCCCGGGGGGCGGCGATGCCGAGCGCCACGTCGGCGCGGAGCGCGGTGTCCAGGGTGAGGTTCTGCGGCAGGTAGCCGGTCTCGCCGGTGACCCGCACCGTGCCGCCGGACGGCCGCAGCTCACCGGCGATCAGGCGGAGCAGGGTGGACTTGCCGGAGCCGTTGAGCCCGACGATGCCGGTGCGGCCCGGTCCCACGGCGAGATCGAGGCCGTCCAGGACGGTGGTGCCGTCCGGCCAGGTGAAGGAGAGGTCGGAGCAGCTGACGGAGAGAGCGGACGGTGCCATACGGGGCCTCCTGGTCGCCGGGGTGCACGGGGTACGGGGCAGCGGAGGAGACACCGGGAATGCCGTGGCGGAAGAGGGGCACCAGAGAACAACCAGAGAAGAAGCCCCGGTCGGGGCGGGCGGCTCGGTGCCGAGGTCGCACAACGGCCCACGCCGGTCCGGCCTTCCGGCCGGGGCGTGGCACACGGTGTCCCATGACCTCAGACGAGCAACGCCTTCTCCGTCCGCCGACAACAGGGCCGGTGACCACGGTACGGAGACGGCCGGGCGGCGGCAACGGAATTGCCGCCCGTGCGGCCGGGGCCGGCCCGCAAGGGGTCCGCGGGACCCCGCCGACCGGCCCGGGGCACCGTCGCCGGCCCTCCGCGGCGCTCGCCACCGCCACCGGCCGCACCGGCCGCCCGATCCGCAGGAGGCCCATGTGACCCCCGGTTCCCGTTCGCCCCGCTCCCTCGCCGCCCGGCTCTGCCTGCTCGCCCGGGCCCCGGAGAGCGTCCGCCCCGGGACCGGCGGTGCGGACGGCGCGGACCGGCTGCCGCCCCTGGTGCGGGCCGGGGCGCTGACCGAACTCGCCCGGCGGGGGCTGCTCACCGACGACGGCGGAGTCGTCACACCGGACCTCGACGCCCGGACGGACGATCCGGCACTCGACGACCTGCTGGAGCTGATCACCGAGTCCCCGCCGCACGGCTGGCGGGACTGGGTGACCCGGCACGCCGGCACCACCCTGGACGCCGTACAGGCCGGGCTCGCCGGGGAGGGCGCCCTGCGCGTGGTGTCCCGGCGGTGGCTGGGTCTGCTGCCGCCCCGGGACTACGCCCTGGTGGACGGGGAGGCGGCGTGGGCTCTCCGGGCGGACGCGCGGCGCGCGCTGCACGGGCGGGAGCCGGTGGCGCGGGTGGCGCCCGAGGACGCGGCGCTGGCCGTCCTGGCCGCGGCGGCCGGGCTGACGGGGGTGGTCTCCGCGCAGGAGCGGACCGCCCGCGGGCGGCGGCTCGGCGAACTGGCGCGGCGCGCGGGCCAGTGCGGTCCGGCCGGAGGGCCGGCCGCGGTGGCGCCCGTGCGGGCGGTCGCGGAGGTGCGGGCCGGGCTCGCCGCGGCCGTCGCCGCCCCGGAGGGGTCCGCGGCGGCGTCCGCGGCCGGCGGCTGACCGGCCGCTCCGGCGGAGGGGGTGTCAGGCCTCGCGCAGCAGGGCCGCCAGGTCGCCGTCGAGGTCGAGGTGGAGTTCCTCACGGCCGAACGGCACCAGGGCGTACGTCTGCTCCAGGAAGCTCCGCACGTCCGCGCTGTCCATCCGGACCAGCGCCGTCCCGGCGGCCGCGTGGAACTCCAGCACCGTCACCAGCGGCCCGAACGGCCGTACGTGCACATCCCCGTCGCCGACCGGCTCCAGCAGCCCGGCGGCCAGCAGATCCCGGGAGAACACCCAGGTCACGTCCGCACCGCCGAGGGAGGCGCGCGGCGGGAAACAGGCACGGACGGCGAGCGGATCGTCGCGCCGGTAGCGCAGCGCCGCGGGAACGTCCATCACCTGCCCGTCGGACGTGATGAGGCCGGCCTGTACGGCTCGGTCGATGACAGGGAACAACTCCTGCCTCCTGAGAGGTGTTCGGAAGACGGCTGACACTCTCTATGACGATCCGGCGGCCCTCTCAGTGTGCGGATCGGCAGCGTGACCTCTGTCACTCCGCTCCTCCGCGGCCTCCGCGAACGCATGACCGAGGCGGCGGAGGGCACTCGAACGACCCGGATGTGTCCCCGGGGCGGACGGCCCCCGGGGACGAGGGAAGAGGAGGTCCGGAGCCATGGCGACCGGAGCGACGACGACCCCCGGCACCGCCGGCCGCACCCGGGCCGGGAGCGCCGGAGGAGCCGGGACCGCGGCCGGCGGACCGCCCCTGCCCGCGCCGCGCGGCGACCTGTCGGCCGCGGTGACCGCCCTGCTCACCGGCGGCTCCCGGGACCTGCCCGGCGGACCGGCCGTCACCGCCGCCGACCCGTACGGCGACGATCTCCAGCTCGCCCTCTACCTCGCCTACGAACTGCACTACCGGGGCTTCGCCGGGGTCGGCGGCCACTGGGAGTGGGACCCGGACCTCCTCCGCCTCCGCCGGGCACTGGAGGAACGCTTCCTGTCCGCCCTGCGCGCGGACACCCCCCGCCCGGAGAGCGCGGCGGCGGCTCTGGACGCCCTGCTCGCCGAACCCGTGGACGGCGACGGCGTCAGCCACCGTCTCCAGGACTCCGGGGAGCTGTGGCAGCTGCGCGAGTACGCCGCGCAGCGCTCGCTCTACCACCTCAAGGAGGCCGACCCGCACGCCTGGGTCATCCCCCGGCTGACGGGCCGGGCGAAGGCCGCCATGGTCGCCGTCGAGTTCGACGAGTTCGGCGGGGGACGGGCCGACCGCGTGCACGCCCGGCTCTTCGCCGAACTGATGACCGACCTCGGCCTCGACCCCGCCTACGGGCGCTATCTGGACGTCACGCCCGCCCCGATGCTGGCGGTGGTCAACCAGATGTCCCTGTTCGGCCTCCACCGGGCGCTGCGCGGGGCGCTCGTGGGGCACTTCGCGACCGTCGAGATCACCTCCTCGCCCGGTTCCCGCCGGCTGGCCAAGGCGCTCGAACGGGCGGGCGCGGGCCCGGCCGCCGTGCACTTCTACACCGAGCACGTCGAGGCGGACGCGGTGCACGAGCAGATCGTGCGCCGGGACGTCGTCGGCGGGCTGCTGGAGGAGGAGCCCGGCCTGGACGCGGACGTGGCCTTCGGCGCCGCCTCGACGGAGTCCCTGGAGGACCGGCTCGGCGGCCATCTGCTGGCGGCCTGGGAAGCGGGCCGCACCTCCCTGCGCGCGCCGCTCCCCGCCCCGCCGCCCGTGCCGGCACCCGCCTGAGCGGCCGCGACAGCCCGGCGCCCCGGTCCCACGGGGGGCCGGGGCGCCGCTGCCGGAAGGGGGCAGCTGCCGGAAGGGGTCAGCCGGTCAGCCGGCGGAGGGGGACCCGCCTTCGCGGGGTCAGCCGGAGCCTGCGCCGGGGGAGTCGCCGTGCTCGTCCGCGGTACCGCGGACCCGTCGGCGGTGACTGGTGTCGCACCAGGGGAAGCGGCGGCTGCGGCGGCAGGTGCACAGCGCCACGGTGAACCGGTCCGAGCGCTCGGTGCTGCCGTCCTCCAGCACCACCTCCACCGGGCCCTCCACCAGCATCGGGCCGCCCCGCACCAGGCTCACCCGGCGGGCCTCGCGCGCGGCCGGTACCTCCGCGGCGGCGGCCCCGGGGCGGGCGCCGGCGACGCCGGGAGCACCGGCGCGTCCGGCGGCGTCTCCCGGTCCCGCGGCGGGACCGGTGACGGGTGCGGGTCCACCGGTGGCTCCGGGCCCGGCGGTGGACCCGTCCGGCTCAGAGGGCGGCTTCACCGCGGATCACCACCAGTTCCTCCTTGTCCTCCCCGGGCGGCAGCAGCCCCCGGCCGCGCAGCCACTCGGCCCGCTCCCGCAACCGAGGCCCGAAGGGGACGTACCGGCGCTCGGCCACCTGTGCGTCGAGACCGGCCCGCACCAGCGCGTCCAGCGTCGGTGTGACACCGCTGAGCGCCGACTGGACGAGGAGCAGGACGCCGCCGGGGCGCAGCCGCCCCGGCGCCTCGGCGCAGATCCGGTCGAGCAGCGCCCGCCCGTCGTGCCCCGCCTCCCAGGCGCGTGCCGGGCCGCGGCGGGGCAGGCGCGGGTGCGGTGACGGCACATACGGGGGGTTGCTGAGGATGACGTCGAACCGTTCCCCTCCGACGGCCGACAGCAGATCGCCCCGGACCGTCCTGATCCGCACACCCGCCAGGCGGGCGTTGAGGCGGCAGGTGAGCACCGCGCGGACCGACGTGTCGACGGCGGTCACACGGGCTCCGCGCCGGGCCGCCGCCACGGCGAGGGCTCCGGTGCCGGTGCACAGGTCGAGCACCCGGGCGTCCGGGGCGAACGTCTCCTCGCGGAGAGCGGCGGTGAGACAGGACGTATCGTCCTGCGGCGCGTAAACCCCTGGGGGCTTCAGAAACAACACGGTCACCGGGTACCCCGGCCGTCACGGCTAAACGTCGCGAGGAGCCAGCGGCCGGTTCGCCGGACCCTGGATGACCTGGCCGTCCACCCCGAACCGGGAGCCGTGGCAGGGGCACTCCCAGGCCCGCTCGCCGGCGTTGAAGGCCACCAGGCAGCCCAGGTGCGTACAGCGCGCGGAGACGGCGTGCACGGCGCCCTCCTCGTCCCGGTAGACGGCGCAGCTGCGGCCGCCGCTGCGGACGACGGCGCCCGCGCCGGGCGGGATGTCGTCCACCGAGCCGGTGTGCGCGGTCCTCAGCCGGTCGCCGACGAAGTGCCGGCCCACGGTCGCCTGGTGCCTGAGGAAGCCGCCGCCCTCCCGGACGGTGCTCATCAGCCGCCGCGGGTCGTACAGCGCGGCCCACTCCGGGGTCCCGCCGCGGATGAGCGCCGACAGCAGCCGGCCCGACATCACCCCGCTGCTCATGCCCCAGCCGCCGAAGCCGGTGGCGACGTAGGTGTGCCGGGCCCCGGGGTGGAGCGGGCCGACCATGGGCACGGTGTCGGTGGGGTCGTTGTCCTGCGCGGCCCAGCGGTGGGAGATCTCCGTGCCGGGGAAGTGCTCGGCCGTCCAGTCCGCCAGCCGCCGGAAGCGCTCGCCCGCGTCGGCCGTGCCCGGCAGGAAGCTCTCGCCGGTGACGACGAGCAGCCGCCGCCCGTCCGGTCCGGGCGCCGTCCGTACCGAGCGTTTGTTCTCCTCCTGGGTGATGTACATGCCGGCGGGATCGCGGTCCGCGGGGAGCGCGCCGGCGACCACCAGTTCGCGGTGCGGGGAGAGCTTGGCGAAACCGAGGGAGCGGTCGAAGACCGGGTAATGCGTGGCGACCACGACATCGCGCGCCGTCACGGTCGCCCCGCCCTCCGTCGTGACCCGGCAGGGCGTCCCCTCGCGCAGTCCGGTGACCCGGGACCGCTCGAAGATCCGTCCGCCCCGGGCCAGCAGGTCCTCCGCCAGCCCGAGGAGGTACTTGCGCGGGTGGAACTGCGCCTGGCCGTCGACGCGCACGGCCCCGGCGACGGGGAAGGGCAGGCCCGTCTCCGTGACGTAGGAGGCGGGGAGCCCGGCCTCGGCGGCCGCCCGCGCCTCCGCCTCGACCCGCGCCGCGGCCGCCGGGTCCCGGACGTAGGTGTACGCGGGCAGCCGCTCCAGATCGCAGTCGATGCCCAGCCCGGCCGCCGTCGCGGCGACGTGCTCCACCGCGTCCGCCTGCGAACGCGCGTACAGCCGGGCGCCGTCGGCGCCGCGCGTCGTGCGCAGCCGGTCGTAGACCAGGGTGTGCAGGGCGGAGACCTTGGCCGTGGTGTAGCCGGTGACACCGGTGGCGATGCGGTCCGCCTCCAAAACGACGACACCGAGGCCCGCGCGGGCCAGCTCCCACGCCGTGCACAGCCCGGCGATGCCCCCGCCGATCACGGCGACGTCGGTCTCCAGGTCCGTGTCCAGGGAGGGATGGGAGGTCTGCGGGGTGGTGTCGATCCAGTACGACTCGTGCGTGCCCGGGAGATCTGTCATGCGGCAGCGGGTTCCCCCGGAGGCCGCGTTCTGCACCTGCCCGGGGAACCCGTGCGGGCCGGTCGGCGGTCCGCCGGGGCCGCTCGTACGGACGGGGATGAGTACCCCCGCTGAGTACGCGCACTCATGTGTGGTGTCAGTGGCGGGGGACAGGATGTGAGGCATGGAGAAGATCGCGAACACCCGGGTCCAGCAGTTCCAGCCGCACTACCGCCCGCAGGGCGGCGAGGCTCTTCCGCACGGCGGCGGGCAGGCCGTCGCGGGCGCCATGAAGGCGGCCCTGGCGCTCGGCGGCGCCGCGGCGGTGCTCTGGGTGATCTTCATGGTCTACACGCTCACCCTGTGGACCCTGGGCGGCTGACCGGCGCGTTCCCCGCCGCCCCGCGGCACCCGGCACCCCGCGGTGCCCCCGGCGCGCCCGCGGTGGCAGGATGCGGCCCGAACCACCCGCTGAGCGGAACCCCGGTCCCGCACCGGGCGGCGAGCCGGAGGACGGACCCCATGCGATCACGACGGACGGCCGGGAACTGGCCCGCCACGGAAGCCGAGGCGGTGGCCGAGCAGAACCGGCTGCGGGAACGAGCCGACACGGCCGGCCCCGGTCCGGCACCGGGCGAGGTCCCGACGATCGCGGGCGTGGACGTCGCCTATGACGAGGCGACCGGACGGCTCGCCGCAGCCGCCGTCGTCCTGGACGCGGAGACGCTGGAGCCGCTCGACGAGGCGACCGCCACCGGCCACGCCGCGTTCCCGTACATTCCCGGACTGCTGGCCTTCCGCGAACTCCCGCCCGTTCTCGACGCCTTGGAACGGCTGTCCGAACCGCCCGCGCTGGTCGTCTGCGACGGCTACGGCCTGGCCCACCCCCGGCGGCTGGGGCTCGCCGCCCACCTCGGCGTGCTGACCGGCATCCCGTCCTTCGGCGTCGCCAAGACCCCGTTCGGCTTCGCCTTCGCACCGCCCGGCCCCGAGCGGGGCGCGAGTTCGCCGCTGCTCGACGGCGACGAGGAGGTGGGGCGCGCGCTGCGCACCCGGGAGGGCGTCAAGCCGGTCTTCGTCTCGGTGGGCCACGGGATCGGCCTGGACCACGCCGTCGCCCACACCCTCCGGCTCACCCCGCGCTACCGGCTGCCGGAGACCACCCGGCGGGCCGACTCCCTCTGCCGCCGCACCCTCGCCGCCGCCCTCGCGGGGAGCGCCCCGGTCTGAGCGCCGGACCGCGGACCCTCCCGCGCCACGCCGCTCCCCGCCGCCGCGGCCCCGCACCCGCCCCGCCGGCCCTGCGGACGCACGTCCGGACGGCCGGACCAGCCCGCCCCGACCGCTGTCCCGACCGCTGTCCGGGCTGCCGCGACGGCGCCGTGCCGGCCTCCGCCGGCCGCGGCCCGGGGGGTGCCGCCCGCACACGGTGGCGTGCGTAGGGTGAGGCCATGTTCGTACTCGAATTGACCTACTGCGCGCCCGCCGACCGGATCGAGGCCCTCCGCGAGGCCCATATGGCCTGGGTGGACGAACAGTTCGAGGCGGGGGAGTTCATCGCCTCCGGCCCCAAGAAACCGCGTGACGGCGGGGTGATCCTCGCCGTGGGAGCCGACCGCGACCGGGTGGAGGCCATCGCGGCGAGCGACCCCTTCGCCCAGGAGGAGGTCTGCGAGTACCGGATCACCGAGTTCACCGCGAGCCGCACGGCGCCTCCCCTGCGGGAGTACCGCCAGCCGGTGCGGAGCTGAGCACCCGCGACACACAGCGAAGCACGCCGGAAGACGGCACTGAGCACCACTGGGACGCGGCGGCCACCCGGCCGCCGCGTTCCGCGTTTTTCCCGGTCCGGAGGGCTTGTGCGAACTGGAACACGTTCTTAGCATCAGTGGTGTTACATCGATGGTGTCATGCCGGGCCGCCGCGGCGGCCACCGCACCACCGCGGCGGAACACCAGGGCGGTATCACCAAGGTTTGAGGTCGGAGTCTCGATGGCAGTCACCGGGAACGGTCCGCTGGCGGGCGTGCGCGTGGTGGAGCTGGCGGGCATCGGGCCGGGCCCCTTCGCCGCCATGCTCCTCGCCGATCTCGGCGCCGACGTCGTCCGCGTCGACCGCCCCGGCGGGGCCGGACTCGGCATCGACCCGGCGTACGACCTCACCAACCGGAACAAGCGCTCCGTCCTGGTCGACCTCAAGACCGGGGCCGGCCGGGCGGCCGTGCTCGGCCTCGCCGCCCGCGCGGACATCCTGCTGGAGGGCAACCGGCCCGGTGTCACCGAGCGCCTCGGCGTCGGCCCGGAGGACTGCCTGGCCCGCAACCCCCGCCTGGTGTACGGCCGGATGACGGGCTGGGGCCAGGACGGCCCGCTCGCCCCGCGCGCCGGGCACGACATCGGCTACGTCGCCGTCACCGGGGCCCTCGGCATGATCGGTCCGGCCGGCGGCCCGCCCGCCGTGCCCGCCAACCTCCTCGGCGACTACGCGGGGGGCTCCCTCTATCTCGTCGTCGGCGTCCTCGCCGCCCTCCACCACGCGCGGACCACCGGCACCGGACAGGTGGTCGACGCGGCCATCACGGACGGCACCGCCCACCTCACCACGATGATCCACGCCCTGCTGGCCGCCGGCGCCTGGCAGGACCGCCGGGGCGTCAACCTGCTCGACGGCGGCACCCCCTTCTACGGCGTCTACGAGACCGCCGACGGCGGCTGGATGGCCGTCGGCGCCCTGGAGGAGCGGTTCTACGAGGAGTTCATCCGCCTCCTCGGCCTCGGCGAGGAGGCACCCGGCCGCGGCGACCCGGGCCACTGGGAGGCGCTGCGCGCCGCCGTCGCGGACCGCTTCCGGACCCGCACCCGCGAGGAGTGGACGGCCGTCTTCGCGGACTCCGACGCCTGCGTCGCCCCCGTGCTGTCCCTGCGCGAGGCCCCGCGCCACCCCCATCTCGCCGCCCGCTCCACGTTCACCGACCACGGCGGCATCACCCAGCCCGCCCCCGCGCCGCGGTTCTCCGCGACCCCCGGCGCCGTCCGCACACCCCCCGCGCTGCCCGGCGCCCACACCGCCGAGGTGGCCGCCGACTGGGACGTCCCCGGCCTCACCGCCGGCCCGGCTCCCACCACCCCGTCAGGAGGCGCGCGTTGAAGCGCACCGTCTTCACCGCCGAGCACGAGGCCTTCCGCGGGACCGTCCGCGCCTTCCTGGAGAAGGAGGTGGAACCGCACCACGAACGCTGGGAGCGGGAGGGCGTCGTCGACCGCTCCGCCTGGCTCGCCGCCGGCCGGCAGGGGCTGCTCGGGCTCGCCGTCCCCGAGGAGTACGGGGGCGGCGGCGCCGGCGACTTCCGCCACAGCGCCGTCCTCACCGAGGAGTTCGCCCGGGCCAGTGCCTCCGGCCTGGCGATCGGCCTGCACAACGACATCATCGGCCCGTACCTCACCGCCCTCTCCACCGAGGAGCAGAAGCGGCGCTGGCTGCCCGGCTTCTGCAGTGGCGAGATCATCACGGCCATCGCGATGACGGAACCCGGCGCCGGCTCCGACCTCCAGGGCATCCGCACCACCGCCACCGACGCCGGCGACCACTGGGTGCTCAACGGCTCCAAGACGTTCATCTCCAACGGCATCCTCGCCGACCTCGTGATCGTGGTGGCGCGCACCACCCCCGAGGGCGGCGCCAGGGGCCTCAGCCTGCTCGTCGTCGAACGCGGCATGGAGGGGTTCGAGCGCGGCCGCAACCTCGACAAGATCGGCCAGAAGGCGCAGGACACCGCCGAGCTGTTCTTCCACGACGTCCGCGTCCCCAAGGAGAACCTGCTGGGCGAGGAGAACGGCGCCTTCCTCCATCTGATGACCCATCTCGCCCAGGAGCGGATGAGCATCGCCGTCGCCGCCATCGCGGGCGCCGAGGAACTGCTGGAGATCACCAAGCGGTACGTCAAGGAGCGGGAGGCCTTCGGCCGGCCGCTGGCGAAGCTCCAGCACATCCGCTTCGAGATCGCCGAGATGGCCACCGAGTGCGCCGTCACCCGCGCCTTCCTCGACCGCTGCATCGAGGAGCACTCGGCCGGGCAGCTCGACGCCGTGCACGCCTCGATGGCCAAGTGGTGGGCCACCGAACTCCAGAAGCGGGTCACCGACCGCTGCCTCCAGCTCCACGGCGGCTACGGGTACATGACCGAGTACCGGGTCGCGAAGGCGTTCACCGACGGGCGCATCCAGACCATCTACGGCGGCACCACCGAGATCATGAAGGAGATCATCGGCCGGTCGGTCCTCGGCTGACGGCGGTCCGTGCGGCAGCATCCGCACGGCACCACCGGCGGAACGGCACGCACCGCACCCCACCACCCGGACGACCGCACCACCCCCGCCGCCCGCCCCGGGCGGCACGGCATCGAGCATCGAACAGCACGGAAAGGCTGCCGACGTTGAGCACCGAAGCGTACGTCTACGAGGCGATCCGCACCCCGCGCGGCCGCGGCAAGGCCAATGGCGCCCTGCACGGCACCAAGCCCATCGACCTCGTCGTGGGCCTGATCCACGAGCTGCGCCACCGGCTCCCCGGGCTGGACCCGGCGGCCATCGACGACATCGTGCTCGGTGTCGTCAGCCCCATCGGTGACCAGGGCTCCGACATCGCCAAGATCGCCGCCATCGCCGCCGGGCTCCCGGACACCGTGGCCGGCGTGCAGGAGAACCGCTTCTGCGCCTCCGGTCTGGAGGCCGTCAACCAGGCCGCCGCCCGGGTCCGCTCCGGCTGGGAGGACCTGATCCTGGCCGGCGGCGTCGAGTCGATGTCCCGGGTCCGGATGGGCTCCGACGGCGGCGCCTGGGCCATGGACCCGATGACGGCCTACGAGACCGGCTTCGTCCCGCAGGGCATCGGCGCCGACCTGATCGCCACCGTCGAGGGCTTCACCCGGCACGACGTCGACTCCTACGCCGCCCTCTCCCAGGAGCGGGCCACCGAGGCGTGGAAGGACGGCCGCTTCCAGCGCTCCGTCGTCCCCGTCCGGGACCGCAACGGCCTGACCGTCCTCGACCACGACGAGCACATCCGCTCCGGCACCACCGCCGAGTCCCTGGCCTCCCTCAAGCCCTCCTTCGCGGACATCGGCGAGATGGGCGGCTTCGACGCCGTCGCGCTGCAGAAGTACCACTGGGTCGAGAAGATCGACCACGTCCACCACGCCGGCAACTCCTCCGGCATGGTGGACGGTTCGGCGCTCGTCGCCATCGGCAGCGAGGAGGTCGGACGCCGCCACGGCCTCACCCCGCGCGCCCGGATCGTCTCCGCCGCCGTCTCCGGCGCCGACCCGACGATCATGCTGACCGGCCCGGCGCCCGCCGCCCGCAAGGCGCTCGCCAAGGCCGGGCTGACCATCGGCGACATCGACCTCGTCGAGATCAACGAGGCCTTCGCGGCCGTCGTCCTGCGCTTCGTACGGGACATGGACCTCGACATCGAAAAGGTCAACGTCAACGGCGGCGCCATCGCCATGGGCCACCCGCTGGGCGCCACCGGTGCCATGATCCTCGGCACCCTCGTCGACGAACTCGAGCGCCGCGAGCAGCGGTACGGGCTCGCCACCCTCTGCGTCGGCGGCGGCATGGGCATCGCCACCATCGTCGAACGCCTCTGAGCGCCCCGGAACCGGCCCTTCCCGACCCCCTCCACGGAGACTGCGAACACCATGAGCGAGCCCACCACCATCCGCTGGGAACAGGACGGCACCGGTGTCGTCACCCTGGTCCTGGACGACCCCCGGCAGTCCGCCAACACCATGAACGCCGCCTTCCGCGACTCCCTCACGGCCGTCGCCGACCGCCTGGAGGCCGAGCGCGACTCCGTCCGCGGCGTGATCGTCACCTCCGCCAAGAAGACCTTCTTCGCCGGCGGCGACCTCCGCGACCTCAGCCGCATCACCCCCGACCGGGCCCAGCAGGCGTTCGACTCCGGTATGCGCATCAAGCGCGACCTGCGCCGCATCGAGACCCTCGGCAAGCCCGTCGTCGCAGCCCTGAACGGCGCCGCGCTCGGCGGCGGCCTGGAGATCGCCCTCGCCTGCCACCACCGCGTCGCGCTCGACAACCCCAAGGCCAAGTTCGGGCTGCCCGAGGTGACCCTCGGCCTGCTGCCCGGCGGCGGCGGTGTGGTCCGCACCGTGCGGCTGCTCGGCATCACCGACGCCCTGCTGAAGGTGCTGCTGGAGGGCCGCCAGTACAACCCGGCCCGGGCCCTGGAGGCCGGCCTCGTCCACGAGGTGGCCGCGAGCGAGGAGGACATGCTCGCGCGGGCCCGCGCCTTCATCGACGCCCACCCCGAGTCACGGCAGCCCTGGGACGTCAAGGGCCACCGCATCCCCGGCGGCACCCCCTCCACGCCGAAGTTCGCCGCCAACCTGCCCGCCTTCCCGGCCAATCTGCGCAAGCAGCTGAACGGCGCGCCCTACCCGGCGCCGCGCAACATCATGGCCGCCGCCGTCGAGGGCGCCCAGGTCGACTTCGAGACCGCCCAGGTCATCGAGGCCCGCTACTTCACCGAGCTGGCCACCGGGCAGACCGCGAAGAACATGATCCAGGCGTTCTTCTTCGACCTACAGGCCGTCAACTCCGGAGCCGGCCGCCCGGACGGCCCCGAGCCGCGCACCGTCCGCCGGGCCGCCGTGCTCGGCGCCGGGATGATGGGCGCGGGCATCGCCTACTCCTGCGCCCGCGCCGGCATCGAGGTCGTCCTCAAGGACGTCTCCCTGGAGGCGGCCGAGCGCGGCAAGGCGTACTCCGCCAAGCTGCTGGAGAAGGCCGTCGCCCGCGGCCGCACCACCGAGGCCGAGCGGGACGCGCTGCTGGCCCGCATCACCCCGGCCGCCGACCCGCGGGCGCTGGCCGGCTGCGACGCCGTGATCGAGGCGGTCTTCGAGAACCCGGAGCTCAAGCACCAGGTCTTCCAGGAGATCCAGGACATCGTCGAGCCCGACGCGCTGCTCTGCTCCAACACCTCCACCCTCCCCGTCTCGCTGCTCGCCGAGGGCGTGAAGCGGCCGGAGGACTTCATCGGCCTGCACTTCTTCTCGCCCGTCGACAAGATGCCGCTGGTCGAGATCGTCAAGGGGAAGCGGACCGGCGAGGAGGCCCTGGCCCGCGCCTTCGACCTCGTCCGGCAGATCCGCAAGACCCCGATCGTGGTCAACGACTCCCGGGGCTTCTTCACCTCCCGGGTCATCGGCCACTTCATCAACGAGGGCGTCGCCATGGTCGGCGAGGGCATCGACCCGGCCTCCGTCGAACAGGCCGCGGGCCAGGCCGGCTACCCGGCCCGGGTGCTCTCCCTGATGGACGAGCTGACGCTCACCCTGCCCCGGAAGATCCGCGAGGAGACCCGGCGGGCCGTGGAGGAGGCGGGCGGCAGCTGGGAACCCCACCCGGCGGACGCCGTCATCGACCGCATGGTCGACGCGTTCGGCCGCACCGGCCGCAGCGGCGGCGCCGGCTTCTACGACTACGACGAGGGCAGGCGGGCCGGTCTCTGGCCGGGCCTGCGCGAGCACTTCACCCGGCCGGACGCGGAGATCCCGTTCGAGGACATGAAGGAGCGGATGCTCTTCTCCGAGGCGCTCGACTCCGTCCGCTGCCTGGAGGAGGGCGTGCTCACCTCGGTCGCCGACGCCAACATCGGCTCCATCCTGGGCATCGGCTTCCCGGGCTGGACCGGCGGCGTGCTCCAGTACATCAACGGCTACGAGGGCGGGCTGCCCGGCTTCGTGGCCCGCGCGCGGGAACTGCGCGAGACGTACGGCGAGCGCTTCGCGCCGCCCGCGCTGCTGCTGGAGAAGGCGGAGAAGGGCGAGATCTTCACCGACGGCCCGCGCGGCTGAGCCGGCGCGGCGGCGGGACCGCGCCGGTCCCGGGCAGGGGAGCGGCGCGCGGGCGGGCCCGGTGGACTCCTCCACCGGGCCCGTCCCGTAAGGGCGTCGGCGTTCCCGGGACGTTCCCCGGTCGCGCCCCGGCCGTTCCCCGGCCGTTCAGCGGTCGTCGCCGCGGAGGACGTCGTCCAGGGCGAAGTGCCCGTTCGGCCCCAGCTTCAGCACGGGGACGGCCCGGTCGATCGGGTCGCCGTTGTTGCGGAAAGAGAGGAAGCCGCTGGCCCCCTCCACCCCCTGGTCCCGGCCGCGCAGCTGCCGGAACCTCCGCGCCACCGCCTTCCCGCTGAGCACGCTGCCGTCGAGGGAGGTCATGCGGACCGCGGTGATCGCGGTGAGCACCGCGTCGTGGGCCATCATCGCCTGGGCGTCGTCGCGCCGTTCGCCGGGGAACTGCTTGCTCATCCAGCCCCCCTCCTGGAAGAACGCGGCCGACGGCCGCGACACCGCGGTCCTGTCCTTCTCCCACATGTCCGGGTGGGCCAGCCCCGTGTAGTACACCTCGACGCCCTTCTCCGCCGCCTCCCGGAGCTGGTCGGTGGTGAGATTGGTGGTGTCGTCGCCCGTCATCACCGTGAAGTCCCGCTGCTGGCACTTGCGGTTGGCGAGCTTGTTGATGAACGACATGAGGTGCTTGCCCCGGCCCGCGAAGTAGACGACGTCGGGCTCCTCGCCGCAGAGGTTCTGGACGATCCAGCGGAGCTCGCCCTCCCAGCTGTCGGGCTGCGAGGCGTCGTACACCGCGTTCTCCTCCGGGAGGGTGTGCTCCTTGTCGGGGAACACCTTGCGGAACTCCTCGGCGAGCGTCCTGGCGTAGAGGTTCTTCTCCGCCTCGTCCTCGACGATGACGGCGTCCTCGTACCCCCGCTTCTTGAGGTACGCGGCGGCGGCCCTCGCCTCGTCCCGGTTCGTCGGCGCGACCCGGACGAGTCCGGCGATGCCGGTGAGGTTGGTGGCGCTCATGGTGCTGGCCACCATGGCGATGCCCTCCTCGGACAGCCGGCCCATGGCCTCCATGTTCTCGGTGGTGCTGGGGCCGAGGCCCGTCACCGCCAGCACCCGTTCCCCGCGCCGCTCGGCCCGGCTCAGCTCGATGAGCCGGTCCACCGTGTACCGCCAGTGCTCGGCGCCGCTGCCGGTGTTGGCGACCAGCAGCCGGATCTTGGGCGAGCCGGACAGGTCACGCCGGTTGGCGCGGATCTGGGCGAGATAGGCGCCCTGGAGCTGCCGCCGGATGGCGTCCCGGGAGTTGCTGTCGTCCTTCTCGACGGTCAGCGAGGTCATGTAGGCGATGGTGACGTAGTTCTTCTCCTTCTCCATCACCTCCCGGTTCTCGTCCCCGATCTTCCGCTGGATGTCCTTGAGATGCCCGGCGAAGGCGAAGTCCGGGTCCGTGACGCCGTCCGTCGCGCCCACGCACTCCTCGTCCGGGCCGCGTCGCTCCACGCCCTCCGCGCACCGGGCCTCCCGCTTCTGCCACCAGCCGTACAGCTGCGGGACCCCGAGCCCCAGGACCAGCGCCGTCACCACGATGCCGACGGCCCAGTGCACCACCGGGCGGGTCGGCCGCCACATCTCCATGTCCCCCACTCCCCACGTCCTGACCGTCCGTGCCCGTGACCGCCCTGCCGCGGGCGGGTGTCACTCGTCGCGCCACTGCCGGTAGCGCACCGCCTCGTCGTAGAGCGGGACGATCCCCGAACTGCGCATCGCGGCGAGATGGTCGTAGTTGCCGGCGATCACGGCGTTGAGCCGCCGGCCCGGGTCGCTCAGCGGGTCGCTCCAGATCCACCGGGCCACCACCAGCCGCCGGATCACCGCCTCCGGCGACATGGCCGGGGTGTCGCTCCCGGTGGTGAGCGAGTCCAGCAGCCGCAGTGGCGGGACCGCCTTGTCCAGCCGGTTGGGCGCGGAGGTCACCAGGTCCAGGTCGCGGATGAAGTCCTCGCTGCCGCGCTCGGCGAACCGGCGTGCCAGCAGGGCGGCGACCGGTTCCGTCTCGCCCAGCGCCAGCCGGTGGTACATCTCCTCCAGCTCCAGGTCCGTGCCGGGCGTGACCTCCGCCGCCCGCTCGCGCCCGGTCCGGAAGTGCGCGGCCAGCCGGGCGTGGCTGTCCCGCCACATCTCCTCGTCGGCCGCCAGTTCCCACAGCAGCAGCCGGCGCAGCCACGGGTGGAGGACGAGCCGGCCGTCCTCGGCCGCGAGCAGCCAGCGCTCCCGGAGCAGCCCCGGCAGCGGCTCGCCGTGGTCGCCGGTCCCCGTCCCGAACACCTGGGCGCAGACGGCGAGATCGCGCGCGGCGGACCAGCGCACGAGCACGGCGCGGCGGTCGCTCCCCGGCTCGTCGGCCAGGTCCTCCAGGAGGTAGCCCAGGGAGGCCTGGGCGAGGGTGGGGGCCCCGGGGTCCGGGCCGGGCACCGGGGGAGCCGGGGGCAGCCCCGGCACCCGGCGCAGGCAGGCGTACGGGTCCTCCTCCGGGGCGGGGTGCTCCCGGGCGGCGCGGAGCAGGGTGTTCACCGTGTGCCGGACGGCCCAGGGCAGCCCGCCGGTGAGCCGCTGCACCCCGGGGACGATGTCGGGCCGGCGGGGCGCCCCGGCGCTGAGCACCCGGGTGTCGGCGAGCCGCAGCGGCCGCAGCTCCAGCGGGTACCACCAGAAGTCGTCGGAGCTCTCACTGCCCCGCCCCGCCTCCCAGTGCGCGAGCGAGGCCAGATCGGAGTCCTGCGGCCGCAGCGCCCACTGGACGCCGGTGGCGGGGCCCCACTCGGGCAGCCAGCGGTGCACGCTGGCGAGGGTGACCAGCGGGTCGCAGCCGCGCCGGGCGGCCTTGTCCTCGTGGCGTGCCTCCAGCAGCAGCTCCAGGAACCTCCGCCCCGTCTCCGTATGGCAGTTGTCGAGCAGCAGCAGGAAGGCGCGGTGGTTGAGCCACCCCTTGGCGTGCTCGCGCAGGTCGGCCAGGAAGGCGCGGAGGAGGACGCGTTCGACGTCCCGCGGGCCGTTCTCGCGGCCGTCGTCGGAGCGGTGCTGCCAGGAGTTGAGTTCGACCAGCGCGTCCGCCGGGTCCGCGCAGGGCGGGATGCGCCCGTCGCCGTACCAGCCGATGCCGCGGTTCAGGGCCCGCCACGGGAGCTGGCCGGTGCGCGGGGTGACGGAGGACAGCACGGCGGCCGCGGCGTCGGAGACACCGGGCGGGGCGTCCAGCGCCTCCGCCAGGACTTCCGCCAGCTGGCCGAGGAAGCTGCCGTAACGGCCCTCGCGGTTGCGGAGTTCGTCGCGGATCAGCCGGGGCAGCCTGCGCCGCGAGTGGGCGCGGAGCAGGTCCTCCATCGGCGTGCCGGTCGTGAGCAGGCCGACGATGAAGCGCGGGAAGCCCGGCTCCTTGTAGTTCGTCAGCTTCCGTTCCAGCTCCCGGGCCAGACCGCCGAGGACGGTCCGGATGTCGAGCCCGGCCGCCGCGTCGAAGTTGAGATACGCGCACGGGGTGTCCGGCGCGAACCGCTCCTTGACGTAGGCGTGCAGATCGGTGGCGCCGATACCGGTCGGCCCCAGCAGGACGGTCACCGGCCGGTCCGCCCCCGGGGGCAGCGCCAGGCAGTCGCGGATGAGTTCCCGCACGGGTTCGCGGCCGCGCAGACCGCCCGGCAGTTCAGGCATGTACGTCCCCCGTGTGTCGGTCCGTGCCGCATGGCTCCGCCCGCGGCTCCACCCGCGTCGTACCGAGGGCAGTCTTTCCCGGCCGGGCCGCCGCCGACCGCGGAACGGGTGGGTCGTAACGGAAGGGATATGAACCGTGCGAGGTGCGTGACCGGTTCCGCGCAGCTGTGCGAGACGGGGGACGGCTCGCGGGCGAGCCCGGGGGCGCCGCTCATTCCTCCGGGAAGGACTCCCGCAGTTCCTCCCGCATGGACCGCTGGAACGCCGTGACCAGGGCCTGCACCACCAGCGGCTGCATGTGCGCCGACAGCACGCGCACCGTCTCCACCTGGTCCGGGTCCTCCTCCCGCTCCCGGTACGGCTCCCAGACCTCGTCCCGGAAGAGGCGGCTGAGCTCCCGCGCCGCCGCCCGGGTGTGCTCCAGGACGACGGAGCGGGCCGCGAGGAGCGTCTCCAGGCCGACCGGCACATCGAGCAGCCGGACGCCCAGGTGCAGCAGCGGGGGATCGACCCGGAAGACGTCCGGGTCCTCCGTCCGCACCGCCACGTTCATCGCGGCGAGCCGGTCGATGTCGCTCTCCTCCAGCGGCCGGCCCGCGCGCCGCTCCAGCTGCTCGCGGGTGGCCTCCTCCGCCCCGTCGGGCGCCCAGGACGCCACCAGGGCCCGGTGCATGGCCAGATCCTGGGCGCTGAGATCCTCCGGGAGGCGGCGCAGATAGCGCTCGATGGCGGCCAGCGTCATGCCCTGGTGCCGGAGTTCCTCGATCAGCGCCAGCCGGGACAGATGCTCCTGGCCGTACCGCCCGACCCGGCGCGGGCCGATCTCCGGGGGCGGCAGCAGCCCGCGGGTGCTGTAGAAGCGGATGGTGCGGACGGTCACCCCCGCGCGGGCGGCCAGCTCGTCGACCGTCAGGCCGTGGACGGTCAGCTCCTGGGGCATCGGCTGCGCCTCGCTCTCTCGTTCCTCTGCGCCGGTCGTGTTCAACAGTATTGCTGTCTCACCGCCCGTGTGAAACCTTTCGGAAGCGGGTGATCCGTCCGCCGCCCGGGCCGGACGCACTCGGGCTAGGATCCGGGCCGTGGACGTGGAAACGGCCGCCGGTGACCTTCTGGCGTCTCTCGCGGCGCAGGCCGACGCGGATGTCGCGCTCGGTGTGCAGCGGTATTTCCCGGAGGGGATCCGCGCGCTCGGGGTGCGCAACGCCTCCGTCGCACAGCTCGCGAACGACTGGTTCCGCGAGAGACGGGACGTTCCCGCGGCCACGCGGATGGCTCTGGCGGAGGAGGTGCTGTCGCGCGCCTCCCACCACGAGGAGGTCCTGCTCGGATTCGCGCTCCTGCACCGGGTCGCGAGGACCGGACTGGGCGGCGAGCTCCTCCAGCGCTCCGAGCACTGGCTCGGAACATATGTGTCGAACTGGGCGCAGTGCGACGACCTGTGCCTGAAGCTGCTGTACCCCTTCTTCCTGGGACACCTCGACCGGATCCCGCGGACGCGGCGCTGGGTCGCGTCCCCGTCCCCATGGGCGAGGCGCGCCGCGAACGTCGCCGTCGTGAAGTTCGTCCGGCGCACGGTGGGGCGGTCGACGTTCGAGCTGCCGCTGTCCCACGTCTTCGGCAACTGCACCCGGCTGATGCGCGACGACGATGTGTACGTGCAGAAGGGCTGCGGGTGGCTGCTCAAGGTCACCGGTGCGGTCCATCCGGACGAGGTGGCCGCGTTCCTGCGCACCTGGCACACGGACATGAACCGCGACACCTTCCGGTACGCGCTCGAGAAGTTGGACGAGGAGACCCGGGCTTCCCTGATGGCGTTGAGGTCCCCGCGACGGTGACCGCTTCCGGAGCGCCGGGGACGGTTTCCGGTGCGTCGGGGACGGTGGCCGTGCCGCTTCGCCCGCCTCATGAGATCTTGGTGGTACGGGTGCCGCCGCCCCCGCGGACTGCCGGGCAGCCCCGACGCCGGACACACGGGAGAGCCATGAACCCCCGCACCCCCGGCCCCGGCGCGGACCCCGGGCCGGTACGCCGGACCGCGGACCCCGAGCCGCCGCCCGTGGGCGGCGTGCTGTGGAGCATCGCCGGGGACATCCGGGGGCTGATGTCCCTGCCCTCGGCCCTGGTCCTGCAAGTCGCGCACCCCGCCGTCGGCGCGGGCGTCGACGACCACTCCGTCTTCCGCACCGACCCCTGGGGCCGCGGCGAGCGGTCGCTGCGCTCGGTGATGCTCTGGGTGTACGGCGGTGAGCGGGCCGCCGAGGAGGGCCGCAGACTGCGGAGGCTCCACCGGACCATCCGGGGCACCGACGCCCGCGGCCGCCGCTACCACGCCCTGACCCCCGCCCACTACGCCTGGGTCCACGCCACCGGCTTCCCCGTCCAGCGGCACGCGCAGCGCTACCTCGGACGTCCCTTCACCGAGGCCCAGGAGCGGCAGCTCTACGCGGAGTGGCTCCGGGTCGGCCGCATCCTCGGCATCCACGACCGGGACATGCCGCAGACCGTCGAGGAGTTCTGGCCGTACTACCGCAAGATGCTCGACGAGGAGCTGGAACAGAACGCCGTGGTCGAGGAGTTGGTGGCCACGGACCGCCCCGTGCCACCGCCCGGCGGCGGCCCCCTGCCGCTGCGGCTTCTGCTGCGCGCCCTCTGGCCCGTCCTGCTGCCGCCGCTGGCCCGCGTCCGCCGCTTTCTCACCGTCGGGCTGATGCCGCCGGACGCGCGGCGGGCCCTCGGCCTGGAGTGGACGGAGCGGCAGGAGCGGGCGCTGCGCCGGTTCGGCCTCGCCGTCCGGACGCTGGTACCGCTGCTCCCCGAGCGGCTGCGCTATCTGCCCCTGGCGCGGGAGGCGCGCCGCGCGGCCCGGCGCGGCGCCCCGGGCCGCGCCGGGCGGAGGACCCCGGGCGGGGCGCGGCGCGCTTTCTGACCGGCAGGTCCGCCGGTTCCCTCCGGCCCCGGGCCGGCCCGGGGCCGGAGGGAACCGGCGTTGCACCGTTCCGTACAGAAGCGGCGACGGGGGGTCATGTTGCCGCCGGGACGACTGCGAGGCGTGGTGAGCGGGTATCGGACACCCGCGTTCGCACGGCCGGGTCGTCCGGCCGGATCGTCGAGGAAAGGTGCAGAGGTGTCGGAGAACGAGCAGCGGACGGAGGGAAGCGGCGGCGCCCACACCGCCCCCGTCCATGAAGTGGTGGCCCTGCTGCCGGGCAGCCCCCACCTCAGCGGCCCCCCGCGGACCGACCGTCTCGTCTTCGGCGTCAGCGCCGTGCTGGCGCTCGCGTTCGTCCTCTGGGGCTCACTGGCGACCGAGACCCTGAAGAGGGTCTCCGGCTCGATGCTCGAAGGGCTGATGCACAACGCCGGCTGGGCGTTCGTCCTGGCGGCCTCCGGCTTCGTGGTCTTCGCCCTCTGGCTGGCCGTCAGCCGCTACGGCCGGATCCCCCTGGGCGCCGAGGACGAGAAGCCCGAGTTCCGCACCGTCTCCTGGGTCGCGATGATGTTCAGCGCGGGCATGGGCATCGGCCTGATGTTCTATGGGGTGAACGAGCCCCTGGCGCACTTCACCGACCCGCCGCCGGGCACCGACCCCGCCGACTCGGCCGCCGCGATGCGGACCGCGATGTCCACCACCCTCTTCCACTGGACGCTCCACCCCTGGGCGATCTACGCCGTCGTCGGCCTGGCCATCGCCTACAGCACCTTCCGGCGCGGCCGCCGGCAGCTGATCAGCTCCGTCTTCAAGCCGCTGATCGGTTCCCGGTACGCGAACGGCTGGGGCGGCCGGGTCATCGACATCCTCGCCATCTTCGCCACCCTCTTCGGCTCCGCCACCTCCCTGGGCCTCGGCGCCCTGCAGATCGGCAGCGGCTTCACCGAGCTCGGCTGGATGGGGCAGGTGGGCACCGGCCTGCTGGTCGCGATCATCGCCGTGCTGAGCGTGGCCTTCATCGCGTCCGCCGTGTCGGGCGTCGCCAAGGGCATCCAGTGGCTGTCGAACATCAACATGGTGCTGGCCCTGGTGCTGGCCCTCTTCGTCTTCGTCGGCGGTCCGACCGTCCTGATCCTCGACCTGCTGCCGACCTCCCTCGGCGGCTACCTCCGCGACCTGCCGCAGCTCGCCGGCCGGACGGAGGCCGCCAGCGGTGAGGACGTCGCCGGCTGGCTGTCCTCCTGGACCGTCTTCTACTGGGCGTGGTGGATCTCCTGGACGCCGTTCGTGGGCATGTTCATCGCGCGCATCAGCCGCGGCCGCACCATCCGCCAGTTCATCGGCGGGGTGATCCTCGTCCCCAGCACCGTCAGCCTGGTCTGGTTCGCGGTCTTCGGCGGCACGGCCATGCGCTTCCAGGAACTCGGGCGGCTCGGGGACGAGAAGACCCCCGAGGGCCAGCTCTTCGGCGTGCTGCGGGAGTTCCCCCTCGCCACCGCGGCCGCCGTGCTCGTCATGGTGCTCGTCGGCATCTTCTTCGTCTCCGGCGCGGACGCCGCCTCCGTCGTGATGGGCACCCTCTCCCAGAGCGGCTCCATCGAGCCCCACCGGATGGTCGTCATCTTCTGGGGCGTGGTCACCGGGGCGGTCGCGGCCGTCATGCTGCTCGTGGGCGGCGGGGGAGACGACGCGCTCTCCGGCCTCCAGCAGATCACCATCCTCGCCGCCGCGCCCTTCACCCTCGTCATGATCGGCCTGTGTGCGGCCCTTCTGCGCGATCTGCGCCGGGACCCGCTGATCGTGCGCGGGGAACGGGCCGAGGCGGCCATCGAGACGGCCGTGATCGCCGGCCACGAGCAGTACGCCGGCGACTTCGCCCTCCACATCGGACCGGGCGACGGCGAGGACGGCGAGGACGGCACCGACCGCGGGAGCGGTACGGGCGGCGGGGCCCCGGGCCCGGCCGGCTCCTCCGCACCGGACACCGCCCCGCACCGCACCGGCGGACCCCCGGAGAAGCCCGCGGACGGAACCTGAGCGGACCGGCCCCGCGGGCGCCCCGGCCGAGGCGCCCGCGGGAGGACCGAGGGCGTCCCGGCGGCCGGGGCGGCCGGGGGGCCGGGCTCCGGCGGGGCCGAGGGGGCCGGACGGGGACGGGGAAGGTCCGGCCGGCGCCGTACCGGGCCCTAGAATCGGCACCCTCATGAACGCCACCCTCGTCGCCAAGAACCTCACCGCCGGCCACGGCGAACGCTCCCTCTTCTCCGGGCTCGACCTGGTCGTCGCCCCCGGCGACGTCATCGGCCTCGTCGGTGTCAACGGCGCGGGCAAGTCCACCCTGCTCCGGCTGCTCGCCGGGCTCGACAGCGCCGAGGACGGGCAGGTGCGGCTCAGCCCGCCCACCGCCACCGTCGGCCACCTCCCGCAGGAGCCCGAGCGCCGGCCCGGCGAGTCGGTACGGGACTTCCTCGCCCGCCGGACCGGGGTGAGCGCCGCCCAGGCCGCGCTGGACGCCGCCACCGAGGCCCTCGTCGAGGAGCGGCCGGGCGCCGACGACGCCTACGCGGCCGCCTTCGACCGCTGGCTCTCCCTCGGCGCGGCCGACCTGGACGAACGCGCCGAGGACGTCACCGCCTCCCTCGGCCTCGACACCGGCCTCGACCGGCCCATGACCACCCTCTCCGGCGGCCAGGCCGCCCGCGCCGGCCTCGCCTCCCTGCTGCTCAGCCGGTACGACGTCTTCCTCCTCGACGAACCCACCAACGACCTCGACCTGGACGGGCTGCAGCGCCTGGAGACCTTCGTCCGCGGGCTCCGCGCCGGCACCGTCCTCGTCAGCCACGACCGCGAGTTCCTCACCCGCACCGTCACCAAGGTCCTCGAACTCGACCTGGCGCAGCAGCAGGTGAACCTCTTCGGCGGCGGCTACACCGCCTACCTGGAGGAGCGCGAGACCGCCCGCCGCCGGGCCCGCGAGGCGTACGAGGAGTACGCCGGCACCCGCGCCGGCCTGGAGGCCCGGGCCCGCACCCAGCGCGCCTGGATGGAGAAGGGCGTCAAGAACGCGCGGCGCAAGATGAGCGACAACGACAAGATCGGCCGCAACGCCCGCACCGAGACCACCGAGAAACAGGCCGCCAAGGCCCGGCAGACCGAGCGGCTCATCGAGCGTCTGGAGACGGTGGAGGAGCCGCGCAAGGAGTGGGAACTGCGGATGGAGATCGCCGCCGCGCCCCGCTCCGGCGCCGTCGTGGCGACCCTGCGCGCCGCCGAGGTGCGGCGCGGCGGCTTCCGCTTCGGCCCGGTCGACCTGCAGATCGACTGGGCGGACCGGGTGGCCGTCACCGGCGCCAACGGCTCCGGCAAGACCACGCTGCTCGCCGCCCTCCTCGGCCGCCTCCCGCTCGACGCCGGGCAGGCGGCGCTCGGGCCGGGCGTGGTCGTCGGCGAGGTGGACCAGGCACGCGGACGGCTCTTCGGCACGGACGGCACGGACGGCACGGGCGGTGCGGGCGGTGCCAGCGCGGACGGCACCCCGCTGCTGGAAGCCTTCCGGGCGGCCACCCCCGAACTGGACCCGGCCGAGGCCCGGACGCTGCTCGCCAAGTTCGGGCTCGCCGCCGCCCACGTCCTGCGTCCCGCCGCGACCCTCTCACCGGGGGAGCGCACCCGCGCGGCCCTCGCCCTCCTGCAGGGCAAGGGCGTCAACCTGCTCGTCCTGGACGAGCCGACGAACCATCTCGACCTGCCCGCCATCGAGCAGCTCGAAGCGGCCCTCGCCTCGTACAACGGCACGCTGCTGCTCGTCACCCACGACCGCCGGATGCTCGACGCGGTCCACGTCACCCGGCGGATCGAGGTCGCCGGGGGACGCATCACGGAGCGCTGACGGGCGGGGTGCGCGGCGCCGGGGGAGTGAGCACGGCGCCGATGCTCGCGGCCACCACCAGTCCGATGGCCAGGCCGGTGACCAGCGAGAGGGCCTGGTCGAGGACGAGGAAGCCGGCCGCGGCCGCCACCGCCGGCTCCACGCTCATCAGCACGGCGAACGTCGCGGCGGGCAGCCTGCGCAGCGACGCCAGCTCCAGGCTGTAGGGCAGCACCGAGGACAGCAGGGCGACCGCCGCGCCCAGCCCCAGCGTCACCGGGTCCAGCAGCGTCCGTCCGGCGCTCGCCACCCCCAGCGGCAGGCTCAGTGCGGCGGCCACCACCAGGGCCAGCGCCAGGCCGTCGCTGCCGGCGAAGCGGCGGCCGGTGCGGGCGGACAGCAGGATGTACAGGGCCCACATCGCGCCCGCGCCCAGGGCGTACGCGACCCCGGCGGCGTTCAGCTCGTCGAAGCCCCCGCGCCCCAGCAGCAGGACGCCGCCGAGCGCCAGGACCGCCCAGAGCCAGCTCACCGGGCGCCGTGACGCCACCACGGACAGCACCAGCGGGCCGAGCACCTCCAGGGTCACGGCCGTGCCCAGCGGAATCCGCTCGATCGCCTGGTAGAACAGCGTGTTCATCCCGCCGAGCGCCAGCCCGAACGCGGCCACCAGGCCCCAGTCGGCCCGGCTGTGACCGCGCAGCCGCGGCCGGCAGAGCACCATCAGCACCACGGCCCCGAACAGCAGCCGCAGCGTCACCACCCCCAGTGCTCCCGCCCGCGGGAACAGCAGGGCCGCCACCGCCGCGCCGAACTGCAGTGACAGGGCACTGCCCAGGACGAGCCCCGAGGCCCGCACTTTCCCGCCGGCCCGCCGCCCGGACGGGGCACGGCCGGTGCCGGTGGCCGCGGCGGGCCCGGGGGAGGTGTCGTGAACTGCGAGGTCGTCGGGCATGAGCCCCACGCTAAACGGCCGCCGCCGTCCTCCGGAAACCGGATTCCGAACCCGGCGGCGCGGGTGGGCCCGGCGGCCGGGGACGCCGGGCCCCCGGCCGCTACGAGCGGCCGCCGCCCTCCGGTTTCAGCAGTCCCGCGCGGCGCAGCGCGTCGGCCATCGCGCCGTTCGCCGGGGCCGCGTCACGGCCGCCGCCGCCCCGGTTCCCGCCCCGGCCCGCGCCGCCGCCCCGGCCGCCCTGGCCTGGCCGGCCCTGCCGGGGCTGGGGCGCACGGCCCGGACGCCGCTCACCGCCGTTTCCGGCCGGGGCCGCCGCGCCGGGCGCCGGGACCTCGTCCTCCAGCCGCAGCGTCAGCGAGATCCGCTTCCGCGGGATGTCCACGTCCAGGACCTTCACCCGGACGATGTCGCCCGGCTTCACCACGTCCCGCGGGTCCTTGACGAAGGTCTTCGACATCGCGGAGACGTGGACCAGGCCGTCCTGGTGCACCCCGACGTCCACGAACGCGCCGAACGCGGCGACGTTGGTGACGACGCCCTCCAGCAGCATCCCCGGCCGCAGGTCACCGATCTTCTCGACGCCCTCCTTGAACGCGGCCGTGCGGAACGCCGGCCGCGGGTCGCGGCCCGGCTTCTCCAGCTCCTTCAGGATGTCCGTGACGGTCGGCAGCCCGAAGGAGTCGTCGACGAACTCCTCCGGCCGGAGCCTGCGCAGCACGGCCGTGTTGCCGATCAGTCCGCGCACGTCGCTGTCCGCCGACCGCACGATCCGGCGCACCACCGGATACGCCTCCGGGTGCACGCTGGACGCGTCCAGCGGGTCGTCCCCGCCCTGGATCCGCAGGAAGCCCGCGCACTGCTCGTACGCCTTCGGCCCCAGCCGGGCCACGTCCTTGAGCTCCTTGCGGGTCTTGAACGGGCCGTGGGTGTCGCGGTGGGCGACGATGTTCTCGGCGAGCCCGGCGCCGATGCCGGAGACCCGGCCGAGCAGCGGCGCGGAGGCGGTGTTGACGTCCACCCCGACGCCGTTGACGCAGTCCTCCACGACCGCGTCCAGCGAGCGGGACAGCTTCACCTCGGAGAGGTCGTGCTGGTACTGGCCGACGCCGATCGACTTGGGGTCGATCTTCACCAGCTCCGCGAGCGGGTCCTGCAGCCGGCGGGCGATGGACACCGCGCCGCGCAGCGAGACGTCCAGCTCGGGCAGTTCCTGCGAGGCGAAGGCGGAGGCCGAGTACACGGAGGCGCCGGCCTCGGAGACCATCACCTTGGTGAGCTTCAGCTCCGGCTCGCGCGCGATGAGATCGGCCGCCAGCCTGTCCGTCTCCCGGGAGGCGGTGCCGTTGCCGATCGCGATCAGCTCGACGCGGTGCTCTCGGGCCAGCCGGGCCAGGGTGGCGAGGGAGGCGTCCCACTTCTGCTGCGGGACGTGCGGGTAGATCGTCTCCGTGGCGGCGACCTTGCCGGTCGCGTCCACCACGGCCACCTTCACACCGGTACGGAAGCCGGGGTCGAGCCCCATGGTGGCGCGGGAGCCGGCGGGGGCGGCCAGCAGCAGATCGCGCAGGTTCGCCGCGAAGACCCGCACGGCCTCGTCCTCCGCCGCCTGCCGCAGCCGCAGCCGCAGGTCGATGCCGAGGTGGACGAGGACGCGGGTGCGCCAGGCCCAGCGCACGGTGTCGGCCAGCCAGCGGTCCGCCGGGCGGCCCCGGTCGGCGATCCCGAACCGCCGGGCGATGGCCGCCTCGTAGGCCGTCGGTGCCCCGGCCGTCTCCGGCTCCTCGGGTTCCAGCGCGAGGTCGAGGACGTCCTCCTTCTCGCCCCGGAACATGGCGAGGACCCGGTGCGAGGGAAGTTCGGTGAAGCCCTGTGAGAAGCCGAAGTAGTCGGCGAACTTGGCGCCCGCCTCCTCCTTGCCCTCCCGGACCTTCGCGGTCAGCCGCCCTCTGGTCCACATCCGCTCGCGCAGCTCGCCGATGAGGTCGGCGTCCTCGCTGAAGCGCTCGGTGAGGATCGACCGGGCGCCGTCCAGCGCCGCGGCGGCGTCCGCGACGCCCTTCTCCGGATCCACGAAGGCCGCCGCCGCGGCCTTCGGCTCGGCCGAGGGGTCGGCCAGCAGGCCGTCGGCCAGCGGCTCCAGCCCGGCCTCCCGGGCGATCTGCGCCTTGGTGCGCCGCTTGGGCTTGAAGGGGAGGTAGATGTCCTCCAGCCGCGCCTTGGACTCCGCGGCGAGGATGCTCGCCTCCAGGGCGGCGTCGAGCTTGCCCTGGCTCCGCACCGATTCCAGGACGGCGGCGCGCCGCTCCTCCAGCTCGCGCAGATAGCGCAGCCGCTCCTCGAGGGCGCGCAGCTGCGCGTCGTCGAGCATCTCGGTCGCTTCCTTGCGGTAGCGCGCGATGAACGGCACGGTCGAGCCGCCGTCGAGCAACTCGACGGCGGCCCTGACCTGCTGTTCCCGTACGCCGAGCTCCTCGGCGATCCTGCCCTCAATCGACGTCGTCACGATCCCGTTCCGCCTTGTCGTCGTGCTGGAGACTGCATTGTGGCAGGCGGCACGGACAGCCGGGCCGGTGACTCGTCGGCCGGGCGCGGCCGACGGGAGCGGCGGTCGCGGTCAGACCCGGCGGGTGCTGCGGGAGGCGCCGCCGAACAGCTTGCTCAGGACACGGAAGGGCAGGGTGACGACGGTGGCCAGGGCGCCGCCGACGGCCCGGAGTGCGTCTGCGATGGCACGGAACACGTGGTCCTCCTCTGGTCGGGCGTGCTCTGACGGCTACGTCCGCTTCGCGGCCGTGTGCACGGATCCTCCTGATCCGTGCGGCCGTACACCGCGTCTGACCGGATGCGGCAGGTCCAAACAATCCGCCCGCGCCCCGCCATGCCCGCCGGTCCGCCCGCCGCGCGGCCGCTCAGCCCTTGCCGAAGAGATCCGGCGGGAAGGCGCCGGCCATCACCGCCGCGTTCCGCCACTCGACCGCCAGAGCGGTCAGCCGCTCGACACCGGCCGCGCCCAGGTGCTCGTACGGGGCCCGGTCCAGCCGGTCCGTCTCCTCCTCCAGGGTCTTGCGCAGCCCGGTGCCGGCGTCGGTCAGCTCCCCGGCGGCGTCGAGCAGTCCGCGGTCCCGCAGCCGGTCCTGTGCCGCCGACCAGTCCGCCTCCGTCCAGCCGCGGGTCCGCAGGGCCCAGGCCGGTGCCATGCCCCGCCCGCTGGCCGTATGGCTGACCAGGGCCTCCAGCGGGTCCAGCCCGGCGCCGACGAGCAGCGCGACGTGGCCGTCGCCCCGGTGTTCGCGCAGCAGTGTGGCCGCGTGCCAGAAGGCGAGGTGCGGCTCCTCCGGTACGGGCAGGTCGGCGTGGGCCGCGTACAGGGGCCGTCCGGACCGCCCGCAGGCCTCGGCGGCGCGCAGCGCGAGCTCCGCGGCCTCGGCCATCCCGGGCGAGGCGATGACGTCCTCGCCGAGCAGCCGGCGCAGGGTCGCGTCGGCGGCGCGCAGCCGGGCGGCGAGCACCGCCTCGGGGGACGCGGTCTCCCACATCGCGGGGACGTGCCGGGCCACCAGGTCATGGCTGAAGTTGTAGAAGGTGGCGGTGACGGTGCCCGCGCCGACGGCGCCCATCGGGGCGGAGCGGGCCGCGAAGTAGGCCGCGCGGGAGCTGCCGAGTCCGAGGGCCGCCAGCTCCCGGCCGAGGTCCGGGGAGAAGTAGAGCGCCGAGTGCAGCGGGTTGACAGCGTTGTGGCAGTGCCGTCCGGCACGCGGGGGCAGGGAGGTCGTCGTCATGCCCGGCAGGTTACGCGCCGGTAATGAGGCCGGGGAAGGGCGGTCGCCGGCGCTGCCCGCGGGGCCCGGGGCGCCTGCCCCGCCT
Source organism: Streptomyces xinghaiensis S187 (assembly GCF_000220705.2). Lineage (GTDB taxonomy): Bacteria > Actinomycetota > Actinomycetes > Streptomycetales > Streptomycetaceae > Streptomyces > Streptomyces xinghaiensis. Next base: position 1,045,820 of record NZ_CP023202.1, on the reverse strand, counting down.
GCTCCGCCCGCCACGTCCGCCGTGGACCATGCCGGGCTACGGCCGCTCGGCGCGCACGGGTGACCGGCGGCCGCCGGTGCTCAGCCCGCCCAGGTGAAGCGCGGCGGGCGGCGCTCCAGGAAGGCGCTGACGCCCTCGGCGGTGTCGCCGCTCCCGCGGGCCTGCTCCGCCCAGTGGGCCACCCGCTCCGGCCGGGCGTCGCCGTTGGCGAACTCCTTGGCGGCGGCCTGGGTCAGCAGCGACCGGGAGGCGAGGGTCCGGGCGAACTCCGCGACCCGCCCGTCCAGGTCCTCCGGCGGCAGCAGTTCGTCCACCAGGCCGGTGCGCAGGGCGCGACCGGCGTCGATCAGCTCGGCGGAGAACAGCAGGAACTTCGCGGTGGCCGGGCCGACCAGTCCGGCGAGACGGCGGGTGGCCGTCGCCGGGTAGACGATGCCGAGCCGGGCGGGGGTGACGCCGAAGGAGGACCCCTCGGCGGCGAAGCGCAGGTCACAGGCCGCGGCGAGCTGGCAGCCGCCGCCCACACAGTAGCCGCGGACGGCGGCGAGCGTCGGCTTGGGGAAGGCGGCCAGCGCCTCCTCGGCGGCCACGGCCAGGCTCTGCGTCCCGCCGCCGGCGGGTTTCCCGTCCCCGGCCCCGTTCTCGTCCCCGTCCTCGCTTCCGGCGCCGCTCAGCTCGGCGATGTCGGCGCCCGCGCAGAAGGTGCCCCCGGAGCCGGTGAGCACCAGGACCCGTACGGAGGCGTCGGCCGCGAGCCGTTCCAGCAGCACGGGCAGCTCGCGCCACATGGCGGCGGTCATCGCGTTGCGCTTCGCCGGGTGGTGGATGGTGACGGTCGCGACGCCGTCGCGGACCTCGCACAGCAGGGTGCCGGCGGGGACCGCGGAGCCGGTGCCCGCGGCGGAACCGGCGGAGGGGGAGAGGGCCATGCGCCGGATGCTATCCGGGCCCTCGGAAGGCAGGGACGGGGAGGTGGGCGGGCCGGACGGCCTCGGGCGGCAGGGACCGCCGGCGCGTTGGCCTTCATCCTCCGCTTCACCGGTCTCAGGAGCCCCGTCAACCCCACCGACAACGGCATGGACGCTGTGCTCCGCCCCGGAGGCCCGGATGGCGGGGACACCGGGGCGGTCGCCGGGAACGGCGACGGCGGACGGGAACGCTCAGAACTTGTCGATCGGCGCACACTTCCGGGCAGCAGACCGGATTCGACCGTTCCGTTGCCAGCATCGGTCCGGGAGCGAAGCAGCCGCGACGCGGATGTGCCCGGCTGCCCCGGCACGACCGCGGGGCGGGAGGGGAGCTCTCCGAACCGGAGGGGGCGGGCAGATGGAGAGCTGGGAGGACGGACCACCGGACCGGGCGCGGACCGCCGACGGACGGCCGGTGGCGGACGGCCCGTCCCCCGCGCCGCCGCGGCCGGAGCCGGGACGGGAGGCACCGGCCGGACAGGACCGCCCGCAGCTGCCGCCCGGCCCGGCGCTGCCGCCGGAACCGGCCGGGCCGCCCCGGCCGGTGGCACTGCCCGGACGGCCCGCGCCCCCCGGAGCGCCCGCGCCGCCCGGGCCGACGGGACCCGCCCCGGTGGCACCGCCCGCCCCGGTGGCACCGCCCGCGCCGGCCGTACCGCCGGAGCCGCCCGGGCCCTCGCGGACGGGAGAACCGCAGGAGCCGCCGGAGCCGCCCGGCCCGCGGACGCCCGGCCCTCACCCCCCGCATCCCCCTGCGCGCCCCCGTTCCCGCCCCACGGCGGCGGAGGCGGTCGCCGGCGGTCGCCGGCGGCGGCCACCGGAGGAGCACCCGGGACACCCAGAGGGCCCGGGATACCAAGCCCCCTTGCCGCCGGGGCAGTTCTCCGCGCGGCAGCACGGGCGGCCCCCGGAGACCACTCCCGCTCCGGGTGGTGGCTCCGAGGCACCGTACGAGCGCCCCGGCGGACGCGCCGGGCAGCCCGGGCCACGGCCCGGACAGCCCTCCGGAGGGCCGGAGCACCAGCGGGCCCGGGAGTCGCCCTCCGCCTCGCGGCCCGGCGCACCCCCCGCCCCCGTCGGGCGCCGGCCGGGGGAGAGCGGACCGGGGGAGACGGAAACGGGACGGGAGCCCCCCGTACCGCGAGAGCCCCCCGCCCCGCTCGGGACGGGGCAGGAGGAGCCCCCGTACGCGGGGGCCTGGCGGTTCACCGCACCGTGCGTGGACTCCGCGGCGCCCCGGGCCCGTTCAGCGGTCCGCGATCTGCTGGTGCGCCGCGCGGTGCCCGTACGCGGGGAGCTGATGGACACCGTGCTGCTGGTCGTCACCGAACTGGTCGCCAACGCCGCGCGGCACGCGGCCCTGCTGACCCCGGAGATCGGGATCGAGGTCTCCGCCGGTGCGGGCTGGATCAGAGTGGCCGTCGAGGACGATCACCCCTACCGTCCGGCGGCCCTGGACGCCGGCCGGCTCGACACGGGCGGGCGCGGGCTGCTGCTCGTCACGGCGCTCACCCGTGAAGCGGGCGGCGTCTGGGCCGTCGACCGGACCGCGAGCGGCGGCAAGACGGTGTGGGTCAGGCTGCCGCTCCCCGGCGGCCCGGGAAGGGAGGGGCACGGCGCGCCCGGCGGGTGAGCGGCGCACCCCGCCCACCCGGTCGCCCGGGAGGCGGTACGACCCCGCGGCCGCCACGGGCCCACACCGGGCCGGGCCCCCGAGGGGAGTCGCCCCGGCCGGGCCCGATCCGTCCGCGGAGCCCGCTGGCCGCCGCCCCCCGGGCGGACCCGGTGGCGGCGGGAGGGTCCTGCCGGCGGTCCTACCAGCCGGCCGACGGCCCGGTCAGCTCGCGGACGGCCGGGCGCACGGTGTCGAGAACGGTCGGGAACCAGGCCGAGAACGTCCGCTCCCGGTGCAGCCGTTCCAGTTCGGCGGCGGTGACGAAAGCCGTCTCGCCGACCTCCTCCGGGTCCGGCCGCGGCTCGTCCTGGACCAGGCCGACGAAGAGATGGTTGAACTCCTGCTCCACCAGCCCCGAGGCGGGGTCCGGGTGGTTGTAGCGGACCGTGCCCGCCGCGCACAGCAGCGACGGTGAGACCCCCAGCTCCTCGGCGGTGCGCCGGGCGGCCGCCGCGAACGGCGCCTCGCCGGGGTACGGGTGTCCGCAGCAGGTGTTGGACCACACACCGGGGGAGTGGTACTTGCCCAGCGCCCGCTGCTGGAGGAGCAGCCGCCCCGCGGAGTCGAAGAGGAAGACCGAGAAGGCCCGGTGCAGCCGGCCGGGCGGCAGATGCGCGGAGAGCTTCTCCGCGGTGCCGGTGGTCACACCGCTCTCGTCGACCAGTTCGAGCATGATCGGTTCAGCGGTGCCCCCCGGCACCGGTCCCGCTGCCCCGGCGGGGCGCTGGGAGCGGGTCTCAGCCGTCGTGGCTGGTGTGGTCGGCATGGCCATCCTTCGGTTCGGCTACGACGAACCAGTCTGCCGTACGGACCGGGCGGTCCGCTTCGCCGGGTATCCGGAGGTACACCCGAATGATGCCCCAAAGGGCCACTTGCCACCTCTTGACGGGGTATCCCGGTGTGTGCCGGTCCCGCGCCGGGCGGACGGCACGAGGAGAGGCGGACGCGACGCGGAGAAGACGGAGGACGGGGAGCCGGCCTCAGCGGCCCTCGACGGCCTCAGTGGCACAGGCCCGCTTCGTGCTCCGCGTGCCCGCCCGGCTCCAGCTGGAAGGTGCAGTGCTCCACGTCGAAGTGCCGGTCCAGGCAGCCCTGCAGCTCGTGCAGGAGCTTCTCGTAGCCCAGCGCGTCCAGCACCTCCGGGCTGACCACCACGTGCGCCGACAGCACCGGCAGCCCCGAGGTGATCGTCCAGACATGCAGGTCGTGCACGTCCTCCACGCCCGGCTGGGCGAGCATGTGCTCCCGCACCGAGGCCATGTCCACATGGCGCGGTGCCGCCTCCAGCAGCACGTCCACCGCCTCCCGCAGCAGCTTCCACGCGCGCGGCACCACCATGAGGCCGATCACGAGCGAGGCCACCGCGTCCGCCCGCTGCCACCCCGTGACGGTGATCACCAGGGCCGAGACGATCACGGCGACGGAGCCCAGGGTGTCCGCCAGCACCTCCAGGAAGGCCCCCCGGACATTGAGGCTCTCGCGCTGCCCGCGCATCAGCACCAGCAGCGAGATGACGTTCGCCACCAGGCCGATCCCGCCGAACACGGCGGCGAGCCCGCCCTCCACCCCGGTGGGCCGGAACAGCCGCTCCACGCCCTCGTACAGCACGAAGCCGCCGACCCCGAACAGCAGCAGGCAGTTGGCGAGCGCGGCGAGGATCTCGGCGCGCGCGTAGCCGAAGGTGCGCTGCTCGCTCGCCGGGCGGTTGGCGAAGCGGATGGCCAGCAGCGCCATGGCGAGCCCGACGACGTCCGTGGCCATGTGCCCGGCGTCCGCCAGCAGGGCGAGGGAGCCGGTGATCAGCCCGCCCGCCAGCTGGGCGAACAGCACCGTCAGGGTCAGCCCCAGGGCGATGCGCAGCCGGCCCCGGTGCGCCGCGGCGGCGGTGCCCGTACGGGCCGGCGAGGCACCGCCGACCGGCCCGTGGCCGTGTCCTGCCCCCATCGAACCGCCCTCCGTCCGCGCGCCGGCGGCCCTCCCCGCCGTGCCGTCCGGCCAGTGAACTACGGGCCGGGGGTATCCGCAAACATGGCACCGAACACCGTTGTCATCGTCTCCGGCCTGCGCGTTCGCGCCCGCGGCTCCGGCCGGCGACGGGCCGCCGCGCCCGGTGTCCCCCGGCCCGGGAGGAGGGCGGGGCCGGGCCGGACCGGAGGCGCCCGCAGCCGGCGGCCCGGGAGGCTTCGCATGACCGGGATGGCCGGGATGGCCGGAAGTGCCTGCCCCCGTCCGGCCACGGGTAAACGGCCGATGAACGGCGGCTTCCGCCGATCGGATAGCCTCTGCCGACGTGCCACCCACGGTGAGCAGCCGGGTGGAGCCTGCCCGCGGCCCCCGTGTGCCGCGCCCCGGTCATGCCAGTTGCCAAGGAGTGAGTTCGTCTGTCGACCGCCATCCTCACCGGTCCGCCGGTCACCGGGGAGCAACTGCCGAGTGACCTCCGCGCGCTGGGCTTCACCGTGGTCACGGCGGCGGACGACGGCGAGCTGGCCGCCCGGGCCGGCGCCGTACCCGCCGGGGAGCGCGTGGCCGTGGTGGACACCCGCCTCGTCGCCCACCGGCACGCGCTGCGGCTGGCGCTGACCGACCCCCGCTTCCCGGCGGCCGCGGTCCCCGGCGCCGTCACGGCACAGCCCGCCGCCCGGGCGGCCCTGCTGCGCGCCCTCGCCGCGCCCCCGGCCGGGCCGGCCGCGCCTCCCGCCGGGGAGGGCGCCGTCCCCCGGGCGACGGCCGGTTCCGTCCCCGACGCGGCCGCCGCCGCGCTCGCCGCCGCCGGGGAGCGGGTCCACCGGCCCGAACTCGGCGTGCTGACCGCCACCGTGCCCGAAGGCCCCCGGGAACGCGAACAGGCCCTCGCCGCCCTCGCGGAGACGGACGACGAGCAGGTGCGGCTGCGTACCGCCGTGAAGGCCCGCGACGGCTTCTTCACCACCTTCTTCGTCAGCCCCTACTCCCGCTATCTCGCCCGCTGGTGCGCCCGCCGCGGCCTCACGCCGAACCAGGTCACCACCGCCTCGCTGATCACCGCGCTGATCGCCGCCGGCTGCGCCGCGACGGGCACCCGCCCCGGCTTCGCCGCCGCCGGGCTGCTGCTCCTCTTCTCCTTCGTCCTCGACTGCACCGACGGCCAGCTCGCCCGCTACTCGCTCCAGTACTCCACGCTCGGCGCCTGGCTCGACGCCACCTTCGACCGGGCCAAGGAGTACGCCTTCTACGCGGGCCTGGCGCTCGGCGCGGCCCGGGGCGGTGACGACGTCTGGGCCCTCGCGCTGGCGGCGATGATCCTGCAGACCGTGCGGCACGTCGTCGACTTCGCCTTCAACGAGGCCGACCACGACGCCCCCGGCAACACCAGCCCCGCCGCCGCGATCTCCGGCAGGCTCGACAGCGTCGGCTGGACCGTCTGGGTCCGCCGCATGATCGTGCTGCCCATCGGTGAGCGCTGGGCGCTGATCGCCGTCCTGACGGCGCTCACCACCCCCCGCACCGTCTTCACCGTCCTGCTCGTCGGCTGCGCGCTCGCCGCCTGCTACACCACCGCCGGACGGCTGCTGCGCTCCCTCGCCCGCCGCGGCCCCCGCACCGCCCGCGCCGGGCGGGCCCTGGCCGACCTCGCCGACTCCGGACCGCTCGCCGAGGCGGCCGCCCGCGCCCTGCGGGCCCCGGCCCGGGCGCTGCCCGCCCTCCTCGGCGCGCCCGCCGCGGCCCTGCTCGCCACGGCGCTGATCCTGCTCACGGCCTCGTTCACCCCGTCCGGCGGCCCCTGGCCGGCCGTCGCGGCCCTCGGCTACGCGGCCCTGTCCGGCCTCGCCGTCGCCCGCCCGTTCACCGGTCCCCTCGACTGGCTCGTCCCCCCGCTCTTCCGCACGGCCGAGTACGGCACCATCCTGGTGCTGGCGGCCCGCGCGGAGACGGACGGCGCCCTGCCCGCGGCGTTCGGGCTGGTGGCGGCCGCGGCCTATCATCATTACGACACGGTGTACCGCATCCGCGGCGGCACCGGCGCCCCGCCGGCCTGGCTGGTACGGGCGGTCGGGGGACAGGAGGGACGGGTCCTCGCGGTCACGGCCGCCGCCGCCCTCCTCCCCGCCACAGGTTTCACCATCGCGCTGACCGCCCTGGCCGCGGTCATCGCGCTCGCGGTGCTCATCGAGAGCATCCGCTTCTGGGTCTCCTCCGGAGCACCCGCCGTACACGACGAAACAGGAGAACCCGCATGATCGGCCTCGTGCTGGCAGCCGGCGCCGGACGGCGTCTGCGCCCCTACACCGACACCCTGCCCAAGGCTCTGGTGCCGGTGGGCCCCGCGGACAACCCCGAGGCCACCACCGTCCTCGACATCGCCTTGGGCAACTTCGCCGAGGTCGGCCTGACCGAGGTCGCCATCGTCGTCGGCTACCGCAAGGAGGCCGTGTACGAGCGCCGGGAGGCCCTGGAGAAGAAGTACGGCGTCAAGATCACCCTGATCGACAACGACAAGGCCGAGGAGTGGAACAACGCCTACTCCCTCTGGTGCGCCCGTGACGTCCTCGGCCAGGGCGTGATCCTCGCCAACGGCGACACCGTGCACCCGGTCTCCGTCGAGAAGACCCTGCTCGCCGCCCGCGGGCAGGGGCAGAAGATCATCCTCGCCCTCGACACGGTGAAGTCCCTCGCCGACGAGGAGATGAAGGTCATCACGGACCCCGAGAAGGGCGTCCGGCGCATCACCAAGCTCATGGAGCCCGCCGAGGCCACCGGCGAGTACATCGGCGTCACCCTGATCGAGGCCGAGGCCGCCGCCGAGCTGGCCGACGCGCTGAAGACCACCTTCGAGAAGGACCCCGACCTCTACTACGAGGACGGCTACCAGGAGCTGGTCAACCGCGGCTTCAAGATCGACGTCGCCCCGATCGGCGATGTCCGGTGGGTCGAGATCGACAACCACGACGACCTCGCCCGTGGACGGGAGATCGCGTGCCGGTACTGACCCGTCTCATTCCGTCCCCGGTCGTCGTCGACATCAGCGCCGGCGCACTGGACGACCTGGCGGGGCTCCTCGTCGACCAGCGGATCTCCGCCTCCGGCAAGCTGGCCATCGCGATCAGCGGCGGCTCCGGGGCGGCGCTGCGCGAGCGGTTCGCGCCGGCGCTGCCCGGAGCGGCCTGGTTCGAGGTCGGCGGCGGCACCCTCGACGAGGCGATCAAGCTGGCCGACGCCATGAAGTCCGGCCACTACGACGCGGTCGTCGGCATGGGCGGCGGCAAGATCATCGACTGTGCGAAGTTCGCCGCGGCGCGGATCGGCCTCCCGCTGGTCGCCGTCGCGACGAACCTCTCGCACGACGGTCTCTGCTCGCCGGTCGCCACCCTCGACAACGACGCGGGCCGCGGCTCCTACGGGGTGCCCAACCCCATCGCGATCGTCATCGACCTCGATGTGATCCGCGAGGCCCCGATCCGCTTCGTCCGCTCCGGCGTCGGCGACGTGATCTCCAACATCTCCGCCGTCGCCGACTGGGAGCTCTCCCACCGGGAGACCGGCGAGCAGATCGACGGCCTGGCCGCCGCCATGGCCCGGCAGTCCGGCGAGGCGGTGCTGCGCCACCCCGGCGGCTGCGGGGACGACGACTTCCTCACCGTGCTCGCCGAGGGCCTGGTCATGACCGGCATCTCCATGTCGGTCGCCGGCGACAGCCGGCCGGCCTCCGGCGCCTGCCACGAGATCAACCACGCCCTCGACCTGCTCTACCCCAAGCGCGCCGCCGCCCACGGCGAGCAGTGCGGGCTCGGCGCCGCCTTCGCGATGCATCTGCGCGGCGCCCGCGAGCAGTCCGCGCACATGGTCGAGGTGCTGAGGCGGCACGGTCTGCCGGTGCTCCCCGGCGAGATCGGCTTCACCGACGAGGAGTTCGTCAAGGCCGTGGAGTTCGCGCCCAAGACCCGCCCCGGGCGCTACACGATCCTGGAGCACCGGAACCTCTCCACCGACCAGATCAGGGACGCTTACGCCGACTATGCCAAAGCCATCAGTAGCTGAACTCCGCCCGGTCGTTCACCCCCCGGGCGTGAAGGACCGGCGGAGCGGCGAGCACTGGGCCGGCCGGCTCTACATGCGCGAACTCTCGCTGCGCGTGGACCGGCACCTGGTGAACACGCGGGTCACGCCCAACCAGCTGACCTACGTGATGACCGTCTTCGGTGTCCTCGCCGCCCCGGCCCTGCTGGTGCCGGGGATCACCGGTGCCGTGCTCGGCGTGCTGGCGGTCCAGCTCTACCTGCTGCTGGACTGCGTCGACGGCGAGGTGGCCCGCTGGAAGAAGCAGTTCTCCCTCGGCGGGGTCTACCTCGACCGGGTCGGCGCCTATCTGTGCGACGCCGCCGTGCTCGTCGGCTTCGGGCTGCGCGCCGCCGACCTGTGGGGCGAGGGGCGCATCGACTGGCTGTGGGCGTTCCTCGGCACCCTGGCCGCCCTCGGCGCCGTCCTGATCAAGGCCGAGACGGACCTCGTCGGCGTCGCCCGCCACCAGGGCGGACTGCCGCCCGTCAAGGAGGCGGCGTCCGAGCCGCGCTCGTCCGGTATGGCGCTGGCCCGCCGGGCGGCCGCGGCGCTCAAGTTCCACCGGCTCGTGCTCGGCGTCGAGGCGTCCCTGCTGATCCTGGCGCTGGCGGTCCTCGACGCGGTCCGGGACGACCTGTTCTTCTCCCGGCTCGGGGTCGCCGTGCTGGCCGGCATCGCGATGCTGCAGACGCTGCTCCACCTCGTGTCCGTCCTGGCCTCCAGCAGGCTGAAGTGAGCGCCCCCGCGATGAGGCTCGGGGCGGTGGTCCTCACCATGGGCAACCGCCCCGAGGAGCTGCGCGCGCTCCTCGACTCGGTCGCCAAGCAGGACGGCGACCCGATCGAGGTCGTGGTCGTGGGCAACGGCTCGCCGCTGCCCGAGCTGACGGTGCCCGACCTGACCGTCAGGACCATCGAGCTGCCCGAGAACGTCGGCATCCCCGCCGGGCGCAACGTCGGCATCGAGGCCTTCGGGCCCGGCGGCCGCGACGTCGACGTCCTGCTCTTCCTCGACGACGACGGCCTGCTGCCGAACTCCGACACGGCCGAACTCTGCCGGCGGGCCTTCGCCGCCGACCCGGAGCTGGGCATCGTCAGCTTCCGGATCGCCGACCCCGACACCGGGGTCACCCAGCGCCGTCACGTCCCCCGGCTGCGCGCCTCCGACCCGATGCGCTCCTCCCGGGTGACCACCTTCCTGGGCGGCGCCAACGCGGTCCGCACGGCCGTCTTCCAGCAGGTCGGCGGACTGCCGGACGACTTCTTCTACGCCCACGAGGAGACCGACCTCGCCTGGCGGGCCCTGGACGCCGGCTGGATGATCGACTACCGGTCCGACCTGGTGCTCTTCCACCCCACCACGGCCCCCAGCCGGCACGCGGTCTACCACCGCATGGTGGCCCGCAACCGGGTCTGGCTGGCCCGCCGCAACCTCCCGCTGCCGCTCATACCGCTGTATCTGGGGGTGTGGCTGCTGCTCACCCTCGTGCGCCGCCCGTCCGGCCCGGCCCTGCGCGCCTGGTTCGGGGGCTTCGCCGAAGGCTGGCGGTCACCCTGCGGACCGCGCCGTCCCATGAAGTGGCGTACGGTATGGCGCCTGACCCGACTGGGCCGGCCTCCCATCATCTGACAAGCTCTACCCCTGAGAGCATCGGACGTATCCCGGGGACCGGGCCGAGCCGGGGTCGGCCCCACATGGCTGCGTTGTTCCTTCTGGCTGCGTATCTAGAGAGCGAAAGTTTCCACTTGTGAGTGAGACGACATCGCACAAGGGTGCGGTCGCGGTGAGCGCCCCGCCTTCCCCCGACGACGGCCTGTCCCCGGCCGAGCTCGCCGCGAAGTACGGACTGACGGTGAGCGGGGCCCGGCCCTCTCTGCTGCAGTACGTCCGGCAGCTGTGGGGACGGCGCCACTTCATCCTCGCCTTCTCGCAGGCCAAGCTGACCGCCCAGTACAGCCAGGCGAAGCTGGGCCAGATCTGGCAGGTGGCGACACCGCTGCTGAACGCGGCGGTGTACTACTTCATCTTCGGCATGCTGCTCGGTGCACGGGGCGGTCTGGACGACGACGTCTACATCCCCTTCCTGGTGACCGGCGTCTTCGTCTTCACCTTCACCCAGAGCTCCGTGATGGCCGGTGTCCGGTCGATCTCGGGGAACCTCGGGCTGGTGAGGGCACTGCACTTCCCCCGGGCCTCGCTCCCGATCTCCTTCTCGCTCCAGCAGCTCCAGCAGCTCATGTTCTCCATGATCGTTCTGGTGGGGATCCTGGTCGCTTTCGGCCACTATCCGCGGCTGTCGTGGCTCCTGGTGCTCCCGGCTCTGCTGTTGCAGTTCGTCTTCAATTCCGGTTTGGCCATGGTCATGGCCAGACTTGGCGCCAAGACCCCGGACCTGGCCCAGCTGATGCCCTTCCTCACCCGCACCTGGATGTACGCCTCCGGCGTGATGTTCCCCCTGAGCTACATCCTGGAACGGGCGGAACAGATCCCGAGCTGGTTCGGCGAGGTGATGCTGGCCAACCCCGCCGCCGTCTACATGGACCTGATGCGCTTCGCGCTGATCGACGGCTATGGCTCGGAGAACCTGCCCAGCCACGTCTGGGCCCTCGCCCTCGGCTGGGCTCTGCTCGCCGGCATCGGCGGGTTCATCTACTTCTGGAAGGCTGAGGAGCGTTACGGCCGTGGCTGAGCAGCACAGCGAAACCCACGCCGGTGGCGTCCCCGCATCGCGCGTGCCCACCGTCATCGCGGACGATCTCCACATCGTCTACCGGGTCAACGGCGGCCCGCGCGGCAAGGGCAGCGCCACCGCCGCCCTCAACCGGCTGATCCGCCGCAAGGCCCCGGCCGGGATGCGGGAGGTGCACGCCGTGAAGGGCGTCTCCTTCACCGCCTACCGCGGCGAGGCCATCGGCCTGATCGGCTCCAACGGCTCCGGCAAGTCCACCCTGCTGAAGGCCGTGGCCGGGCTGCTGCCCGCCGAGCGCGGCAAGGTCTACACCGACGGCCAGCCGTCCCTGCTGGGCGTCAACGCGGCCCTGATGAACGACCTCACCGGTGAGCGGAACGTCATACTCGGCGGCCTGGCGATGGGCATGTCCCGCGAGCAGATCCGCACGCGCTACCAGGACATCGTCGACTTCTCCGGGATCAACGAGAAGGGCGACTTCATCACCCTGCCGATGCGCACGTACTCCTCCGGCATGGCGGCCCGGCTGCGCTTCTCCATCGCCGCGGCCAAGGACCACGACGTCCTGATGATCGACGAGGCCCTGGCCACCGGTGACCGGAAGTTCCAGAAGCGCTCCGAGGCCCGTATCCGCGAGCTGCGCAAGGAGGCCGGCACGGTCTTCCTGGTCAGCCACAACAACAAGTCCATCCGCGACACCTGCGAGCGGGTGCTGTGGCTGGAGAGCGGCAAGCTCCGCATGGACGGGCCGACCGACGAGGTCATCAAGGCGTACGAGAAGGAGTCCGCGAAGTAGCCCGGACACCGCCCCCGCGCACCACGGAGCCCCCGCCGGGACGGTTCACCGTCCCGGCGGGGGCTCCGCCGTGTCAGCCCGTCCGCACCCCCGTGAGCGGACGGGACTCCCCGGCGGCCCCGGGCCCGGGCGGCGCCTCGCCCTCCGTCAGCCCGATCCGCCGGTGCAGCCGGCGCAGCGGCGCGGGCGCGTACCAGGCCGACCGGCCCAGCAGCCGCATGGCGGCCGGTACCAGGACGCCCCGTACGGCGATGGCGTCGATGAGGATGGCGAGTCCGGTGCCGAGTCCGAACATCTGGATGAAGCTGACCTCGCCGGTGCCGAAGGCGAAGAAGCTCACGGCCAGCAGGCCGGCGGCCATGGACACGATCCGCCCGGTGCGGGCCAGCCCGCCGGTGACGGCGGCGGCCGGGGCGGCCTCCGGGTCCGCGTCCCGCAGTTCCTTGATGCGGCTGACGAGGAAGACCTCGTAGTCCATGGAGAGGCCGAAGGCGACGCAGAACAGCAGGACGGTCATCGAGGTGTCGGTCGGCTGCGGGGTGAAGCCCAGCAGCCCCGCCAGATGGCCGTCCTGGAAGATCCACACCATGGCGCCCAGGGCCGCCCCGAGGCTGAGCGCGTTGAGCAGCAGGGCCCGCAGCGGCTGGACGACGCTGCCGGTGAAGAGGAACAGCAGGACGAAGGTGGTGACGGCGATCAGTCCGGCGGCGGCCGGGAGCCGGGAGCCGATCGCGTGCTTGGCGTCCACGAGCCGTGCGTCCTCGCCGCCGACCAGCGCCTCCGCTCCCGGCGGTGCCTCCACGGCCCGGACGGCCCGGACCAGGTCCTGGGCGTCGTCCGACCGGGGCTCCAGGGCGTGGACGACGGTGAGCTGCTGGACTCCGGGCCGGCCGAGCGCAGGGTTCCCCGGCCCGGCGGCGGCCGCGTCCGCACCGGCGCCGCTCCCGGCGTAGGAGCCGCCGGCGGTGGTGACCCGGGTGACGCCGTCCAGCGCGGCCACCTCCCGTGCGTAGCCGCTGAGTTCCTGCCGCGGTACGGCCCCGTCCAGGACGATCCGCAGCGCCTCCCGGTCGCCCGCCGGGAAGTCCCGGTCCAGCGCTGCCGCGACCCGGCGGCTCTGGGCGTCCTCGGGCAGCACCCGCTCGTCGGGGGTGCCGAAGGTGACCCCGAGGAGCGGGGCGGCCGAGACCAGCAGCAGGGCGAGCACCGGCAGCGCGGTCAGCGCGGGGCGGCGCATCACCACGGCCGCGAGCCGGCCCCAGACGGCGGAGTGCGCGCCGCCGCCCCGCGCCCACGGGAAGCGGCTGCGGGCCACCCGGTGGCCCAGCACGGCGAGCAGCGCGGGGACGACGAAGAGCGCCGCGACGGCCGCGATGGCCACCACGCCGATGCCCGCGTAGGCGAAGGAGCGCAGGAAGTACGGCGGGAAGAGCAGCAGGGCGGCGAGCGCGGCGATCACGGTGGCCGCGGAGAAGGCGATGGTGCGGCCCGCGGTCCGCACGGTGCGGTGCAGCGCCTCGGGGATCTCCGCGCCGGCGGCGAGCTGCTCCCGGAACCGGCTGACCAGCAGCAGCGCGTAGTCGATGCCCAGCCCGAGGCCGAGGGCGGTGGTGATGTTCACGGCGAAGACCGAGACCTCGGTGACGCTGCCCAGCACGAAGAGCTCGGCGAAGGTGCCGAAGACCGCGATCACCCCGATGACCAGCGGCAGCAGGGCGGCCACCAGACTGCCGAAGGCGAGGACGAGCAGCACGAGCGTCACGGGCACGGCGACGGCCTCGGCCAGGGCGAGGTCCCGGGAGACCTGCCCGGAGATGTCGTGGCCGACCGCCTCCCGTCCGCCGGCCTCCACGGAGACCGGGCCCCGGTCGCCGGTGTAGCGCTCGACGAGTTCCGCGGTGCGCTCGCCGGCCTCGGAGTTGTCCCCCTCGACCCGGGCGGCGACCAGCGCCTGGTCGCCGGTGCGGGAGACGAGCGCCGAACCCCCCTCGTCCCAGGCGGACACGACGCCCGAGACCCCCGGTTCCTGGCGCAGCGCGGCGGCGAGGTCCCGGCCCGCGCGCTCGGCGGCGGGTGCGGTGATGCGGCCGCCGTCCGCGCGGACGAGCAGCAGCAGGCCGGGCTCTCCGCCGAACTCCTCGTCGATCAGCACCTGCGCGCGGCTCGACGGTGAGGCCGGATCGTCGAAGCCGCCGCTGAGCAGCTTGCCGAAGGCGCCGAAGCCCAGCGCCGCCATGGCGACCACCGCCACCGCGGTGACGGTCAGGACGAGCCTGGCCCGGTGCAGGGCCAACTCGGCGATGCGGTCGAACACGGGAATCCCCCTCCGATGTTTACGGCATTAACATGCAAGGTGGCAGAGGATGTTACTGCTGTCAACATGGGGCAGGATGAAGGCATGGCGAAAGGCAGCGGCGGCAAGACCGGTTATCACCACGGCGATCTGCGGAACGCGCTGATCGGCGCCGCCGTCGAACTCGCCGTCGAAGGCGGTCCCGAACGGGTCGTCCTCCGCGAGGCGGCCCGCCGCGTCGGGGTCTCGCCCACCGCCGCCTACCGGCACTTCTCCGGCCACGGCGACCTGCTCTGGCAGGTGAAGGCCCGCGGCCAGCAGGCGCTGGCGGTCTTCATGCTGGAAGCGGTGCGCGAGGTGCCGCCGCTCCCCGACCCGGGCGAGGAGGCCGAGCGCCGGCTGGCCGCCATCGGCCGCGGCTACGTCCGCTTCGCCGTCGAGAACCCCGGCCTCTACCGCACGGCCTTCCGGCGCATCCCGGCCGACGCGCCCGGGGCCGACGGCGTCCGGGCGGCCTTCGCGGGGTCCGCCCCGCCCGGTGACGAGCCCCGGTACAGCGCCTTCCGGGTGCTCACCGACACGCTCGACGCGGCCGTCGCCGCCGGGCGGATGCCGCCGGCGGCCCGCCCGGGCGCGGAGATCGCGGCCTGGGCCGCCGTGCACGGCCTGGCCCAGCTCCTCCTCGACGGGCCGCTCGCCGGGCTCCCGGCCGGGCAGTGGGAAACCCTCACCGACCGCACCGTGCGCATGGTCGCGGCCGGCCTCTTCGGCTGACATCCGGACGGGTGGAGGACCCGGCGGTCCGGCGGTCCGGCGCCCCCCGCTCCGCCGGACCCGACCCGCCCCCCGCGCCCCGGGCGAAACGCCCCGCGCCACCACCGGCCACGGTGCGCCGCCCGGGCCCGCATCGCCTAGGCTGGGCGGCGCCGATTCACGGGCAAGTCCTCCCAAACGCCGCGCCATCGGCCCGCGCGTACGGCGCCGGGGCGCGTCCCCCGTGCGGCGTGTCCGAAATCGTATGTTCTGGGTGGACGGTGTAGAACAGGGGATGTGACGGCCATGGCTACGGGAACCCCTCAGCTCCGGGACGCCGCCGTCCCGCGGCGCACCCCGCCGCCCGCCGCCCGCGGCGCCGTGTGCCGGGCACCGGGCGGGCCCCGGTGACCGCCGGCACGGAACCGCACTCCGGGGCCGTGCTGGAGAAGGCCGCGCACGAGAACTTCCCCGTCGCCCCGTTCTTCCTGCCCCGCACCTGGCGCGCCGACCTCATGGCCGTCTACGGCTACGCGCGCCTCGTCGACGACATCGGCGACGGCGACCTCGCCCCCGGCGGGACGGACGCCGTCCTGCTCGGCGCCGGCCCGGGCGCCGACGGCGACCGGCTCGCCCTGCTCGACGCCGTCGAGACCGACCTCCGCCGCGTCTTCACGCCCGGCGGCAGCCCGCGCCACCCCCTGCTCCGCGCCCTCGCCCCGGCCGTGCGCCGCCACCGGCTCACCCCCGGGCCGTTCCTCGACCTCATCGCCGCCAACCGCCGGGACCAGCACGTCCACCGCTGCCCCCGCTACGAGGACCTGCTGGCCTACTGCGAACTCTCCGCCAACCCCGTCGGCCGGCTCGTCCTCGCCGTCACCGGCACGACCAGCCCCGAACGCGTCCGCCGCTCCGACGCCGTCTGCACCGCCCTGCAGATCACCGAGCACCTCCAGGACGTCGCCGAGGACCTCGCCCGCGGCCGCGTCTACCTCCCCGCCGAGGACATGGAGCGCTTCGGCGTCCGGGAGGACGATCTGCGCCGCCCCACCGGCGACGCGCGGGTGCGCGCCCTGGTCCGCCACGAGGCCGACCGCGCCCGCGCCCTGCTCGACGAGGGCGCACCGCTCGTGGGGAGCGTCTCCGGACGCCTCAAGCTGCTGCTCGCCGGCTTCGTGGCGGGCGGCAGGGCGGCGCTGGCCGCCATCGCCGCCGCCGGCCACGACGTCCTGCCCGGACCGCCCAGGCCCACCCGAACCGCCCTCCTGCGCGCGGCGGCCGCCACACTGCGAAGAGAGGGGTGAGCCGGACCGTGACCCCGTCCGCCTCCGCACCCGCGTCCGCTTCCGTACCGGCGCCGGTGCTCGCCGCCTACCGCTACTGCGAGACCGTCACCGGGCACCAGGCCCGCAACTTCGCCTACGGCATCCGCCTGCTGCCCCCCGGCAAACGGCAGGCCATGTCGGCGCTGTACGCCTTCTCCCGCCGCGTCGACGACATCGGCGACGGCGACCTCCCCGCGTCCGCCAAGCTCGCCCGCCTGGACGACACCCGCGCCCTCCTCGCACGGGTGCGCGACGGCGGCGTCCGTACCGACGACACCGACCCCGTCGCCGTCGCCCTCGCCCACGCCGCCGAGCGTTTCCCGATCCCCCTGGCCGCGCTCGACGAACTCATCGACGGCGTCCTGATGGACGTGCGCGGCGAGACCTACGACACCTGGGACGACCTCCGGACGTACTGCCGCCGGGTCGCCGGCACGATCGGCCGGCTGTCCCTCGGCGTATTCGGGGTCACGAGCCCCCACGGCCACGGCGCCCGCGAGACCGAACGCGCCCCCGAGTACGCCGACACCCTCGGCCTCGCCCTCCAACTCACCAACATCCTCCGGGACATCCGCGAGGACGCCGCCCACGGCCGCCTCTACCTCCCCGCCGACGACCTCGCCAAGTTCGGCTGCGCCGCCGGCTTCCACACCCCCGTGCCGCCGGCCGGCGCCGACTTCACCGGCCTCGTCCACTACCAGGCGCGGCGCGCCCGCGCCCTGTTCACCGAGGGCTTCCGGCTGCTGCCGCTCCTCGACCGGCGCAGCGGCGCCTGCGTCGCCGCCATGGCCGGCATCTACCGCCGGCTGCTGGACCGCATCGCCCGCGACCCCGAGGCCGTCCTGCACGGCCGGGTCTCCCTGCCCGCACCCGAGAAGGCGTACGTCGCCGTGCGCGGCCTGTCCGGCCTGGACGCCCGGCACATCACCCGCCGCACCGCCCGCCACCGGGCCGGCCGGGCCGGAGGCCGCGCCTGATGCGCCCGCCGGTTCCCGAACCGTCCCCGCCCCGGCCCGGCCCCGCCGCGCCCGCCGGCGGCCCCGGCCCGTACCGTGCCGCCGGGCGGACCGCCGTCGTCGTCGGCGGCGGCATCGCCGGCACGGCCGCCGCCCTCGCCCTCGCCGACGCCGGTGTCCGCGTCACCCTCACCGAGGCCCGGCCGCGCCTCGGCGGGCTCGCCTTCTCCTTCCGCCGCTCCTCCCCGGCCGGGGACCTCACCGCCGACAACGGCCAGCACGTCCACCTGCGCTGTTGCACCGCCTACCGCGCGCTCCTGGAGCGCGTCGGGGCCGCCGGCCTGGCGCCCGTCCAGCACCGCCTCGACGTGCCCGTCCTCGACGCCGCCCGGAACCGCGCCGGACGGCTGCGCCGCTCCGCCCTGCCCGTACCGCTCCACCTCGCCGGCTCCCTCGCCCGCTATCCGCACCTCTCCCCGGCCGAACGCGCCGCGGCCGCCCGCGCCGCGCTCGCCCTGCGCCGCCTCGACCCCGCCGATCCGGCGCTCGACGGCACCGACTTCGGCGGCTGGCTCCGCCGGCAGGGCCAGTCCCCGCGCGCGGTGGAGGCGCTGTGGGACCTCATCGGCGTCGCCACCCTCAACGCCCCCGCCGACCGGGCGTCCCTGGCCCTGGCCGCCATGGTCTTCCGCACCGGACTGCTCTCCGCACCGGGCGCGGCGGACATCGGCCGGGCCCGGGTGCCGCTCGGCGAACTCCACGACACCCGCACCCGCCGGGCCCTGGAGGGCGCCGGCGTGCGCGTCCTGCTCCGCACCCGCGCCCGCGCGCTGCACCGCCGGGGCGCGGGCTCCGGCGGCTGGCGGGTCGCCGTCACCGCACCGGGCGGCCCGGAGACGCTGCGCGCCGACACCGTCGTCCTCGCCGTCCCGCACGACGAGGCACACCGGCTGCTGCCCGACGGTGCCCTGGACGACCCCGGGCGGCTGCTGGACATCGGGACCGCGCCGATCCTCAACGTCCATGTCGTCTACGATCGCAGGGTGCTGCGCCGCCCCTTCCTCGCCGCGCTGGGCAGCCCCGTCCAATGGGTCTTCGACCGGACGGAGCCCTCCGGGCTCACCGGCGGCGCCCAGTACCTCGCCCTGTCGCAGTCGGCCGCCGGAGACATCATCGACCTGCCCGTCGCGGAGCTCCGCCGCCGCTTCCTGCCCGAGCTGGAGCGGCTGCTGCCCGGCGCCCGGAACGCGCGGGTCGCCGACTTCTTCGTCACCCGCGAGCGCGCCGCCACCTTCGACCCCGCCCCCGGCACCGGACGGCTCCGCCCGCCCGCCCGCACCCGCGTCCCCGGCCTCCAACTCGCGGGGGCATGGACCGCCACCGGGTGGCCCGCCACGATGGAGGGCGCGGCCCGCAGCGGCGCCACCGCCGCCGCCGCGGCCCTGCGCCACCTCCGCACCGTCCGCACCCACCCGGACCCGCCCCCGGGCCCCGGCCGGGTGGACCCCCAGCAGGAGGCTGCCTGATGCCGACACCACGCCACGGGACGGAGCACCGGCACCGCACGGCAGCCCGTACCGCCGCCCGGCTCCCCGGACCGCCCGGGGCGGCCGGCACCGCGGCCTTCACCGCCCCACCCGCCCCGTCCCCGGGGCGCACGCCGCGGGCACGCACCCAGGAAGGCAGGGCCGCATGACCGGCACATCCCACGCCGCGACCCCCCGGCCCGCGCACCCCGTGCCGGCCCCGGGGGCGCGGCCCCCGGAGACAGAGCGGGCAGACGCGCGGCCCGGCACCCACGACCGCAGAGGAACCGAAGGAGAGACAGTGAACACGGCGCAACCCGCCATCGACACCGCGGACGTCCCCGCGCTGCTGCTGCGCGGACGGACGCTCGCCACGCCGGTGCTGCGGGCCGCCGTGGCCCGGCTCGCACCGCCCATGGACACCGTCGCCGCCTACCACTTCGGCTGGATCGACGCCGAGGGCCGCCCCGCCGAGGGCGACGGCGGCAAGGCGGTCCGCCCGGCGCTCGCGCTGCTCTCCGCCGAGGCGGCGGGTGCGGCGCCGGAGACCGGCGTCCCGGGCGCCGTCGCCGTCGAGCTGGTGCACAACTTCTCGCTGCTCCACGACGACCTCATGGACGGCGACGAGCAGCGCCGCCACCGCGACACCGTCTGGAAGGTGCACGGCCCCGCCCTCGCCGTCCTCGTCGGTGACGCCCTCTTCGCCCTGGCCGGGGAGATCCTGCTGGAGATGGGCACGCCCGAGGCGGCCCGCGCCGCGAGACGGCTGACCACCGCGACCCGCAAGCTCATCGACGGCCAGGCCCAGGACATCTCCTACGAGCACCGGGAGCGGGTCACCGTCGAGGAGTGCCTGCGCATGGAGGGCAACAAGACCGGCGCGCTGCTCGCCTGCGCCACCTCGATCGGCGCCGTCCTCGGCGGCGCCGACGACCACCTCGCCGACAGCCTGGAGTCCTACGGCCACCACCTCGGTCTCGCCTTCCAGGCGGTCGACGATCTGCTCGGCATCTGGGGCGACCCGGAGGCGACCGGCAAGCAGACCTGGAGCGACCTGCGGCAGCGGAAGAAGTCCCTGCCGGTCGTCGCCGCCCTCGCCGCCGGCGGAGCCGCCTCCGACCGGCTCGCCGCCATCCTCGCCGTCGACGCCAAGAGCGACCGCACCGAGGACTTCGACGAGACGGAGTTCGCCGAGCGCGCCGCGCTCATCGAGGAGGCCGGCGGCCGCACCTGGACCTCTCAGGAGGCGCAGCGGCAGCACACCGCCGCGATCGGCGCGCTGGACCGGGTCGACCTGGATCCGCACGTCCGCGAACAGCTCGTCGCCCTCGCGGACTTCGTGGTCGTGCGGCGGAAATGACCGGGCTCGCACCGTGCGGGACGACCGCCCCACCGGCCGCTCCACCGACCGCTCCACCGGCCGGTGGAGCGGCCGTCCGCGGAGAGCACCGCCGGCACATATAGACCGCTGTCACCGGCCGCCGCCGCACGCCCTCCCCGGGCGGCGCGCGGCGGCCGGTGCGCACCCCAGCACAGCAGAGCGCGTTCACTGCACGAAGGGGAAGCCATGACAGCGACGACCGACGGCAGCTCGGGCCCACGGCCCCCCGCCCTCCCGGCCGGCGGCCCGCCCGGCCCGCTCCCGGCGCCGCCCGCCGCGCCCGCCGGGGAATCCGCCGGCCCCCGCCGGGAGTCCGGAACCCCGGACCCGCGCCCTCCCGCCCCCGGTCCCCGGGACACCCCCGCCGCAGCCGAGCGCGCCGCCGCGCGGGCGGTGCGGAACCTGCTCGGCCGGCAGCACGACGAGGGCTGGTGGAAGGGCGACCTGGAGACCAACGTCACCATGGACGCCGAGGACCTGCTGCTCCGCGAGTTCCTCGGCATCGGCGACCGGCGGACCACCGAGGCCGCGGCCCGTTTCATCCGTTCCCGCCAGTGCCCGGACGGCACCTGGGCCACTTTCCACGGCGGTCCCGGCGACCTCTCCGCCACCATCGAGGCCTACGTCGCCCTCCGGCTCGCCGGCGACGCCCCCGCGGACCCGCACATGGCCGCCGCCTCCGCCTGGGTGCGCGAGCACGGCGGCATCGCCGCCTCCCGCGTCTTCACCCGGATCTGGCTCGCGCTCTTCGGCTGGTGGCCCTGGGAACAGCTGCCCGAACTGCCGCCCGAGATGATCTACCTGCCGAAGTGGTTCCCGCTCAACATCTACGACTTCGGCTGCTGGGCCCGGCAGACCATCGTGCCGCTCACCGTCGTGTCCGCCCTGCGCCCGGTGCGCCCCGCCCCCTTCCCCCTCGGCGAACTCCACCCGGACCCGGCCGCGCCGCGCCGCGCCGCGGCCACCGCCACCGGCTGGGACCGCGTCTTCCGGCGCCTGGACCGCCTCCTGCACGCCTACCGCCGGGTGGCGCCGCCCCCGCTGCGGCGCGCGGCGCTGCGGGCCTGCGCCCGCTGGATCGTCGAACGCCAGGAGAACGACGGCTGCTGGGGCGGCATCCAGCCACCCGCCGTCTACTCGGTCATCGCCCTCCACCTGCTCGGCTACGACCTCGACCACCCCGTGCTGCGCGCCGGGCTCGACTCGCTCGACCGGTTCGCCGTCTGGCAGGACGCGCCCGGCCCCGGCGGCGGTCCGAGCCGCATGATCGAGGCCTGCCAGTCCCCGGTCTGGGACACCTGCCTGGCCACCATCGCCCTCACCGACGCCGGGCTGCCCGCCGGACACCCCGCGCTCGTCAGAGCCGCCGACTGGATGCTCGGCGAGCAGGTGCTGCGCCCCGGCGACTGGTCGGTCCGCCGGCCCGGACTGCCTCCGGGCGGATGGGCGTTCGAGTTCCACAACGACAACTACCCGGACACCGACGACACCGCCGAGGTCGTCCTCGCCCTCCGCCGCACCGCCCACCCCGAGCCCGAGCGGGTCGACCGGGCCGTCCGCCGCGCCGTCCGCTGGACCCTCGGCATGCAGTCCGCGGACGGCGCCTGGGGCGCTTTCGACGCCGACAACACCAGCGCCTTCCCCAACCGGCTGCCGTTCTGCGACTTCGGCGAGGTCATCGACCCGCCGTCCGCCGACGTCACCGCGCACGTCGTCGAGATGCTCGCCGCCGAGGGCCTGGCCGCCGACCCGCGCGTCCGGCGCGCCGTCGCGTGGCTGCTCGCCGAACAGGAGCCGAGCGGTGCCTGGTTCGGCCGCTGGGGCGTCAATTACCTCTACGGCACCGGCTCCGCCGTCCCCGCCCTCGTCGCGGCCGGCGTCCCCGCGGAGCACCCCGCGATCCGCCGTGCCGTCGACTGGCTCAGCAGCGTCCAGAACGAGGACGGCGGCTGGGGCGAGGACCTGCGCTCCTACCCGGACCCCGAGTGGATCGCCCGCGGCGAGTCCACCGCCTCCCAGACCGGCTGGGCCCTCCTCGCCCTGCTCGCCGCCGGCGAGGAGGACGGGAAGGCCGTCGAACGCGGCATCGGCTGGCTCGCCCGCACCCAGCGCGAGGACGGCTCCTGGGACGAACCCCAGTTCACCGGCACCGGCTTCCCCTGGGACTTCTCCATCAACTACCACCTCTACCGGCTGGTGTTCCCGCTCACCGCCCTCGGCCGGTACCTGACCGCCGTGGGGCGGCAGCCCCGGACCGTCCCGCGGGACGCCTGATGGCCGAGGACGGCGGTCCCGCGACGCTGCTGATCGCCTGCGCGCTCTCCATCGAACGGCTTGCCCTGCGCGGCGGCGACCGGACCGGCGCACCCCGCGCCCTGACCGTCCTGCGCACCGGCATGGGCCCCCGGTCCGCCGAACGCGCCGTGCTCCGCGGCCTGCGCCGGGCCGACCCGTACGCGGTCGGCACGCCCGTCCTCGCCACCGGCTTCTGCGCGGCGCTCGCCCCGGGGATGCGCCCCGGCGACCTGGTCGTCGCCGCCGAGACCCGCGACCGGATCGGGCGCGTGCCCTGCGCGGGCACCGCCGCCCTGGCCGGCGCCCTGGCCGGGCGTGCCGGCCGCGCCCGGTCCGGCACCGCCGTCCACACCGGACCGCTCGCCGGCACCGACCACCTCGTACGGGGCGCCGAGCGTGCCCGCCTGCACGCGACCGGAGCGATCGCCGCCGACATGGAGTCCGCCGCCGTCCTCCGCACCGCGCTGGCCGCGGGGCCGCGCCCCGTTGCCGCCGTACGGGTGGTCGTGGACACCCCGGAGCGCGAACTGGCCCGGGGCGGCACGGTGCTCGGTGGAATATCGGCCTTCCGCGTCCTGCGGACCGTCCTGCCGGCTTTCTACGAATGGCACCGTTCCCTGCCGCTCCCCAGGAGGTGAGCCAGATGGCCATGCCGCTCCGCCAATCCATCCGGGTCGGAACCTATCTCTTCGCCCAGAAGCTCCGCCGCCGGGAGAAGTTCCCGCTGATCGTCGAGCTGGAACCGCTCTTCGCCTGCAACCTCAAGTGCGAGGGCTGCGGGAAGATCCAGCACCCGGCCGGGGTGCTCCGACAGCGGATGCCCGTCGCCCAGGCCGTCGGCGCGGTCCTGGAGTCGGGCGCGCCCATGGTGTCCGTCGCGGGCGGCGAACCGCTGATGCACCCGCAGATCGACGAGATCGTGCGGCAGCTCACCGCACGCAGGAAGTACGTCTTCCTCTGCACCAACGCCGTCCTGCTGCGCAAGAACATCGAGAAATTCGAACCCTCGCGCTACTTCGCCTTCGCGGTGCACATCGACGGGCTGCGCGAGCGGCACGACGCCTCCGTCGCCAAGGAAGGCGTGTTCGACGAGGCCGTCGAGGCGATCAAGGAGGCCAAGCGGCGCGGCTTCCGGGTCACCACCAACTCGACCTTCTTCAACACGGACACCCCGCAGACCATCATCGAGGTCCTCGACTACCTCAACGACGAGCTGCTGGTGGACGAGATGATGATCTCGCCCGCCTATGCCTACGAGAAAGCCCCCGACCAGGAGCACTTCCTCGGCGTCGCCCAGACCCGCGAGCTGTTCGCCAAGGCCTTCGCGGGCGGCAACCGGCGCCGGTGGCGGCTCAACCACAGCCCGCTCTTCCTCGACTTCCTGGAAGGCCGGGTGGACTTCCCCTGCACCGCCTGGGCCATCCCCAACTACTCCCTCTTCGGCTGGCAGCGGCCCTGCTACCTGATGAGCGACGGCTACGTCCCCACCTACCGGGAGCTCATCGAGGAGACCGACTGGGACGCCTACGGGCGGGGCCGCGACCCGCGCTGCGCCAACTGCATGGCGCACTGCGGCTACGAACCGACCGCCGTCCTCGCCACCCTCGGCTCGCTGCGGCAGTCGCTGCGCGCGCTGCGCGAGACGGCCGGCTGAGACCGGCCGGGAGGGAGGCGGCGGGGCCGCGGGACGGTCCTGCCGGTGCGGAGGGTCCGCTCGTCCGCACCGGCAGGCCGTGCCGTCCGGCCGTGCGGGCGGGCCGTCCGGGCGGGCCGCACGATCCAGCCCGAAAAAGCCGGCCGGCTCAGCCGTCGAGCATCCGGGCCCGCAGCCGCTCGCGCCGGTCGGGCCCGAAGCCCAGCCCCCGGGTGAGGTAGGCGTCGACCGTCCCCCACTCCTCCTCGATCGTCGTGAACGCGGCGTCCAGGTACTCCCGCCGGGCGTCGAAGAGCGGGCTCAGGAGATCCTCGACCTCCGGCGTCAGGGCGGCGGGGGAGTCGTCCGAGCGGCGGAACCGGTAGCGGCGGTGCGGGGCGGCGCTCGCGAGGTAGTCCTCCTCGATCGCGTCCCGCTCGACGCCCAGGGCGAGCAGGGTCACCGCGACCGACAGCCCCGCCCGGTCCTTGCCCGCCGCGCAGTGCATCAGCGCGGGCACGCTGTCCTCGGCGAGTGCGTGCAGCACCCGGCTGTGCTCGGTGGTGCGGGTCTTCATGATGACGCGGTAGGTGCTCGACATCCGCAGGGCGGCCTTGCCGTCGCCCAGCGCGGCGCGGAGCTGCGTCAGGTCGCCGTCCCGCACCATCCGCCAGAACTCCGCGCCGTCGGCGGGGTCGGTCAGCGGGATGTTCACATGGCGCACGCCGTCCAGCGCGATGTCGTGGCCGTCGAGGGCCACATCGGCGTCATTGCGGAAGTCGAAGACCGTGTGGAGTCCGAGGGAGGAGAGGAACGCCGCGTCCGCGGCGGTGGCCTTCGCCAGATGCCCGCTGCGGTAGAGCACCCCGCGCCGGACCGTCCGGCCGTCGCCGGTCGGCAGGCCGCCCACGTCGCGGAAGTTCCGCACACCCGAGAGCCGGGGCTCGGTCTGCTCGGCCTGGGGGACCTGAGGCGTCTGCGTCACGGGCGCTCCTCGGTGTCGGCCGCCGGCCCTCTCGCCGACGAGGCGGTGCTCCTGATGCTGCTGACCCTACGATATGGATTACCCGGGCAACCGGTTCCCCCATGCTGCCGGACCTCCGCCGGACCGCGCTCCACCTGGCCCGATCCGGCCCGCACCGGCCCGCGCTGTGGAACGCGTCACGGAAAGCGGACCTGACGACGGACGGGAGGGCGCGGGGGGAGAGAGACGGGCCGGCGCGGGGGAGCCAGACCGGGGCGGGGTGCCCCGGCGGGCGGTGTCCCGGCGGTTTCGGGAGCCACGGGCCGGCGGCTCAGAGGGCGGCGGTTCTCCCGGAGCGGCGCAGACAGGCCCAGACCACCTGGCCGCGCCCGGTCTCGTCCGGCCGGACGCCCCACTCCTCCGCCAGGGCGCCGACCAGCATCAGCCCGCGCCCGCCCTCCTCGTCGATCCCGGAGAACCGGGCGCGCGGCTCGGTCTCCGCGCAGCCCTGGTCGGTGACCTCCAGCCGCAGCCGCTGTCCGGTGAGCCGGATCTCGCAGGTCACCTTCACGCTGTCGGTGTGCCGCACGGCGTTGGTGAACAGCTCCGACACCACCAGTTCGGCGTCCGCGCGGCAGCGCTCGTCGACGCCCCACTCGGAGAGCAGCGTGAGGACACGCCGCCGGGCCTTGCAGACCGAGGCGCTCATCGCCGGCAGATGGAACACGTCCTCGAGATGCCGGGCGACGACGCCGCCGCAGCGGCTCAGCCGGAGCGCTTCATGGGAAGGAGCCACGCTGCAACTATGAGGCTTGTCACTCACGCATGGCAAGGATCAGTCTGTAAATCACAAAACGCTGACGACAGCCTGGCCCGCTCAGCTGACCCCATGACAGACTGCGCCCGGGTCAAGGTTGTTGGAGGGGATGTGCGGTGAAGGACGCGCGGTCGGGAGGTGCGCCGACCGTCCTGAGGCTGGTGCTCGGCAAGCGCCTGCAGGATCTACGGGAGAGGGCCGGGCTGTCGTTCGCGGAGGCGGGCCGCGCCCTCGACGTCACCCACGCCACGGTCCGCCGGATGGAGAAGGCCGAAGTCGGGCTGAAAATCCCCTATGTGGAGAAGCTCCTCCGGGTCTACGGCGTTACCGACCAGCGGGACATCGACGCCTTCGTCTCCCTGGCGCGGGAGGCCAACCAGCCGGGCTGGTGGCACCGCTACCGCGATGTCCTCCCCGAGTGGTTCAGCGCCTTCGTCGCCCTGGAGGGAGAGGCGAGCGTCATCCGCGCCTATGAGCCGCACTACGTCCCCGGGCTGCTCCAGACCGAGGCCTACGCGCGCGCCGTCCTCCGCGCCGGGATGCCGCACGCGCCCCAGGCCGAAGTGGAGCGCCTCGCCGCACTCCGCGCCGAGCGCCAGTCCCTGCTGACCAAGGACGACCCGCCGCTGCTGTGGGTTGTCATGGACGAGACGGTCCTGCGCCGCCCGATCGGCGGCCCCGAGGTGATGCGCGCACAGATCGACCGGCTCATCGAGGCGACCGAGATGCCGCGGGTCAGACTCCAGCTCATGCCCTTCTCCGCGGGTCCGCACCCGGCCATGTACGGTCCCTTTCACATCTTCCGGTTTCCGCTCCCGGAACTGCCGGACGTCGTCTACTCCGAGAGCCTCGTCGGCGCCGTCTACGTCGACCAGCGGGACGACGTGTCGGCGTTCCTGGAGGCCCTGGACCGGATGTGCGCGCAAGCCGCGCCCGCACACACCACCCGGACGGTGCTGGGTGGGATTCGCAAGGAGATCTGAACCATGGATCGCAGGAAACGTATTTACAACGGGATGCCCTCCACGGAGCTCGGCACGGAGGGCTGGCACAAGCCGTGGAGCGGCGGAAACGGGGGGAGTTGTGTGGAGGCCATGAAGCTGGGTGACGGAAGGGTCGCGCTGCGTCAGTCCACCGACCCGGACGGCCCCGCCCTGATATACAGCCATCACGAAATCGCGACCTTCATCCGTGGCGCGAAGGACGGCGAGGCGGACTTCCTCCTCGCCTGACCGGGCCGGCCCGCCCCGACCGAGCCGGCCGGCTTTCCCGCACGGACACGGGGGAACTCCCCACGGACAGGGGGAAGACAGAAATGGAGACCGGTGTGACCGACCAGGGTTTCCCTGTCGAACATATCGACACCAGCAGACCGCATCCCGCCCGGATGTACGACTACTACCTCGGGGGATGGGACAACTACGAGGTCGACCGCGCGGCCGCGGAGGACGTCATGAAGCTGGCCCCGGACACCCGGGCCACCGCGCGGGCGAACCGGGCTTTCATGCAGCGGGCCGTGCGGACCGTCGTCAAGGCGGGCGTCCGGCAGATCATCGACATCGGCACCGGCATCCCCACCTCGCCCAACACCCATGAGATCGCACGGGAGATCGCGCCGGACACCCGGGTGGCATTCGTCGATAACGACGTCATCGTGGCGGCCCACGCGGAGGCCAAGCTGACCAACGAGGGCAACGCCGCCTTCGTCCACGCCGACGTCCGGGAACCGCGCACCATCCGGGACCACCCCACCATCCGCCGGCTCATCGACTTCGACCAGCCGGTGGCCCTGATGCTCGTCGCCGTCCTGCACTTCATCGACGACGCCTCGGACCCGGAGGGCATCCTCGCCGCCCTCGGCGAGGACCTGCCCGCCGGAAGCCATCTCATCCTCAGCCACGTCACCGCCGACTTCCACGGAGAGAGTCGGAGGCGCGCGGAGGGTGAGGATGTCGTCAAGGTCTACGACCGGACCACGGCCCACCTCACCCTGCGCGACCACGCCCGCATCCTGCCCTTCTTCAACGGCTACGAACTGCTCGACCCGGGACTGGTCCAGGCCACGGCCTGGCGTCCCGAGGAGGGGACCGGCAAGGCCGGCGAGGCCGGAGGGCGCACCGTCGCGTGCTACGGAGGCGTGGGCCGCAAGCCCTGAACGGCCGACGGGGCAGGGGGGCCGGGCCCGCGCGTACGGACGGCGGGCCCGGCCCCCGTACGTGCCCGCACGGCTGCCGAGCGGACCGGCCTCCGTCCGGCCGCGCCGTCACCCGGGGGCCGGCTCCGCCGTGCCGGGGGCGAAGACGGACCCCGGGCGGCGGCGCGGTGCGGGCATTTTGCGGACCGCCCCACCGTTCTCCTGTCGAGCACAGCGCCGGCGGCACAGCCGGCGGACACCACCGGGCGCCGCGGCGAGGGCCGCGGCGCACCACCGAGCAGCCGCCCCACGGAGGTCCCGTGCCCGAACCCGAATCCAGCTCCGCGCCCCGCCCCGGGATTCGTCCCGCGCCCCGCCCGAACCGCCCGCGGCGTGCCGCCCCCGGGGCGCTGCGGTCCCTCGCCGCCCGGCTGCGGCCCGCGGCCTTCGGCGCGGACCCGGCCGGGGAGCGTCTCGAACGCATCCGCAGATCGCCGCAGTGGGCGGACGGGCAGTTCCGCAACCCGGTGCCCACCCGCATGATGCTGCCGGGCTCCGGCCGGGCGCTGCTGCGCGCCCAGTTCGACCGGGAGGCGCGCAGACGCCGCGCGCCCGCCGGCGCCATACCCGTGCACCGGCCCGCCGCGGAGACCCGGAACGCCCCGCCCCCGTCCGGTCTCCGGCTGACCTGGATGGGGCACTCCAGCGTGCTCGCGGAGATCGACGGTCACCGGGTCCTGTTCGACCCGGTCTGGAGCGAGCGCTGCTCGCCGTTCGCCTTCGCCGGACCGCGCCGTCTGCACCCCGTGCCGCTGCCGCTGGACGACCTGGCGCCGGTCGACGTCGTCGTCATCTCGCACGACCACTACGACCACCTGGACATGGCGGCCGTCCGCGCGCTGGCGGCCACCGGCACCCGGTTCGCCGTACCGCTGGGCGTCGGGGCGGACCTCGAACACTGGGGCGTCGACCCGGCGCGCGTCGACGAACTGGACTGGCACGAGTCGGCCCGGGTCGGGGAGCTGACGCTCACGGCCACGCCCGCGCGGCACTTCTGCGGCCGGGGGCTCGTCCGCGGGATGCGGACCCTGTGGGCCTCCTGGGTCGTGGCCGGCCCGGAGCACCGGGTCTTCCACAGCGGGGACACCGGCTACTACCACGGGTTCGCCGAGACCGGCGCCGCGTACGGCCCGTTCGACGCCACGATGATCCAGATCGGCGCGTACTCCGAGCACTGGCCGGAGATCCACATGACCCCGGAGGAAGGGGTGCGGACCCACCTCGACCTGTCCGGCGGGACACCGGCCGGTGCGCTGCTGCCCATCCACTGGGGCACGTTCAACCTCGCGCCGCACCCGTGGGAGGAGCCCGCCGAACGGACCGCGGCGGCGGCACGGGAGGCGGGGGTACGGCTCGCCGCGCCCCGGCCCGGCGAGCCGTTCGAGCCGGGCGGGGACGGTCCGCTGCCCGGCGAACCGTGGTGGCGCGCGGTGGCCGTGCCGGCCGCGGCGGGGGAGCGGACCGCGGACGGTGACCGCGCGGCGGCGCCCGGTGCTGCCGGGCCGGCTGCCGGCGGCGCGACGGAGGCGGCGCACCGTCCGTACTCCTCGGGGCCTGCGCGGGGCGGCCAGTAGGATGCGAGGCCGTGCGGGGGCACCCCGCACGCGCGGCGGGGGAGGGAACGCGTGATCGAACTGTCCGAGATGATCCGGGAGTTGCGGCGTGAGCTGACGTCCGCCATGGCGGACGGCGAGGGGCGGGCGCTGCGGTTCGAGGCCGGGCCGGTCGAGGTCGAAACGGCCGTCGAGGTGGGCCGGGAGGCGGGCGGCAGCGGCAGGGTCCGCTTCTGGGTCGTCGAGGCCGGCGCCGAGGGACGCCTCACCCGGGCGGCCACCCAGCGGATCACCGTCACCCTCCAGCCCGTACGGACCGACGAGGACGGCCGTCCCGCCGGGCCCGCCCTGATCGCGGGCGACGAGGCCGACGGCGAACGCTGACGGCGGCGGGGACGGCAGCGGGAACGGACGGGGAAACGGGAACGGGACGGGGCCAGTGGACACCGAGCCGTCGCACGCCACCCGCGTCGCCGAGATCATCGCGACGCGGGCGGGCGGCGGCACCCGGCGCGGATCGGGCCTCCTGGTCCGGCCCGGCCGGGTGCTCACCGCCGCCCATGTGGTCGCGGACGCGGCGCGGGTGTGCGTACGGTTCGACGCCGACCGGCCGGGCGAACGCACGCTCGACGCCGAGGTCACGTGGCGCCACGAGGGCGTCGACGCCGCGGTGCTGTCGGTGGACCCCGGAGCGGCGGGTGGCGAACAGCCGCCGTGGCTGCCGCCGTTCGGCCGGATCGGCGAGCGGGACGCGGTCCTGCGCTGCAGCGCGGTCGGCTTCCCGCTGTTCAAACTCCGCCGGGACGCGGACGGTTCGTCCCACCGCGACACCGCGCACGCCGTGGCCACCTGCGCCGTGCTGTCCAACCGCCGCGAGGGCACGCTCGACCTGAGCACCGACCCGCCCGCCGAGCCCGGCCCGGCCGTCTCCTCCGCCGGTGCGGTCCCTCCGGCCGGTCCCGCTGTCTCGCCGTGGTCCGGTATGTCGGGCGCCGTGGTGCTCAGCCGCGGCCACGTCATCGGCGTCGTCGCCGAACACCACCGCACCGACGGGCCGGGCCGGCTCGCCGCGAGCCGTGTGGACCGCTGGGCGGAACACCTCGCGCCGGCGGAACTGCACGCCCTCGAGGCGTGCCTGGACACCCGGCTCGACCCCGCCGCACTGCCCGACGTGCTGCCCCCGGCGGCCTCCGCCCTCGCCGAGTCCGTCTACCGGGCGCAGCTCCGGGACATCGCCCCGCCGCGGCTGGACGGCAGGGAGGAGGAGTTGGCGGAGCTCGTCGCGTTCTGCGGCGGCGGGGAGCCGTACCGCTGGCTCCAGGCACCGCCGTGGGCCGGCAAGACGGCGCTCGCCGCCTGGTTCGCCCTGCACCCGCCGCGCGGTGTCGTACCGGTGTGGTTCTTCATCACCGCCCGGTTCGCCGGCCAGTCCGACAGCGATGCCTTCACCGAGGCCCTCGTCCACCAGCTCGCCGCCATCGCCGGCCGCGCCCCGTCGGCGCACGCCCTGCCGATGGCCCGGGACGGCGAGCGGCGGCTGCTCCTGGAGGAGGCCGCGCGGCGGGTGGCCCGGGACGGCGGCACGCTGCTGCTCGTCGTGGACGGTCTGGACGAGGACCAGTCCGCCCGCCCCGGCGGCACCGGCCCGAGCATCGCCTCGCTGCTGCCGCCGCGGCTGCCGCCCCAGGTGCGCGTGCTCGTCACCAGCCGCCCCAACCCGGGCCTGCCGCAGGACGTCCCCGGTGGCCACCCGCTGCGGAACCCGGCCGTCGTCACCCCGCTGGGGACCGCCGAGGCCGCGCGCCACACCGAGGACGAGGCCCGCTGGGACCTGTCCCACGCGCTCTACGGCGAGGACGAACTCGGCCGGGAACTCGTCGGTCTGTTCACCGCCGCCCGCGGCAGCCTCACCCCGCGCGACCTGCACGAGCTGACCGGGCGGCCCTACCTGGACCTGCGGAAGTGGCTGGGCAGCGCCTTCGGCCGGCTGCTGCGGGTGCGGGACTACGCGGACGCCCTCAACTCCGGCAGCAGCGGCGACCGGGCGGCGCCCCGGGACGACCCCGACGCCACCCGCGGCCACCTCTTCGCCCACGAGACGCTCTACACCGCGGCCCTCGGCCAACTGGGCGGCGACATCGAGCGGTACCGGGAACGCCTGCACCGCTGGGCCGCCCGGTACGCGGAGCGCGGCTGGCCCCGTAGCACCCCGCCGTACCTCCTCCGTCCGTACAGCCGTCTGGTCACCGGCCTCGGGGACGCCGTGCGGGCCGCCCGGCTGGCCGCCGACGTCCGCCGGCACGACCGGCTCCGGGTCGCCACCGGCAGCGACGCCGCCGCGCTCGCCGAGATCGACACCGCGATACGTCTGCTGCGCGACACGGAACCGGACGACCTGGCGAACCTGGCGCCCCTGGCGGCGGCGCGGGACCTGCTGGCGGGCCGCAACCGCGCGCTGCCGCCGGAACTGCCGCCCGTGGTGGCCGAGTCGGGGGACTTCGGGCGCGCGGAAGGACTCGCGCACAGCGTGTACGACCCGTTTGAGCGGGCGATGGCCCTGGTGGGCGTCGCCCGGGTCCTCGCGCGCCGCGGGGACCGGGAACGGGCCGTCGAACTGGTGCGTGAGGCCGAGGACTTGGCGGTCCACCTCCCCGTGGAGGGGTCGCCGCCGGACGAGGACCTCGGCCCCCTGCACCGCGGCGCGGCGGTCGTCCTCGCCGCGTGCGGGCGGGCGGACGAGGCGCTGGCCCTGGTGGAACGGCTCAAGGACGTCGACGGGGAGCCCGTCTTCGGCGACGGGCCGGACGGCCCCGATGGGACGCCCGAGGTCGTGGACGTCGTCGAGACCGTGGAGATGTCCCCCGAAGCGGCCGAGGCGCTGGCCGAGGTGGCGGCCGCGCTGCGGCCGTACGACGAGCGGACGGCCGCCCGGCTGCTGGACGAGGCGGAGGCGGCCGCGCAGGGTTGGACACCCGTCTTCCGGACGCCGGTGCTGGCCGCGGTGGCCCGTGCCTGCGCGGGCCACGACGAGCCGCGGAGGGACCGGCTCCTCGACCGGATCGAGGCCGAGGCGGAAGCCGGGACGGCCGCGGAGGGCGGGGTGGAACGGATCCAGGCGCCGGCCGTCACGCTTCTGGCGGTGTCGGAGCTCGGGGACACCCGGCCGGAGCGGGCGGTCCGGCTCGCGCGCGCCCTGGCGCGATGGGCGGACTCATGCACACTCGGCCCCGAGCCGTTTGCCGTGTTCCACGGCGGGACCCCCCGGACCGACACGGTGGTGGCGCTGGCTCTCGGCGGCCTGCCGGAGGAGGCGGCCGCTTTCGCCGCCCGGTCTCCGGCCGAGGGGTCCTCGTGGGCGGCGTGGCGCAGGAGCGAGGCCATCGCCGGAGCCTGGGTGCGCCGGGGGCGCCCCGACCGGGCCCTGAGCATCCTGGAAGACGGAGCCGTGAAGGGCCGGGACGCCGACAGGCTGCGTCTGGCGCTGGTCCGGACCCTCGCGGAGGAGGGCCACCCGGAGGAGGCGGTGCGCTGCGCGGCCGGACTCGCCAGGCCCTCGGACGCCGCCGCGGCGCTGAGCACGGTCGCGGGGCATCTGCTCGGCACGGACCGCCGGCGTGCGACGGAACTGTTCGACGCGGCGGCCGAGGCGCTGTACGGACCGGCGGCCGGTGTCGGCCTGGAGGACGCGGCGCTCGTCCGGCTCGCCGAGGCCCTGGCGGTCGTGGGTGACTACGAGCGAGCCGGGCGCACGGCAGAGTCGATGGGGGAGCCGGCCCTGCGGTGGTGGGCCCTGGCCGAGACGGCGGTGCGCCGGGGCGCCACCGACAGTGATGCGGCCCTCCGGACGCTGGAGGGCGCGCTGGAGACCTCCGGCGCCGGGGGCGGCCCGCCGGAAGGGCGCGCGCGGATCGCCGTCGCGGTGGCGCTGCAGCGGCTCGGAGCCGTCGCGAAGGCGCGGGAACTGGCGGACACGCTCACCGAAGAGCAGCGGGCCGTGCATGCGGCGCTGCTCTCCTCGCTCCTGTGGGACCACGACCGCGCGGCCGCCGAATCCCTGGCAGCGGCCGTGGAGAGCGGTTGCACGGTGGCCCGGCCCCCGGACGAGGACGATCCGGACCACGCCGTCCGCACACTGCCGTTCCTGCTGGCGGCCCTCGGGAACCGTTCCCCGGCCCGCGCCCGGCGCATGGCCGGCCGCCTGGTACGGGCCGTGAAGGCCGCGTCACCGACCGAACTATTGTTCTCTCGCCAGCAGTTGGAGGCGATCCTGCCTCTTCTGCCGGGGGAACTGCGGAGGGATGCCGGCGAACTGCTCGGTCCCCCGGACCCCCGCGACGAGCCCTGGCCGGAACCCGGCGACTACGGCCCCGCCGCTCTGCTGCGCGCGGCCGAGGGCGACTTCGCGGGCGCGGAGGAACTGGCCCGGGAGATCCACGACGCGTGGGAACGCGGCGCGGCACTGACTGAACTCGCGGCCGTGCTGGTGGGATCGGCCGGACCGGTGCTCGCGATTCCGGGTGACGGCGCACTGTTCGGGCAGGCGGCGTGGATCACGCGCCGGTGGATCGGCGCGGCCGGGCTGCCCGCCGAAGGCGGTGCGCGCGAACGCACGGCCCGCGCCCGCCGGCTGCTGGGCGAGGTGCTGGCGGCCGAGGGCTGGTACCACGCGCTGCCGCTGCTGGCCGAGCTGGAACCGGACGCGGTGCGCGCGGCGGCGGACGTGGTGTTCGCCCGCCCCGGCCCGGACGACCGGGCACACGGGCCCGGCAGCAACAACAGTGTCCCCGGGGCGGCTGGTGCCGGTGTCGCGGCCTCGGCGGCGGGGAACAGCGGGTTCGCGGGGGGTGCGGCCGGCGGCTGACGGCTCCGCGCTCCACTGCGCCGTTCCGTACCGCACTGACCCGTCGCTGTCGCTGTCAACCACGCTTTACCACGGGCCACTTCGGGCACCGGCACGACGACCGGCACCGCAGGCGCCGGGGTCACCGAACACGGGACCGGTACCGCACGGATCGGGAAACCGGAGTTTGAACCACAGCCAGGTGCCGTGGTCGAGCCCACGGGCACCACGGGCGCCGGGACCACGGGCACGGGGACAACCGGCACCGCGCCCGCTCCGGCACGGCGTCACAGGGACAGAGCGACCGTCACCACCGCCGTGGGCGCACGGACCGGCTTGGGCCGCCACCCCCTGCGTCGGCGCGGCCCGCCGGGTCCGTCCGGGGGCGGAGCGGGCACCCGGGCGGACCGGACACCGGGGGGTGGACCGCACACCGGGGGAGCGATGTCCGGTCGCCCGCTCAGAGCGGCAGGGCCGCCGGGTTCTTCACCACGCGGGGGTCGGAGAAGACCGTGTTGTCGATGACCACGTCTGCCCCGGGGAGCGGGTCGGCCTCCCGGAGGTAGACCCGGTGCGCCGCCAGATACCGGTCGCGGTGGATCGATTCCGCATCCGCGCCGGACCGCTCCCGGTCGCGCTCGGCGCCCCGGCGGACGGAGACCTCCGGGGCCACGTGGAGCCAGATCCGGAAGTCCCAGTACGTGTTGATCTCCGGGCGGAAGGCGAAGACGCCGTCCACGATCAGTACCGTGTCCGGGGTGAGCGGCGTGGGCCGGTCGGAGTGGTCCCGCTGGGTGAGCGGGTCGATGGAGCACAGCACGGCCGAGGTCTCGCCGGGCCTGCGGCAGCGGCGCAGCAGCAGGCGCTCGACCGCCTCGTAGTCGTACGCGTTGCGGTAGTAGCCCTCGCCGGACTCCCGGTCGTACAGGTGCCGGTCACGCCACGGCTTCTTGAAGTCGTCGAGCGTCGCACGGAGCACCGGGCGTCCGGCCGCGGCGATGTGCCGGGCCAGTTCGTGTCCGAAGCCGGTCTTGCCCGCAGCGGTGAAGCCGTCGATCCCCACGAGAAGACGTCCGCCGCTCAGCCCCGCCACGCGCCTGGCGAGCAGCGCGACGAGGGCGCTCCGCCGGGGTGAGGCGGCGGGCGGGGTGGGCTGCTGCCATGTCGAAGCCGAGTGACGCACGTCCGCCTGTCCAGCGGGTCGCAATTCCATGGGTTGAATCTATCGAGTGAAGCGGCCAGTTGTGTTGACGGGGTGAAGATCGCTTCTGCCGGGCAGGAGCGGGCGACGGCTCGCGGCTTCCGTACGGGGCGCGCCCCTACGCGGCACGCCCCCGGCCGTCGTGCCGCACGCCCCGACGGGCTTCGGTCCACGTCCCCCCGGCGGCCCGTCCGGCACCGCGTGTCCCCGCACCCGCCGCGTCACCACGCCGGGCCCGCGTCGCAGCAGCCGTCCCGGCGCATCTGCCGGCCGACCGCTGCCCAGTCCGCCCCACCGCCGCGGACCGCCGGTCCGCTTCACCGGGGCCCGTCACCTGCTGTACCAGGTCGGCCTGTTCGTACGGCACCCCGCCCCGCACCACCGACACCGTCCGCACCAGCGTGTCGAAGTCCGTGAACGGATCACCGTCCACCACGGTCATGTCCGCCAGCTTGCCCGGCTCCAGCGTGCCCAGATCCCGCTCGGCACCGAACACCCGCGCGGGCAGCACGGTCGCCGTTCGCAGTGTCCGTGCCGCCGACAGCCCGCTGCGGTGCAGGGCGCGCAGCGCCAGATGGAGATGGAGGCCCACCGGCGTCAGGGGCGCGTCCGTGCCGAGGGCGACCAGCCCGCCCGCCGCCAGCACCCGCCGGTACACCTCCATCTCCTTGCCCAGGGTGTCCAGTTGCGCGGCCGACGGCGGCAGGCCCGCCTGCTCCGTCACCACGGCGACGTCCCACGGCGGCATCAGCGCCGTCACGCGCGGGTCGCGCGCCAGTTCCGGATCGGTACCGAGCAGCCACAGCGCGGTGAACGGTGTGGCGAGCAGATGGAAGTCCCCGCCCGCCGAGTACACCTCGACGACATCGTCGTACGTGTGCCCGGTCGCGGTCGTCGCGTGCCCGTACTCCAGCCGCTGGGTGGCCTGCAGATGCGTGGTCAGGTCCTGCCCGAGCTGGATCCCCGGGGTCAGCAGATGACTGCCGCAGCGCACCCCGAGCCGGTCGTGCGCGAACCGCGCGGCCTCCTCCATCACCCAGCCGGGCGCCCGCACATACGTCTTCACGAAGTCCCAGTCGAGCGCCGCGGCCCGCTCCAGGGAACGCCGCAGCCCGGCGCGCGTCCGGTGGCCGCGGCCCATGCTGTACAAGACGCGCGGCCCGTCCAGCAGTTCGCCCGCCGTCAGCAGCCGCGGACCGGCCAGCGCGCC
The DNA here is from genome assembly GCF_000220705.2 of Streptomyces xinghaiensis S187. GTDB lineage: Bacteria > Actinomycetota > Actinomycetes > Streptomycetales > Streptomycetaceae > Streptomyces > Streptomyces xinghaiensis. Next base: position 1,008,712 of record NZ_CP023202.1, on the reverse strand, counting down.
CGCGTTGACGGCTTCCCGCAGCCGCGCCTGCTCGTGGGCGAAGCCGCCGAGGGAGACCGCCGTGGTGATGCCGTAGGCGAGCTGGGTGCCCGTCTGGCGGCCGCCGTACGTGCTCTGCCAGGGGTGGGTGTGGGCGTCCCACAGACCGGGGAGGACCGTGCGCTCCGAGGCGTCGATCCGGCGCCGCGCCCCGCGTCCCGCGCGGTGCGGCTCGACGGCGGTGATCCGTCCGTCCCGTACGAGGAGATCGACGTCCTCGCGGACCCGCTCGCCGGTGCCGTCCCAGAACAGCCCGGCGTGCACGACAGTGCTCGCGGCCGGCGGGCGCCGGTGCCCGAGCGGGACGCGGACCGTACGGGGCGTACCGCCGCCGCGCGCGTCGAGCAGGCGCAGCCGGTCGCCGGAGAGATAGAGGAGCGTGCGGGAGTCGCCGGACCAGGACGGGTGGTCCGCGGCCTCGTCGGTCAGCCGGCGCGGCTCACCGCGGGGCGTGCCGTCGGGCCGCACCGGCAGCAGCCACAGCGCCGATTCGACGATGACCGCCATCGAACGCCCGTCCGGAGACCAGACGGGGCCCGAGTCGTAGCGGTCGGAGAGGGAGACATGCGGGGCGACGGGATGCAGCCGGGCCGCGCCGCTCTCCGCGTCGACCACCCGGATCAGGTTGTAGCCCTCGCGGAAGCGCTGGTTGAGCCGGTTGCGGTCGCAGAGGGCGAGGAACCGGCCGTCCGGTGACCAGCTCGGCCGGCCGGGCAGGCCGCCACTGCCCAGGGGAGCGGCGAGGATCCGCTCCGCACCGCTGCCCAGATCGGTGACGACGAGGTGACCGCCGAGGTCGAGGGAGGCCAGCCGGCCGCCGTCGGGCGACAGCGCCGGGAACACCCGGCCGCCCCGGGCGAGCACGGTCTCCGCGCCGGTGCGCAGGTCGTGACGGCGGACGGCGTACAGCCCGTCGCGGTCGTCGGAGTACACCAGCGACGCTCCGTCGCGCGCCCAGGAGGGGCCGAGCAGGAAGCAGGCCGGCTCGGCACGGACCAGTCCGCGCGGCGGGCGTCCGCCCGAAGTGCTGCCCAGCCAGAGCGAGTTGAGGGCGGCGAAGGCGACTTGGCGGCCGTCCGGCGAGAGCGCGGGCAGATGGATGCCGCGCACCGGGCGCGCGCGGTGACCGGCGAAGTCGTACCGCTTGACGCGGTAGCGGGGGCGGGTGACGGCCATCGTGGCGGTGAACGGGATCTCCCGCCCGGGACCGGGGGCGTCCGGGCGCACCAGGCGGAAGCGGCCGCCGATGGTCAGCAGCAGCTCGTCCGGACCGGTCCAGCGCGGCGGCACGGGCGCCACGTCACCGTCCAGGGGAACCTCGGTGCCGTCCACGACCAGCGTGCAGGAGGCGTCGGGGAACGGCGTGGTGCGCAGATACGCCAGCCGGCCCGAGGGCGACACGGCCGGGGTCATCAGCTGGGCGGTGGAGGAATCGGTGTGCTCGGCGGTCACCGGGCCGCCGCCGTCGGCGGGGACGGACGCGATGGTCCGGGCGTCGAGCGCGGCCCCGTCGAGCCGCGCCCGGACGAAGAGGACGCGGCGGCCGTCCGGCGACCAGACCGGGTCGAAGTCCTCCCAGGCGCCCTCCTGGCCGGGGCCCTCCCGGCCGGGGTCTTCATGGCCGGGCCCCTTCCGCTCGTCCGCCCCGGTGAGCTGCGTCAGCAGGCCGTCGGCCACGCGGACGGTCCAGATCCGGTACGGGCTGCCGGCCACCGGGTCACCGCCGCGCTCGGAGGCGAAGGCGATCCGGGTGCCGTCCGGCGACCAGGCCGGGCCGCGGTCGTCCCACGGCCCGTCGGTGAGCTGGCGCAAGCCGGAGCCGTCGGGCCGCAGCAGCCACAGATGGAAGCCGCCGCCCCGGTACGCGCAGACGGCGAGCAGTTCGCCGTCCGGTGAGAACACGGGGCGGGTGGGCTCCAGACCGGGCGGGGTGAGAGCGGTGGCGGAGCCCGCTGAATCTCCGGTGGAGCCACCGCCGGCGGCGCTTCCGTCACGGCCATGGCCACCGTCACCGCCACTGTCACCGATGGGTACGGACCACAGGACGTTCTGCACCTCGGCGACCAGTCGCCCGCCGCCGGGGGAGAGAGTCCCGGCACCGTTGGTGGCGGTGGTGAGGGAGAGCGGGACGCGCCGGGCGGGTGCGGGTGCGGCGGAGGCCGGAGCCACGGGCAATGCGGGGGTGATTCCGGAGACGGCCGCGCCCGCCGCGGCGGTACCGGCGGCGGCGCGGAGAAAGCGCCGCCGGGACAAGGGCACGGGCTCGTCTGCGGCGGCCGGCGGACCACCAGGGGCGCCGGCGGCGGGATCAGCGCCGGGGACACCAGAGACTCCGGAGACAGCGGGTGTGTCCGAGACCTCAGGATCAGGAGCGTCTCCGGTGACGCTGACGGCGCGGGCGGATGCGGTGGTGTCCAACGGGCCTCCCGTATGGGGCCGGACGGAGTCCGGGCGGAGGAGCGGCAAGGCGGGAACGGGCGCGGCCCGGTGGCCGCCTCCGTACACCGCCGCTGGCGGACGAGCGCCTCACCACTCTGCCCAGCCCCGCGAGAGCTGACGCGTGCGGCATGTCACACACGTCACACGCGACGGGCCTGCCTCGGCACACCGGCGCCCGCCCGGCGGCCCGGGCGGACGCGGGAAAAGCCGTGAGGGGGCACCCAACGGCGGAACCGCGACCCCGGGCCCCCGGGCCCCCGGGCATGAGCGTCGATGTCAGTGGCGGCACCTACGGTCGGTCACGTCCGGAGCCCACACAGCCGCAGACCCGAACCGATGGGAGCGCCGCCATGACCACGACCGCCGAGGACGTCCGCCGTATCGCCCTCTCCCTCCCCGAGACGCAGGAGAAGCTCGCCTGGGGCATGCCGACCTTCCGGGTGCGCAACAAGATCTTCGCGTCACTCGCCGACGACGACGCCTCGGTGGGCGTGAAATGCCCGGTCGAGGAGCGCGCGGAGCTGATCGCCGCGGAACCGGAGAAGTTCTTCGTCCGGGAGGGCCACGACGAGCACTACGCCTGGCTGCGGGTCCGCCTCGCCGCGCTGGACGACGAGGCCGAGCTGCGCGCGATCCTCCTGGACTCCTGGCGCCAGGCCGCTCCGCGCGCCCTCGCCGAGGCGCACCCGGACCTCCGGGACGCGACCGCGGGCCGGCCGCCGAAGCCGTCCCATCACTGACACCCCCGTCCGGAACGCGGCCTCGTCACCGGACGAACGGGCGCGCTCCCGAACGGCACACGCGGGTTGCCGCAACCGGGTGCCCTCGACCGGACCGGCGGCCGGAGCACCCGCGCAGCGTCCTGGACGCCCCGAGGGGATGTCACGGAAAGTAACAGTGGCAACCGTACGGCGCAGGCGCGTAACGGATGGTGGCCTCCGCCGGTGCCCCCGCCGCCCGTCAGAGGTTCTTCGTCTCAAAGGGATCGTGCTCGGCGAGCAGCTTGTCCAACCGCGCCTTGTCGACGCGGCTGGACACCTCCGTGACCTCCTGCCGGTCCCGCACGCACTTGGCGAGCGTGAAGCTCGACGTCACGACGAAGACCAGCCCGAGGGCGAGAAAGCCCCGCTCCCAGGGGCCGAGCGGCAGCTTCGCGATGCCGAAGGACATCGCCACCAGGGAGATCGCGAACGAGATCGCGGCCTGCACGAAGAACGCCGTGGTCGTGGGCCGCTCGATGGGAGTGCTCATGCCGGTAGAGTCGCCGCTCCACCGCTCAGGCACATGAGTAGCCGTACTCATCCCCGTCCCCCGGCCCCTCCCGGCCCCCGCGCGGTTCTCCCGGCCGCTCACTCCCTGCCACCGGAATGGGGTGGGCAAGCACCCCGCCGGGTGCGGTATTGTTTCTCCTGCGCGGTCGGCAAGGGGGAAACCCCAGGCCGCACGGGCACCGGGACGTGGCGCAGCTTGGTAGCGCACTTGACTGGGGGTCAAGGGGTCGCAGGTTCAAATCCTGTCGTCCCGACCGGCGTTTTCGCAGGTCGTAGGCCGTTTCCGCGGGTAGCGGAAACGGCCTTTGCCGTTCCCGGGCTGGGCAACGGGGAGCCCTCGCGCTCCCACCTCCCAGACGTGTCAACCACGCCCGTTTCGTCCATCACCCGATCCGGTAGACGTAGCCGGCCATACCGCGCCACTGCACGCCCCCGTCAACCCTTCGCCCCCGCGGTCAACCACCCGTGCCGGACCGATCCGCCCGGCGACCGGCCAAAGAACCCCTTGTCCGTTCACCGGCCTCTTCCCGACTGGGAGCACCGGCGCCGCTCCCCATACGACAGGGACCACCGTGCTCCTCGCCGACGCCCCGGTCCCGGGATCTGCGCAGGCCAGGAGGGAGACGGGGCGCTGGACTCGCGCTGGTGACCCGGGTCGGGGGCGGCCAATGCCTCATGGCGTTCGGCCGCAGACGGGGCACTCCCACAAGGGCCGTGCCGTACAGGGACGTTCAGCATTCTGCCAAGCTCTCATCGTTCGGCCTTCCAGGGGTGCTTCAGGGGCGGAGCAGGGTGAACCTCCTGGCCACGTGGGGCTTGCGGCCGCCGATGGTGACGGCGGCCGTCGCGCTCCGTACCCGGCGTACAGGCCGGTCTGTGCTGTCGCACCCCTCCGGTCCTGGTCAGAGCGGTGTTCGCTCCTTCCCGCGCGTCCGGGGTCGAATCGGGTGGGTAGGCCGTTCCACGGCGGCCGGTCCTACGTCAAACCCGGCGCTACGACGGAAGCGACGTCGTCTTCCCCGACTTCGTCCTCACTGACATTCGCCCCAACTCCTACGTCAAGGTCTACGGCATCCATGGCAGAGAGATGTCGGCTTCCCGACCCTTGGTCTGGTGGAGGTTCATGACCTGGATCGGGGCTCGTCGGGCCGTGCCTGCCACCACCAGGGCTTCGTCGCGTACGCGGAGGAGCTCCTGCTCGACCGCCGCAACGTCGAAGGAGCCTTGCTCGGCGTGATGTAGGGCGATGCGCGTCTGGCGGGCTGCATGAAGCCAGGTCTCCTGGCGACGGGCGGCTCCGACCGTGCTGTAGGCATTCGTGATCACCTCGGCAAGTCGCGCGATGTCGGGCTGACTGCCTTCGCCGACTGAGGCTCGCAGGTCCCGTGCGCGTTGTTCAGGGGCGCGTTCGTCGCCGGGTTGAGCTCTGCTGGGCGAGCGGAACCACCCTGTTGCCCTTGCGCTCCGTGGCCTGGACGTAGACGGCCGGCGCGCGGAGAACCTCGGAGTCGGGAAGGCTTAGTGCGCACTTCACCAGGGAGAGTTGCGCAGCGCGGGCCTCACCTGTGCCTCGGTGAGGCCGGCTTGCTCGTGTACGAGGCCGTCGGCGAGGAGGGCGTCGGAGAGGCTGGATGCCGCCACGTTGGTGTGGGTGAAGATGCCGACAGTCTCGCCGTCCTTCCGGGCCCGGCGTGTGAGGTCAATGACCTCGGCATGACTGTGGCCGTCGGCGTAGTCGGTGACCAAGATGCGTCCTGCCGTGGTGGCAGTGCGGATGGCGTCATGGGTGAAGTCACGTCGCATGGCGGCTTCGGCGGCGGCTGGCAGGGTCTGGTCCTCTCCCTCTCCTTCCACCGGCGCAGTCTGGTGGAGATCCGACAGGGAGGAGCCGTGTGCAGCTTCCGGGTCTAGTACCCGTGCCAGTGCCTCGATGACATCGCTGCGGCCAGCGCGGGGCACGCCGGCCACGACCGCGTGATCGCGGGGGCGCAGATCGAGGGACTTCCAGCCCCGGAAGTCCGTGATCAGCAGTCGGGCCACTCGCACCACGCCACCATCGCGGACAACGTCCCCGGGAAGCACGGCATTTGCCGCAAGGCGACTAGAGGGGGGTATGTGACGTGGAGCAGAGCCGCAGCCGACCTGCGACCCGTCTACTCCAGCAGCTCTGATCGGATCCGGTCCCAGCTCGGCCGCGGACTGTCGATCGGTTTCACGAGGGTCAAGAGGCGGCCCTCGAGGAACACATCGAGCCGGTCACTCTGTGAGGCCAGTCGGCGACGCTGGGCCCGATGGGCCACCGGCACTCGCTCGCCCAGGACGCCGAGCAGGACCTCGTAGTGTGCCGGTCCGACCGCGTCGCCGCGGATCCACCGGCCGCGGACCTCTGCGCCGGAGAACGTTCCGAGTGTGGTGTCTTCGCGTGCGAAGGACTGGTTCATCGCCGCCTCGACCGCTACCGCGGCTCGCCTGACCGCCGTTTCGGCGGCGGCTCCGGTTGCATAAGCCAAGCCCTCGCTGCCGGACTCGGGCGCGGGGTCTGCCCCGGCCGCGAGGGGGTTCGGCTCCAGGACCGTGCGCCGACGGGGATCCGGCCGAGGAACACGGAACCGCCAGGGCTGTGCGCTGCCTGGTACATCGATCCACCCGGTCTTAAGTCCGGCCGTGGCCGGGGAGTCGTCGGGCAGGAAGATGTCGACATAAACGCCGCCCGTGCCGAGCCAGACCCAACTCATGAAGTAGGCGTGCTCGTTGTGGTCGACGGACCACTGCGCGAGTTTCGCCAAGCGTGCCTTTTGCGGCTGGGTCCCTTGGCCTGCCGGCAGCATCTGCTCGCGGTCGCGGCGTCGGCCCCGTGCCTCGCCAGCGAGCGGACCGGCGGCCAAGTCGTATAGCAGGTCGGGCCGTACTCCCCCTTTCGCGTAGGTTCCGACGAGCTTCCCGGGCAGGACATCGAAGCTGCTGAGGCCGTTGGCCCCAGGCTTCCAGTCGAAGAGTGTCTCACTGGCGGATGTCATCACCCCAAGCCCGGTGCACTCGCTGACGAAGCGCCGGATGTGGCCGGAGCTCGAGTCGAGCGCGGAACAGTCGACCCCTAGCGAACCGGTGCCCGGGCTGCTGGTGATGTAGCTGAGGAGAAGGCTGGTCTCGTGGTCACGCACACGCTGGTCGACCGTCCTGCGCAGGTCGCAGGCGAGCGCGTTGATGTTGACCACGGCGGCCAAGGACACCGGCAGCGGGCCCTGCCCGATCTCGACGGCCTGGACGGCTTCCGCGCCGGCGCTTCCCCACTCGACCGTGAAGTGCCACACTCGGGCGCGCACCGAACTCATAGGGGAAGCCTACGGCCGCTCTCCAGCAGCATGACCGACCGGATCACTCCGCCTCTGTGTGGCATGCCCACCGACGTCCACGGCCCGGCCATATCGACGCCTCGTGCGTCCTCGTCTTCGGCGTGATCCCCGAGGTCAACCACGGAGCATCGCCCACGCCCCTGCCACCCACCGCGCCCCCACCCAGCCAGTTCGGGCGGGCGGTCCGGTGACCGGGCCGGCCGCCGACTACGGCAGGAGGATCGGCAAACGGCGTGCACGGCGCCAGAGGCCCGACGGCGGCTCGGCACTCCCACGGCTCGCCACCCCTGGTTGCCATGCCGGTGGCCGGCTGCGCGCCGACGGCCAGAGCGCGGGCATGGACCTCGACCGCCTCGGGGCTCGCCGCCTCCAGCAACTGGCCGGCATCACACACCTGTGTCTGTGCCGGGGGGCGGCGGTTGAGGAAGAACCGGGTCATGCGGGGCCGCCTCCGATCCGAGGCCGGGCAGGGTGGGGGAGTCGGGGTTGCAGGCCGCGCTGACCAGGTCGGCGGTCTGCTCGGCGCCCAGAGGGGTGACGGTGATCTCGGCGGCTGCGAGCGTGCGGGTGGCCTCGTCGAGGCGCTGGAGCACCCGTTCCTCGTTCATCCCGTGCCGCAGGCCGTGCGCCGGGCTCTCTTCCCGGGCGATCAGGACGACCTGTCGCCCCAGCAGATTGCCGCCCGCGGCGAGGTCGGCGAGGAAGTCGGCGTGCTCCCGTGCGGCCCGCTCCAGAGCGGGATGCGGCAGCGCGGCGGCCTCCTGCTGGAGGTTGTCGGCGAGCGGGGCGAGATCGATCCGGTGGCAGCGCACCAGCACCTGGGTGGGGCCGGTCAGGGAGTTGAGCCACCGGGCGAACGCGGCCGTCAGGCCCTGCTGCTCGGCTCCCGAGCGCAGCTCGAAGTTGACGGTCGAGCAGGTCGCCAGCCCGGCCACACCCTCACCGCGCAGGTCGACCACTCCGGCTGCGGTGATGCCGTCGTACGGCATGCGCAGCGCGGCCGGAGGCGGGCCTGCGGCCTTAGCCCAGTGGCCGGGGACGACGGCGGGCAGCGGCGGCACGCCTTCGGGCGCGTGCACCCGGCGCTTGGGCACACGGGCATGGGCGAGGGCCGCGAGGAGGAAGCGGTCCAGGCCGACGCCCTCCCGCCGGCCGAGCGCGAGCGCGGCCACCGCCCCGGCCACGGGGACGACGAGTGCGGCGTAGGCGACCGGTGCCATGAACGGCCGCGCGGCCCAGTATCCGGCATAGAGCACCACTGCTGCGGCGGCGATGACGGCGGTCTGCTGCGCGGTGAAGGGACCGAGGATGCGGTCGGGGCGGGAGATATCGGCGGGGACACGCGTGGCCTGCACCGTGTCCGCCGGGTCGTCGGCTTGGTTCATGCCGGATCACCTCCGGGGTTCGAGAGGCAGCCGCAGCTGCATGGGGCCGCGGCGGACGCACCCGCACGCGGGGCGCGGAAATGGGAAGGACGAGCTGACGGCCACGCGATGCCGAGGCAGCGGAGGGCAGAGGCGGGGGAGCGGGCTGGCCACGCTCGGAACGGGAGCGCGCGGGAAGGCGTTCGGCACGGATGGGCAGCCACATCTGCGTGGGCCGGGGCGGCCGGGACGGAACACGCTGAGCCGCCACCGGAAGCGCCAGTTGCCGCACGCGGCGGGCTCGGGCGGGATGCATCACGGGGCGGGGACCTCTCGGTGTACGAGTAGGAGAAGCAAGGGAAGTAGAGACCGGGCCACGAGCCCGGGGCGACCGGGCGGTCAGCGGCCGGGCTTCGGCACGTGGAGCACTGGTCCCGGCAGGCTCCGACCTCGTACTGCTGCCGGGCACTGCCCGGCTCGGGCTCGGACCCGACGGCGTTCCGGCGGCCGGCCGGCCCATGGAGCGCAGGCGTGCAGCAGGGCCTGCTACGGCGACGCGACCACGGGACAACCACGCACGACCCGCACTTCGCGCCCTCCTCACAGACCCGGCGCCGCGCCCAGGCGGGCCCGGTGTGAAGGGCCGTCCACCGCCACCCCGACCACCACCTCCACCCCGGCCCGGGCCACCTCCACCACCGCCGAGCCCACCGCTCCCCGGACCCAGGCCGCCGGCACCCCGCCCACCTCCGGGACGCCGCCGCAGCAGCTGCATCCCGGGCAGGTAGTGATCCATGAGCCGGTACATCGCCAGGTGCTTGAGCATCCGCACACCCGTGGGCGCATGCGGACTGTGCGCCGGCGTCCCGCGCAGCACCACCTGCAGGGTCCAACCCGGGATCTTGAACAACACCCAGAACAGGGCGGCTCCGGCGAGCATGGTGCCGAGCTGGTCGGACTTCGGAATGCCCAAAGCTGTCGCGCCGGGAGCGAAGAACAGCTTCAGAGCCAGGATGAACGTCATCGACTGCGCGACCTGAATGACCAGACAACCGGCCACCGCCCGCCACCACAGCCGCGCCACCGGATCGGTCAGCGGATGAGCGTGGCACGCAAGGGCCAGCGGCGCGGCCACGGCCAGCAGCGCCATGACGGCGACGCGCACGAGGAAGCCGACCAGCACCGCGAGCACCAAGGCGATCATCATCGTCGCCAGAAGCAGCAGATACAGCTTCAGCCCGGCGGCCCCGAACAGGGCGAAGGGCAGGACCTGTTCCACCATGCCCTGCCCGGCGTCCGACATGTCGCTGGCCATCACCGCATGGGCCAGGGCGTTGGACAGGCCGATCGCCTTGCCCATCACGGTCAGCGAGGTGGCTGCGGCGACCATCCCGAAGAGGAGCCGGGGGAGGATCTGCTGGAGGGCGTAGCGGGTCTGGACGGTCTCGTACCCCATGACCGTGACACCGCCCGCGGTCACGAACAGCACATAAATCCCGGCCGTGATCCCCAGCATGGTGGCCCACAGCTTCTTGATGTCGGCGTGCTGGGTGACATCGGGCGTGGCCAGCAAAGTATCAGCGAGCAGCTCGCGAACCGGCTTCATGATCTGCTCGATCAGCATGCCGAGGAACGAGGTAATCGCGTTCACGACCATGCCGGAAACGTCGAAGAGGTCCCCGAGGCCGCCCTCCTGCGGCGCGCAGGAGAAGTCGTCCACCTCGCACGCCGGCGGAGTCGGCCCCGGCGACGGTTCCCGCGGCGGGGATGGTCCGGGTGCGGCGGCGGGAGGATCCGGCGCGGGGGTCGGACCTGGTTCGGGGGCGGGCCTCGGGTCCGGACCCGGCTCCGGGGCGGGAGCGGCAGGACCGGGGGCCGGCTGCGGCTCCGGGGCCGCCGGTGCCAGAGGCACACGGCCCGCCGCCAGCGCGGAGGCGGACGGAGCGGCCAGGACGACCAGAGCCAAGAGCCCCACCGCAGGCAGCAGCAGAAGAAGCGCCCGGCCGGAGCACGGGGCGCGAGTCACTGCCCGCCCCCGCCATCGGCACCGACGATGCCCTGCAGCACGGTCACGATCACCGGCGCGAGGATGGCCAGCCCGTAGCCGATGGCCGCCGCCCTCAGGGCCCGCTTGGCGGCCTCGACTTCGCCCGGGTCCACGCCGGCCATCAGGTACCGCAGCCCGCCGAAGGTCAGGAACAAGGTGGCGAGCCCGGCGAGGAGCCCGACGATCCAGTTCCGCAGGTTCGTGATCACGGTGGGAATGTCCGCGACCGCCCACACGTATCCGCCACCAGCACGACGCCGGCCACAACCGTCGTCAAGCCCACCCGGGCTGCTCGGCGGCCTGCCCGGAGAACAGACAACCGACCCGTTGGACAGAGCCCTCCGAGCATGACGAACCACCTCCAAGAGACACATCAGGGACGACAGAAGAGACGAACAGACCAGCGGGAGCCGCAACGAGCCGCGAACAGCGGGCCGTGCGAGGGACGGTGCAGAGGTGAGGTGAGCGCGGAGTTCCCCTGCCCGGGGCCGGCCTCCTCACGGACGGCGACGGAACAGGGAGCTCGGGTGTCAGCACGAGACGGCCGCACTCACCCACCCGACGACAGGCCCGCGGTGGTACAAACCCGGGCCCTCACTGGGCGGCTGCCGTCGGGTGCATGGCACGCATCCGACGGCAGCCGCTCACCGGTAATAGAGATCCCCAAGCCGCACACTGACACCAGCGGCGCGATTCTCCCCGGCCTGGAGCCGCCTTACTGCTCGCGCAGCTGCTCCCGGAGATGCGTGCTGAGGTGCTGCTCGGCAGCGGCGCGGTGACGGTAGAGCTGACGCACACTCACACCCCGCTCTTCCGTCAGCCGCTGCATCGGCTCACGATCCAGCCGGGTCCGCGCGATCAGCCGCGCTTCGGCGATGCCCACGACCCCGGCCCGGACGGCACGGGCCAGCACCGTGTACTCGTCCTCCTGCCGGCCGGCGCCAACGACCCCGGCTGCATCAGCAGCGTCCTGGCATCCCGGCCGGCCTTCGAAGCGGGCCAGCCGCCCCAGACGCACTGCCGTCGACCCGGTCTCACGGGCAGCCTGACGGCGAGCGGCATACGCCAGACGGTGCACGGCCCGGTCAGCCGCCGCGAACAGCTCCCGACCCACGTCGGCAGCGTCCACGTCCACCGAGCGCACAGCAACGGCAACCGCAGCCAGCGCCTCCTGCTCGACCTCGGCACGCTCCAAATGAGCCGGCCGCGCCAGCCGGGCCAGCACCCGACGGAGCACCGGAACGGCCATCGCAACGGCGACGGTCCCCCAGGGCTCACCGAGCTGCTGAGCCCGGCGAACCACTTCACGCCAGCTCCGCTCACGCTGGGCCGGCGACGTGGCGGGGTGGGCGAGACGCGTCCGGAACTGGTCCACGGGCAGCGCCGACTGCTCCGACTCTTCGCAGACCAGATGAGCAGGCAACGTGAGCGGCGAGGCCGCCGTCGCCAGCGCGAGGAAAGCCTCCTCCAGAGCCCCCAGGGGCGAACGGCCCGAGGACCGGACACAGGCAACGCGACGGTGGACGGTACGTGCGGTGTAGTGCATGGCACTGCTCCTTGCAGGAGTGGCGGACAACGTCTGCCGCCACTCCTGTCACCACCCAGCGCCACGGGCGGACCGACCGCGAGCCGCCACCGTGCCGCAGGCGATCCAGTGGCACGGTGTGTGCGACTGCTCGCCACTGGCTCACCCGACACAGCCAGCACTTTTACACGTGCTGGGGGTCGGGGGATCGAACAGGAAATTGCCCGGCGGTTTTTGAGACATGGCTGCTGGGAGACGCTGATGTCTCCAGTCCACGGTGGCCGGGTGAGCGGCCACCACTCGACCAGGTCTGCTCCTCCAGCCGACACCTCGTCGGTCAGCACCTCCGAGACCGTCCCCTTCTCTTCTGGCACCTACGGGTCAGGCACTCACAACGAGCCAGTCGTTAGATCGTCTCGGCTGAATACCTCTTTGACACGCTGAGTGATGCTCTGGCTAGTCTGTGTGACCAGTGGGGGTGCTGTTTCTGCGCTTCCGCTCTCAACCATGCATTGGGGGAACATGCAAGCCAGAAGTGCTTTAGAGGTCATCTCATTTGGCTGGGTAGGCTGTTGGCCGTGACGGGGATTGTTGAGCGGCTGGTGCCGGACGAACTGTGGGGGCTGTTCCAGCGGGTGGTGCCGGAGGCGCCGTCGCGGCCTCAGGGCGGCGGCCGGCGTCGCCACGGTGACCGGGAGGTGCTGGCGGCGATCGTGTTCGTGGCGACCTCGGGGTGCACGTGGCAGCAGCTGCCCGCGGCGTCGTTCGGGCCGTCCGGCGCGACGGCCCACCGCCGGTTCACCGAGTGGACGAAGGCCCGGGTGTGGGCCAAGCTGCACCGCCTGGTCCTCGACGAACTCGGCTCCCACGGCGACCTGGACTGGTCGAGGTGCGCGATCGACTCGGTGAACATGCGGGCTCTGAAAAGGGGGACCTGACAGGTCCGAATCCTGTCGACCGGGGCAAGTACGGCTCGAAGATCCACCTGATCACCGAGCGGACGGGTCTGCCCCTGTCCGTCGGGATCTCCGGTGCCAACGTGCACGACAGCCAGGCCTTGATCCCCCTGGTGAAGGGCATACCGCCCATCCGGTCCCGACGAGGCCCCCGCCGGCGCAGGCCCGGAAGACTCCACGCCGACAAGGGCTACGACTATCGTCACCTGCGGCAATGGCTGTCCCGTCGGGGGATCCGGCACCGCGTCGCCCGCAAGGGCATCGAGACCTCACAGCGACTCGGCCGACACCGCTGGACCATCGAACGCACCATGGCCTGGCTCACCGGCTGCCGCCGACTCCACCGCCGCTACGAACGCAAGGCCGACCACTTCCTCGCCTTCACCAGCATCGCCTGCACCCTCATCTGCTACCGCAGACTCACCAAATGAGATGACCTTTTAGGGGCAGTTGGGGCCGTTCTCTGCCTGCTCACCGCTTCGATTGTCGGCGCGGGCCATGCCTCGGCGGATGTCGTGCCGACGGCGGCGGACTCTTTGACTGTCCGCACCCATGCCCTGCCGCCTGGTGCGCAGCCGCCGACGCTGGCGGAACTGCGCGCAGATGCTGACGCTGGTGAGCAGAAACGTTTCGCCGTAAGGGAGGCGCAGGCTCGAATACCGCGCGAGTTCGTGGGTCCGGCGACGGTCGGCGAACCGGTGGCACAGACACCGTCGTCCCTGTCGGCCGAGGCCCGGGGTGAGCTCTCTCCCTTGGCGGCTACCTATCCGCAGCCGTCGCGGACCATGACGCAGGGAGAGTGCAAACAAGGCCTGCAAGGTGGAAAGGTCTTCTACCTCAAGTCGCGTTTCGCGATGTGCGCCGGTACGCAGTTCGTGCAGACCTGGGCGAAGAACGGCAGGCCGGTGGGCCAGAGCTCCTTCACCCTCTGGGTCATCTCAACGGTGCCGAGCCGTACCGATCGCACCGTTCACTACCGGTATCTCTTCACCGACTTCTTCAAGGCCGGGACGACGCGGACGAGCGGCTTGAAGATCAACACTGATGCCGACCTAAAGACCTGGCCGTCACGGACGACCAAGAAGCAAGGTGGCGAGGTGCCGCCGACCAAGAGCTTCGACGCGCTCAAGGCCAACCCGGAGTACTTGCACACCATGCTCCACGAGCCCGGCGAGGGCAGGGGCAAGGATGACGTAGTCACCATGGCATACCAGCCGTTCGTGACTGTCACGTTCCCTGCCCCCTACCTGCCGCCCCAGACGGGCAGGACCCGTGTGGGCTTCCTGATCGCCCAGTGGGATAAGGCGTCCTACCTGTTCAACAAGAACGGCGGAGGCAACCCCAAGAAGGCCGGCGGCGCCGCGTTTCCGGTACTGGTCTACCTTCCCTACAACGCCAAAGCCGGCGCGTCGGAGCAGGCCGTTGCCCAGCACTTGGATGACGCGCACCGAAGGCCCGCCACCACCAAGCCGGAGAACCCGGACAAGATCGTCCCCGGGTTCGGCACCAAGCAGCCCTTGCATCGCCTGCACCACAATGAGCAGCGGCGGAATGCCAACCGCAGTACTGCGGTCGCGACGTGCACCAAGTACTGGGGAAGCGACTACGCCACAAGCGACCCCGCCGGACCTCGCGAGTGCGATGAGTTCCCCTTCGCCAGCACATACGAAGGTGCTGCTCATTCGAGGTACAACACCTCTATGGCGAAAGACAACTATTCCGCCAGGCCGCTGCGGAAATCGGACAACGGGGCCGCAGGAAACATATTGGCGTCGTTCCTTAACAGGAACCGGATCGTCGATGGGTACATAGACGAAAAGGAAGACATCGACCATGAAGTGGACGCTTACTCCGTCCATATCTCATAGTCGGAAGGCGCGGCAGGGGGAACGCCGCTCTCTAAGCCTCCCTGGGCAACGACGACGATCCAGGCATCGGGGCCAAGTGCCCCCAGCGCCTGCGTGGGAAACCCGTCTGTGAATAGGGGCGTCCTTGCCCCGTGGAGCTTGGGCATCGTGAGCCGTAACGGAGCAACGCTGCTTGTGTTGGCGAACTCGGTGCAGTCCCATCACGGGTGATACCGGATGGTGAGGGGGCGAGAGGCTGCTCCGCCCCCTCACCATCCGCGGGTCGAACTTCAGGGGCGGACGGGCCAGAATCTGGCGGTGTAGCGCTCGACACCGTGCGGCACTCCCACCTGGGCGAGCCGTGCCACTTCCGCACGGCCGGTGGAGCACAGGCGGACCCTCCACAGAGTGTCGGGGGCTCCCAATTCCACTGTATCCTTGGCGCACCCCGCGATGACCTCAACGGACAGTTGTCCGGTGACGGAGAAGATCTCCGCCTCGTCCCGAGCCTCCAACCGCGCACCCTTGTCTGCTGGGGGCTCTCCGTCCCAGACCTCGACGATGAGGACCGCAGTATGGGTGTGGCCCGCGCTGTAGACGTCCAAGCGCATCTCATAGGGGGTTAGGAACGGCGGATTCTCGAGCTCTGCTCGCTCTTCGGGAAACGGAACAGGTACCTCCATGTCGTCGTACTCCTGTAACGCGAACCCGTGGAAATCTACTGGAATTTCCAGTTCCTGCCGCCGTATCAACACCGCCATGGTTCACTCCTTCATTCGCGCCGCTCAGGAATCGTGCCATGGGCCCTAGCCGAGAGAAACCTCCACCCTACGATGGAGCGTAGGCCGCATGCGCATACACCTCCCCTGAGTTTTTGTCGCGGTAACTGCGGATGGAGGACAGGCGTCCTGACGGTGATCTGCCGGGACTGGGGCCCTCGTCCCAGTCCCCGCGGTTCAAGAGCCAGCCTGAGCAAGCTCGCATGCACGGGAACCACGAACCCTTGGCCAACAGCATCCGTGCACTCGGGAAATGCGCCGCTGCCGAACCTGCAAGCAGAGCTGGCGCACCCTGCGGCACGTCACCTTGGACCCCGGCCGGGTCGGCGACATGGCCGATGTTGTTCTTGCTCAACGGAGTCTCGAAATGATCACTGCTGAAAGAATGTCCGGTCACACTGATCCGTGGTTCCGCGGCTGCCCATCTTGACTACCGGGTCTCCGTCGAGATCGGGTCGAGGAAGAAGAGGCACTGGCCCGCGTTGAAGTGGCCCACCTCGGCGACGAAGCGGAACTCGTCGCCTGCGCCGACGGTGGCGGGGATGTTCTTGCCGGTCAGTTCCAGGTCGAAGATGTTGACGTCCTCGTACATGAAGGCCGGACCGACTGCCGTTTTCGGTCCCTTGTCGCCTGGGCCCAGGAGGAAGTCGTAGCGGGTGTCGTAGTCGCCATGTGGCGCCATGTGCACGATAGAGCCGTTGAAGGCGACCGTCTGGCCCTCGTGCCTGGTCGCGAAGTCCAGGTTCGCGTCGTCGCACGTGTCCGCCTTCAGTAGCGCCGCGAACTCCGGGTTGTTCTGAGGCGTGATTACCTGGGCAGCCGGCTTGGCCGCGGTCGGAGTCGGCGTAGTGGAAGGCCTCTCGCTCGCGGCGGCCGCCGGCTTCTCTGATACGTCCTTCTTCTCGCCTCCGTCGCCGAGTACAGAGGCGGTGCCGATGACGATAGCCAGGATCACGAGGACGGCCGCCCCCGTGCCGATCAGGGGCCACGGCAGCGGCTTCTTCGGTCGACGGAAGTTGAGGGTGGAGCGAAGCGTGCCCGTGGCTTGCTCCATGAGCTCCCAGCCGTCCTTCCGCATCTGTGAGAGCACCAAGCCATCGGTGCCGCGAACCGTCTGCACGGTCTTGTACTCGTACTTGACCTCGTCAGCCATGCGGCAATGCGCCCCCCGGTTTGGACTGTTCATACCAATTGCCTCGCGAGCATAAGGGACTCCGATAGGACGGCGAGCCGACTTGGCTCCCCCGAGTGCTCCTTGATCCGAATCGTGGGGCAAGCGGTGACCGGATGCGTTCATCATCAGTCAACGACATACCTGAACGGCATCCGATGACCCGAAGGAAGCAGCAGGGTGCCGGGTGGCTCGCCGGTGGTTCGCGGGTGGCTCGTCACCCGTCTGAGCTGGGAGAACGTAGATCCCACAGAATCTCCGACAGCTCGCTGGACGAGTGAACCGGCACCATGGCAGTGCGGAACGACGCGAGCAGCGACGGCAAGAACCTCATGCTCCGTCCCTATTACTGGGCGTCAGCACCAGACGGACCGCGTTCTCCAGTCCGGGCGCCGCCCGCTAATGTTCCACTCCGCACGCCGTGGCCCACGCGGCTCCCAGAAGCGGGACTCTGCCGCTCTGCCAACCACCATCTGGCTCCCACGTCCCGAACAGTCACGCGTCGCTCCCGCACCCGGCGCCGTGCTGCCGGACTGGGCGATCGAGATGATCCGCACTGAGTTCGTCGAACGCCCAGACGGCCGGCCCGCAACGCTTCTCAAGGTCTCCATCCAGCAGGACCTCGTGCCAGGGGCGGACGCCTGCATGCCCTGTACCAGCTACACCGACGAAGACGGGACCGCCCCCGGCAGCGCGTCGGTGCTGCTTGCCGAGCTGCACCCGGACGCCCTGCCGGCGTCGAGCGATGCACTGGGGGTTTCGGAGAGAGGTATGCCGGGGGCCATGGAGAACGGCTGGCCCGGTTTCTTCCACCGCGCCCACCGCCTGCTGCCCGCGGACGGGCTGCTCCTGCTCGCCACCCGCCAGCGCCGGGACGCCGGAGTGCTCACCGACCCGCTCGGCTCGCTCGTCGCCGCGGCGCGCACGGCGGGTTTCCGCTACCTGCAGCACATCGTCATCCTCTACGCCCGTGCTGTGGACGACGCTCTCGCACCCGCCCCGCCCGGCGATGCCGCCCCCGGCGTTATCCATGGCGACCTGCTCGTCCTCTCCGCGATCCACCACGCCTGACGGCCAGAGGAGTTGACTGTGCCCGCTCCCTTCTCGGTGTGGAACACCGCCCCCACCTCGGCGCCCGCTCAGCGCAAGGGCCGCTACGTCCCCGGCTCCGCCGCCCACCCCGCCAAGATGCTCCCCGCGATCGCCGCGCACGCCATCCGCACCTACACCAACCCCGGCGACCTGGTCCTGGACCCCATGTGCGGCATCGGCACCACCCTGGTGGAGGCCCTCCACCTCGGCCGCCGCGCTGTCGGCGTTGAATACGAACCGCAGTGGGCCGACCTCGCCAGCCGCAACACCGCGTCCGCCGCGCACGAAGGCGGCATGGCCACCGGCACTGTGTACTGCGGCGACGCACGCCGGCTCACCCGCTTCCTGCCGGCCACGCTCCGCGGCACGGTGGATCTCGTGGTGACCTCACCGCCGTATGGGCCCAGCGTCCACGGGCAGGTCCGCTCCACCCGGGACTCCGGCGAGCGCGGCGTAGCGAAGAAGAACTACCGCTACAGCCACGACCCGGCCAACCTCGCCCACGTCTCCACCGACCTGCTCCTCAACGCCTTCACCGAAATCCTCGCCCAGTGCCGCCTGATGCTCCGCCCCGGAGGCACCGTCGTCGTCACCACCCGACCCTGGCGCACCCGCGGCGAACTGGTCGACCTGCCCTCCGCCGCTCTGGCCGCCGGGCGCGCGGCCGGCCTCGTCCCCGCCGAGCGCTGCGTGGCTCTCCTTGCAGGCATCCGCGACGGCGGGCTCGTTGCCCGCCCTTCGTTCTTCCAGATGAAGAACATCCGCGACGCCCGTCGCGACGGCATCCCGCTCTGCCTCGTCCAGCACGAGGACGCCCTGATCTTCACCACGCCGAAAACCCTGGAGACACCCAGGCCACCCCGCTCGACTGAGTCCGAGTCCGCATGACGAAGCAACACACCACCCCGGGCCGAACGCGCGCACCTTTGAACTGGACAGCCGACCAGCCGACCAGGAAACCGCCGGACCATTCCCAGCGCCCCCACCCCCAGAAGGATGCCTCCTCCCAGCGCGGCAACGCCCGGGCAGAACCTGCTACCTCGCAAGGCAGATCGAGTGGCCAGGCAACGGCTGTGCCGGGGCCAGGCTCGGGCACGGGGAGCCCGGCTCGACTCCTGTACACCCCCGAACAGGCGGCTGAGCTGTTGCAGATCCCTGCCTCGTGGCTGCGGAAGAAGGCCGCCGCCGACCTCATCCCCTGCACCAGAGTCGGGCGGCACCTCCGGTTCTCCACGGCGGACGTGGAGACCGTCATCCGCAACGGCGCCCGACCCGCCCGGCGGCCCGGGGCCCGCCCTTGACGACCATCACCCGGTCGGGGCTTCCGCTCCGGGACATATCGAGCGTCCATGGTCGCCCCCGGTCCGACCCGCATCCCGGCACCGGGGGCAACACGACCTGAAAGGAGTGCACCCATGGCCTGGGTTGAACAACGCGGCAAACGCTGGCGCGTGCGCTACTGGGCGGCCAACGGAAAAGCCGCCAGCGTCCCGGGAAGCTTCCCCACCCGGCGGGCCGCACAGGCCCACGCCGACCAGCTCCACAGCACACCCACCACCCCACCCGACATCGTGCCCGCACCGACGCCCACCAGCGCGATCACCACGGCAGCCGCTCCCTCGGGCACCATCACGCAGCCGCCGCCCACGATCGCCGACTGGGCGCGAGTGTGGTGGCAGACCGTCGACGTCGGCGACAACACCGAAGCCTTCTACCGCAGCCTCCTCACCCGCCACATCCTGCCCCGCTGGGGAACCACCCCCGTCCACCAGATCACGCCCGCCGACATCAAGATCTGGCTCAATACCCTCACCCCCGCCTACGCCCCGGCCACCGTCACCAGCATCCGCAAGCTCTTGGCGATGCTCATGACCGACGCCGTCGACAACGGACTCATCACCACCAACCCCGTCCGCCCCCAGCGCAGGGGCCGCGGCCGACTACAGCCGCGCCGCGAGCGCCCCTGGGCCGATGAGCACCAGGTCCTCACCATCGCCCACCGCGTCTTCCACCTCGCCTCACGCAACCAGGCACTCCTGGTCATCACCGCCGCCTACACCGGCATGCGCTGGGGCGAACTCGCCGGACTCCACCGCGACAACCTCGACCTGCCCAGCAACCGCCTCCACATCACCGCCTCCGGCGCCCTCCACGAAGTCAACGGCCACCTCAGCCTCGGCCACCCCAAAACCCTCGCCAGCGTCCGCACCGTTTCCCTGCCCCCCCTTCCTCACCCAACTGCTCCACGCAGACCTGACCGCCTCCACCCGCCCCTTCGTCTTCACCACCCTGCGCGGAAAACCCCTGAGCTTGTTCCGCTTTGACGGACACCGTCGGTGTGGTGGTCAGGCTGCGAGGGTGGCCTCGTAGTCGGCGGGTGTGCGGTAGCCGAGAGTGCTGTGCAGCCGCTGCAAGTTGTACCAGCTCTCGATCCACTCGAATATCGCGGTGCGGGCGGCAGCCCGGCTGGGCCAGAAACGGGTGTCGATCAGCTCGTTCTTCAGGGTGGCGAAGAACGACTCGGCCAGCGCGTTGTCCCAGCACTGCCCGGTGCGGCCGACCGAGAGCCTGACGCCGAACTCCGTTGCCAAAAGTGCGAATTCACGGCTGGTGTACTGGCAGCCGCGATCCGAGTGGAAGATCACCGGACCGGTCGGGCGGCGGGCGTGGAAGGAGGCGCGCAGGGCGTCGGCGACCAGTTCGGTTCGCAGGTGGTCGGCGGTGGCCCAGCCGACGACCCGGCGGGAGGCGATGTCGATGACGGTGGCCAGGTAGAGCCAGCCCTCCTCGGTGGCGATGTAGGTGATGTCGCCGCACCAGCGGGTGTCGGTCGCGGTCGGGTCGGGCTGGAAGTCGCGGAGGACCAGGTCGGGGCGGGTGGCCGCGTGCGGGTCGGGGATGGTGGTGCGGTGCCGGCGTCTTCGGTGCCGGCCGGCCAGTCCGGCCAGGCGCATGAGCCGGGCCACCCTGCGGCGTCCGCAGTCGAGGCCCTCGCGCTGGAGAACGGCGTGGACGCGCGGGGCCCCGTAGGTTCCGCGGGACTGCTCGTGCACGGCTGTGATCTGCTCGGTCAACTCGGCGTCCCGCACCGCGCGGGGTCCTGGGGTGCCGGTGCGGCGGGCATAGAAGGCGGCTCTGGAGACCTTGAGCAGTTCACACGCACGCTTTGTGACCTGCGGCTTTCTCCGCCTCGATGAACGGGTGCACCGTCACCGGGTCTCCTTCGCGAAGAAAGCCGTGGCCCGCTTGAGGATCTCCACGTCCTCCCGCAGCCTGCGGTTCTCCCGCCGCAGTGCGGCCAGTTCCTCGCGCTCGCTGCTGGTCAGGCCGTCCCGCTCGCCGGCGTCGACCTCGGCCTGCTTGACCCAGTCGCGCACCGCGGTCTCGGTCAGGTCGAAGTCCTTGGCGACCTGACCGACCGAGCGGTCACCCCGCCGGCACAGTTCGACTATCTCGGCCTTGAACTCCGGCGTGAACGAGCGGCGAGGTCGAGGCTTCTTCTTCCCCATGCTCTCCATGATGGACATCATCCTTCCGGGGCCGAAGCCCCCGATCTCTGATGCCCGTCAAAGCGAATCAAGCCCATACCTGATCGTTTCAGAATGAGTTGGGCTGCGGGTCTTGTGCTCGACGACGTTAGTCGGCAAGGAGTCCGAGTGCGTGCTGATCTTGTTCCGGACGACCTGTGGGGACGGGTGGGCCCGTTGATGCCACCCGCTCCCGAACGATGCCATTGGTATCCCGGGCGGTTGCGTGTTCCTGACCGAACAGCACTCGCCGGCATCCTGTTCGTGCTGCGGACCGGTGTCGCCTGGCGGGGCGTCCCGGCGGAGACCGTGGGCTGTTCCGGCGTGACGGCCTGGCGCCGACTGCGGGCCTGGACCGAGGACGGCGTCTGGCCACGCCTGCACGCCGCCCTGCTGACCGAGCTGCGCCGCACCGCCCTGCTGGACCTGGACTGGACGGATCCCACGTCCGGGCACTCAAAGGGGGGGCCACGTTGGACTCTCACCTGTCGACCGCGCCCGCCCCGGCTCCAAGCACCACCTGATCGTCGACCGACACGGAACCCCACTCGCCGTCACGCTCACCGGCGGCAACCGACACGAGGTCACCCAGCTCCTGCCCCTGCTCGACGCGGTCCCGCCGATTCGATTCGAGGAGCTCGGGGACGCCCCCGGGGCAAGCCGCGGCGTCTATATGCGGACCGGGGCTACGACTTCGACGCCGCAGAAACGGCCGGGCCCACCGGATGAGCCAAGAGCCCTACTTGCCCGGACCGTCGACGTATGAGGTTCCCCCGAGATGCGGGGATGGGTGACAGAGGGGCAGATGGGTCTCACGAGAGGAGCCCAGACGATGCCTGCCCCAGGAAGTACCCGCTGGAGTTGCGTGAGCGTGCGGTTCGGATGTACCGCGCTTCCGAGCCGAAGCCTGTGATCCGCCGCATGACGGAGGAGCTTGGCGTGCATCACGAGGCTCTGCGCAACTGGATCCGTCAGGCCGAGGCCGACGCCGGCGAGCGAGGCGACATGCTCACCACCGCCGAGCGTGAGAAACTTGCGCCCTGCGCAAGGAGAATGCCCAGCTCAAGCGGGCGAACGAGGTCCTGCGGACGGCCTCGGCTTTTTTCGCGGCCCAGCTCGACCCGACCCGGCCCAGGTGACCGCGCTCGTCGATGCGCACCCGCACCTGGGGGTCGAGCCCGTACTCCGGGAACTGTCCATCCCCTCCTCGACCTACTACCGATGGCGCCAGGCCGAGACCGAGCCGTGCGAGCGACGCCGCCGGGATGCCGAGCTGACGGGGAAAATCTGGCAGGTTCACGCCGATTCCGGCGGGACCTACGGCACTCCCCGCGTGCACGCCGTCCTGCAGCGTGAAGGTGTCCACGTCGGCCGTAAACGCGTTGAACGGCTCATGCGCCAGGCCGGCCTGGCCGGGATCAACCCTCGCCGGGACAAGGGCTTCACCCGACGTCACCCGGACGCCGATCTGGCCCTGACCTGGTGCAACGCGACTTCACCGCGAACGGGCCGAACCGGCGGTGGGCCACCGACCTGACCATGATCCCCACCGGGGAGGGAGCGCTGTGGCTGTCCGCGATCCGCGACGCGTTCTCCCGCCGGGTCGTGGCCTGGGAGACCTCCGCCCACGCAGACGCCGACCTGGTCCTGACCACGCTGGAGTATGCCCTGGCCAGCCGCGAAGTCGCCCCGGGCGAGCTCATTCACCACGCCGACCATGGCTGTCAATATGAGTGACGTCGGCCGTGCCGCGGTCAGGAGTCGGCGCCCGGCTCGCCGCCGAGACGCAGCAGACCCGCTGGTGTGGACGTGAAGCCACACCGCCGTAGGTAGAACCCCTCAAGGTGAGGTTCGAAGTCGACGTGCAACCAGTGGCAACCAGCCACTGTGGCGTCTGCCGCCGCAGCCTCAACCAGCCGCCGGCCAAGCCCCTGGTGCTGCCAAAGCGGGTCCACTGCGGTGTCCAGCAAGAACGCGCGTGTGCACCGCCGTCCCAGCACACCTGGACGAAGCCCACCAAGCGCCCAGCATCGAACGCACCCACCCAACTGAGCGCATGTCGGTGAAGGCGCTCCCGCCACGGCGTTACCCCATAGTCGCCACCACCAAAGGCTCGTGCGTGCAGCGCACTAAGTAAGCCATCGTCAACAGTGAAGCGCGACACCAACTCAACGGACATGTTGCCACCATAGGACAGCTCCCCATTGAGGGGTGTGCATCGTGAAAACTGCACGTCAGGTGGGCTGGTGTGCGTAGGCGTCGGGGCGCTCGGCCAGGTTCGGGGTGGTAGTCCAGCGACAAGATCGTCGGTCATCGGGCAACTTCCTTGTTCGTGAGGACCAGCAGGGCCCGCACTGCGGCCAGTGCCTTGTTGGACAGCTTCTGGCCACCGGTCAGGGGCCGGTTCCGGGCGGCCTTGTAGCCGGTGATCACCGCCGGGTCAGCGTCCGGGCCGCTGTCGTCGAGGCCGACGAAGCCCAGGCGTCCGCAGGTTGAGGCTGACCACTACCTCGGCGCCAGGACTCCCGAGCAGCTCGCCTGGTGCGGGAGTATCCCGAGCGGGTCGCCGGCCTCGGACTGGATGACGGTGCGCCCGCGCATCTCCGCGTCGTTGGCCAACTGCAACGTTGCGCTCACAGCTGATGTGAAGAGCATCCCCCATAGACCCGCGCAGGTCAGCAGGGCGCAGAACAGTACGAAGGAGGGCGAGAGCGCGCCCGCAACCTCCAACGCCCCGAAGCACAGAGCCGCGCCGGTCAGCATCGAGGGCCGGACCTCGGAGCGCCGGGCCGCGGCCAGCGCGCCGCGGGAGCAGCGCTCCGAGCGCGAGCAGTGTGGTGAGGAGCCCGTACGCCTCGGGTCCGCGGTCGAAGACGGTCTTCGTGAAGGAGGACAAGACCGGGAAGTTGTATCCAAAGGTACCCACCGTTGCCGCCAGGCTGATCGGCACGAGCAGGTAGGGGTGACCGGAGACGTAGCGCAGTCCCGCTCTGACCTGCTTCCGCGCCCGGGCCGCATCGCGGCTCGGCGCGCAGTTCCCGCTCCCGCATAAGCAGCAGGCCCACTGCCGCCGGACCGGTCACCTTGGCGAGCTGCCCGGCCGCAGAATTCAGCCTGAGCGCTGCGCTGACGCCCTCCTGGTCCAGCATGTCCGCCACGAACGTCTGCCGGGCCGGAAGGTCCGCAGCGATCAGGATTCTCAGGAGGGCGGCAATCAGGTGAATGTGCCACACGCGGATGTCACCGGTCCAGGCGAGTAGCGCCAGGACTCCGGACAGGACGCCCATCAGGCTCTGTGTGACCAGGAGGACCGCGCGCCTGGGGAACCGATCGGCGACGAGGCCGCCCAAGAGCCCGAAGAGCAGCATGGGGGACGCTTTGGAGGGCCATGGTGACCCCGACCCGCGAAGGTGCTTCCGGTCAACTCCAGCACGATCCAGTCCTGGGCGACGCGCTGCATCCAGGTGCCGGTGTCCGACACCGTCTCGCCGAGTAGGAATAGCCGGTAGTTGCGATGGCCCAACGCCTTCAGGGCGTTGCTCCGGCCGGCTCCCTCCCGCTTCCTCGGCCTTCGCAATCCCTTCACGACGCTGGCCAGGACGGGGTCGTCTGCTGGCTGAGCGACATGTGGATACCTCAGCCGTCCGTGAGCTCGATGCGGTAGACGTTCGTGGACCGCCGTTGGAAGCCCAGCCGTTCGTAGAGCCGGTTGGCGGCCTCCCTGGTCGGACGGGACGTCAGGTCCACGGTGCGCGCCCCCGCCTCCCGCGCCCAGTCGATCGCCGCATCGACCAGGGCGGCACCCACTCCGGCTCCGCGTGCGGACTCGTCCACGACGACGTCTTCGATCCATGCCCGCACGCCCGTGGGGAGGGGGAACACCACCAGGGTCAGCGTGCCGACCATCCGGTCGCCCAGACGGGCGACCATTAGGGTCGTAGTGTCGCTGGACACGATCGCCGTCAAGGACTGCAGGGTCAGCTGCTTCGCGCTCCTGGAGAGCTGGGACAGCAGCGCGGACAAGGAGTCCAGGGTCTCGCTATCCGGGTGTCGTACATGTTCAACCACCAGGTCCACGGTCACCGGCCCGCGCCCCCTACCGCCTCGACCGCGGTCTTGTGCGCCGTCACCGCACGACGAAACCGCCTTGTGATGTGGGCCAGGTCCTCGGAGACCCGCAGTGGCGGAGCGAAGGAGTCCGGGGACACGATGCAGCGTACGAAGACGGGAGCGCGGCAGTCCTGGACGATGCGCGGCAGATGTGTGGACAGCTCGTCCTCCTCGGTGAAGGTGTGGTGTGCCGAATGCCCGATGCGCGGGCCCAGGCAATCAGGGCAGTGGTGCGGCCGGGTGTCAGCTGGCCTCCGGTGGAGTCGTAGCGCCCGTCGTCCAGTACGAGATGGACCAACGGGAGGCCCGGGGCGGCGCCCACGGCAACGAGGCCGGACGGGTTCATCAGAAGACTACCGTCACCGTCGACCACCAGGGTCGTTCTCCGTGTCTCCCAGGCGAGGCCCGTACCGATCGACAGGGCAAGGCCCATCGAGCCGGTCATGAAGAAGTGGCTGCCGTTGCCCTGGTGCGCCGTCGAGGCCGCGATCCGTGGGGTGAAGCCGGTCGCGAAGACCGTCGGCAGGCTTGGTGCGGCGGCCACGATCGCCGCGACGGCAGTGGATTTGGTGAGGGACATGGACTACGCCCTCCAGGAGAACTCATCGGGACGGACAACGAGAGCGTACGGGCGTTGTTTATCGGTCAGGATGCATCGGTCGAAGGCCAGTTGGCGGTCGGCCCGGCTGCTTGACAGCCAGGTGAACTCCGCTCCGAGGCCTTTCAGGATCGGCTCGGTCAGCCGTCCCGTGGCGAGGTTCTCCGTCGTCCCGTCGGGTTGTATGCCGCGCATGCTGACCACCAGCAGCATGAGGATGCGGTAAGGGATGACGAGCGAGGCCAGCGCGTTGACGGACTGGCCGAACCCGGAATTCTGCATCAGGACCCTCGGCGTCCGTCCGGCGAGTGCGGCTCCTGCCGCCATGCCGACGGCGTTGTCCTCCCTGGCGACCACGTGGTAGTCGTCCCGAGGCTCCAACAGGGACGCCGGGGACTGGCTCGTGGCTCGGCGGTCACCGGAACGGGTACGCCACGGAGCGCCCGGGAGACCAGCTGTATCCGTGACTGCGGACCGGCGCGCCCCGCCCGGACAGCGGCGGGCCGGGACGAGGGCCAGGGGAAGGACGTCTACCGGGTCAGGCCGCCCTCTCAGTGATCGCCCGGCGGCTGGACGTCGACTGGCGGGACCTGGCGAAGGTCAACGGCCTCCGCGCGCCGTACACGAACGCCGTCACTCCCGCCTCGGCCACCGCAGCCGACGGTTCAAGAGAACACCTTCCGAACGAACCAACCACGCTGACCCAAGCCGTATAACCATGTCCAGGTACTGGGGTCAAGACCCGATCACCGGCGAGAACAAGCTCCAGCCGCGGGCCTGCAGGGCAGAACCGGGCAAGGGAAGTGCAGCAGATGATGTGTCAATGATTGAGCTGCGTCTACTCTTCTCTTGGACTGCCTCAGGAGTCGGTTTCTGTAGACCGGGGTGCGGAAAGGCCCGCATGGCGCTTTGTGCGGTTTGGGTGGTAGGCCACCAAGACGGGGAGGATAACGGTGTGATCGACGATGGGTTCCGGAGGCGGCCCCCGTTGAGACAGACGCAGCGCTGGCTCATCGCGGCCGCCGCAGTGTTGGCCGTCGCTGGAGCCGTGGCCACGGAGGCACTGAGTTCCAGCGCGCGTGAACAGTCTGTAGACCGACGTGGGAGGGCTACGGAGAGGGCAGAACCGGTACAGAGCCCGTCACCTAGCTGCTCCTGGCTGCACGAAGCAGAGACAGAGGCCACCGCGGAAGCCCGGCCCGGCGATCGCGAGTTCCGGGTCGTGGCTGCGAATTCCTTGTGTTCCGTTGCAAAGCCCCGCCTGAACGAGAAGGGCAGATGACCTGCACTGCCTGACTTAACCGCTCAGATCCCGGACTATCGCTCGGCGCGTGCACGGAGATCACGGATCACGCCGAGCGTACGACGTGGCACCTACGCTGTTTCGGGCGGGCGGAGACCACCTTGATAGCCGAAGGAGAGCACTCATGAAGCAGCAGACGCGGGTGGTGGCGGCGTGGCGCCGTTTTGAGGAGTGGTTGAGCAAGCACGCGCCGCTCTCATACAGTCTCTTGCGTGAGCCGGCGACGCTTGAGCAGATAGAGCGGACCGAGCAAGCCATAGGCGTTGTCATACCGCTGGAACTGAGAGCGCTCTACTTGATCCATGACGGAGTGCAGGGCGCGGATCTGGAAGAGTTTGGCGAGCAGCCGTTCCCACCGGGAAGTGAGAACGATCCATGGCACCAAAAGGCAAACGCAGTTGACTTCATGCCCAATGGTCAGGCATGGCTCCCGCTTGACCACGTGATCACTGCGCACGGTGGGCCGCTGTCGGCTTTGGCCGGTCAGGAAACCGTACCTTACGTGCCCGTGACCGCAAGCGCGAAGTACACGATGATGGAGGGAACCTACCTCGACCCGGCAACGGGATTGCTGGGCACCTGGGCGGATGCTCAAGAGCCGGTGTTGCTGGGGGCGGGTCTTGCCGACTGGCTGGAAGACGGCGCAGCCTCTCTGACCGAGGGACACCCCAACCACATCTTCGGGATGAGTCCCTACATGTCCCCGACCGGCGATGGCTTGACCTGGTTCGACACCGACCCGATGTACGAGCAGGATGGCTGGCGGCCCGTGGCGCGCTGACGTCATCTCCTGACAAACCGGCCCTCGAAACCACGTGGGTCCGAGGGCCGGGCTCCTAGCCGGAAGTTCCGGGTGTCACGGGCGCTGAGCGCAGGTAATCACGTCAGCTGTGGCGTCACAATCCTGGAACCCGTCGATGTCCACCCAGTACGTGTCCTTGTCGAGCAGCCGGAAAGTGGAAGCGAACGCCCCAAACCTGGCCATGGACTGG
This sequence comes from Streptomyces xinghaiensis S187, assembly GCF_000220705.2. Lineage (GTDB taxonomy): Bacteria > Actinomycetota > Actinomycetes > Streptomycetales > Streptomycetaceae > Streptomyces > Streptomyces xinghaiensis. Next base: position 980,299 of record NZ_CP023202.1, on the reverse strand, counting down.
GAGTTGACGTTCAGCGACATCGAGGACCGGCCGCAGGTCTCCTCCCAGGTCGGCGCGGCGTAGCGCTCATCGTCGTAAAGCCGGTACGTGCCGTCGGGCAACTTCTTCTCGTAGGTCTGGACGCACTCCCGCCCCTGTAGAGCATCCGATACGGGTTTGGGGTTCTTGCCGCCCTCGGCCTTGGGCATGCCAGCCGACTGGTACGTCGCATTGAAGGAGTATTCGTCGCAGGAGCGCTGGTCTTTCTGTGACTGCGAGAGTTCCGGATGAAGCGCTGTGTCCGTGCGGTACACCATCCTGTTCGCCGCTGCGCCGTAGCAGACCCTGTACCGGTTCGCGCTTTCGCTGCGACCGGTACCCGTAGCACCTGCCGCGTTCCGGGTCTTGTTCGGCATGTACTGCAGCGGGGTCACGGGCGTCTGGCCGAAGAACTCGGGGGCCAGACGGTTTTGGATCAGCCAAGCGTGCGCCGCGGCCGCAGGGAACTTCTTGGAGTTCATCGAGTAGCCGGGGCTGTACTCCTTGATGGCGCAGCCGCCGGTCCCGTATACCTTGTCGCAGCGCGCCGGGATGGCCGCGGGGGAAGTGCCGTGATTGTCCGTCACCACCATGTTGGGAGTGTCCGTGGTGAGCACCCCCTGAATGAGCTGCGGAATCTCCCGGGACCGGTCCTTGTCCTTGGAGCCGGATGCGTTGGCCACACTACCGTCCCATGTCGTTTCGGCGTTGCCCTGGGCGATATGGGAATCCACGCCGGACGTCCATGTGGGGGTGCGGCCTGTCTCCCAGTCGAAGCCCGTGTCGTTATCCGTGCAGCCGCCGTTGACGCATGAGGCCAGGATGTTGAACGACAGGGCCTTGGGGGATGACGGCCACTGGTCCGTGATCGCGCTGGGGAGCGGCGTCATCTGAAGCCAGTGCTTGATCGTATTGCCCTTGGGGTCGAGCTTGAACTGCCACATCAGCTCGAAGTCCTGGTAGTAGTCCTTCGTGCCGTTGTTGCCCTTGACGTTCCAGGAAAACAGCAGGCACGCCTCACTGCGGCGGATAAAGGACTTCTGAGCGGTGAGGGTTGTGTCGCACCAAGAGCTGTCAAGGATGGGTCCGGTGTATGCGGTGGCCGCCATCGGGGTGACGGTCTGCGCACCGTTCCGGCCAACGCCGGCCTTCCGCTCGCGGGCTTTCTGTTCCTTGATCGCCTGTGCTGCCCCGGCGGTGCGCTTCTTCAGCGGTGTGATGGTGATGGTGGCGTCGCCGGCCTTGGTGGTCTTCTGCTTGGGGGAGAGCAGAGCGGGCACGTCCTGCTGGATGATGCCCGAGCTCGTCATGGTGTTCCAGCCGTCCCAACCGAACGCCGGGTAGGGGTTGTTCCAGTCGTCCGGGTCGGCCACAGTCGGGTCCGGCTTGTTCAGTGTGATGTCGACCTTGTGGCTTCGGGTCGCCGGCGCGGCTCCGGCGATGAATCCGTACTCGTTGGTGGCGCCAATGTTGTCCGCGCGGTCGACGGCCTGGGTCTCGACCTGGTGTGCGCCGTCGGTGGTGGGCGTCGCCGCGAAGGAGCCCGACGTGCCGGTCGACGTTGAGGTGGTGTTGACCGTCTGCCAGGTACCGCGTCCTGTGGCTCCGGTGTCAGGGTCGGGGTCCTCACCGTCGACTCGGTACCGAAGCTGGTTGGCGTCGCTGGTCGTGGTCGCTGTCCATGTTCCGGGCTGACCGCTGCCGCCGCCGTAGCTGCCCTCGGGGTACTGGTCGGAGGTCACCGGGGACGGCTCCCCGGGTGCGGTGGTGTCGACGACGAACTCGGTCCAGGGAGACCAGCCCAGGTTGTAGTGGGTGCCGTCGTAGGCGTTGGTGCGGAACTTGTAGGTCTTGCCGTCCTGGAGCTGGCCGGCCGGGACGGTGACGGAGGTCGGTTTGCCGGAGGCGACGAAGTCGGAGACGAGCAGGCCCTCGCCGGCCGGGGTGGCGATAGGGGTGTTGGCGGCGGCGTCGTAGACCTGGAAGGTGCCGTTGACGGTGTCGCCGTCAGGGTCGGTGAAGGTGTCCCGCAGAGTGGGGGTGGTGGTGTTGACCGCCCATACACCAGCGTAGGACTTGAAGGGTGCGCCGGCCTGCCGGTCGGTGCCGTCGGAGGGCCGGTAGTTGTAGGTCACGGTGAGCTTGGGCTGGTTTGCTGTGGCATTACCGGAGTTGACGCGTTTCCAGGCACGGGTGTCGTCCGTGGCCGCTCGCAGGCCCATGTGGCCGCGGGTGACCTTCGCCGAGGCCCAGGTCTGGACAAGATCGTCGACGTCGGCGTTGATCCATCCGTCGGGCTGGGCGCCGGTGCAGTCCGGGTTGCCGCGAGTCTGGGTGGAGGAGTGGTACTGCTGGTTCCAGGTGGGCTGATTGGTCCAGCGCGACGAGGTGGATGCCGCAGTGGTGTCCCAGATGGTCCAGGATTGGGCGGAGCAGTCGGTGTTGCCGGAGTGGAAGTTCCACAGTGCCAGGTTCGTGTCGATGATCAACGCGTCCTGGATCGGTGTGGTGTTCCAGTGGATGAAGGATCGGGCCACGCGGGTGGTGCCGTCGGCGTTGGTGGTACCCGGGTTGCCGAAGTCGAGTTCGGTGTCTGCGGACCAGTCGACCGTCTCGCCGCGCTGCACATAGGTGTCGAAGGTGGACGCCAGGGCAGAGGTGGACGGGTCCACCGTTACCGGGTACCTGGTCTTCGGGTCGGCGAGGAAGCCGGCGCTGGGGGTGACGACCAGGTCGATGCGGCCGGTGCCCTTGTTCACGACCTTCATGGCGACGCGGGCCCGGCGGGTGTGCTCGCCGGACTGCTTGTCCACCGAGGCGTCCCACATGACCGGGGCCGGCATTGTCGCGCGCCGGTCACCGGTCCCGGCGTCGGTGAACGTCACCGACCCGTCCTTGTTCGCCTTGGCCTTCAGCCCCTTGGCCTTGACCGGCAGTGTGTAGGAGTAGGCGCCGGAGGCCGGCTTCTTGTCGATCTCCACGTACTGCTCGAAGCCGGTCCGCGTGGCCTCCACGATGACGTCAGCGCCGGGCACGGCCTCCCGGTAGCGGGCGGTGGTGCCGTTCAGCTCAGGCGTGGGAAGACCGCCCTTCCACTGCAGCGTCACCGCCTGGTCATCGCTGCCGAGGGTGACCAGGTCCCGCGGGGCGGCGTCCTGCGCGGCCGCCAGCGATCCCGGAGTGGCACCGCCCTTGCCCGCCAGGCGCAGCCCATTTGGATGCTCCTTGGCCTTCACAGTTCCGTCGCCGGCCCTGGTCAGGGTGACGTCGACCTTGCGCCACTTGCCGCCGCGCCAGACCCGCTCGGGTCCGGAGGTCAGGTCGGTGGTGAGGGTGCCGTCGGGGTTGGCCACGGTGTATGAGGTGGCCGTCGTCTCGTCATGGGCGACGACCTTCTTGCCGCTCTTCTTCGCCTCGACGATCGCCCACGCCTTCGAGCCCTTGGCGTGCCGGGCCGCCCACTCCATGTCGGCGTTGAGGATCTCCGCCTTGGACGGCTGGGAGACCTTGGCCGGCTCGCTGCCGCGCTCCGGCGTAGGAGCCGCAGCGGCTTGGCCTGTCGCGGCAATGCCGACCTCCGCGATCAGCAACAGTGCAGTCGCCGCTGCGAGCCGGTTGCCTCGTCTGCGTCTTGGCGTGGTCGGTTGTGTGGATGGATACACGAAGTGCCGTGTCCTTCCCGATAGGTCAGCTCAAACGTCGGTGCGGAACCGCACAGACGGCAGGACTTTAGGCGGGAAGATCAATACCGATGAAGCTGTTTTCAGGACACATGCGTTCGTTGGCTACGCAGCCAGAATTCCGCTTGGCATCAGCGGGCGCGCCTGATTAAACGTCAGATGAATCACAATGGAGCCTGGGTGAGAAAACATTGAGGTACTGGAACTGCGAACAGGGAAGCGCTTCCGGCTTTACCGCTGCGGCTTATACTGACCTTCACATCGCGGTGTTGGGGCGGGCTGACGGCTTGTGATCCCAGCGGTATGCCGGTCGCATGAGGTGCACAAGACGGTGGCCTGCAAGGTACGTCGATGCGAAAATACGCACCGTACATTCGAACGAACATGGTGGATCCGGACGCGGTGCTGCGGTTGGTGCGGGAGCTGCTGTGCCCGGCCGGGTCACTGCCGCGAGGCGACGCCTCGCTCTACCGCCATCTGTGGCGCAGCGTGCTGGACTTCGACACCGCCGGTGCCTTCCGCGACCGGCTCGTGCGGGCGGGTCTGTCGCCGGTGCGGACCGCCCCGGTGACGGGCTGGCAGCGCGGGATCGTGCACACGTTCCTGGCGGGGCGGCCCGATGGTGCGGAGGACGGCGTGGGCCGGGACGGAGACGGGGACGGACCCGGGGAGGGCGCGGGACCGGCCCCCGGCTGAGCCGCCCGGCGGGGCCCCGGCGCACTGCCGGGGCCCGCACCGCCGGAGTTCCTACCGCCGGAGTCCGGCGGCCGGGTTTCGTCAGCCGGCCAGTTCGGGATAGCCGAAGAGGTTGGCGTGCTCCGCGGGCAGCCCGCTGAGCAGCGCGTCCCGCTCCCCGCGGCCGATCCGGTCGGCCAGCGTGGACAGCACCGCGCGGGTGGCCACCTCGGCGCTCTCCTCGTCCTCGCCGGTGGCCTCGGCCACATGGGCGACGAAGGTCCGTACCCCCCAGTCCCGGGCCGCGGCCTCCGCGTCGTTGATCATGTCGGGCAGCTGGTCGGTCAGATGGCTCGCGATGTCGGGCGTCAGCCGTGCCCAGCGCGGTGAGGACGGCCCTGGTGACCGTGTCTGCTTCGTCCGGGCTGTATCCGCCGCGCTCGCGCACGGCTGCGAGGAAGGCTCCGTTCGGCATGGGGTGGCTCACTCCTTGTGCGGGCGGATGTCCGGGCCGTGCCGCGGGGAGGCCCACCGGACCCGGGCAATTCACACCGTGTGCAACGAAATGGCCTTGAGGTGCCGGGGCCGACCGGGGCACGGTTGCGGAGCATGCCAGGGGACGGCGATACGCAGAGCCGCCCTGGGCCGGGCACGGCACAGGACGGCTGTACGGAGGGTGCACCGTGGAGCGGGAGCGGACGGCCGGTCAGGTCGTCACGGCAGTCCGGCAGGCACCCCTGCCGCCGGGTCTTCCGTGAGCCGGCCGACCGGTCATTCCCTCCCGATGAAACAGCCGGCGCAGATCGTGCAGTTTCCTCCGAGTCGCGTCACCAGTTCCCGCACGACCTGCCGAGCTGTCGGGTCGGTCCCGACTGTGGGCGGAGCGACGCACACCTCCCGCCCTGTTCGGGTGCGGGCCACCCATCCGCGGAAGGCCGGCCCGTGGTCAGCAATCACCAGAGTGCTGCGCATGGTTCCCCCTTTTCAGGAGTGGGAGAACCCCCGAGTGACCGTCCGATGGTGCCACTTCCGTCGCCCCCGGACGCAGGAATCCCGCAGAGCGCCGCGCCGCGGCGGAGCTCGCCGCTCCCGGCTGGGCCCGCGCCGTGGCCGCCCGCCGCCCGCCGTCCTCCGTCCGCTCAGATCAGCCTTCTGCGGCGCAGGTCCTCCAGCACCCGCTCGTTCATCTCCCGGATCTTGCTCGCCTGCAGATCGGTGACCGCGATCGCCGCGCTCTCGAGGGCCTGCCGGATGCTGGCCTCCACCTCCTCCCTGGGGAGCGAGGCGATGACGACTTCCGGATCGGCCTTCGCCCGCTCGACCGGGACCGGCTCCCCGCCGGAGAGGACGAGGCGGCAACTGCCCGGCGCCCAGCCCAGAGCGCGCTCCATGTGCGCGTAGCTGGTGTCACGGACCCGCGCGCCGCGCTCGACCCGTTTCCAGGTGTCCTTGCTGATGCCGGCGGACCGCGCGGCGGGCTCGACACCGAGGCCGAGTTCCAGCCGGCGCCGCGTGGCGCGCTCTGCCAAACGATCGAGGTGGGGAACCATGCGCCCATCCTCTCAGGACCGGCTAGGACCGGCTAGGACTTGGCCCACGCACCGCCAAGTGCGTGCTAGTTAGCGGATAAACGCGCCAACTAACCGCAGTGATCCGCGAATTGCAGCTAGACATGGCCGCTAACTTCCGCTAATTTCTCCGCCATGCAGCGTCCCTCACCCACGTATCCCGTGGACGGGACGGCCGTCCGGGAACTCCGCATGCGCAGCGGCATCGGGATTCCCCAGCTCGCCGAGCGGGTGGGCATCACCGCCAGCTATCTCAGCCGCATCGAAGTCGGAACCAGACGCCGCATGCGTCCGGCCACCTACCGCCGCCTCCGCTCCGCCCTGGGCCTCCCGCCCGACGACACCCGGATCCTCGCCCCGCGACCTGCCGTCCCCGAACCCCCGTCCCCGCCCCCGACCAGAGAGGCACCGTCGTGACCACACCGGATGATGCCCGGGCCGCCCGCCTGCACACGGCCACCGAGCGTTGGCTCGTCACGCTCGCCCGCGAGGGGGATACCGAGGCCTTCGCCACCCTCTACGACCGTTACCACCGGCAGGTGTTCGCCTTCGTCCGGCACCGGGTGCGCAACACCGCCCTCGCCGAGGACTTCACCAGTGAGACGTTCCTCCGCGCCCTGCGCCGTATCGGCACGTTCTCCTGCCAGGGCCGCGCTTTCGGCGCCTGGCTGATGGTGATCGCCCGCAACATCGTCATCGACCACTACAAGTCGAGCCCGGTCCGGCGCGAGGTCTTCCCCGGCGCGGTGGTCGACAGCGACGCCTACGAGCGGGCGGTCGAGGAACAAGTCATCGAGGCCCACGCGCATGCCGCCCTCTGGGCGGCCGTCGGCCGGCTCAGCCCCCTGCAGCAGGAGTGCGTGACGCTCCGTTTCCGCCGGGGCATGTCGGTTGCCGAGACGGCCAGGATCATGGGGAAACGGGAGGGCGCGGTCAAGACCCTCACCCACCGGGCCGTACGGAGCCTGGCACGCTCGCTCCCCGCCGGCCATCCGGTGGTCGCCGCATGACCCTGAACCCCAACCTCCCGCACGCCCTGCGGATCATCCGCGAGGCGCTGGCGGCCTACAGCGGGCCGGAGCTGGAACTGCGCATCGCGGTCGGCCTGGACGCGGCCGGGCTCCTCACCGACATCAACGCCATGGGCCGCGTCGATCGCACCGAGGTCACCCCGGAGGCCGTTCCCGGGCCTGTCGGGGACGGCCGGCCGCCCCCGGACACCGTGCTGCCGCACCAGGGCATCGTGCTGCGCCGGACGGAGCCGGCCACCGGTCCGCCCCCGGAGCCCGGCACGGTGACCCGGCTGCCGGCACCGGCGGAGTGGGAGGCCCGCTGCGCCCGCGCGGAAAAGGTCTTCGAGGACCTCGTCGACCGCTACGGGACGCGGCCGGAGGTGCTCACCGTCGAGCAGGACCACGACCGGGTCGTGGTCTGCATCCGGGCCCGGACCCTGGCCGACTGGGAACGGTGGCTCTCCGAGATCGGCGCCGGGGCGGCGGAGGACACCCGGCCGGCCGGATACGCCCAGCTGGCCTTCGGCACACGGGCCGGCGTACCGGTACGGCTCGTCGCCCACGAGGTGCCGCGGCTGCTCCACGCGGCCTACCAGGAGGCGGTGCGGCCCTACTGTCTCTGGGGCCGCGTCTACGACCTGGCGCGGCCGCTGGCCGAGAACGGCGGGGACGGCAACCACTGGCTGTTCCTCGGGATCCGCGACAAAAGCGGAATGCCGCTGCTGTCCGTACGGGGCCGCACGGAAGTGTGCACGCTGGAGAACATCGTCCGGCACTCCGGACCGCTCACCCCCGTGGACGCCGACGCGTCCCCACCGGTCACCGGCGACGACGCGGACTGAGCTCCGTCCACTCCACGGAATTGGCCTGCCCAGTACATGGACGACCCACCCGGTGGTAGTGAACCTTTCAGGTACCGGTGCCGGAATGCCCCTGTCGGCACCAGTACCCAGGGCCGTCGGCCCGTCGCGCACCCCCTAGGGCGACGGGCAGCCGGCCGATCCGCCGGCGGGGATGGCCGAGCACCGTGTTCACCCCCGCCGGTCCGGAGGGCCGGACCCGTCCTTGTCCCACCCCCGAGTGGCAACCGGGCCCGGCCTTCCTCCCGCTGCCGGGGCCTGTCAATTAGGCGGCTCTGGCTGACTTTCGGTGGTGAACTGCCCCGGTTCGAGTGAAGACCACCACCACTCGATTTCGCGAAAGGATCGAGTCATGCCACGCCCTTCCTATCGAACCCGGGGCGGTTCACGCTTCACGCCACTGCCGGTAGGCTGCGACGGCGACGACCCGGTCCTCCCACGCCATCCCGGACGTTTTCACGACCGTTGGGCGGTCATCGGGGAGAGCTGTGGCTCCCGCGCCGAGCAGATCGGCCATGGGCACCAGGGAATTCGGGTCGAGCAAGCCTTCCTGCACCGCGAGGATGACGTCCCCGGCCTCGCGGAGTGCGACATCCCGGCTCTCGACGATGACCGTTGCACGGCCCATGAGCACACCGTCGAGCTCCCGCACCGACGGTTCATGGGAACCGACGGCCAGCACGACTGCTGAGTCGCGTACGAGACGTCCGTCCACGACCGGCTGGCAGGCCGAGGTCGCTGTGACGATGACGTCGGCGTTGCGAACACAACCGGCGACCGCCGCGTCATCCGAGGCAACGTGACGGTCTGCCCAGACCGGGGTCGCACCGCCGCGGCGCGTCACGGCCGTGACGTCGGCGAGGGGCGCGTGCGCCTGGATCGTGCGCACGTGTCCCTCGCCCTGCGGGCCCGTCCCGAAGACCACGAGTCGCAGCCCGTCGGCGGAGGAGTCCGCAAGAACGCGCAGCCGGTCCAGACAGGCCCCGACGGAGACTGCGGGTGTGCGCAGGGTCGTCAGTGCGATTCCGTCGAGGATCGCGGCGGGAGTCAGCGTCTCACTGTCGTGCAGGAGGTACGTCGCGTTGATCCGCCGCTGGCCACGTGCGGCGTTGCCCGGAGCGACGGTGGCGACCTTCACCCCGAACCAGCCGCCGGCTTCCGACGGCATGAGCAGCCCTTGGCCGTTGGTCAGAGCAAGGACGCTGCGCGGCACGTCATGGTCCGGATCGAGCCCTGCAGCCAGTGCGTCGCGGACCGCAGCCACGGCGGCGGTGTAACCGAGCGCGAAGACGTCCTCGGCATCGAGAATGGCGCTCATCGCAGCACGAATCCGGGAACGAGCATGTCGCGGGGATCGACGGTGAACCGGCACGTCCCGATCGCATGGGCCGTGCCCGTCACCGCCGTGACGACCGCCGGAAGTCCGTGTGCCGTGGTCCGTTCCGCGATCCGCGCGCGGAACACGGAGCCCACCACGGACTCGTGCCGCAGCTCGTCACCGGACTGCAGTTCCCCGGTGGCGGCGAGCAGCGCGACCCTGGCCGAGGTGCCCGAACCACACGGGGATCGGTCGACCTCACCATCGGCGAACACCGTGAGGTTGCGCTGGTGCAACTGCCGGCCGCCGTCGGCCCGCAGCCGCGGAGGGGAGGCCTCCTCGGTGAAGACCGTCCCGTAGACCCCGGACAACCGGGCATCGCTGGGGTGCTCGGCGGCGCCGGCAGCGTTGAGCGCATCGCGGATTTCGCGGCCCACCGCAATGAGCTTCGTCACCTCCTGTGGGCGCACTCGCAGGCCGACCGCCTCTGCTGGCAGCACGGCATACATCGCACCGCCGAACCCGATGTCGACGCTGACCCTCCCGCGCGAGGTCGCGACCTCCACGCCGCTGGCGTGGACATGGCCGGCGACATTCGTGAACGTCACTTCCTCGACCACGCCCCCGCTGGTGCGGACACTCGCCGTGACGCGCCCCGAGGGGACGTCGACCACGACGTCCGTCACGCCGTTGACGGGAGCCGGAACCCGGCCGGAGGTGACTGCCCAGGCCCCAAGGGCGATCGTGCCGTGCCCGCATGCCGTGGAGAACCCGTCCTTGTGCCAGAAGAGGACACCGAGGTGGGCGTCGGCGTCGTCCGGTGGAACCAGAAAACCGCCGTACATGTCCGCGTGACCGCGGGGCTCGCTGCACAGCAGCGCCCGCATCCACTGCACGTCCTCGCTCTCCATCGCCACGATCCGGCGCTCTGCGACGGTCAGTCCGTAACCGGTCACTGCGGCGGGGCTGTTCGGCACGATGCGGAACGGTTCACCCCCGGTATGCCAGTCGATCGTCTCGATCGGGTCCCTCCTTCTCATCCGCTCACGCTCCAAGGTAGGCCTCGACGACCTGTGGGTCGGCGCGCAGCTCGGCGGCCGGCCCGGTCACCGTCACGCGGCCGGAGTCGATGACATAACCGCGGTGGGCGATCTTGAGGGCGGCCCGTGCATTCTGCTCGATGAGCAGAACCGACGTGCCTGCCCGATTGATCGACACGATGGCGTCCATGACGTGAGCCACGACCAGCGGGGCCAGCCCCATCGACGGCTCGTCCAGCATGATCAGCCGGGGCCCGGCGACCATCGCCCGGCCGATCGCCAGCATCTGCTGCTCACCGCCGGAGAGGGTGCCACCCTGCTGGTTCCGGCGCTCGGCCATGCGCGGGAACAGTTCGTAGACCTGATCTATCCGTTTGTCGATCGACAAGCTGTCGCGCACGGTGTAGCCGCCGAGCTGAAGGTTCTCATGCACTGTCAGCCGTGAGAAGATCCGCCGGCCCTCGGGCACGTGCACGATTCCGCGCTCGACGACAGACCAGGGAGTTGCCGCCGTGATGTCTTCTCCGTACGCCGTGACGGTCCCGGCCCGGGACCGCACCACGCCGGATATCGTTGAGACCGTCGTGGACTTGCCGGCGCCGTTGTTCCCCAGCAGCGCGACGATCTCGTTCTCGCCGACGGTGAGGTCGAGTCCCCTGAGGGCTTCCACCTTGCCGTAGGCGACCTCAAGGCCCTTGATGTCAAGGATTGTCTTCACCACTCCACCTCCGCCGTGCCACCCGGACCCCCTTCGGCCGCGATACGCTCTGCCTCCGCGTGCGCCTCCTCGTCCTCCGCACCGAGGTATGCCTCGATGACCGCCGGGTTCCTCCTGATCGCCGCCGGCGTGCCCTCGGCGATCTCCTTGCCGTAGCTCAGGACGACGATCCGTTCGGACACCTCCATGACCAGGCCCATGTCGTGCTCGATCAGGACCACCGCGATCCCGAGGCGGGCGATGCGCCGCATGAGATCGAGCAGTTGTGCCTTCTCCCCGTGATTGAGTCCGGCCGCCGGCTCGTCGAGCAGAAGCATCCGGGGCTCACGGGCCAGGGCTCGGGCGATCTCGACGCGCCGCTGCTCGCCGTACGGGAGGTTGCGGATCTGCGCGGTCCGGTCGTATTCCATCCCGACGAAGTCCAGCCACTTGTGCGCCTCGGCGGTGGCCGCGTCCTCGCCACGCCAGTAGCGCGGTGTGTGCAGCATCGCGTCGAGAAAATTCTGCTTGATACGGACGTGCATGCCGGCCCGCACGTTGTCCAGCACCGTCAGGTCGCCGAACAGCCGGAGGTTCTGGAACGTCCGCGCGATCCCGCTCGCGGCGATCACAGCCGGCCGCTTCCCCGTGATGTCGGTCCCGCCGAACGTCACCGAGCCCGCCGAAGGCCGGTAGAAGCCCGTGATGCAGTTGAAGGCACTCGTCTTGCCGGCACCGTTCGGACCGATGACCGAGAGCACCTCGCCTTCGTGGACGGAGAACCTCAGGCCGTCGACGGCACGTACTCCGCCGAACGAGACCGCCATGTCCTTCACGTCGAGGAGCACCCTGCTCACGACGCACCTCCCTGGGCTCGGCGCCCGTGCCGCCTCGGCTCGCCGCTACGGGCCGGCAGCAGTCCCTGCGGGCGGAAGATCATGAAGACGATCAGCAGCAGACCGAAGATGAGATAACGCCAGTTCTCCGCGCCGCGCAGCAGCTCGGGCAACAGCGAGATCGCGAGAGCCCCGATCACGACACCCGGCGTGGACCCCATACCACCGAGGACGACGGCCATCAGAATGAGCGCCGACCACAGGAAGTTGAAGCTCGGCGGAGAGATCGCTGTCTGATGTGCCGCAAACAACACGCCCGCGATGCCGCCGAAGACCGCGCCGGCGATGTAGGCCGCGAACTTGACCTTGTAGGTGTGGATGCCCATGGCCTCGGCGGCGTCCTCGTCCTCGCGGACGAACCGCCACGCCCGGCCGATCCGGCCGCGCCCGAGCCGGCTCGAGAACAGCACCGCGACACAGACCACGACCGCGGTGACCCAGTAGAGGGCGATGTCGGCACGCAGGCCGAAATCGCCGAAGTCGGGGATGCCGTACAAGCCGTTCGGTCCGCCGGTGAAGTCGAGGTTGTTCGCCGTGATGCGGATGATCTCCCCGAAACCGAGGGTGACGATGGCCAGGTAGTCGCTGCGCAGTCGAAGCGTCGGACCGCCGATGAGGAGTCCGCTGATGATCGCGGCGAGCACGACCACGGGGATGGTCGCGATCACCGGCCAACCGAAGCCTGTCGCCAGGAGGCCCGAGGTGTACGCGCCGACTGCGAAGAACGCGGCGTACCCGAGGTCGAGCAGCCCGCAGTAGCCGACCACGATGTTCAGCCCGACCGCGAGCATCACGAAGATGAGCGCGTCCGTGGCGAGCTGGATGGTGTAGGTGCTGGAGTTGAGGTATGGCAGTGCCACCGCGGCAACGGCCACGCCGAGGCCGAGCCACTTGCTCGCCAGCACGCCCGACGCCGCCTGAGCGATGGCCGCACGGCTCGCCTTCGGCGTCCCGACTCCCTTGCCCGCGAGCGCGATGTTCGCAGGCCCGCGCTCCTCCACGGCGTTGACGTAGGCCGAGGCCTCCTCGCCGGCGCGCAGGGTCGACTCGTCGTTCATCACACACGCTCCGTGACACGCTCGCCGAGCAGCCCTGTCGGGCGCACGGTCAGGAAGAGGATGAGGAAACCGAACGCGAAGACGTCACGCCACTCGCTGCCGAGGTACGCGACCCCGAACGACTCCAGCAGGCCGAGTACGACCGCGCCGAGAACGGCTCCGCGCAGGTTCCCGATGCCGCCGATGACCGCCGCGGTGAATGCCTTGAGCCCGATGATGAAACCCATCAGGAAGTCGATCTTCCCGTAGTACGCGCCGGCCATGACGCCCGCGGCGCCGGCCAGCGCCGACCCGAGAAAGAAGGTCCGCGAGATGACCCGGTCGACGTTGATCCCCATGAGCAGACAGGCCTTGGGGTCCTGCGAGATTGCCCGCATCGCACGGCCCGAACGGGTCTTCCGGACCAGGGTGTCGAGGGCGATCATGAGCACGACCGCGATCGCCATCATCGCCAGCTGCGCATAGGTCATGCGCGCGCCTGCGAGGTCCAGCGTGCCACCGTGGATGCCGATCTGGTACACCTCCGGGGTCGGGCCGAAGGCAACTGCGATGCCGTACTCGAGCGCGAAACTCGCGCCGACAGCGGTGATGAGGACGGACAGCCGGGGCGCGCTCCGCAGCGGGCGGTAGGCCGTCCGCTCCAGGACCATGCCGAAGGTACCGGTAGCGATCATCGCGACGATCATGATGGTGATGAGCGCGAAGAATCCACCGCCGAGCGCACCGGCACCGACGCTGAGCACGGTGAAGCCGGCGAACGCTCCGAGCATGTAGATGTCCCCGTGAGCGAAGTTGAGCAGTTTGATGATCCCGTAGACCATCGAGTAGCCGAGTGCGACCAGGGCGTAGAACGAGCCGACGAACAGGCCGCTGAGCACGAGTTGGGCGAAGTGGTCCATGCAAGATTCCCGGTGCGTGAAGGGAAGCAGCGACGCGCGGGTGGCCGGCCGGTGTTGGCCGGCCACCCGGCCGACGTCACTTATTCAGGACGAAGTTGTCGTCTCTGACAACGAGGATGTCGAAGCCGCCGGCGCTCAGCGTGTGCTGGGCCGTGAACTTCAGCGGGCCGGAGAAGATCTCAAGGCCGTCGATCTGTTCGAGCGCGCTGGTGACGGCCTGGCCGTCGGTGGAGCCGGCCTTCCTGACCGCCTCCGCGGCGACGCGCACCGCGTCGTATGCCTGCGTTGAGTAGGGACCGGGCTCGGAGCCGAACTTTTCCTTGTACTTGGCGACCCAGGCCTCGCCACCGGGAATGGTCTGCGGCGTCTGAGTCATCGTCGCGAATACGCCCTGCGCGTTCTTCTGCCCGGCGATCTGGATCAGTTTGGCGTCGACCGAACCGTCCGCAACCATGATCTCGCCCTTGTAACCCGCGGCCTTGAGCTGCTTGATAAGCAGGCCGCCCTCCTGGTAGTACCCCGTCCAGTAGATGAAGTCCGCCTTTGAGTCCAGTACCGCGTTGATGGCACCGGAGTAGTCCGACTCGCCCGCGGTGACCGACTGGTGGTTGACGACCTCAACGCCGGACTGCTTCAGACCCTCTTCGGTCCGCTTGGTGATGTCGGTGGAGTACGAGGTGTTGTCATCTACCAGGGCGACGCCCTTGCTGCCCGCCGCCTTGATGAACTTCGACGCGGCTTCCGCCTGCTGGATGCCCGTGCCGTTGAGCAGGAAGACGTTCTGCTGCTTCTGGGAGACCAGGTCTGCGGAGTTGGCGGCCGGGATGAGCATGGGGATGTGGGCCTTGCCGAAGATGCTCAGCGTCGGCAGAGTCGCCGAGGAACAGTAGCCACCGACCGAGATGTCGATGCCGGCACTGACGAGTTTGGCGGCGCCGGCGGCGGCCGTCTTCGGGTCGCATGCCTCGTCCTCGACGGTGAGCGAGAGCTTGCGGCCGTCGACCCCGCCCTTGGCGTTGATCTCGTCGACTGCGAGCTGGGCTCCATCCTTCATGTAGGGGCCGATGGCGGCCGAGCTGCCGGTCAGCGGCGTGAGCATGCCGAGCTTGATGGTGCCGGAACTGTCGCCTCCGGAATTATCCTGGGTGAGACTGCCGCCACATGCAGTGATGGTGAGCCCGAGTGCCATGGCGGCCGCCGCCATGGTGCCGCGACGAATGAGGGTCATGCCTTACTCCATCTCGCGTGATCCGCCGGGGGGCGGACCGTCCGTTGGCCGAGGTTGCTCCCCGGCTGCGGCAATGCCACGCAGGTGCATGCGATGTGCGGCATTGCACAGAGGCTGTCTTGGGGCCGTGGAAGGGAAGGCGCCGGCACTTGTGGTGGCGCGTGGATCTGCTGCGGAACGCCACGCCTCTGTAATGTGTGACATTGCACAGATGGAGGCGGGTGTTTTGGGCTGAGAGTTTCGCTGGGGTGGGCGCGTAACTCCGCCTGGGCCGATGCCATGCACACATGCTGTGATGTGTGACATTGCACAAACGATAGCTGTCGACGCCCTGAGGTGCGAGCTTTGTCGACACTTGTGATAGACGCGTGACTTTTGGCCGTCTCGTATGCCGCGTGGGCGGCATACGAGTTCACTCAGAGTGTGAAACCGGCCGGGTAGGGGTCGGACGGGTCGAGCATGTACTGCGCGGTTCCGGTGATCCACGCGCGTCCCGTAACGGATGGCAGGATGCCTGGCCGGCCCCCGACCGTCGTCTCGCCGAGAACCTGGCCGACGAACCGGGATCCGATGAACGACTCGTTGACGAACTCCTGGCCGACCAGCAACTGCCTTCGTGCGTGCAGCTGCGCCATCCGGGCGCTGGTACCCGTGCCACAGGGAGACCGGTCGAACCAACCCGGGTGAATCGCCATGGCGTGCCGCGAGTGCTCAGCAGTCGATCCGGGGGCTTCAAGATAGACGTGGTGGCACACGTTGATCTGGGGATTCTCCGGGTGGGCGACCGGGTTCTGGGTGTTGATCGCCTTCATGATGGACAGTCCGGCATCGAGCAGCCGCTGCTTCTCCGCCCGGTCGAAGGGAATGCCGAGATCCTCCAGCCGGACGATGGCGTAGAAGTTGCCGCCGTAGGCGATGTCGTACCGCACCGGCCCGTACCCCTCGACATCCACCACCTGGTCGAGAGCGTGGCAGTACGATGCGACATTCTCCAGGGTCACCGACTCGGCGTGGCCGTCACGGACCCGCACCCGGGCCGTGACCAGCCCCGCCGGTGTGTCGAGACGGACCAGGGTCTCCGGCTCTGCGACCTCGACCATCCCCGTCTCGACGAGGACCGTCGCGACGCCGATGGTCCCGTGCCCGCACATGGGCAGGCATCCGGAGACCTCGATGTAGAGCACGCCGAAGTCGGCGTCCGGCCGGGTCGGGGGCTGCAAGATGGCCCCGGACATCGACGCGTGCCCGCGCGGTTCGTACATGAGCAGGGTGCGCAGGTCCTCCCGTTCTGCTACGAACCGCTGCCGCCGCTCGAACATGGTCGCCCCGGGGATGACGCCGACGCCACCCGTGATCACACGGGTCGGCATCCCCTCAGTGTGTGAGTCGACAGCGTGGTAACAGACAGTCGAGCGCATCGTCAGTTGACTCCGGCGTCGATGAGGGCCTGGGTGGCGCCGCGCACGACGGCCTCCGTCTCCGGGCTGAGTGCCTGCCGCGGCGGGCGGCACGCGCCACCGCGTCGGCCGATCATCTCCTGGCCGAGCTTGATGGCCTGGATGAACTCCGTCTTGCTGTCCCACCGCAGAACCGGGTGCAGCTGACGGTAGAGCGGCAGAGCCGTCTCGAGGTCACCGGTGACCGAGGCGTTGTACAGCGCGAGACAGGCCTGGGGGAAGACCTGAGGGTAACCGGCAACCCAGCCCTTGGCGCCGGCTATGCCGACCTCCAGGACGGTGTCGTCGGTGCCGATCATGAGGTCGAGGCCGGGTGCGAGTTCGGAGATCTCGTAGCACCGCCGGACATCACCGGAGAACTCCTTGACGCCGACGATGAAACCCTCGGCGTGCAACTTGGCCAGCAGCTCCGGGCGCAGGTCGACCTTGGTGTCGACGGGGTTGTTGTACGCGGTGACGGGAAGGCCGACCGAGGCCACCAACTCGAAGTGCTCGAGGACCGCGCGGTCGTCGGCGCGGTAGGCGTTGGGCGGCAGGCACATGACGGCCTGGCAGCCTGCGTCCTTGGCGAACTGGGCATGCCGCTGGGCCTCACCACCGCCATAGGCGCCGACGCCCGGCATCACGGTGAACCCCTCGGGGGCGTTCGCAACGGCCGCTTCGACGACGCGGTCGCGCTCCTCGTACGTCAGGGTCTGGTACTCGCCCAGCGAACCGCTCGGCGCGACACCGTGCAGCCCCTGCTCGGCGAGCCAGGAGACGCTCTCCCCGTAGGCGCCGAAGTCCACCGTGAGGTCGTCGTTGAACGGCAGGCTCGTCGCGACGATGACGCCGTGCCAGGGCTTGCGAGTCTCGCTCATGAATGCTCCTTTATCGGTTTTCACTATATTTTTCGAAGTCGCCGAGCGCACCGAGGGTGACGGGCGTCGCGACGAGTCGTTCCGCGGGCACGTAGGCCCGCTCCTGTGATGCGAGGCAGTGGACCGCCGGTCCGCACATCCGCCCCTGGCACCAGCCCATACCGGCCCGGGTCAGCTGCTTGACCTGCCGGTGATCACTTGCCCCGCTGCCGGTGCAGGCGGCCCGGACCGCGCCCGCGGTCACCTCCTCGCACCGGCACACCACGGTCTCGTCGGTCAGCCACGAGGACCATGCCGGCGGGATCGGGTGAGCAAGGCTCATCGCCCGCGCGAAGGCACGTTGCCTGGCCACCGTGGCGCGCACCCTGGCCAGACGCTTCTTCCCCAGCACGGGAGCCGCTCCGGAATCGGCGAGAACCGACTCGGCGGCAAGGCGCCCCTCACCCACCGCAAGGGGGGCGCCGCCCACACCGCACGCCTCACCCGCGGCATAGAGTCCGGGGACGGTGGTGCGCTGCCCGTCGTCGACCGCGACGACCGCGTTGCCGTCCTCGGAACCCGTGAGCTCACAGCCGAGGGGGAGGAGCAGGTCGAGCTGAGGTGTGAAACCCCAGCCGACGCCGACGGCATCGACCTCGACCCGTCGTTCCGTGCCCGGGCGCGGACTGCCGTCGTGCGCCAGTGAGGCGATCCGGACCGAGGTCACCCGGTCGCCCCCTTCGGCGCCGACAATCGCCGTGCGCGGTCGGACCCGGATGCCGTGGCGCGCAAGGGCCGCGGCGTACCGGGCACCCTCAACCCACTTGCCCGGGTTGCCCAGAAGCGGACCCGGGTGCCGCAGCCACGCCAGCGGGTGGGCCGCCTCGCACACCGCGACCACCTCGACTCCGCGTTTCGCGAGGCCTGCGGCCACCGGCAGCAGGAACGGGCCGGTGCCGCCCAGCGCCACGCGGCTCCCGGCCGCGACTCCGCCGCCCTTGAGCAGCGCCTGGAGGCCGCCGACGGTGAGTACACCCGGCAGGTCCCACCCGGGGAACGGCAGTTGCCGGTCGTAGGCCCCGGTGGCCACGAGCAACCTCGGTGCGCGCAGAACCACGGCGGTCTCCTCGGGCACCTCGCGCCGGTCGACCGCGCGGACCGCGAATCCGTCGCCCTCGCGGACGGCGGACCACACGTGGTGCGCCAGGCGCAGTCCAAGCCGGCCCTTCGCCCGGCCTGCCGACAGCGCACGGGAGAGCGCATGGTAATCCCGCAGTTTGTGGTGGAGATCTTCTGTCCGGATCGCCGACCGCGCGTGCTCGGGCGGATGCCGCCAGAACTGACCTCCGACGGCGGTGCCCGAGTCGACGAGGATGACGCGCAGCCCGCCGGCCAGAGCCGTGACCGCCGCGGCCATACCGGCCGGACCCGCACCCACAACAATGAGATCCGCTGATTCACTCATCGTCACCCTCCCCGGTCGTGACGGTCATGCCCGGACGCGCCGGTACCAGACAGGCACGCTGCCCACCGGCTCCGTCAATCGTCACCAGGCAGTCGAAGCAGACGCCGATCCCGCAGAACACGCCGCGCGGGCGGTGCCCGATGCGGGTGGTGCGCCAGGCGACCCGGCCCGCGGCCACGAGGGCTGCGGCAACGGTCTGTCCCTCGATGAACGCCAGTGGCCTTCCATCGACGATGATCTCGCTCACTCTGACCCACCTCCGGAGGTGAAGAAGCGGTCGGGCAGAAGGCCGGCGTGCGCTGCCGGATCGGCGCCGTGCCAGGGACGGCCCAGCAGGTGGGCGGTCACGAGCGCACCCGTTGCGGGGGCGAGACCGATGCCCGCGCCCTCGTGACCGCATGCATGGACAACCCCCGGGACCCGCGGGTCGGGACCGATGACCGGCAGGTGATCCGGGCAGTACGGCCGGAACCCGCGGTAGGCGCGGATCACGTGGACCTCACTCAGGAAGGGGAACAACCGGCACGCCTGCGCGGCAAGTTTGGGGACCACGACGGGATTCATCGTCGTGTCGAAGCCGACGCGTTCCCGGCTGGCACCGATGAGGATCGTGCCGCCCCGCGTGCCCTCGACGACGCACGAGGTCTCCAGTCCGGCGTCGGACGAGGCGACGTTGGCGACGTAGTCGGCCGAGTAGACCTTGTGCCGGACCATCGGTGGCAGCGGTTCGGTCACGAGGACGAAGCCCCGGCGTGGCAGCACCTCGATGGGCGCACCCAGTCGGCGGCCGACCTCACCGCCCCACGTCCCAGCAGCATTGACGACGGCGTCGGCGGGCAGGACGTCTCCGGCCGTCGTCCGGATGCCGGTGACCCTGCTGTCCCGGTCGGTCACTGCGGCGGCGACCTCGCCCGTATGGAAGCGCGCGCCACGCGCCACGGCGGCGCGCAGCAGTGCGGCCGCTGCGAGAACAGGCTGCACTTGGGCATCCTGCGGGTAATGGACCCCGCCGGGGATCCCAGGTGAGAGGTGGGGTTCGAGGTCGTGTACGCGATCGACCGGCTCGATAAGGACGCCGGCCGCCGCCTGCCGCTCGGCGAATGCGCGGAGCGCCGGGAGACCTTCGTCCGTGCTCGCGACGACCAGGCCGCCCTTGGACTCGAACTCGAGAGAGTCCGCCCCGAGTTCCTCGCCGGCCTCGTCCCAGAGCGCACGGCTCAGGTGGGCCAGCTCGAGTTCGGGCCCCGGTTCCTTGTCGGAGAGGAGGATGTTGCCCTCTCCGCGACTTGTCGTCCCGGCGCCGACGGGGCCGCGGTCGATGATCGTGACATCGAGGCCCGCCAAGCTGGCGTGGAAGGCGCAGGCGGCGCCGACGACACCCGCGCCCACGACGAGGACCTTCAGGGTCATCGGCTCTCCTCTGTGCAATGTCACATGTTATTGCCTAGGCTATACGTCGGAGCGAGCTGAGACAACGACCACACCGATATGACTTTTGTCCTGCACGGGCGAGGGATGGAGAACTGTGAACCTGACGGGAAGCTCAATCGTGGCCGGCCGGGACGTTCCCGGGACGGGAGAAACGTGGCGGAGCATTGTGGCCGCCACGGCTGAGCCGCAGGGACCCCGGTTGCGGGACGCCTCGCCGGACCAGGTTGGGCAGGCAGCCCAGGCGGCCTCCTCGGCCGCGCGCGACTACCGTGCCCTGCCCGTGCATCGGCGGGCTGCCTTCCTCGACGCCTGCGCGGAGGAGATCGAGGCACTCGGCGACACCCTCCTGCGGCTCGCGGCCAGCGAGTCCGGGCTGCCGCTGGACCGCCTGGCCGGCGAACGCGGACGCACCTGCGGCCAGTTGCGCATGTTCGCCGACCTCGTCCGAAGCGGGGATGCGCTGGGAGTCCGTGTCGACCCCGCGCTCCCCGAGCGTCAGCCACTTCCTCGAGCGGACCTGCGCCTGCGCAGGATCCCTCTCGGTCCCGTCGCCGTGTTCGGCGCGAGCAATTTCCCGTTGGCCTTCTCCGTCGCCGGCGGTGACACGGCCTCCGCGCTCGCCGCCGGCTGCCCGGTCATTGCCAAGGCGCACCCGGCTCATCCGGGCACATGCGAACTCGTCGCCCGTGCCGTCACCGCTGCCGGCGAGCGCACCGGCATGCCCGCCGGTGTCTTCTCGTTGCTGGTCGGCCGCGGTACCCAGGTCGGCCAGGCGCTGGTGCGCGATCCGCGGATTACAGCCGTCGGATTCACCGGTTCCCGGAGCGGAGGGCTCGCGCTGGTCGAGGCCGCGAACGCCCGACCCGTGCCCATCCCGGTCCATGCCGAGATGTCGGCGGTCAACCCTGTGATCGTCCTTGACGGCGCCCTGTCCGATCCCGCACCGCTTGCCACCGCGTACGTGTCGTCACTGACCAACGGGTCAGGCCAGTTCTGCACGAACCCCGGTCTCCTGCTGCTGCCGTCGGGCACAGCAGGTGACGCCTTCTGCACGGCCGTGGCCCAGGCCGTGGCCGGCACGACCGGACAGGTCATGATCACCCCGGGGATCGCAGAGGCGTACACCAGGGGGACTGGGCGGTGGGCGGCCGTCGACGGTGTCTCCGTGGTGGCACAGGGTGTGCCCGGTGAGAGCCCGTACGCGCCGAGCTCCGCGGTCCTGGAATGCGACGCGGCGACGTACGCGAGCCACGAGGACCTCTCGGGTGAGGTCTTCGGTGCCGCCGGACTCGTCGTGCGGTGGTCCGGGGCCGACGAGCTCCTTGCTCTGCTGGAACAGATCGAGGGGCAGTTGACGGCCACCCTGCACGGGACCGACGCCGACCTGGCGACGGCCGAGCGGGTCCTGCCGGTGCTGGAAGAGCGAGCCGGGCGCATCCTGTGGGGCGGTTGGCCGACGGGGGTCGAGGTCTGCCACGCCATGGTGCACGGTGGTCCGTGGCCCGCGACGTCCTCGCCCGGTACGACCAGTGTCGGGACCCTGGCGATCGAACGCTGGCTCCGGCCCGTCTGCTACCAGTCGTTCCCCGATGCACTCCTGCCCGAGGAACTGCGTGCCGGCAACCCGCTGGGCGTCACCCGCCTCATCGACGGCGTGCTGGAGCCGCGGTCCAGGTAACGGCACACCGAACTCCTGCCGCGGCGCCGGACACATACAGGGATGCGAGCCTTTGAAGAGGTTGCCCGCGCCACGGGACTCAAGGCGGTTACCGGCTTGCAGCCCGTCGTCCTGGCAGTGAGAGGGACGTTTCCACGGGCCAGGGCCTCGCAGTCACGGGCCGCTTGTTGTCCGGGGCGGCCGGTAGGGCGGTTCCGGACATAGCGGCCGTGGCTTCCGGGGTGCGCGGCAACTCGTGCAGCGGCGGCTTGTCGGCCTCACGTCGACGCGGCACCCGGCCCGGGTCAGGCATGCCCGGCTTGTGATGGAGCCTCGCCGGTGACCTCCACGGCAGCGCCCACCCCTGCCGACCTGCTCTCGCCAAGCCGGGTGAAGCTCAGGCGCGGTAGGGCGCCCACCACAGGGGCCCGAGCGGTCAGGGATGCCGGTCGGTGGGGTCTGCTGCACGGTTTGGTGACAGTGGGGTTTCATGCCGCGAGGGTCGTGGCGGGGCTCATGGTGGTCTCGAACTCGATGGGGGTCAATCGGCCCAGCCGTGGCTGTCGGCGGCGTCGGTGGTAGGTCCGTTCGATCCAGGTGACGATCGCGATCCGCAGGTCTTGGCGGGTGGTCCAGGTGCGGCGGTCGAGGACGTTGTTCTGCAGGAGAGCGAAAAAGGATTCCATGGCTGCGTTGTCGCCGGCGGCGCCGACTCTGCCCATCGATCCGACCAGGCCATGACGGTGCAGAGCGTGGACGAACCGGCGTGAGCGGAACTGCGATCCGCGATCGGAATGAACGACGCAGCCAGCCACCACACCTCGGCGGGCAACGGCGTTGTCCAGGGCAGTGACCGCGAGCCTCGCCTGCATCCGGCTGCCGATCGAGTAGCCCACGATCCTCCCGGAGCAGGCGTCCTTGACCGCGCACAGATACAGCTTTCCTTCACCGGTCGGGTGCTCGGTGATGTCGGTCAGCCACAACTCGTTCACCGCGTTCGCGGTGAAGTCCCGGCGGACGAGGTCGTCGTGGACCGGCGGTCCGGGGCGCTTGCCGTTCTTCGACCGCTTCTTCCCGAACACCGACCACCAGGCGTTGTCCCGGCAGATCCGCCACGCGGTCCGTTCACACATCCGCTCGCCGGCCGTCTCGGCCTCGCCCAAGAGGAACCGGTAGCCGAACTCCGGGTCGTCACCGTGGGCGTCGAACAGCGTGTTCGCGCGGTAGGCCTCGGTGACCTCGGCCCCGCTCACCGGCCGGCGAAGCCACCGGTAGTAGTGCTGGCGGGCAAGCCCCAGGACCCGGCACGCAACCGCGACAGGGATCCCGTCGGCGGCGAGGTCTCTCACGAGCGGGTAGAGCCTTTTCCCGGAAGATGAGCCTGCGACAGATACGCCGCAGCCCGGCGCAGGACCTCGTTCTCCTGCTCCAGCAGTCGTACCCGCTTCTTCAGTTCACGGTTCTCCGCCGACTCCGACCTGGTGACACCGGGCTTCTCGCCGTCTTCCACGGCGGCCCGGCGCAGCCACTTCGACAGCGTCATCTCATGGACGCCGAAGTCCTTCGCGATCTGGGCGAGGGTCACACCCTTCCCGCGGTTGCGGGCCACACGCACGACGTCATCACGGAACTCTTCGGGATAGGGAGCAGGCACAGCAACATCCTTCCAGGCCGCCCACAGGCAAGCCAGATCAGATGTCACCTATCCGTGCAGCAGACCCGTGTGCGTGATTCCTCGTGGAAGACCGCCGCATGTCCCGTTGCGGCACCGTGAGTTGGGGGCGTTTTCCTCAGTACGAGGTCTTCAAGAAACATGTGACGTGTGCCATTGTACTGTCGCATGGCACGCGCGTGTTCATGCCAAACCTCTCGGGGCGACCGCCCCGGAACCGCGCAGGACAACTCTCACTCAGGCCACGCCCCCGGCGTGGCCTCACCCACCGCTGGAGGCGGCACGTGAGAACGAAACAGGTGCGACAGGACGTAGCCAGGATTCTCGTCCTGGTGCTGACACTGTGCTTGGGGGTCGGGCTGCTCTCCGCGCCCGGCCGGGCGGCAACAGCAACGGCGACCACATCCGAGAAGGCGCCAAAGGACCCGCCGCCGCAGGCCTCTTCGGCCACGCAGGACCGTGAGGAGGCCGAACACGTCCGGAAGGCGCCGCTGAAGCCGGCGGACCGCGCGCCCCTGCCCGCAACGAAGGATGCGCTCAAGAGGGACTACGACGATCCGGCCTCGCCGGCTCCGCGGGTCAGCCCGTCGATGAAGGCGGCGCAGGAGAAGGAGGGGAAGCTCTCACCCTCCGCCGCGACCGCGTGCAGCACCAGTGACTTCACCAGCCGTTCCGGCGCCGCGCTCGTCCAGCAGATCAAGGCATCGACCACGGACTGCATCAATACGCTGTTCAATCTGACCGGCAGCGACGCCTACTACGCCTTCCGCGAGTCGCAGATGGCCAGCGTCGCCTATGCGGTCAGGGACGGCTCATCCGCGTACCCGGGCAACAGCAGCACCGGGATGCCGCAGCTGGTGCTGTACCTGCGGGCGGGCTACTACGTACACTGGTACAACGCCTCAACCGTGGGCACCTACGGGCCCAATCTTCAGACAGCGATACGGTCGGGCCTCGACGCCTTCTTCGCCAGCACTCACTCCAGGGACGTCACCGACGCCAACGGGGAAACCCTCGCCGAGGCCGTCACGCTGATCGACAGCGCCGAGGAGAACGCTCGCTACCTGTATGTGGTCAAGCGGCTGCTGAACGACTACAACAGCTCCTACAACGCCTCCTGGTGGATGCTGAACGCCGTCAACAACGTGTATACGGTGCTCTTCCGGGGCCACCAGGTGCCCGCGTTCGTCACCGCGGTGAAGGCCGACCCAAGCGTGATCGACACGGTGTACACCTTCGGGTCCTCGCATACCGGTCTGCTGGGCACCGACCAGGGCTACCTCACCTCCAACGCGGGACGCGAACTCGGACGCTTCCTGCAGCACACGGAACTCCACTCCAAGGTCCGCCCGTACGCCACGAGCCTGCTCAACCAGAGCGCCATCACTGGCAGGACGGCGCCGCTGTGGGTCGGCGTCGCGGAGATGACGGACTACTACGACAAGGCCAACTGCTCCTCCTACGGCACCTGCAACCTGCAGCAGCGCCTGGCCGCAGAAGTCCTCCCCATCAACCACACCTGCAGCTCGAGCCTGCGCATCAAGGCGCAGGAAATGACGGCGGGCCAGCTCAGTAGCACCTGCAGCAGCCTGGCCGGCCAGGACGCCTTCTTCCACAACATCGCCAAGGACAGCGGTCCGGTCGCCGGAGACCGCAACACCACTCTCGAAGTGGTGGCGTTCGACTCCAGCACCGACTACCAGACCTACGCCGGGGCGATGTACGGCATCGACACCAACAACGGCGGCATGTACCTGGAGGGCAACCCCTCCGCCGCGGGCAACCAGCCGAGGTTCATCGCCTACGAAGCCGAATGGCTGAGGCCGACATTCGAGATCTGGAACCTCAACCACGAGTACACGCATTACCTCGATGGCCGCTTCAACATGCACGGCGACTTCTCCTCGAACGTCTCGACGCCCACCATCTGGTGGATCGAGGGCTTCGCCGAGTACGTGTCCTACTCCTACCGCAACGTGCGGTACGACGCTGCCATCAACGAGGCGGGCCGCCGCACCTACGCGCTCCGCACCCTGTTCGACACCACCTATAGCCACGACACGAC
This sequence comes from Streptomyces xinghaiensis S187, assembly GCF_000220705.2. Classification (GTDB taxonomy): domain Bacteria; phylum Actinomycetota; class Actinomycetes; order Streptomycetales; family Streptomycetaceae; genus Streptomyces; species Streptomyces xinghaiensis. The sequence goes on along the minus strand of NZ_CP023202.1, from coordinate 954,763 downwards.
ACGCGTATACCGATGGGGCTACCTCGCCGTCCGGTACATGCTCCAGTCCCACCGCGCGGAGATGGACACCGTCCTCGGCTACTACCGCACCGGTAACTGGAATGCCGCACGCACCTACCTGACCAGCAGCATCGGCTCCCGCTACGACGCGGACTGGTACAACTGGCTGTCTGCGTGTGCGGCCGGCGACTGTGGTGGCAGCACGAACCCGCCGGGGAACCAGGCCCCGACAGCCGCCTTCAGCGTCGCCGTCAGCGGCATGACGGCCTCCTTCACCGACAAGTCCACCGACTCGGACGGCACCATCGCCTCGCGGTCGTGGAACTTCGGTGACGGCACCACATCGACCGCCACCAACCCGTCGAAGACCTACACGTCGGCCGGCACCTACACGGTCAAGCTCACGGTCACCGACGACAAGGGCGCTCCGAACACCGCCACGCAGAGTATTGCCGTCGGCGGGGGCAGCACCGTCCCCGAGTGCACCGGCAGCGACACCCGCCAGCTCGACCGGAACTGCAAGCGCAGCAACCTGTCGGCGACTGCGGGCAACTACGCCTATCTGTACATCTACGTCCCGGCGGGCACCCAGCAGCTCAAGATCACATCTTCGGGGGGCACGGGCAACGGCGACCTCTACTACAGCAACAGCACCTGGGCCACGACCACCAGTTACAGCAGCAAGTCCACCGGCCCCGGCAACAGCGAGACGCTGACCGTTACCAACCCCCCGGCGGGCTACAACTACATCAGTGTCGCCGCCGTTGACGACTTCGGAGGGGTGACGGTCAAGTCCGAGTACTGAGCCTCGCACGGAGAGCGCGGGAGAAGACGACAACTCCTGCCCGGTGAACCGGGCGGGCAGCGGCCCTCGGCGCGCCGCTGCCCGCCCGGCACCGCTTTGACCCGGTGGATCCTTGGCCGACGATGAAACATGTGACATATTACTGAGGTCCTCGCGGAGCGGATGGTGGACGTTGCATGGCGGGCATCGCTGGGCGCGATTGCGCGCAGGAGGCAGCGCATGCCGGGCCGAACTGCTCACGCACGCGGGCATGAGCCGGCGCGGGGCCGTCTGTGCGGTCCCACCATGAGCTGCCCGGCTGCGGGAGGTAGCGAAGTGCCCGATGGACCGAAGCCGGCCTGCCCTGTCGTATCCCGACCCGCTCGGTGATCCGACCAACCGGTACCTCCGAGCCGCCCACCTGACCTCACGGGCCCAGCAACCGCCTTCTCGGAGAGGTGCCGAGGACTGTTGCCCCATATCTGGAGTGAGTTATGACCATCTCTCAGCGACGCCGCACCCGCCCCTGGCGCGGCGTCATGGTCGCTACGGCGACCCCGCTGCGTGCCGACCTCTCGGTCGACTTCGAGGCGTACGCCGATCATGTGCGGCAACTGATCGACTCCGGCTGCGACGGTGTCGTCCCGAACGGCTCGCTGGGGGAGTACCAGACTCTCAGCGACGAGGAACGCGCACGTCTCGTGACCACCGCGGTGGAAGCCGCAGGCGACGGTGCCCGCGTCATGGCGGGCGTCGCCGCGTACGGCAGCACCGAGGCGCGCCGCTGGACAGAACAGGCCGCCGAGGCGGGTGCCGGATCGGTCCTGCTGCTTCCTCCCAACGCCTACCGGGCCGACGAGGTAGCCGTGCGCGCACACTACGCGGAGGTGGCCAGGGCAGGTCTCCCCGTCGTGGCCTACAACAACCCCTACGACACCCGCACCGATCTCTCTCCGCGGCTGCTGGCGACTCTCCACGGTGAAGAGAGCATCGTCGCGGTGAAGGAGTTCACCGGAGACGTCCGCCGGGCTTACGAGATCGCTGAGCTGGCGCCGGGACTGGACCTGCTGATCGGCGCGGACGACGTACTGGTCGAACTCTCCCTCGCCGGAGCGGTCGGCTGGATCGCGGGCTTTCCGAACGCCCTGCCCGAGGCATGCGTGACCCTCTACCACGCTGCCGCGGCCGGGAACCTGGACATGGCCATGCCGCTTTACCGGGCCATGCACCCCCTGCTCCGCTGGGATTCCAAGCCTGAGTTCGTCCAAGCCGTCAAGCTGTCGATGGACGTCGCCGGCCTGCACGGCGGCCTGTGCCGCCCTCCGCGTTCCCCGTTGTCATCCGAGGACCGGGCCACCGTGCGCGCCGTCACGGAGAAGCTCCTCGCCGAGGGCCTGAGCTGACAAAAGGAGTAGCTCCGTGCGCAGCCACCGCATCATCCACGTCGTCGACTCCCACACCGAGGGCATGCCCACCCGCGTCGTCACCGGAGGAGTCGGAACGATCCCCGGATCCACCATGGCCGAGCGCCGCACCCACTTCCTGCAGCACCTTGACCACCTGCGGACACTGCTGATGTATGAGCCGCGGGGGCATGCCGCGATGAGCGGGGCGATCCTGCAACCCCCCACCCGGCAGGACGCCGACTGGGGTGTGCTCTTCATCGAAGTGTCCGGCTGCCTGCCGATGTGCGGCCACGGCACCATAGGTGTCGCCACGGTACTGGTGGAGACGGGTATGGTGCCGGTGACCGAGCCGGTGACCGAAGTGCGACTCGACACCCCGGCAGGCCTGGTCGTCGCCGAGGTGCGGGTCGAGGACGGCGCCGCGCGGGCAGTGACCCTGCGCAACGTGCCCTCATACAGTGCCGGTCTGAACCGGACGGCCGACGTCCCCGGGTACGGCCCCATCACCTATGACCTCGCCTACGGCGGCAACTTCTACGCGATCCTGCCGCTGGAGCAGCTCGGGCTCCCCTTCGACCGGACCCGCAAGGACGACATCCTCCGGGCCGGGCTGGCCGTGATGAAGACCATCAACGCCGTGGACCAGCCCGTTCACCCGGAAGACTCCGCCATCAAGGGATGCCACCACGTGCAACTGCTGGCACCCAACGCGGACTCGGTCCGCTCGCGGCATGCCATGGTCATTCACCCGGGCTGGTTCGACCGCTCACCCTGCGGCACCGGGACTTCGGCGCGCATGGCCCAGATGCACGCACGCGGCGAACTGCCGCTCCACCGCGACTTCATCAACGAATCATTTCTCGGTACGTCCTTCACCGGTCGGCTCCTCGAAGAGACGGAAATCGCGGGTCTGCCCGCCGTCGTACCGGCCATCACCGGGCGCGCCTGGGTCACCGGCACCGCCCAGTTCTTCCTCGACCCGACAGACCCCTTCCCGGAAGGCTTCCTGCTGTGACCCCCCAGGCGACCCCGGCGGATCCCGCAGTTTTCACCTCACGCAACCCCGCCGACCCGTCCGACATCGTCATAGAGTTCCCCGGCTGTGGAGAGGAAGCCGTGATACAGGCGGCGCAGCGCGCCCGACAAGCCCAGGCGGAGTGGCTCGGCGCCGGGGTGGCCGCCCGCTCGGAGGCGCTGTGCAAGGCTGCTGACGCGATCGAGCGTGCCGCAGACGAGATGACTGGTCTGGTGATCCGGGAAGTCGGGAAGCCGCTCGCCGAAGCCCGCGCCGAACTCGCTCACACTGTGTCGATCTGGCGGTACTACTCCCGAGTGCTCTATGAGCCCTCGGGCGCTCTGCACGAGCCTTCGGCCGGCCCGGGGATGCTGCTGACCCGGCGGCGCCCCCTCGGCACGGCAGGGCTGATTACGCCGTGGAACTTCCCCTTGGCCATTCCCAGTTCGAAGGCAGCTCCGGCACTCGCGGCCGGCAACGCCGTCATTCTCAAACCGGCCCCGGAAGCCACCGCATGTGCGCTCCACCTGGCCGAAGCCCTGAGAGATGTGCTCCCCGACGGCCTGCTGCAGGTCGTTCCGGGCGGTCCGCGCGTTGGCGAGGCCCTGGTTCACCTGGCCGACGTGGTGTCGTTCACCGGGTCCACCGCCGTCGGCAAAGCCGTGGTACGCACGGCCACCGCATGTGATACTCCGGTGCAGGCGGAGATGGGCGGGCAGAATGCGGCGATAGTTCTGCCAGACGCGGACATCCCCCAGGCCGCTGCGCACATAGCGGCAGCCATCGCCGGGTACGCCGGGCAGAAATACACGGCGACCAGCCAGGTGATCGCCGTCGGATCAGCGCGTGAGCCACTGCGTGACGCCCTGGCCGAACGGCTTGGCGCCATGCCGGCAGCCGACCCCGGCTCCGCTTCCACGATCTGCGGTCCGGTCATCTCCCTTGCCGCCCGCCACCGGGTCGCGGAAATGCGGATGAGCGCTCTTGCTGCGGGCGCGTGTCTGCTCGCGGGAGGCGCCGACGGGCATACCGCCCCCCGAAGCGGGTGGTATGTCAACCCCACGCTTCTCGAAGCGGTGCCGGACGGCCATGAGCTGCTCGAGGACGTTGTCTTCGGCCCCATCGCCGTGCTGCAGGAGGCGAACGGTCTCGACCAGGCGGTGCACTTGGCCAACGCGGGACGGCAAGGTCTGGTCACCTCACTCCACACCACCGACCTGGAGTCTGCTCTGTACGGTAGCGACCACTTGGAGACCAGCATGGTCGGTGTGAACGCACCGACGACCGGTGTCGACTACTTCCCCCTTTCCCTCGGGGGAACAGAGGGGTCCGGCCACGGTCCCCACGAAGAGGGTCGGGCTGACCTGGACTTCTACACCAGCCGGCAGACCATCTCCCTGCTGCCCGGTGGATCCTAGCGATGATGGCCGATCCGAGGCGGGGGCCGTCCGAATATGCAGCGGCCCCGCCTCGGAGGCTCACCAGTTGGGCCGAGAGGACGGTCTCCCCCGCCGGCCCCGGCTCAGGTCACCGGCGTGGCCCAGTCGTGGAGCGGGCCGATCGGACGGTGACACCACCGAGGCCGGGCACGCCCTGCCACCGCGGGCGCGGCCGAACTGCGGTATCTCATCTCCATCCGTTGCTGCCGAGGTTGTTCAGTTGGGTTGAGCAGACCTCGTAGCTGCCTTTCGCATGGTCGGTAGTTGTCCGGCCGTCGATGGTGATGGAGCAGCGGATGTCTCCTCCGCTGTGCGCGAGTTGGACGCTGACCTGGTAATACACGGCATCCGGGTCGAGTTCGACCTTTTTGGTCATCGGCAGGTCGGTACTGCCGAGGTTCTTGGAGTCGGAACCGTAGGTGGTGGTCACCCCGGATGCCGCGCTGCCCCACACCTTGAAGACAACCTGCGGAAACTGTGACGGTTCCCGGCCGCTGGAAGGCGCGTCTGCAGCGGACCGGTCCGTGGAGGCGTCGAGTGCCTTGTCCGCCTGCTCGCTGATGAGTTTCTTCCACTGTTCGTCCGTGAGGTCGGTACAGGACTGAGGTCTGCTGTCACCGTCATCGTCGCCGTTCAGATTGCGTATGAGCATGTCAAACACGTCGTCGGTGCAGGCCGCGGTGGCGGTTGTGCGGCTCGAGGGCTCCTCGGCCTTGGTGGCCGGGGCACAACTGCCGGCGAAGAAGGCGGCCAGAGCAGCGGCCGCGACGGTGCGAGTGTGGTGCATGGTCTTCCCCCTGGGGCTTTGTAGACGAACGGGGTCACGCCCGGTGGGCGGATATCTGATCTTGAAAGAGTCCTGGCACGGTGGCGCCCGTCTCCGGCGGCGGGTTGCCGGACGGAGAGGACGGCGGCCGTGTGCAGCCATAGGCCTTCGGTTTCGCGTTGACCGCGGGCCCTGCGGGAGTGCCCGTCTCCGAAATCCGGCCAGCTGCGGCCGAAGAGGTCGTGGCGGAGACCGCGCTCTGCCGACGGCTTCCGGGCTCGCCGCTGCCGGTGCTGCCGCCGTCGCGTTCGGTGCAGGGCCGACGGGCGGGCCGACTGTTGCCGGACGGTACCCACGGCACCTCACCCGGATCGCGAACACAGCCTGGGCCGGAGCCGTTCCGCGGGGCCCGCCCGGCCTCTTCGGCTCTGGACAACACGCGGTAAGATCAGGGAAACGTGACATTGTACTCCGTGTCCGCTCGCCAAGCTGTGAAGGGGACTGCTATGGCTCACCTGAAGCCGGGCAAGATCATTTCGGTTCAGGAGCACCTGCGCGACCAGGTGGCCCATGCCCTGCGTGCTGCTCTGATCGCAGGGGAACTGCGCCCGGGTGTCGTCTACTCCGCTCCAACTCTCGCGGCAGAGTTCGGTGTCTCGGCCACCCCCGTCCGCGAAGCCATGCTCGACCTGGCTCGTGAGGGCCTGGTGGAAGCGATCCGCAACAAGGGATTCCGCGTCACTGAGATGACCGAGCGGGACCTGGACAACTACACCGAGATCCGCAGGCTCATCGAGATCCCAACCATCGGAGTGATCACCACCACGGCCGAACCCGAACAGCTCGAAGCGCTACGCCCGGCAGCGGAAGAGATTGTGGCTGCCGCCCGTGAGCACGACCTCATCGGCTACCTTGAGGCAGACCGCCGATTCCACCTCGACCTGCTCGCCCTGACCGGGAACAACCACTTGGTGGAGGTGGTCGGAGACCTGCGCAAGCGTTCCAGGCTTTACGGTTTGACGGAACTCGATCAGGCCGGGGTGCTGGTCGACTCGGCACAAGAGCACATTCGGCTACTGGATCTCATGCTCAGCGGCGACGCCGAAGGTGCTCAGGAGCTCATGCGTCATCACCTCAGTCACGTGCGCACCTTGTGGGCCGCGGGGAAGCAGGACGCCGACAAGCCCAGCGCGCTGCGGCTGCCCAACCGCTAGGAGGTCTGTCGGCATATCTGGACGGGAGCCGCCAGGACGCCGGGTGAGAAGCCGGCGCCGCGAGAAGTGGTTTTCACGCGGCGCCGTTTGTGGCTTCCCGAGCGGGCACGGCTGTCAGGCGTATGAGGTATGCCTGTTGCCGGAGTCGGCCGCACTGGTGTGTGTCATTCGTTGAGCAAGGAGCCCATCCATTCCTCCACGGCCTCCACGCTGCGGGGGAGTGCCCCGGACATCAGGTGCGCACCGTCAGCGGTGATCACGAGGTCGTCCTCGATGCGGACACCGATGCCGCGCAGTTCCAGAGGCAATGTCTCGTCATCGGGTTGCAGATACAGCCCGGGCTCCACGGTGAGTACCTGCCCCTCCTCCAAGACTCCGTCGAGGTACACCTCCGCCCGGGCTTTCGCGCAGTCGTGCACATCGAGACCGAGCATGTGCCCGCTGCTGCACAGGGTGTAGCGGCGGTACAGACCGTTGTCGCGGGCGAGCGCTTCTTCCGCGGGGACCCGCAGCACGCCCCATTCATACAGCCCTTCGGCGATCACGCGCATGGCCGCCATGTGGAAGTCGCGGAACCGGGCGCCCGGCCGCAGCGCCGCGATCCCGGCGTCCTGCGCGGCGAGCACCAACTCGTACACCTCACGCTGCACGCTCGAGAAGCGCCCCGACAGCGGCAGGGTCCGCGTGATGTCGGCCGTATACAGGGTGTCGGTTTCCACCCCGGCGTCGAGCAGCAGCAGCTGGTCGCGAGCCAGGGGACCGTCGTTGCGGATCCAGTGCAGGACGCAGGCGTGTGCTCCGGCCGCAGCGATCGTGTCGTACCCGGTACCGTTCCCCTCGGCCCGGGCGCGGAGGTTGAAGACACCCTCGATCCACCGTTCACCGCGGGGATGCCGCAGAGCCCGGGGGAGAGCGCGGACCACATCTTCGAAGCCGGTAGCGGTGTGGTCAACGGCGAGTTGCAGTTGGGAGACTTCCCAAAGGTCCTTGATCAGCCGCAGCTCGGCCAGGCAGGCCGCCAGCTCGGCGTCCCGGTCGTGCTCGGCGCTTCCCGGGAGGCTGCGTCCGCACAGTGAGTCGAGCGAGCCGTCGACCCCCCACACCATGCGGGTCGGGGGCTGGGCGCCGGCCAGCAGTGCCGTCAGGTCGTCCAAGTGCCGGCAGGTGATGCCCGTCATCGTTGCCGCCTCCTCGAGGTCGGGTCGGCGGCCGACCCAGAACTCGCCGTACCGGCGGTCGCGGTAGAACTCATCTCCCACGCGTGGCGAGCGGGGACGCAGGTAGAGCACGGCCTCGTGGCCCTCGGCTCCGGCGGGTTCGAGGACCAGGACGTGTCCCACCTGGTCTTCGCCGGTGAGACCAGTCAGCCAGGCGTAGGCACTGTGCGGACGGAAGCGGTAATCGCAGTCGTTGGAACGGACCTTGAGCACACCTGCGGGTATCAGCAGCCGCTCCCCGGGAAAGCGCGCGGACAGGCTTGTGCGTCGTCTGCTGGTGACGTTGTGGCCGGGAACGCGGATGTCCGGTGCCAGAGGCGAGGGTGCCCAGGCGGTGCTCATGAAGGCCTCGAGGGCGGGGGAGACCGCCATGTCGTGGCTGCCTGTGTTCAGGCGGGCAACAGGCACGGTCATAGATCGCTCCTTGGTTGGGAGGGTGGCCCGTAGCAGGCGAGAGGGCCCCGGAGGTCGGCATCGCCGCTCTTCACGGGCGGGGAGAGCGGTGCCGGACACGGGTGCGTAACGAGCTCTCCACGCCTCTTGCCAGTGTAATTTTACATTACTATGTTACCCGCCAGGCCTCGAGAGCAGACATCGAGGATCCGGCCTGTACGCGCCGGGCACATTCGGGACCCATCTGGTCCATCCACAACGGAGTGGCATATGACCAAACGCATGCACGTTGCCCTGGCGGCGTCGCTCGCGACCTCCCTGGTTCTCGGCCTGGGAGCCTGTTCCACCGGCAACGACTCCGGCGGAGAAACCAGTGATGACGGACGGGGGCCCGGGGCAACCGGTGTCATCGGCGGGACCCCGAAGAAGGGCGGCACGCTGACGGTCCTGTCCAACCAGGACTTCTCCCACCTGGACCCGGCCCGCAACTGGGTGATGCCCAATATGGACTTCGGCGTCCGCCTGCTTTACCGGACCCTGACCACTTTCAAGGCGGCGCCGGGCGCAGAGGGCAGCGAGATCGTCCCAGACCTGGCCACGGATCTGGGCAGACCCTCCGAAGGCGGAAAGGTGTGGACCTTCACTCTGAAGAAAGGGCTGAAGTACGAAGACGGAAGCCCTGTCAAGGCCCAGGACATCAAATACAACGTTGAGCGGTCCTTTTCTCCCGACCTGACCGGGGGCCCGGATTACGCCCAGCAATACCTCGCCGACACGGAGGGGTACCAGGGACCGCTCAAAGGCAAGCACCTGAAGTCGATCGAGGTGCCGGACGACCACACTCTCGTCTTCCACCTCAAGCGCCCTGTCGCGGAGTTCTCCTACACCGTGACCCTGCCGACCTTCTCCCCTGTACCGGAGTCCAGGGAGAAGGGCGTGCAGTACGACCTGCGCCCGTTCTCCTCCGGGCCCTACAAGATCGCCCGCTACGACAGGGGCAAGCAGATGGTGCTGGTCCGCAACAAGCACTGGGATCCCGACACCGACTCCGTCCGCAAGGCGTACCCGGACAAGATCGTGGTGAAGATGGGCTTCAAGGGCGGCCAGATCGACGACCGGATCATCGCCAGCCAGGGCGCGGACGCCTCAGCCGTCGAGTGGGCGGACATGCAGCCGGCGAGCGTGTCCAAGGTGCTGAGCAACAAGGAGACCAAGAAGCGGCTCACCGCGGAGCTGACCGGGTGCACGGACATGCTGCACCTCAACACCTCACGCGCTCCCTTCGACGATCCCAAGGTGCGCGAGGCCATGCAGTACGCGGTCGACAAGGACGGGCAGATGACCGCCAACGGCGGCCCGGCCCTCAACGAGGTCGCCACCGCCTACCTGCCGCCGTCGCTGACCGGTGGCAACAAGTCCGACGTGCTCCGGGTCGAGCCCGGCGGAGACCCGGCCAAGGCGAAGAAGCTGCTCGCCGAGGCCGGCAAACCGAAGGGCTTCAAAACCACCCTCACCGTCTCCACCGGGGACAAGTCCAGGGCCGAAGCGCTGCAGGAGAGTCTGAGCCGGTCCGGGATCGAGGTCAAGATCCAGGCCGTGGACCCGTCGGTCTACTACGACACCATCGGTGACACCAAGAACGCGCCTGACATGGCCATCAGCGGCTGGTGCCCCGATTACCCCTCCGGCTCCACGTTCCTGCCGTTCATCTTCGACGGACGGACCATCAAGGAAAAGGGCAACCAGGGCAACTACGCCCAGTTCCGCGACGAAGAGGTCATGAAGCGGATGGACGAGATCGCCGACATGAGCGACCCCACCAAGGCGAACAAGGCGTGGATAGAACTGGACGCCCAGATCATGGCCAAGTCACCGTCCGTTCCGCTGCTCTGGGAGCGCAAGCCCCTACTGGCCGGCAGCAACATCGCCGGCGCTTTCGGGCACCCCATGTGGACCGGTCAGTTCGACTACGCGGTGATCGGCCTCAAGAACCCTGACAAGAGCCAGGGCTGAGGAGCCACACTGCCATGACCAGCCCGCTGAAGACCGCCCGGCTCCTCGCCGGGCGGTCCCCAGCCCCGGCCCCCGACAGTTCGGGCGCATCCGGTACTCCCGAGGCGCCCGAACCCGCCGGCCGGGCTCCCTGGCGCGCCGCGTGGACCGCGGTACGCCGTGACCGCGGCGCACTGCTCGCCCTCGGGGTCGTCGCCCTCTTCGCTCTGATGGCCGTCGCCGCACCACTGATCAGCGCCCTCGGTGGCTGGTCTCCGACGGAGTTCGACAAGAACGCCATCGACCCCTACCTCGGCGGACTGCCGAAGGGCTCGTTCGGCGGGATCGGTGCCGAGCACTGGCTCGGAGTGGAACCCGTCACCGGGCGGGACCTTTTCGCCCGCGTCGTGTACGGGGCGCAAGTCTCTCTGCTGATCGCATTCACCGCCACCGCCATCGTGGTCGTGGTCGGTACCGCGGCGGGCATTGCGGCCGGCTACTTCGGGGGCCGGGTGGACACGGTACTCAGTCGCCTGATGGATCTCACCATGTCATTCCCCTCGCTCATTTTCATGATCGCGATGATGTCGGTGGCCCAGGACGTCAACCGTGTCCTGCTCATGACGGTGGTCATCGGGATCTTCGGCTGGCCGGGCATTGCCCGCGTGGTCCGCGGGGAGACGCTGTCCTTGAAACACCGCGAGTACGTCGAGGCGGCCCGCGTGAGCGGATCGGGCTCCTGGCGAATCCTCACCCGGGAGATCCTGCCCAACGTCTCGGGCCCCATCATCGCCTACACCACGCTTCTCATCCCCGGCATGATCAGCACTGAGGCGGCGCTCAGCTTCCTCGGCGTCGGGGTGCGGCCTCCGACCGCCTCCTGGGGGCAGATGATCTCCGAGGCTGTCGCCTTCTACGAAACCGATCCGATGTACTTCATCATCCCCAGCGCCTTCCTCTTCCTCGCCGTGCTCGCGTTCACCATCCTCGGTGACACGCTACGGGACATCCTCGATCCTCACGGAGACCGTGCGTGATCACCTACCTCGCCCGCAGACTGGCCGGTGTCACCGGGGTTCTCCTGGCCATCTGCGCTATCACCTTCACCATCTTCTACCTGCTGCCGGCCGATCCCGCCGCTGCCGCCTGCGGTAAGACCTGCAGTCCCGAACGCCTCGCCGAAGTGCGCCACTTCATGGGACTGGACCAGCCCGTCTGGCGGCAGTTCGCCGACTACCTGGTCGGGATCTTCGCCGGACGCGAGCTGGGTACCGAGCCGCACACGCTGAGCTGCGGCTTCCCCTGCCTCGGCTACTCCTACGAAAACTCCCTGCCCGTGTGGGAGCTGCTCACCGACCGGCTGCCCGTCTCCGCGTCGCTGGCCTTCGGCGCCGCGCTGATGTGGCTGGTGCTCGGCCTGGGCGCCGGAATCACCGCGGCCCTCCGCAAGGGGACGATGACCGACCGGACCCTGATGATCGGTGCCGTGGCCACCGCTTCACTTCCGGTCTACTTCACTGCGGTCATGCTCCTCTACGGAGTGGTGCGCGTCGCGGGCCTGTTGCCCTACCCCGAATACGTGCCGCTCACCGCGGACCCGGCTGCCTGGGCCACCAATCTGATCCTGCCCTGGACCGCGCTCGCGGTCCTCTATGCGGCGATGTACGCCAGGCAGAGCCGCAGCTCCATGATCGAAGCCATGGCACAGCCCTACATCCGCACCGCCCGTGCCAAGGGAATGCCCGAGCCGACTGTGGTCGTCAAGCACGGCCTTCGCTCCGGGTTGACGCCGGTGCTCACGATCTTCGGCATGGATCTGGGCGGCCTGCTCGCCGGTGCCGTCATCACCGAGAGCATCTTCGGCATACCCGGCGTCGGCAGACTCTTCTTCGACGCACTCCAGCGATCCGACCAGCCGGTCATCCTCGGTGTCACGCTGCTCGCCGCTTTCTTCATCGTGGCCGCGAACCTCATCGTCGACATCCTCTATGCGTTCATCGACCCCAGGGTGAGGTACTGATCATGGGCACTCATCCTCCGGCCGGCTCGGACGAGCCGCTGCTGCAAGTCCGCGACCTGCACGTCACCTTCCCCGTTTCCGGCAGGCGCGTCAGAGCCGTCACCGGCATCGACTTCACGGTCGAAGCCGGCCGCACGCTCGGCATCGTCGGAGAATCCGGTTCAGGGAAGTCCGTCACATCCCTTGCCGTCATGGGCCTGCACCGCACCGCGGAGGTCAGCGGCTCCATCACCCTGTCCGGACGTGAACTGACCACCCTCCCCGACCGCGAACTCGCCAAGCTGCGCGGCCGCCGGATGGCAATGATCTTCCAAGACCCGCTGTCCAGCCTCCACCCCTACTACACCGTCGGCGAGCAGATCGCCGAGGCCTACCGGGTGCACTTCAAGGCAAGCCGGCGCGTCGCGCACCGCCGTGCCGTGGAGATGCTGGGTGAGGTGGGCATTCCGCGCCCCAACCAGCGGGTGTCCGACTACCCCCACCAGTTCTCCGGCGGTATGCGCCAGCGTGTCATGATCGCTATGGCCCTCGCCTGTGAACCCGAACTGCTCATCGCCGACGAGCCCACCACAGCCCTGGACGTCACCGTCCAGGCGCAGATCCTCGAACTCATCGCGCGGATCCAGGCCGAACGCGGCCTCGGAGTCATGCTGATCACCCACGACCTCGGGGTCGTCGCGCGGGTGGCCCACGAAGTGCTGGTCATGTACGCCGGCCGAGGTGCCGAGCAGGCGAGCGCGGATGCCCTCTTCGCCGAACCGGCGCACCCCTACACACGCGGCCTGCTCGACTCGCTGCCCCGCCTCGATGACGCCGATGACGCGCCGCTGCGCGCCATCCCGGGGAGCCCGCCCTCCCTGCTCGAACCGGCAGCGGGATGCGCCTTCGAGCCCCGCTGCTCCCGCGCCACCACCGCGGCCCCCCGGATCCGTGAGCTGTGCACGAGCGGCCGGCCGGATTTCGCCCCGCTGCGCGACGGGCATCTCGTCGCATGCCATCTCCCGCTCGTGACCGGCGAGCGCGTCGACCCCGGGCACCGCCCTGACAATCCCGGCGACCCGCAAGCGCCGTCCTTGGAGAGAGAATCCCATGACTCCTGCTGACAGCCGGGCCACCGTCGATTGTGCCCGCAACGAGACAGCGGACAGGTCTGCCGCTCTCCTGTCCGTACGGCAGCTGGTCAAGACATTCCCCGGACGGCGTACCCGCACCGGCCGGGCGACCCCGCCGGTGCGCGCCGTGGACGGGGTCAGTTTCGACGTGCGGGCAGGCGAGACCCTCGGACTGGTCGGCGAGTCCGGCTGCGGGAAGTCCACGACAGGCCGCATGCTGGTGCGCTTGCTGGAGCCCACCGGCGGATCGGTTGCCTTCGACGGCGTGGACATCAGCCACCTCGGCCAGCGCGCAATGCGGCCGTTGCGCCGTTCCCTTCAGATGATTTTCCAGGATCCGCACTCCTCCCTGAATCCGCGGCAGAGGGTGTCCCGGATCATCGCCGACCCCATGCTGGTACAGGGGATCGACGCAGGCGCCGCCCGCCGGCGTGCTGCCGAGCTGATGGAACAGGTCGGACTCATCCCCGAGCACCTCGACCGTTACCCGCATGAGTTCTCCGGCGGCCAGGCCCAGCGCATCGGTATCGCGCGGGCCTTGGCGACACAACCACGGCTGATCATCGCCGATGAGCCGGTATCCGCTCTCGACGTCTCCATTCAGGCTCAGATCGTCAACCTGCTGGAGCGTCTACAGGAGGAAATGGGGCTCGCTTATGTCTTCATCGCGCACGATCTGTCCGTGGTGAAACGCGTGTGCGACCGGGTAGCGGTGATGTACCTCGGCCGCATCGTCGAGCTCGGTGAGCGCAACGAGGTCTACGCCACCCCTGCTCACCCGTATACCCGTGCCCTGCTGTCGGCAGTTCCGGTACCCGACCCGGTGGTGGAACGGGCCCGCGAACGCATCGTCTTGCAGGGGGATCCTCCCAGCCCCGCCGAGCCGCCGAGCGGATGCACCTTCCATCCGCGTTGTTTCAAGGCTCAGGATATTTGCCGCACCGATCAGCCGCTATTGAGGATCACTGGCCGAGGCGAACGGGAAGTGGCGTGCCACTTCCCGGAGACGGAAAGCGTCTGACCGGAGTTCTGAATTCGGCCACCGCGTTCCGTTCGGAGATGCCGCCGCCCGTGAATCCAATGAAGGGAACAGATCTCTGAGAACTGATCTTCTCGACTCCGCTCGTCTCTTGCCTCACTCGTCTGAAGCCCCTGGTCTGGCGCGATGGCAGGTACGATCCGCCCTGGAGAAGGCTGATGCCGACTCCGAATTCCTGGACAATGCGCTTCTGGTCGTCTCGGAACTTGTCACCAACGCCGTCCGGCATGCCCTCCCACCCGTCACGCTGCGCTTGTCCTGGGTCCGGAATCGCCGACAGGTACCCGCGATCCGTATCGAAGTCACCGATGCCGGCCCTGAGTTGAGAAGCCGCAGGGAAGATGCACGTCCCCGTCCGGAAGAGAGCGGGCGCGGCAAGGAGCTCATCGCCGCCTTGTCCGTCAGGCAGGGAAGTCAGGCAGTGGCCGAGGGCATGGTCTGGTGGGCGGAGGTGGAAGCCCCCAGGGGCGACGGGACTCAGTGAGCGTAGGAGAGCGGGAATCGCATGGCATCGCAGCAGACCGTTCTCGTGCACACCTTGCGGCTGGGTCTGACGAGGCCCGCGCGTTTTTTGTAGGACGCCACGGATCAGGGCCATTGCGGGCGCGGCGTCTTGCCGCCGGACGGCCCGGAGACCGATGAGCGTGTCCTGAAGGCCTTCAACCCCATCCTTCGGAACGCTGCCACCGGTGCAGCCGGAGAAGACCCACACCCTGGAGTGCGTCAGGATCGCGGGCTGAAGGCGCAGGCACTCCGGGAGAACACGCACCGCCGGTGCCGAGGAGAAGCCCGAGGGCATGGCGCCGCAGATGTGTGACGCGAGGCGTCTCCGGCCCGGTCGCCGCCTTCCCGGCCGGGGTTCCTGGACGGATGCCGGCGGATCCCGTACCTGCGGCCGACCGCACGCGTTCGGAGACGGCATGCGGCGCCCGTGCCGCGCACGCAGTCCTGATGAGGGAGCAGGAAGCACTCCAGCGAGAGGGGTTGCAATGTGAAATGTCATACGCCATATTGCTCTTGGCTCTTACGGCACTCAACTCAGAGGCACCAGACCGATCTGCACGTCAGCCATCCGCTCCCACCGGAGGTGCTCGATGAAAGTCAGTTCGTTACGGACCTGGTCCCGGGTCACCTGGCCGGCTCTTGCCGCGCTTGCCGCGGCGTTCAGCCTCACGGGGCCGGCGTCAGCCGACGCCCCCGCGTCAGCCGATCCGAAACTCGGCAACCAGCAGAAGACAGCAGCCGCTCAACTGGCCAAGGACTACGGGGTCTCAAGCCAGGAGGCGCAGCGCCGGATACAGCGCCAGGACCGCTTGGCGGACCTGGCGACCGACGTGCGCAAGGCCCTGGGGTCGCGATTCGGCGGTGCGTGGATCGACCACGACAATGGCGGTCGCCTCACTGTCGCCGTCACGCAGAAGGCCACTGCATCCAAGGTCCGCGCAACCGCTGCCAAGGCCGGGGCAAGTGAGACGAGAACGATCGTCGTCAGGCACAGCCAGCGTGAACTCACGCAGATGTCCGACGCGCTCGCCCGTCAGATCGCCAAGGCGAACAAGGGCGCCGCGAACGGGCTGCAAGCCGCAGTCGTCACACAGGACAACGCACTGCGTCTCGACCTGCCGAAAGGCAAGAAGCTGACGGCCAAGCAGCACAAGGTCGTGGAGTGGGCCAAACAGAAGTTCGGCAGCTCCCTGCGCGTGGACACCTACGAACACGCCTCCAAGCCCGTGTACTGCGGCGGCCAGTACTCCTGCGACCCCCCGCTGCGCTCGGGAGTGGCCATCTACGGCAGCAACATCCGCTGCACCAGCGCCTTCTCGGTCTACGACAGCTACGCCTACTACATGCTGACCGCGGGGCACTGCGCCGAGGGCAGCTCGTACTGGCAGATCCCGACCTACAGTTACGGCTACCAGCGTGTCGGTGGTGTCGTCGACTACACCTTCGGCTACTACGGTGATTCGGCCATCGTGCGTGTGGACAACGCAAGCTTCTGGCAGCCGCGTGGATGGGTTTACCCCTCGACGTCGATCCGCAACTGGAGCTACGACTACGTTGGCCAGTACGTGTGCAAGCAGGGGTCGACGACCGGCTACACCTGTGGGCGGATCACGCAGACCAATGCCACCGTCTATTACCCGAACCGCACGCTCACGGGAATGACGTGGAGCACGGCATGTGTGGCTGCCGGAGACAGCGGAAGTGGGGTCTACTACGGCTCCACCGCCTACGGAATTCTCAGCGGCGGCCCCTCCAGCGGCTGCGGCATGATCCATGAGCCGGTCAGCCGGGCACTCTCGCAGATGGGAGTCACCCTGCTCTCCGGCTGACGGGGACGCTGATGGTCGCGCCCGCTGCGGTCCGCTCAGCGCGCTGAAGACGCCACCGTGTGATCGCCGAACCTCTACCGCGGCGATCACACGGTGGCTCATCACTTGTAAGGGAGCAAGAAACTGAGTGCATGCGGACACGGCGCTGATTCTTTCGCCATCGACCTGAGCTACGACGGCTCGATCCGGGGAACTGCAACCCTGCCGTTGCGCCGAACCCTCCGTACTGGCGTCTTCCCTTCCTCAGCGGCACCCCACGCCAGGGCTCTGCCCTTGCGCGCGGGAGAAGAGGATGGGCAGTGAAAGACGCAGTCACCGACATAGTGCTGGCCCTTGAAGTTGCTTTCTGGAGCACGGCCGCGGCTCTGTACTTGCCCATAGCCGACCGGGCCGGCCGCACCGGAGACCCCGCACAGCCAATTACCTGTCCCTGCGCAGAGGCGTGCTGCGAGACTGCGTTCCTCACCCACGGCCGTTTCCACGACACCCAACGCTGGTGTCGGCGCAGCTGACGATCTGTGATTCCTGCGGTACACCGATGACATGAGCATTGCGCAAGGCGGGCCGGCCGACGAGTGGGCGCCGTTGACTCCTGGCGTGCCCTGCGGCAGGCCGGTGAAGCCTGTGCCGGCTCCGGTACCGCCCCGGGTGCCCTCGACAACCGCTCACCCAAACCGGCCTCCGGAGCCAGCCACCATGACGACCTCACGCGCTCAAGGCCGGTAACCGGCTGCTGGTCCAGGTGCGTTCGCGCCACGGAGACGGCGACAGGCCATGTGACCGCCCAGCCGCAACGGCGCGGTCAGCCAGAACTCCCACCGCCCAGGGTCGAGGCCCGGGCCACCAGGGTGGGGGAAAGCCGCTCGGAGTCGACTACTTCGCCCGCCAACCGCTTCATGAGCAGCCGGACCGCGTGCACTCCCATGTCGTGCATGGGGGAGCGGATGGTCGACAGCCCCACCGGCAGCGATCCCGCGAGCGGTACGTCGTTGAACCCGATGACCGCGATGTCGGTTCCGACCTGCAGCCCCGCGTCGCGTGACGCGCCCATGGCTCCGATCGCGGCGAAGTCGTTGACGGCGAACACCGCGGTCGGCCTGGTCCGCCCCGCGAGGAGCCGCTCCATGGCCTCCCGGCCGCCGCCTGTGTCGAAGCGGGAGTGCACGATTCTGGAGGCAGGCACCTTGATGCCCGCCGCGGTGAAGGTGTCCCGGAATCCGGCGGTGCGGTCGACGCCGGTGCTGGCGTAAGGCTCGCCGGCGATGACCGCGACCTTGCGGTGGCCCAGTTGCAGGAGGTGTTCGGCCGCCAACTGACCGCCCCGGTAGTCGTCACAGGTCACCGAAGGGTGGGAGTCGGCGCGTCGCGAGACGAGGACGAACGGGACCCCCCGTTCGACCACCTTGTCGAGGAAGCGCCCGTCCAGGTGGGCATCACCGAAGATGATGCCGTCGACGTGGCGGGCGAGCACCATCTCAGTTCGCTGGCGCCGCGCCACCGGATCGTCACCGGTGTTGGCCACGAAGGCGGAAAACCCGGACGCCGCGCACTCCTGCTCGATGCCCTCGTAGACGGTGGCGAGCACGATGTCGACCAGTCGCGGGACGAGCACCCCGACCAGGTTGCTGCGCTGGGTGCGGAGGCTCGACGCGTGGGGGTTGGGCGTGTAACCGACCTGCTCGGCTATTCGGCGGATCCGTTCGGAGGTCTCCTGGCCGGCTGTGCGCATGCCGGTGCCGACCGTGCCGTTCAGCACTCGCGAGGCCGTCGAGACGTGGACCCCGGCGAGCTCCGCGACGGTGCGCAGCGTGGCCCGGCCCGCGGCGTCCATGTGTGGCAGCGGTTCCCCCGCAGGACCCTCGGTCATTCTCCGCCCTTCCCTCGGTCGGTCAACATTTTGCCCCCGGCCTCTTGACGCGTACCCCCCGGGGCACATTCTATATGCGCAATCGTTTGGCGCGAACGTTAGCGCGGACATATCGGTCAGGGACAGGTCAGGAGATATCTGTGCGTATCGTCATGGTGCTCGCTACGGGCGGGACGATCGCCACCCGGAGCGACACCACAGGCAGAGCCGTCGCCCGCGCCGGCGGCGCCGAGCTGGTGGAACGGCTGGCCGTGGCCGATGACATCCGCGTCAAGGTTCACGACGTGTTCCGGGTCGGCAGCTATCTGATGACCCTGGAACGGATGCGGGAGCTTGCCGCCCGGGCGCAGCGTCACCTGCTGGCGGACGACGTCACCGGACTGGTGATCACACACGGCACCGACACCATGGAGGAGACGGCCCTCTTCCTGGACCTCTTCCGGGACGAAGAGCGTCCTGTCATCCTCACGGGCGCACAGCGGCCCGCGGACGCACCGGACAGCGACGGTCCGCGCAACCTCTCCGACGCCATCGCGGTGGCCGCGGACCCGGCGAGCCGGGGACTGGGAGCACTGATCGTCTTCGACGGTTCGGTGTTCACGGCGGAGGGCACCCGCAAGAGCCACACGCTCGCTTCGAGCACCTTCGCCTCCCCCGACGGCGGGGTTCTCGGCTGGGTCCGCGGCGGTGCCGTCCACATCGCCGGAGCCCGCCGTCGGCGTCCGCGACTGGACCTGTCGGCCGTGGACCTCTCCCGTGCACGTGTGGACATCGCCGCTTGCTATCCCGGCGCGGACGCGACGGCCCTATATGCCTTCGCCGCAGCCGGCGCGCGCGGCATCGTGCTGGAGGCCACCGGCGCAGGCAACGCCAATACCGCGATCTGCGAGGCGGTGGCCGAGCTGACCGCCTCCGGCGTCGTGGTGGCCACATCCACCCGGGTCACGGCCGGACCTGTCGCCGCAGTCTACGGCGACGGCGGCGGTGCCGACCTCATAGCCGCCGGCGCCGTTCCCACCGGGCTGCTGCGCCCGTCACAGGCCCGGGTGGTCCTGGCAGCGCTGCTCGGAGTGCACACCGACCCGCGCGCCGCGCGAGAAGCGCTGGCCGCCCACACCCTCGGCTGATCCCAGCCGCTGGACACATCGACTCCCGGCTGTGGTGGCCGGGGCTACGAGAAGGAGTTGGCCTTGCCTAAGGAAATCCTGTGCGCGTTCGGCGTCGATGTCGACGCTGTCGCCGGCTGGCTGGGGTCATACGGGGGCGAGGACTCCCCGGACGACATCTCCCGGGGCATGTTCGCCGGCGAGGTCGGCACGCCGCGCCTGCTGAACCTCTTCACCAAGTACGACCTGCAGACGACCTGGTTCGTACCGGGCCACTCCATCGAGACCTTCCCGGACCAGTTCCGTCAGGTCGTTGACGCCGGACACGAAGTGGGCGTGCACGGTTACAGCCACGAGAACCCGATCGCGATGACCCGCGCCCAGGAGGCCGCGGTCCTCGACCGGAGCATCGATCTCATCGAGAAGGTCACGAACCGGCGCCCCACCGGTTATGTCGCACCGTGGTGGGAGTTCTCGCCAGTGACCAACGAGTTGCTGCTCGAACGGGGCATCAAGTACGACCACTCGCTGATGCACAACGACTTCACGCCCTACCGTGTGCGCGTCGGCGACAGGTGGACCAAGATCGACTACTCCGCCCGGGCCGAGGACTGGATGAAGCCGCTGGTCCGCGGCAAGGAGACCGAGCTCATCGAGATCCCGGCGAACTGGTACCTCGACGACCTGCCTCCGATGATGTTCATCAAGGCCAGCCCGAACAGCCACGGCTTCGTGAACCCGCGCGACATCGAGCAAATGTGGCGGGACCAGTTCGACTGGGTCCACCGGGAGATGGATTACGCGGCCGTCACCTTCACCATCCACCCGGACGTCTCCGGACGCCCCCAGGTGCTGCTCATGCTTGAGCGGCTCATCGAGCACATCAACAGCCACGACGGCGTCCGATGGGTCACCTTCGACCAGATCGCTGATGACTACGCCGCCCGGCACCCATGGAAGGGACAGGCCAAGTGACCAGCGAAACGACCCTGCCGGAGGGCGGCGCGCCCGAGACGCCGGCAACGGAACCCCAGCGGCGGCAGTTCCCGGCGTTCACACGGAAGCAGACCAACACCGCCATAGTCCTGGCACTGCTCGCCTGGACCGTCGCGGTCTTCGACTACGGCCTCTTCGGCACCCTGCTTCCCGTCATGCAGGAGGACTTCGGCTGGAGTGCCTCGACCGCCTACCTGGTCAACACACTCATCGCCATCGGCACTGCGATCATCGCCTTCGGAGTCGGGCCGGTCATCGACCGCCTTGGACGTCGCCGCGGCATGATGGTCACCATCGGAGGCACCGCCGTCGCCTCCGTCCTGACGGCCGTCATCCCCGCGAAAATGGGCGCGCTGAGCACGAGCGCCATGGTCGGCGTGCGGTCGCTTGGCGGCCTCGGCTTCTCCGAGCAGTCGGTGAACGCCACCTACCTCAACGAAGTGTTCTCGATCACCGAGGACGAGAGGAAGCGCGAACGCCGCGGATTCTGGTACGGCATCGTCCAGGGCGGCTGGCCGCTCGGCTTCCTGCTCTCCAGTGCCCTCGCGCTCGTCCTGCTCGACACACTGGGCTGGCGCGCGATGTACCTGGTCGCGAGCCTCCCAGCCGTCGCGCTGATCATCGTGATCGGCAAGAAGCTGCGCGAGACCCCGCAGTTCGAGCTGCACCAGCGTCTGCGCGGGCTCAAGGCCGAGGGGAAGTCCCGCGAGGCCGAGGCACTGGCCGCCGAGTACGGCGTGGAGCACACCAACAGCGCCCCGATCGCGCGGATCTTCCAGCCCGAGCTGCGCAGGAACACCATCGTGCTCTCGCTGGCGTGGATCGTGAACTTCTTCGGCATCAACATCTTCAGCGTGCTGGGCAGTTCCATCCTGGCCAACGCCAAGGGCGTACAGCTCAGCACCGCGTTCTGGATGCTCATCGTCATCAACCTGGGCGCGTACTTCGGCTACATCTTCCACGGCTGGCTCGGCGACCGCATCGGGCGCAAGCACACCATCGTCATCGGATGGATGATGTCCGGCGTGGCCTTCGCCGTCATGCTTTCCCCGCTGGTCACCAGCACCGCACTCATCGTGACCACCTACGCGCTGGGACTGTTCTTCCTGGTGGGCCCCTACGCGGCGATCATGTTCTACATGGGGGAGTGCTACCCCACGGACTGCCGCGGTACCGGCACGGTGATCATCGGCGCCATGAGCCAGCCCGGCACGATCATCGGCGGGTTCCTGTTCACCGGAGCGGCGGCAGCTTGGGGCACCGGCTCCGCAGCGCTCTGGGTGGGTGCGGTCGGCACCTTCCTCTCCGGCGCGCTGATGCTGCTGGCCAAGCCGGTCGCCCGGCTCGAGAACTGACCGCCCGAGCGGCACGTACCCCTATCTCACGGTGCCGGTGGGCGGGACCACCATCCGCCCACCGGCACCGCCTGGAACAGAAAGGTTCACGTCATGGCAGCACACACTCAGCCCGATGGCGCCGGGCCCGCCGTCGCGGTCGTCACCGGAGCGGCCAGCGGGATAGGCCGGGCCGTCGCGGTCGGCTACGCACAGGAGGGCGTGCACGTGGTGATCGGCACGTTCCCCGGTGACCCGCACGACCCCCGCGAGACGCTCCGACTGGTGGAGGCCGCAGGAGGCAGGGGACTGATCGTCGAGGTCGACGTCCGCGACAGCGGCCAGGTCGACGAACTGGCGCGCAGCGCGTACGCGGCGTTCGGACGGATCGACTATGTGGTGGCCAACGCCGGCGTGCTCCGACGGGCTCCACTGGCCGAACTCACTGACGAGGCCTGGGACGACATGCTCTCCGTCGACCTGACCGGGGTACTGCGCACCTTCCGGTCGTGCGCGCCTCACATGGCGGAGGGCTCCGCGATGGTCGCCGTCTCGTCGATCGCCGGCGGTGTCTACGGCTGGGAGGACCACGCGCACTACGCCGCCGCCAAAGCCGGGGTGCTCGGACTGTGCCGCAGTCTGGCCGTGGAGCTGGCACCCCGCGGCGTTCGCGTCAACGCCGTCATCCCCGGCCTCATCGAGACCCCCCAGTCCTCCGACCCGGTGAACTCGCTGGGCCCGGAGGGACTCGCCCGCGCGGGCGGCGACATCCCCTTCGGCAGAGTCGGGCGGCCCGAGGAGGTCGCCGACGTCATCCGTTTCCTCAACTCGCCGCAGGCCCGGTACGTCACCGGCCAGCAACTCGTCGTCGACGGCGGCCTGACCGTGAGGATGCGCGCATGAACCCGATCGCGGACCTGAGCGGCCGGACGGCTCTGGTCACCGGTGGCGCCAGCGGCATCGGACGGGCGATCGCCGAGGCGCTCGTCACCGCCGGGGCGCGCGTGGTCGTGCTCGACCACGACGCCACCGCGGCCGAACGGACCGCGCGGTCCATCGGCGCGGCCGGAGGCGTGGCCGCAGACATCGCGAACGAAGAACTCGTCCGGCGGGCCGTCGCCGAGACGGAGCTCCTGCTGGGCCGGATCGACATCCTGGTCAACTCCGCAGGCATTCTCACCCAGGCCCCGCTGGTGGAGATGTCGCTGCGGCAGTGGCAGCAAACCATCGACGTGGACCTGACCGGAGTGTTCCTCATGTGCCGGTACGTGGTCCCGGACATGGTGTCCCGCGGGCACGGCCGGGTCATCAACATCGCCTCACAGCTGGCCATCAAGGGAGGAACGTCGCTGACGCACTACAGCGCCGCCAAAGCCGGCGTCCTGGGTCTGACGAAGGCCCTGGCTCTGGAGGTGGCCCGCGACGGGGTGCTGGTCAACGCCATCGCCCCCGGCCCCATCGAGACGCCTTTGATCGACGGAATCTCCGAGGAGTGGAAGCAGGCCAAGCGCGCGGAACTGCCCCTCGGACGGTTCGGCAGGCCCGAGGAGATCGCCCCGACCGCAGTGCTGCTGGCCGGCTCCCCGAGCGGTGACCTGTTCGTCGGCCAGACGCTGGGGCCCAACTCCGGCGACGTCATGCCGTAGGAGGGGACCATGTGCGGCGCCTGCGGCAGAACCTCCGCAACCGATGCCTGGTCCGGCGTCTTCCTCACCAGGCGCGCCCGCTGGGAGGCCGCCCGGATCATCAACGACGCCCTGAGCGAGACAGGCCACCCCGCACGGGTGACCTGCGCGGCCGCAGCATGGGTCGTCCACTCGGGGACCGGACGAAGCGTCCTGGTGGACACCGCCAGCGGAATCTGGCAAGTGCTCCTGTCCCTGCCGGGCCTGCGGCTCGACGTGGCCGCAGCGCTCAGCGGCCAACCACCAACCCCAGTACTCGCCGCCGTCGTGGCCTCGGCGGAAACGGCGACCTGATCGATGCCCGCCTACGGCGCAAGAAGGGGTATCCATGCCCGTCAGCCTCAACTCCGACATGGGCGAGTCCTTCGGTATCCACTCGTTCGGCAACGACGACGCCCTACTGCCACTGGTCGATGCCGCCAACATCGCCTGCGGCTTCCACGCCGGCGACCCCGTCGGCATCCACCAGACCGTGGCCAAGGCCGCCGCCGCCGGGGTGGCCGTCGGTGCGCACCCCGGCCTGCCCGACGCGGTGGGCTTCGGCCGCCGGGAGATGAAGCTGTACCCCGAGGAGGTGCGCGACCTGGTGCTCTACCAGGTCGCGGCGCTCAAGGGATACCTGGACGCCGAGGGAGTGCCACTGCGCCACATCAAGCCGCACGGCTCGCTCTACGGCATGGTGGCCCGCGACAGCGAACTCATGAACGCGGTCTGCGACGTGGCGGTGCAGTACGGCGTCCCGGTCTACGGCATGGCCGGGACCGCGCACGAGCACGTCGCCGCTGAGCGCGGCGTCGGCTTCGTCGCCGAGTTCTACGTCGACCTCGGCTACCGCGCCGACGGCAGCCTCGTCATCGCCCGCCGGCCCCACGCCACCCCACCCTCACTCGCCGCCGACCGCGCCCGGCTCGCGCTCGCCGACGGCCTGGTCGAGACCGACTCCGGCAAGCGCCTTCCCGTCCGGTTCGACAGCATCTGCGTGCACTCCGACACCCCGAACGCCGTTGACGTGGCCACCGCCGTGCGCCAGGTCATCAACTCAGCCTGAACTCCTTCCCGACAGAGAAAGGGATCGCCATGCCCGAGCACACCGTGCGAGCACCCATGCCCGGAGTCTTCTACCGGCGCCCCGCACCGGACAAGCCGCCGTTCGCGGAGATCGGCGCGACCGTCACCGAGGACCAGACCATCGGAATCATCGAAATCATGAAGCAGTTCGCGGAGGTCAAAGCCGGAGCCGGAGGACAGGTGACCGCCTTCGCCGCCGAGAACGAGACACTGCTGGGCCCGGGAGATCCCGTGGCGACCATTGAGATGAGCTGACCGAACATGCGCAAGCTTCTGGTTGCCAACCGCGGCGAGATCGCCGTACGGGTCATACGCGCGGCCCGCGAACTCGATGTTCGGACCGTCGCGGTCTGCAGCGAGACCGACACCGAGGCCCTGCACGTGCGCATGGCCGACGAGCACGTCGTGATCGGCCCCGCACCCGCGGCCCGCAGCTACCTGGACGCCGACGCCGTGGTGGCCGCCGCCGTCCGCCTGCGGGCCGACGCGGTGCATCCCGGCTACGGGTTCCTCTCCGAGCGCGCCGCGTTCGCCCAGCAGGTCATCGACGCGGGAATGACGTTCGTCGGGCCGTCCCCCGAGGCCATCCACCTGATGGGCGACAAGGCGCTGGCCCGCTCCACCGCCGCCCGCGCGGGAGTACCCACCGTGCCCGGCTCCGACGGACCGCTGACCGACGTGGACAGCGCCCTGGAAACCGCCGGACACGTCGGCTACCCGATCGCGGTGAAGGCGGCGGCCGGCGGCGGAGGCCGCGGTATACGCGTCGTGCGATCACCGGCCGAACTGCGTGAGGCGCTCCCCCTCGCCCAGGCCGAGGCCAAGGCGGCGTTCGGCAACGGCGAGGTCTACCTCGAACGGTTCGTGCACAACGCCCGCCACATCGAAGTGCAGGTCTTCGGCGACGGCGAGCGCTTCGTACACCTGGGAGAGCGCGACTGCTCTCTGCAACGGCGCCGGCAGAAGGTGGTCGAGGAGGCCTGCGCGCCCAACCTCCCCGCACAGGTGCGCCAGGACATGACCAACGCGGCGGTGAGCCTGGCCGCCGCAGTGTCCTACTCCGGCGCCGGGACGGTGGAGTTCCTCTACGACTCCGCGCGGCAGGAGTTCTTCTTCATCGAGATGAACACCCGCATCCAGGTCGAGCACCCCGTCACCGAGATGGTCACCGGCAGGGACCTGGTGCGCGAGCAGCTCACGGTCGCCGCGGGCGCCCCCCTGTCATTCACCCAGCAACAAGTCGAACCACGCGGCCATGCACTGGAGTTCAGGCTCAACGCAGAGGACCCCGGCGCGGGATTCATGCCCAGCCCCGGCACGATCACCGTGATGCGGATGCCCGGAGGGCCATTCGTACGCATCGACTCGGGCTGCGAACAGGGCAGCCAGGTCAGCCCGTTCTACGACTCGCTCATCGCCAAACTCATCGTCTGGGGTGACACCCGTGAGGCCGCTCTGGCGCGCGCCCGCCGGGCGCTGGACGAGATCGAGGTGCGGGGAGTGGCCACCACGGCCCCGTTCCTGCGCTCCCTGGTCGATCTACCGGAGTTCGCCGAGGCGAACTACCACACCACGTTCCTGGAGAGTTGGATGGCAGGCCATGCCTCCGACCGCGACGCCGCAGGGAGGGCCGCATGAGTCCGCTCAACAGCCGTTACTCGTGGGGCGGAGACGAACACCTGGTCGTCCAGCTCGACGAGGCAATGAGCCTGGAAGTCAACTTCGAGGCGATGGCCATGGCCAGGCTTCTGCAAAGCCAGAAGCTGCCAGGCGTGATCGACGTCTGTCCCGCGAACGCCTCCCTCATGGTGCGCTTCGACCCGGATGTCATTGCCCCGGCGGCACTGGAGGGCGCGGTGCGCCAAGTCGAGCGGGAGGTCGGCGACGCGCCGTCCCTGACGCTCCAGACCCGCATCGTCGAAGTACCCGTCTGGTATGACGACCCGTTCACCAACGAGACCGGTGCCCGGTTCCGCGACCGGCACCAGCGGCCGGAGGGAAACGACCTGGAGTTCGCCGCGATCGAGAACGGCCTGCCTTCGGTGCAGGCGTTCATCGACCGCCACTCCGGTTCGCCGTGGATCACCTCGATGGTCGGCTTCGTCGCCGGCCTTCCCTTCCTCTTCCAGATGGTTCCGCAGGAGCGACAGCTCGAAGTCCCCAAGTACCTGCGTCCCCGCACCGACACGCCGGCGCTGACCGTCGGGTACGGCGGTTGCTTCTCCTGCATCTACTCGGTGCGCGGCGCCGGCGGCTACCAGATGTTCGGCGTCACCCCCGTACCCATCTTCGACCCGGCCCGCAAGCTCCCCGACTTCGCGGACTTCATGGTCTTCTTCCGGCCCGGCGACATCGTCAAGTTCCGCGCGATCGACGGGGACGAGTACGAGCGCGTCAGACAGGACGTGGAAGCAGGGGCATTCCGCTACCGCCAGAGCCCGGTCAGCTTCAGCCTGCACGACTTCCTGGCAGGCCCCGACGCCTACAACGCCACACTGCTGGAGGCCCTGCATGGCCATTGAGATCCTCAACCCCGGCCTTGCCTCGAGCATCCAGGACAGGGGCCGCCCCGGCTACTACGAGGTCGGCATCCCGCCATCGGGCGCGGTCGACCTGTACTCGGCCCTGGCCGCGAACCTGCTGGTCGGCAACGACGACGGGGCCGCACTGATCGAAGCCGCGTACATGGGGCCCGAACTGCGGTTCACCGCGCCCGCAGTAGTGGCCGTCACGGGCGCCGGGATGCCAGTGAAGGTCAACGGCCGGTCCGCGCCACAGTGGGAGTCCTTCGATATCGGCGCCGGGGACGTTCTCTCCTTCGGCTTCCTGGAACACGGCGCCCGGATCTACATCGCGGTGTCCGGGGGCATCGACGTACCGCTCGTGCTGGGCAGCCGGTCGACATACGCCCTCGGCGCGTTCGGCGGGTTCGACGGCCGCACGCTCAAGGCCGGGGACGTACTGGCCACCGGCACTGATACCGGATCCGGGCGGCCGGGGCGAGCTGTTCCGGAGCACCTCCGCCCCGAGCTGTCCCGCGAGCTCGAACTGCGCGTCATGCTCGGCCTGTACGACTACCGGCTCACCCCGGCCGGCCTCACGGCGCTGCTGGACACCACATGGACGCTGACGCCCGTCGCGGACCGGGTCGGCTTCCGGTACAGCGGCGGAACACTGGAGTGGAAGGAACGAGTGCAGCCGTTCGGCGCCGGGTCAGACCCGTCGAACATCGTGGACGCCGGATACCCCCTCGGATCCATCCAGGTCCCCGGCGGGGTGGAGCCCATCATCCTGCACCGCGATGCCGTCTCCGGCGGCGGCTACGCCATGGTCGCAACGGTGATCAGTGCCGACCTCGACGCCGTCGGCCAGTCCGCGCCCGGGTCCCGGACCCGCTTCTGCCCGGTGTCCATGGAGCAAGCGCTCCAGGCCCGGGCGGAAACCGCAGCGCGTGTCCGGCAACTGCGCACGGCGCTGTCCTAACCGCCTGCGACACGCAGCCTTTGCCGCCGCCACCACCGTTCGAAGGGATCCACCTCAACCATGAGTTCCGTCGCATACGCCATCCCCCGGCGGGGCGCACTCGCCGACTCCGTCTGGGCGCGCAGCCGCGTCCGTGACGCCGTGCTCGTCCTCGGGGCCGCCGGGCTCACCGCGCTGGCCGCCCAGATATCGGTGCCCGTACCGGGATCGCCGGTCCCCGTCACACTGCAGACGTTCGCCGTCCTGGTCACCGCTGCCGCACTGGGTGCCACACGCGGCGCGCTGGGCCAACTCCTCTACCTCGCCATCGGTGCCGCGGGCTTGCCGGTCTTCTCCGGGGCGACGGGCGGCCTGTCCACCGTCCTCGGCGCGACCGGCGGCTACCTGCTCGGGTTCGTCGTCGCCGGCTACCTCGTCGGAGCACTCGCCCAGCGGGGCGCCGACCGGCGCGTCGCCGGCACGCTGCTGGCCTACCTCGCGGGCTCGGCAGCCATCTACGCGGTGGGTGTTCCCGTGCTCGCCGCCGTCACGCACCAGTCGCTCGGGTGGGCGGTGCTCCACGGACTGGTGCCGTTCCTCGTCGGCGACGTGCTCAAGGCAGTCGCCGCGAGCGCGGCTCTGCCCGCGGCCTGGCGTGTGATGGGCCGCAGGCGCTGACGGAACGGGTCTGCCCGGCTCGGGACCGCGGCTCGCAGCAGTCGCGAGCCGCGGTCCCGAGCCGGACAGTCGCAGGTGGTAGGGCGGAGAGCCGTGCTTTCCCGCGGCACCGGGTTGGCGGCACAAGGCCCTACGCGCGTCCCGCGGCCAGGTCCATCAAGCGGGACAGTACGCGGTCACCGGCAACGGTGACGCCGTCGTGCTCCCATTCGTTGGTGACCCATACCCGGGTGGCGCCGACCTCGCGTGCGGTGCACAGGGAGAGCCCGGCATCCACGTACATGTCGTCGTGGTAGACGAGTGCGGCGAGCGGGACCCGGTTGGCGGCGAGGCGGCGACGGTCGTACAGCGGTGGCCAGTCGGAGCGTTCGGCCAGCAGATCGGCGGCGTCGGCGAACGGACGCAGGCCACTGATCTCGCGAAACATCCAGGGGTAGATCATCTCTCCGGTGAGCAGAAGAGGATCGGCGTCTTCGGCGAACTCCGGAAACGCGGCCATGGCCCTGGACGCCGCCCAGTTGGTCGGACCTGCGCCCTGGCCGTACAGGGTCTCCTGCATGACGGCAAAGAGCGGATTGTCGATGAAGCCGGTCAGTGTCAGCACTTGGTGCAGGAAGGTGTCGGTTGGCTTCCCGTCCTCGTCGAGAGCTTCATCGAGAAGCCAGTGGATCCGCTCGAAGCCGTCGCCCATACCGAGGACGAGGCCGAGCGTACGCAGGCGGTGGGAGGTGAGCCGGTCTCCGTCGGGCAGGCGTACATCGGTGGTGGCCAGGAGACGGGCTATCCCGCGCAGCCGGGCGGCATCGTGGGGATAGCGAGTGTAGAAGTCGCGGACCCGGTCCCGTACCCGGGGATAGGTGCGGGCGTAAACGTCGTCGGCGGTCGCCGAGAGGCCGGGCAGGCCGCCGGTCACGTAGCAGGCACGCAGACCTTCGGGGGCTTGAGACAGATAAGTGAGGGTGATGAAGCCGCCGTAGCTCTGGCCGAGAGTCTCCCAGGGCTCGTCGCCGCACAGTTGCCGGCGGATCAGCTCGGCGTCCGCGACGATCGAGTCGGCGCGGAAGTGGCCCAGATGCTCGGCCAGCCGGGCTGGTGAGGCGAAGCGAGAGGCAGCCCGGGCGGTAACGGGGGTGGAACGCCCAGTGCCGCGCTGGTCGAGGAGGAGGACCCGGTGGGTTTTGAGAGCCTGGGCAGCCAGCCGGGTGAACCGGCTGAGGGCCTGGGTGACTTGCCGCCGGGGCCGCCCTGTAGATAGAGAAGCCAGGGTAGCTGGTCACCGACTTTGCCTACTTCGGTGACTTCTCGGGCGAAGATCTGGATGGTCGGGCCGTGCGGGGCCGCGTGGTCGAGGGGGACGGTGAAGACGTGGTCGACGGTCGCGTACGCAGAGTTCATGGGTCCCTTTCGTAGCCACACGACGCATGAGGTGTGACATTGTACAATGGGTAGTCGGTGATGCAGTGCACCCCGCCTGGTCCCTGTTCGGGTCTGCTGCACGGATAGGTGACATCTGATCCGGCTTGCCTGTGGGCGGCCTGGAAGGGTGTTGCTGTGCCTGCTCCCCATCCCGAAGAGTTCCGTGATGACGTCGTGCGGGTGGCCCGGAACCATGAGAAGGGTGCGACCCTCGCCCAGACCGCGAGGGACTTCGGTGTTCGTGAGATGACGCTGTCGAAGTGGCTGCGCCGGGCCGCCGTGGAAGACGGCGAGAAGCCCGGTGTCACCAGGTCGGAGTCGGCGGAGAACCGTGAACTGAAGAAGCGGGTGCGGCTGCTGGAGCAGGAGAACGAGGTCCTGCGCCGGGCTGCGCTGGGCTCTGTTCTCGTAGAGGCGGGCGAATCACTGGCCAGCCAGGGTGCCCACTGAACGTTCCTTCCCGTTCCGGACCCCGGAGAGCCCAGCACGGCCGTACCTCCAGGATCTTCGGACTCCCTCCGGCAAACGACAGCAAGATCACGAGCGGAGATCAACCACATCATCAAGACCTCGGTCCCCGCGAGCGAAGGACCGAGGTGAGAAGCAGGTCAGAAGAACTCATCGAGTAGCTGGTAGAAGGCCATCTTGTCCTTGTCGACGCGGTGGGCGCCGTACTGCTCGAGGAACCGCTCGGCGTATGCGGGGCCGAACCAGGGGTCCTCGTCGATCTCCAGCTCGCGGGCGGCGAGGGCGAGGTCGGCGTGGCGGTCGGCGACGCCGAGGCGGCCCACATCGATCACTCCGGTCACCTGGCACGTCTCTGGGTCGAGCAGCACGTTGTTGGGGCACAGGTCGCCGTGGCAGACGACCAGGTCCTCCTTCTCGGGCCGGGCGCGGTCGAGTTCGGCGAGGAGCTGGTCGCCGGTCCAGCCGGCGTGCTCGTCCTGGAGGTCGTCGAGGTCGACCAGGCCCTCCCGGACGTTGTGCCGGGCCTCGGCGACCGCCACGTCGAGGCGGCGGTCGAAGGGGCAGTCGTCCACGGGGAGTTCGTGGAGGGTGCGGGCCAGTTCGGCGATCGCCTCGACGACGGCGGTCCGCTGGTGTTCGGGCCACTCCTCAGAGGCCGCGGCGCCGGGCACGGCTTCGGTGACGAGCCAGACGGTGGTGTCGTCGGCGCCGCGCTCGACGATACGGGGAACGGGGATGCCGTGGTGCGCGAGCCATTCGAGGCGGTCTGCCTCGCCGACGAGGTCGAAGGCGGGGTTCTCCGGGGTACGCGGCGCGATTTTCGCATAGAGCTCGGGCCGGTGGCCGGTGAGGTGGTAGACGAAGGCACCTGAATCCCCTTCGTTCACGAGGCGCCATGCGTAGTGCGGATATGTCCGGCGTAATGTGCTGTCCATGGTCGGAATCATGGCAGAGACTGCCTTCCTCTCCTGGGTCATTTTCCCGGACGGTTTCGGACAGGGCGGGGAAAGGGTCACCGGTCTTCTCCTGCGGCGGTACCCCGCGGCGGCCGCCACCCCCGGGCCGAAGTCCTTTACGCAGGGGGAGAGATAGGCCTCCGTGAGGAGCAGCAGGAAGGCGGTTTCGGCGGCGAGGTCGCCGGCTTCCTGGCTGCTGGTGGGCATGTCGGCCGCGGGGTCGGGCCCTGCGCCGGCGAGTTTGGCGGCGCGTGCCCTGCTCAGCACGCAGGCGGTCACGTAGGCGTCGGCGTGGTCGGCGGGAATGCCGCAGCGGACCACGTGGGCGCGGGCGCTGCGGGAAACGCCCGGATCGGTGTAGTGGCTGAGGACGAGAATGACGTCGCGTACTTCGATGACCTTCCGGTAGGCGATGAGCCGCCAGGAGAGCTGCGGCTGGAGAAGGACCAGCAGGCGGGAGCGGGTGGGGGAGAGGGCGACGTGCGGCACGGCGTCGACCAGGTCCCGCCACAGCGGCCAGATCCGCCAGATGGTGCGGGCGTGGTCGGCGGTATGGCGCAGCTGCATGACGGTGGGTACGAGAAGCGCGGCGGCGCGCAGCACCGCGTGCAGGCTGATGATGAGGCAGAGGGGAACGCCCGGGCGGGAGCCGGCAGCCAGCAGGAAGTAGTGAGTGAGCCAGAAGAGGCCGGCGAGGGCGGTGCCCCAGCCGAAAAGGGTCAGGCCGAGGTTGACGGACGCATGGGGGCCGCGGCGGCCGTACGTCCAGCAGACCCGGACGCACGCGGCACAGGCCACCACGTGCGCGGTGATGAGGAGAAGCCAGTACGCGGCAGAGGATGGCCGGGCGAGGGTGAAGGGCGGTCCGTGGCCCGGCGCCGGGGCGGCTCCCAGGCCGGCGAGGGCCAGGAGTGCGGCCATCACGGTGATCATGGCGACCAGGACAGTGCCCGTGTGACGGCGACCGCGGGTCGCGTACACGGCGAAGTGCAGGACGGCCGCAGCGGACATGACGCCGACCTGGTTCTTGGCGAGAGCGACAGCCCGCGGGGAGCCGGTGAGTTCGGCGGCGTACGCGCTCACCGGCCCCAGGTGCAGGGTCATCGCGACGGCGGCCGAGGCCACGGCGAGCCACAGTCCCCGCTGGTGCGGGTTGCGTACGGCGGGGCGGGCCCGGAGCAGGACAGCGGCCCAGAGGAAGCCGACGCTGAACGTCTCCAGAGTGCCCCAGGCCCCCGGTAAGTCACAGCTCATGGTCGGTGCTCACTCCGAGGGCCGCGTGCAGTTTGCCGTAGGTGTCGGACGGCGGGCACCGGACAGGCCCGGTTTCGCCGGTGCGGATCAGGGTGGCCAGCATCTCGGCTTCCTGCTCCTGGCGGGTTGAGTAGTTGGCACGGGCGAGGATGCGGCGGACGAGCCGAGGGCTGAGGTCGCCGAGGAGGCCCACGGGTGAGCCGGCGGTGTCCGTGACGGCGTGGTGGTTGAAGAGCATGTGGCCGATCTCGTGCAGCACGATATGTTCCTGGTGGGACCGGGCTGTGCGCTGCTCGTAGAAGATGTGGTCGTCGGTGTCGGTGGCCACCCACAGTCCGCACGCTCCTGCCGCGGCGGCCTGGGGAGGCAGCGGGTGCAGGTGGAGAGGGCGCCTGCGGTGTGCGGAGAGGTGGGCGCACAGCGGCTCGATGGAGAACGGACGGGGCAGGGCGAGTTGGTCCAGCAGCGGTCGACAGCGTCGGCGCAGCCTGGCGATCCTGTACGGCATGCGGTGTGTACCGTTTGGCCTTCCTGGGTCGGCGTTGACGGGCGTGGCGGGAACGGTCCGTCCGCCGGGTTCGCCCGCGCTGCAGGGCGCCATCGCGGCACGGCGGCATGGCCGCACGGTGCCGTCTTTTGCGGCAGCGCGACTCGGGCGTCAGCGGGATGACGGCCGGCCGGGGCCACCTGGTCGTACGGGAGCGCGCCGGGGTGCTTCCGGCGCGGGTCGGCATGCCGGGGCGCGCGGAGCGGGTCCCGTGTGGTGGTCGCGGCTGTACGGACGGGCGGTTGGCGGCGGCCCTGGTCAGAACCGGCTGTGTGGCCGGTGGTGGGTTACCACTCCGCTGTGAAGGAACCTGTGGCCGAACTCGCGGGGAAACCCGAGAGGGAAGCCGTGTGGGGAACCGCGCGGACATCCGTGCCGGAGAAGGAAACGATTCTCCGCTGCCTTGCGATGCCTGTTGGGCGATGAACGATATGAGAAATGATGACAGCCTCCCCATGCATGACGTCTCTCCAGACGACGCCAGCGGCCATATTCCGTAGCCTCTGCTGTTGCTGGGCCCGTTGTTCCGTAGCCCCGGCTACGTCGTGCTTCCGGACGTTCCGGTCGGGCCGCCGTCCGGTGCGCCCATGTGGTCTTGGTCGTTGAACGCTGCAAGGTTCTGCACTCTGCGGGCCTCGTTGACCATGATGAGCAGAGCGTCCAGGCTCTCCGCGGACAGGCCGTCGGCCCGCAGGGCGAGGTTGCGCACGCGGGCGTCGCGCAGCGCCGTGGCCAGCTTGAGCTGTGAGTTGACGCGTTCGGCCGTCTCCTCGTTGAGGAAGTACTCGGGCGGTACCCCGAAGAACTCGGCCAGCACGTCCAGTTGCTCGAGCGTGACGTTGCGCTTCTTGCCCGTGGCGAGTTCCCACAGGTAGGTCCCGGAGATGGCACCGCCGGTGGTCTCGCGGATCTCCTTCGCCAGCCGGGCGTAGCCCGGTCGCTTGCGCTGGTCCGGGTACATGGCGGCGATCAACTCGTTGAGCCGCTGGCCGAACTCCCGCACCAGCGGCCGCTCCGGCGGCTCAGGGACCTGCCCGCTACCCGCCATGCGCATCTCTCCCTTCCGTTCCGGCTCCCCCGGACACCTGGCGCGCTTCCGTGACCGCTTCAGCGGACAATGCTCACCCGATCATCAAACAACCATCAGCCACTGTTGACAAGTTGACATCAACCCAGCGTACGATCCTGCCAAGCTTCATCAACTTTAGCGAACGCCACTCGCCCGGGGACCGCCGGGCGCTCCCTGACCACGGAGGTCCGGCACGATGAAGGCTCTGGTGTTCGAGGCCCCCGAGCGGGCCGTCCTCACTCACCGCGACATACCGGATCCGGCACCCGGCGAAGCTCTCGTCCGCATCGCCTACAACTCCGTCTGCGGCAGTGATCTCTCCTTCTACAAGGGCGTCTGGCACGGTTTCACGTACCCGGTCGTGCCCGGACACGAGTGGAGCGGCACGGTCGTCGACGTCAACGGCGCCCGGGGAACCAACCTCGTCGGCAGCAACGTGGTCGGCGACCTGACCTGCTCGTGCGGCGTCTGCGCACACTGCGTAGCCGGGACGCCGACCCTCTGCGAGGACCTGGGCGAGCTCGGGTTCACCCGGGACGGTGCCTGCGCCGAGTACATGACCATTCCCGTCGCGAACCTCAGGCGGCTGCCGGACACCCTTCCGCTGCGCGCCGCCTGCCAGGTCGAGCCGCTGGCGGTCGCGCTCAATGCGGTGGACCGGTTGGGGGTCGCCGGCGGCGAGAAGGTCGCCGTCATGGGCGCCGGCGGCATCGGGCTGCTGCTCGTCCAGGCCGTACGGCTGCGCGGTGGCACCGTCACCGCGGTGGCCGAGCCCGTGCCCGAACGCCGCGCCGCCGCCCTGGCCATGGGCGTCCCCGCAGCCGTGTCCGGCGCCCCGGGGGCCCTGGTCGAGTTGACCGGCGCGAACCCGGACGCGGTGCCCGATGTCGTCCTGGAAGGGTCGGGATACCCGACTGCGGTACAGGAGGCCGTGGAGGCCGTCCGCCCGGGCGGACGCGTCGGCCTGGTCGGCTACCGCATCGAGGAGTCGGCCGTGATGGCCCCGCACCACATCGTGCTCAAGATGCTCACCGTCCGGGCGTCCATGGGCCCCGGCACCTGCTTCGAGGAGGCCATCGACGTCCTGGCGTCCGGCGCCGTCGACGTGGACGGCCTGCTCAGCCACGAGTTCCCGCTCGACGACCACGCCAAGGCCCTCGACGTGGCCCTGCGCCGCTCGGACGGCAACACCCGCTCGTACTTCAACCTCCACGCCTGAACGACGCCGTGCCCCGCGCCGGCCGCCCCTCCCGTACCTCATCCGCACATCCACGGCATGACATCAGGAAGGAAGGTCCATGGTTTCCCGGTTGGCAGTGAACGGCGGCGACGCGTTACGCACGCGCCCCTGGCCCGCATGGCCGCAACCCGCGCCTGGGGTTGCCGGCGCAATGGCGGATGTCCTCGGATCCGGCCGGTGGTCGATCAGCGGCCCCTACCGCGGCACCGACTCCTACGAGCGGCGCTTCGCCCGGGCGTTCGCCGCCTACAACGGTGTGCCGCACTGCGTGCCCGCCGCGAGCGGTACCGCCGGCCTGATGCTGGCCCTGGAGGCGTGCGAGGTGGGCGCCGGAGACGAGGTGATCGTCCCCGGCCTGTCCTGGGTCGCGTCCGGCTCCACCATTCTCGGTGTCAACGCCGTTCCCGTCTTCTGCGACGTCGAAGCCGACACGCTCTGCCTCTCACCCGACGCGGTCGAGGCCGCGATCACCGAACGCACCCGGGCCATCGTCGTGGTCCACCTCTACTCGGCCCTCGCTGACATGGACCCGCTCCTGCGGATCGCCGAGCGCCACGGGCTGCCCCTCATCGAGGACTGCGCCCAGGCGCACGGCGCCACCTACCGGGGAGTCAAGGTCGGTGCGCTCTCCACCGCCGGAACCTTCAGCATGCAACACAGCAAGGTGCTCACCAGCGGCGAGGGCGGCGCCGTCGTCACCCGTGACGCGCACTTCGCCCGTCGCGTGGAGCACCTGCGGGCCGATGGCCGCTGCCTGTCCGCCACCCTGCCCAGCCCCGGGGCCATGGAACTGGTCGAGACCGGCGAGCTGATGGGGAGCAACCGGTGCCTGTCCGAATTCCAGGCAGCCATTCTCACCGAGCAGCTCACCATCCTCGACGAGCAGAACGAGACCCGCCGCTCCAACGCCGCCCGCCTCGACGGCCTCCTCGGCGGGCTGGGCCTGCGCCCGCAGACCACGTCCGCCGGCACCACCTCCCGTACCTACTACACCTACGCGGTGCGGCTGCCCGACGGCGTGCTGGAGGACGTCCCCGTCACCGAGGTGACAGACGCGCTCACCGCCGAGCTCGGCTTCCCCGTGCTGCCCTGCTATGCCCCGATCCCGGCCAACAAGCTGTACGCGCCGCACACCCGCAGGCGCTACACGCTGGGTCTGGCCCACGAGGAGCGCATCGACCCCAAGAGGTTCGCGCTGCCCGTGTGCGAGGGCGCCGCGCGGCGGACGGTGACCCTGCACCACGCCGCCCTGCTCGGCGGCGAAGAAGACATGGGTGACATCGCCGCGGCCTTCGCCAAGGTCCTGCGGCACGGCGCCGAACTGGTGCATTGACCACGGCAACCCACCGCATCCCAGTCCCGCGAACCGCCGGAGGATCCGAAGGATCATGCAGGTCACACCCATCGCGATGGAAGACGCCTCATTCCCCTACCGGCTCGGCACCGAGTGTGCCGAGGACGTCATCACCTGCCTCGCCGCACTCGGCGCCAGCAGCTACCTGGTGGTGGCGGACACCACGGTGGCCGAGCTCTACGGCCTCGACCTCGCCACCCGCATCGGCAAGGAGGCCGGCCCGGCCCACCTCCTCACCCACGAGGCGGGCGAGGTGCACAAGGTTCTGGCCACCGTGTCCGCGCTCGCGGAGCAGGC
Source organism: Streptomyces xinghaiensis S187 (assembly GCF_000220705.2). Classification (GTDB taxonomy): domain Bacteria; phylum Actinomycetota; class Actinomycetes; order Streptomycetales; family Streptomycetaceae; genus Streptomyces; species Streptomyces xinghaiensis. The sequence goes on along the minus strand of NZ_CP023202.1, from coordinate 917,236 downwards.
CCTGGAGCGCGGAGCGGACCGACGCTCCCTCGTCGTCGCACTCGGCGGCGGCGTCACCGGCAACATCGCCGGCCTGATGGCGTCGCTGCTGTTCCGCGGAATCCGCCTCGTCCACGTGCCGACCACGGTGGTGGCCATGCTCGACTCGGTGCTCTCGCTGAAGCAGGCCGTCAACGCCACCTTCGGCAAGAACCTGGTCGGCACCTTCTACCAGCCCGTCGAAGTCCTGGCCGACACCGCCTTCCTGCGCACACTGCCGCCCCGCGAGATCCGCTCCGGCATGGGCGAGGTGGTGAAGAACGCCCTCGCCATCCGGCCGGCCATGCTCGACCGGCTCGCGGGCGCCCTGCGTGTTGACGCGCGCTACGACGACGAGACCCTGCGCTGGATCATCGCGGAGAGCCTGGCCGCCAAGGCCGACGTCACTCGGGACGACAAGCACGAGCGTCGCTCCGGCCTCGTTCTGGAGTACGGCCACACCGCCGGGCACGCCATCGAGCACGCCTCCCGCGGCGAGGTTGCCCATGGGGCGGGCGTCGCCGTCGGCATGACCGTCGCCGCCGAAGTCTCCCGCCGTCTGGGGCACGCCGACGCCGGCCTCGTCCCTCTGCACCGCGAACTGGTCGCAGCCGCCGGGGTGGAGCCCGCGATTCCGGCACACGTCGACACATCACTGATCAGGAACTGGCTGGCGTACGACAACAAGCGCGGCTACCTCGACAGCCCGCCCGGGCACACCCCGATGGTGCTGTTGTCGGCGCCCGGCGACGTCCTGCACACGGGGACCCTGCCGCTCGTGCCCGTCCCCCTCGCCCTGCTGGACGAGGTTGTCGACGAGGCGGCTTCGCGCGGCGGGGCCGCCGAGCCCGCAGCGGCGTACGCGGGCTCTCCACCGGCCGGCCCGCTGCCGTAACCGGCACAACCGCGCCACCCCGTACCGCGTATCGCCTTCGCCAACCGCCCTCCCTTTCCGTGGAGTTCCCCGTGCGTGTGCTGCGGCTCACCCCCTTCTTCCACCACGACTGCGTCACCGCCTGGCCCGCGGAGTTCGACGCCGTCGGGGGCATGCAGGTGCAGATCCTCCGCCTCTCGCGGGAGCTGGCCGACCGTGGCGTGGAGCAGCTCGTCATGACCGTGGGGTTCCCCGGACTGCCCCGGGAGCGGGTCGACCGGCCAGGGCTCACGGTCCGCGTCACCCGCGCTCCGCTTCCCCGACTGCGCTCCGAGCTGACCGGCCTCGTCGGGCTCAACCAGGCGTGGCTCGCCGCGGTGCCGGCGGCGTGCCGGCCACTGCGCCGCACCTGGCAGCCGGACCTCGTGCACGTCCACGCGGACGGACAGCTGTGGGCGCTGCTCGCCGGGCCGCTCGTGTCGCGGATTCTCGGCGCGCCGTACGTCATCACGCTGCACTGCTCACGGCTGGCGGTGTACGAGCCGATGTCCCGGTTCGACCGGCTCCAGCACCGGCTGGTGACCGCGGCCGAGCGGTACGCCCTGCGGCACGCCCGCCGGGTCTCGGTGCTCACCGCGCGCACCGCGGACACGGTGGCGCGGCTGCTGCCGCTCGACCGTGCCCTGGTGGACGTGCTGCCCGACTCGGTCGGGGATGTACGGCCCGTGCCGCGGCGGCGGGCGGAAGAGTATGTCCGTTCACTGGGCGTGCCGGCCGGTGTGCCGGTGGTCGGCTGGGTCGGCCGGATCGCGCACGAGAAGGGGTGGCGGGACTTCGTCGCCATGGCGGGCCGGTGGGACGCCACGGTTTCGGCGGCGCCCGGGGCGGTGTTTCTCGTGGTGGGTGACGGGCCGCAGCGGGAGCGGATGCGGGAGGCCGTCGGGGCGGCGAGGCTGGCAAACCGGTTCGTGTTCACCGGGTTCCTGCCGCACGACGCGGTGCCGTCCGTGATGACGGCGCTGGACGTGCTCGTCATGCCGTCCGCCCACGAGGAGCTGGGCGGCAGCGCGCTGGAGGCCATGGTGTGCGGGACGCCGGTGGCGGGTTACGCCGTCGGCGGGCTGCCCGACACGGTCGGTTCGGTCACTCCGGGGCTGCTTGTTCCGCGCGGCGACGTGGCGGCGCTGGCCCGCGTCGCCGGTGAGGCGGTCACGGAGGCGGAACGGCACCGCAAGACGGTGGCCTCGGCGGTGCCGGACCTGCTGAGCCGTTATGGGGCGGACACCGTGGAGCGGGCGCTGGCACACTACCGACGGGCGCTCGGCCGGACCTCCGGGGGAGGTGCCGGGTGTACGCCATGACGTCGCTGCGACGCTGCGCCCCCTATCTGCGCCCGCACCGCTGGCTGATGGCGGGGGCGTGCGTCGCTGCCTTCGGGTCGATGCTCGCGGGTCTGGCCATGCCGCTGGTGCTCCAGCGGCTGGTGGACGGGCCGGTCGTGGAGCGGGACCTCGCCGCGCTTCCGTGGTTCATCGGCGGGTTCGCCCTCCTCGGTGTGGTCGAAGCGGTCCTGCTGGGCGCGCGCCGGCTGCTGGTGGTGCGCCCGGCGACCCGGCTGGAGACGGCGATGCGCGCCGACGTGTCGGCGCACATCCAGCGGCTGCCCCTGTCGTTCCATTCCCGCTGGCAGTCCGGTCAGTTACGGTCCCGGACCGTCTCGGACGTGATGGAGATCGGCCGGTTCGCGGCCTTCTCTGCCATCTACCTGATGGTCAACGTCGCGGCGCTCGCCGTGGGTCTGGGCGTCCTGGCGTGGCTGGCACCGGTGCTCGCGCTGATCGTGTTCCTGGCGTACGTGCCGATGGTGGTGGCCACCACGGTGTTCGAGCAGCGGTTCCGGGTGGTGGCACGCTCCGCGCAGGAAGTGGGCGGAGACCTGTCCACGACCGTGGAGGAGTCGGTGCTCGGTGTGCGGGTGCTGAAGGTGTTCGGGCGCGGCCCGGAGGCGGTGCGCCAGTTCACCGGCCGGGCGCGTCGGCTGCGGGACTTGGAGCTGCGGAAGCTGTCGTACACGGCGGCCCTGTGGTGGATCATCACGGCGCTGCCGGACCTGGCGATCGTGGCGATGATCGGATACGGCGGCCACAGTGTCGCCACTGGCGCGCTCACACTGGGCACGCTGATGGCCGCGGTGACAGTTGCCACGTATCTGCGCTGGCCGGCCGACACACTGGGCTGGCTGACCGCCGACGCGTCGACGGCGGCCACGGCGGCCGACCGGTACTGGCAGGTGCGGGACGAGCCGGTGACGGTGACCGACCCGGAGCGCCCCCGGCCTCTGCCGTCACCCGTGCGTGGCGAGATCCGCCTGGAGGGAGTGCACTACGCGCACCCGGGTGGCCGCACCGCGACGCTGCGGGGCGTCGACCTGACGGTCCGGGCGGGCACCACGGTGGCCGTCGCCGGGGCGACGGGCTCCGGCAAGAGCACGCTGCTGTCGCTGCTGTCCCGGCTGGACGACCCGACGTCGGGGCGCATCACGCTGGACGGTGTGGATCTGCGCGATCTGGCCCTGGCCGACCTGCGGTCGGTGGTGTCCGGAGCGTTCGACGACCCGGTGCTGTTCTCCGGCACGGTGCGGGCCAACGTCACGCTGGGCCTACCGGAGACCGGTGACGCGGCTGCGGGCGAGGACGGTGATGCCGCGGTGTGGGAAGCGCTGCGGACGGTACGCGCGGACGCATTCGTCTCCGCTCTGCCCGACAAGCTGTCCACGGTGATCGGTGAGGAGGGCCTGGGCCTGTCGGGCGGTCAGCGGCAGCGGCTGGCGCTGGCCCGGGCCATCCTGCGCAGGCCGACGGTACTGGTGCTGGACGACGCGCTGTCCGCCCTGGACGTACGGACCGAGCGGGAGGTGGAGACCGCTCTGCGCGGGGTGCTCTGCCGCGTCACCACGTTCGTGGCCGCGCACCGACCGGGCACTCTGCGCCTGGCGGACCAGGTGGTGTTCCTCTCCGGTGGGCGGGTCGCCGCGACGGGCACGCACGACGAGTTGATGGCTCGTGAGCCGGAGTACCGGCTGCTGGTCGCGCCGTCGCTGCCCACGGTCATCGCGCGCCCGGAGGACGACTCCGACGACATCCTCGACGACATCACGGCGGACGGCATGGCAGGACGGGGGCGGACACGATGAAGGGACACGAGGAAGCACCGTCCCGGGCCCAGCGGGACGCCCTGCTGCGCATGCTGCTGTGGCCCAAGCGGCGCCGGCTGGCGGCCGCCACCGCGCTGGCCCTGGTGGAGAACGTGTGCGGGCTGGTCCCGCCGCTGCTGATCGCCGCCGCCATCGACCGGGGTGTGCCCGAGGCAGCGGACGGCCGGTGGACGCCGCTGATCGGCTTCACGGCTGCGGCACTGGCTGCCGGGCTGACCACGGCCACGCTCAAGTGGTGCTTTCTGCGCTACTCCGGCGGCATTGCCCAGGACCTCTTGTTCGAGCTGCGGCACCGGGCCTTCACCCATGTGATGGGCCAGCCGCTGGCGTTCCACGAGTCGTATCCCTCGGGGCGGGTGATCGCCCGGCTGTCCAGTGATGTGGAGTCGGTCGAGGAGATGCTGGAGATGGGCTTGGACGGGCTGTTCTCCGCGCTGTTCTCGATGGTCGGAATCCTCGCCGTGATGCTGTGGATGGACCAGCCGATGGCCGCGGTCGTGATCGTGCTGTTCATCCCGCTGTACGTGCTGACGCAGTGGTTCCGGAACCGGTCGCGGCGCGCCTACCGGAGCACCAGGACGGCCGTCGAGGGCGTAGTGCAGCACACGGTGGAGGCCTTCAACGGCATCAGGGCCGTACAGGCGTTCCGCCGCGAGGAGGCCAACGCGGCCCGGCTGCGCCGGCTCGACGCCCGGTACACGGTGGCGCGGGCGGACGCCGGCTGGGTGAGCGCCACCTTCAGCGGCGGAGTGAAGCTCATCGGCAACCTGTCATTGGCCGGGCTGCTGACGTTGGGCGTGTTCCGCATGGACCAGGGCCAGTTGGCCATCGGCACGCTCACCGCGTTCCTGCTGTACGTGCACCGGCTGTACGACCCGATCGACGAGCTGGCGAGTTTCGCCAACGCCTTTTCGGCGGCGTCGGCGGGCTTGGAGAAGATCGGTGCGCTGTTCGTGCCCCACCCGGCGGTGGCCGAGCCGAAGCGTCCGGTTGCGTTGCCGGCGGACCCGCCGGGCGGGCGGGGCGCCGTGAGGTTCGAGGGCGTCCACTTCCGGTACGGCGATGAGGGCCGCCGTGTGCTGTCCGGCGTCGACCTGGTGCTCGAACCGGGCCGTACGGTCGCCCTGGTGGGCACCACCGGCGCCGGCAAGTCCACGATCGCCAAGCTGATGGCGCGGCTGTACGATCCCGCGGCGGGCCGGGTCAGGCTGGACGGGGTGGACCTGCGGGAGCTGGCCGACGCCGAACTGCGCGGCGCCGTCTCGATGATCACCCAGGAGGCGTTCCTGTTCTCCGGGTCGGTCGCGGACAACATCGCGCTGGGCCGGCCGGACGCTTCACGAGCCGAGATCCGGGCGGCCGCTGAGTCGGTGGGCGCGCACGGATTCATCAGCGCGCTGCCCGGTGGCTACGACACGGACGTGCACAAGCGGGGTTCGGGCCTGTCGGCCGGCCAGCGGCAGTTGATCGCCATGGCGCGGGTGATGCTGACCTCGCCGCGCGTGCTGATTCTCGACGAGGCGACGTCCAGCATGGACACCCCGTCGGAGCGGGCCGTGCACGAAGCGCTGACCCGGGTCCTCGCGGGCCGCACCGCGGTGATCATCGCGCACCGGTTGTCCACGCTCGCCATCGCCGATCGCGTCCTGGTCATCGAGAACGGGGCGGTGGTCGAGGACGGCAGTCCGGCGCAACTGCTGAATGCGGGCGGACGGTTCGCCGGCATGCAGCGGGGCTGGCTGGCCGTCACGACAGCGTGACGTCGCCATGCCCCGGGAGCTTCTGCCCGGTGGCTCTCCCCGCCTCCCCGTAATCACCCTTCGACGAAAGGCACACGATGAAGCGCCTTCGGGGCCCCCTGCCCTCGGACACCGCGCACGCATGGCACCCCGAGCCGCTGGGGCCCGTGCACCGCGACGGGTGGGACCCCCGGGACGACGGCCGGATCTGGGACGTCGTCGTGATCGGCAGCGGTGCCAGTGGTTCGGTGGCCGCAGACCGGCTCGTCCGGCAAGGGCTGGACGTCCTGATGGTCGAGGAGGGTTTCCGGCTCTCTCCCGGCCTCGGCAACCCGGAGCTGGACGACATGTGCCGCACCGCCCTGGCCCGTGACGGCAACGGCGGCTGGACCGACGAGGGCTGGCCGTGGACGACATCCAACCTGGGCGGCGGGACGGTCTTCTACGGCGGCGCCTCGTGGCGCTACCGGCCGTTCGACTTCGATCCGAGCGAGCTGATCGACGCCGGCGACCTCGATGTGCGCTGGCCGTACGGGCTCGCCGAACTCGCCCCGTACTACGACGTGCTGGAGCGGCGGCTCGGGGTGTGCGGCGGCGAGGAGGGGGGAGGCAGCCGCGGCCCGGCGCACCCGCCAACAGCCGCGGCCGAGGTTCTGTATGAGGCGGGCACCGAACTCGGCTACGACCCGTTCCCCACACCACTGGCCATCAACCGCCATGCTCACGACGGGCGTTCGGCGTGCGCGCGGGACACGCTGTGCGTGAGCCACCAGTGCCCGACGGGCGCCAAGGGGGACGCCGTCGCCGTCTTCCTCGCCCCGCTCGCCGGACACCCCGGCTTCGCGCTGCGGACTGGGCTGCGGGCACTGCGCCTGGACCAGGAGAGGTCGGACGCGGTCACCTCGGTCACCTGCCTGGACCGGCTGACCCGCACCGCGCACCGGATCCGGGCCAGGTCGTTCGTCGTCGCGTGCAACGCGATCCAGACGGCCGCGCTGCTGCTGCGGTCCCACGGTGGGCACGCACCGGGCGGCGTGGGCAACCACTCGGGCCTCGTGGGCCGCGGGCTGACGATGAAGCTGAGCGAGTACGTCAGCGGCTTCGTCGAGGTGTCGGCGGAGACGACGCTCGCCGACTGGCGCACACACTCGGGCCCGTTCTCCACGATCGCGTTCCTCGACCACTACGTGGACCCCGGCTGCCCCACAGGCGTGGGCGGCATGATCTACGAGTCGAAGAACGACATGCCCGAGCGCATCCGGCATGACGTGCTGGAGCTGCGCGTCGAGACGATCCTTGCCGACCACCCGAACCTGGACAACCGGGTCCGGTTGTCCCGCCGCGTCGACGAGGACGGCGTGCCGGCCGTCGTCATCGACTACACCACCGACCCGCGCGACCTGCGCCGCCTCGCCTACATGACCGGCAAGTGCGAACGGCTGCTGCGGCAGGCGGGCGCGACCGCTATCCAGCACGAGGAGAGCGGGTTCGCGCAGGGCAGCTGTCATCTGCACGGCACCTGCCGGGCCGGCGACGACCCGGCCACGTCGGTGGTGGACGGCTGGGGCCGCGTCCACTCGGCGCCCAACGTGTACGTCGTCGACGGCAGCTTCATGCCGTACCCGGGCGGCCTCAATCCCACCCTCACCATCCAGGCGCACGCGCTGCGCAGCGCCAAGGCGGTGGCCGGCGACCTGGTGTCCCGGCACGCCGCGCATGTATGAGCCACCGCACCGCGGCCGGTTCTTCCCCACCCCGAGCGAGGAGTCACACCATGGCATCCGACATCGTCTGGCCGCCGCCCGTGCGCCGGGTGCGCACCTACCGCAATATCGTCGTCGACGGCGCCTGCAACATCCGATGCACCTACTGCGAGGTCAAGAAGACCAAGGTGGACCAGCCGGCCACCATCCGTTCACTGGACCGGATCTTCGCCGAGTACGAGCCGGACACGGTGCTGTTCCGGGTGGAGTCCGACGGCGAGATCACCCTCTACCCGAAGATCGTCGACCATCTGCAGAAGCGGGCGGCCGAGGGCTACCGCATCGAAGTGCTGAGCAACGGCACGAAGCTGCCCCGAGCCCTGGAGGGACGCCCGGACCTGCTGTGGGTGTTCTCGGTGGACGGCCACACCGAGGCGATGAACTCCAAGCGCGGTCTGAAACAGGGACAGATCGACCGCATCCTGGACGCCGCCGTCGAGCTGAAGGCGGAGCTCCAGACCGTGTACTGGGGTCAGCCGGTGGAGGAGGTCAACGCGTACATCGATCTCCTCAGGTCCAGGAATTACCAAGGGCTGCTGCACTTCATGCCGCTGCTGGCCTTCAAGGGACAGCCGCTGACCGTGAACCTGCGCTACCAGGACCTGAACCCGGCGGACTTCCTGGCTCCGCCCGAGTACTTCCGCCGCTGGAATCACATCTACGAGACCGGCAAGCGGGACGCGGTCTGCGACCAGATCACCAACGGCTACAACTACCAGGTGTCCGGGGAAGAGATTCGGATGGTCAAGTGCGACTGCTACTCGGTGCCCAAGCACTTGGTGCACGGCTTCGGCCCGATCCGCGAGTTCGACGACTGGCCGTGCGGCACCTGCATAGCCAACCAGGAGTTCAACAACTCGCGTGAGCGGATGCGTGTCCCGCAGGGCGGCGTCCCGCTGCCGGTCGTATGACGGCCGCCCAGAGGTTCGTGCTGGTCCGGCACGCCGAGGCGAGCCTGAACGTGTTGCGGGACGACGACGTCCTGCCGGGCTTCGACCCACACGCCGGACTCACCCCGCTCGGCGAACGGCAGGCCCGGGCCCTCGCCGACCACCTGCCCGGGGACCCGGCGGTGGGCCCACCGGACCGTGGGCCGGGCGCCGCCGTACGGGTGTACTCCAGCCCGCAGCGGCGGGCGGCCCGCACCGCGGAGGTACTGGGCGCCGCCTTGGGCGTGCCAGTGGTGGCGGACGCCCGGCTGGCGGAGCTGCGGGCGCCGGAGGCCTTCCCGCGGCCCCTCGTGGTCCGCGAGTGGGACGCAGTGCTGGAAGACCGGCTGCGGCATCCGGCGGCCGAAGTACGGGGCGTGGAGAGCTGGGTGGCGCAGAGGCGCCGCATCGGGGAGTTCCTGGCCGCGTGCTGCCCCGCGGGCGGGGATGGCGCCCGATGGGTGCTCGTGTCGCACTCCGAGACGATGCAGGCCCTCCTCTTCGAACTGCTGGGCCTTGACGACGCGCTGCTGCGCCGCACCCGCTTCAAGATCAGCAACACCGGTGTGTTCATCGTGGACAGAACGGAGGACGGATGCGCTTCCCTGGTGGTGGCGAACAGCAAGGCGCACCTGGCCAGGACGGCATGACCCGCATGCTCGTCCTGAAGTGCCTCAGCGACGAGACCGGCGACGACGCCGGGGACATCGTCGCCCAGGGGTTCGTGGACGTGGACGACCGCGAGTTCCTCAACATCGTCAACCGGCTGGAGGGCTACTTCGACTGCACGCTGTCGCTGAGGTCACGGCCGGGCCGGCGACTCGTGGTGCAGGACCTGGTGGAGCTGGTCACCGAGGCCACGGGGCACGGCCCGCGGGAGGTGCGCCATGGCTGAGCCGCCCGCCGGACCGGCCCTGTTCGAGATCTACGACGAGGGCTTCGACTCGCCGTCGTGGGGTGGCGTGGAGACCGCCCTGTGGCACCTGGTGCGGTCGCTGCGCGAGGCGGGGGTCGCGGCGGACTTCTACCGTGCTTCGGAAGGCGCCGACCTGGACGTGCTCGCGGCGCGGATGGAGCGGGATCGCGTGGATGCGGTGTTCCCGCTCGTGGAGAGCGAGCTGTTCGAGGGGGCGCAGTCGAAGCGGTTGCCGGAACTGCACGCCAGAACCGTACGGATCTGGCACGACGTCAGCAGGCTGTCGGAGGACCTGTCGGCGCCGCCGCCGTGCCCGGTACACGCGGTCGCTCCCGCCGTGCCGGGCGCGCCCGGGGCGGCGGGGTGCCCTGCGCAGGACACGCACCCCGATGGGCCGATGCACGAGGTGTTCCTGCTGGACCTGCCCTGGACACGCTGCTTCCCGGACCGGTCGGTGATCCCGTGGGCCGCAGACCACGTCCCGGCGCAGAACCTGCACGACCCGTCCGGTCCGGTGGTGCTCCAACTCGGCAAGATCGACACGGCTGACGCGGAACGCTGTCTGCGCCGGCTGGCCGGGGCCGGAGTGCCGCTGCGCGTCATGTTCGCCACCTGGTCGCGCCGGGGCCGGGAGGCGCGTGAGCTGGTACGGGCGCACCAGGGGGCGGGCCGGCAGATCGAGGTGCTGGACGCCTATGACATTCGTACCGACTGGGATCGGGTCTTCGGCGGTGCGGCGCTGTTCCTGCTGCCGTCGGTGTTCCACGAGACCTTCAACTTCGCGGCGGCGGAGGCCGTGCAACTGGGTGTGCCGGTGGCGACCCTCGGCGAAGGTGGCAATCTGCCCCGGTTCGCGTCACTGCGCGCCCAGACGCTGGACGCTCTGCTGGACCGGGTCGTTGCGGGTGCGGGCCGCACCCTGGCGGCGAAGCCGCGCCTGACGACGGGCTGGCGTGACGTGGCCGCCCGGTACGCCGAGATCATCCGGAGCCGGCGGGTGCAGACGGGACGGGAGGAACAGCACGATGGGTGAACCCACACGGAAGGCGACGGACGGAACAGACCGGGCCCTGTCCGCGCGGCTGCGTGAGGGGCGGACGCTGCTGGTGTCACCGCACCCGGACGACGTGGCGTACTCGTGCGGTGGGCTGCTGGCCGCGGTGGGACGCCCCGCGCATGCGACGCTGCTCACGGTGTTCACCCGCTCCGGCTGGGCGCTGTCCAGGCGGCTGCGGCGCGCCGGGGTGCGGGTGATCAGCGCCCGGCGCCGGGAGGAGGAGCTGGGCTACTGCCGGCTGCGCGGGCTGGCGGACTACCGTCCGCTCGGTTTCGACGACGCCAGTCTGCGCGGCTACGACGACGAGGCAGAGGTGTCGTCGCCGGCCGAGGCGGACGAACTGCGCGGTGCCGTGGAGGAGGCGATCACGCAGGCGGTGCGCGCGTCGGGCGCCGACACGGTGCTGGCCCCGGCCGCGGTCGGCGGGCACATCGACCACCTGCTGGTGCACGGCGCGGTGCGCGCCGCGGTCGGAGACGGGGACGGGGACGCGCGGGCACTGTTCTACGAGGACCTGCCCTACGCGGGCCAGTACGAACTGGCCGATGTCGAGCGGACGCTGCGCGAGGAGCGGGGTCTGGTGCCGTTCGCGGGCATCGACATCTCCGCTGTGGTGGAGCAGAAGGTGCGCGGCATGTACGTGTACGGCAGCCAGACCGACGCCGAATGCGTGCGCGAGACGCTGCGGCACGCCCGCCGCACCGCGCAGGGTCCCGGCTCCGGGGCCGTGCCGGGCGGTGCGGGTGAGACGGCCCGGCGCGGGCGTGCGGCGCACGCCGAGCGGGTGTGGGCCGCGGCCGCTCCGGCAGGAGCCCGATGAGCGGCCACGGCGGGTGCCGGCGCGGATCAGAACAGGGCGGCGACGTACCGTGCCTGCGCGGCCAGTTCGGTCTCGACACGGTCAGCGGCGACCCCGGTGAGGACCGGACAGCGCCGCAGCCACGTCTTGACATTCCAGTAGAGCGCCTCGCCGGCCAGCCGAAGTCCGGCGTCGAAGGCCCGGGCGTCACCCGTGGCCGCGGCGACCGCCTCACCCAGCACGTTCACAGCGGATTCGTCGAGCCGGTTCTCAACGACGAACGAGGCGATCTCGCTCTCCAGACAGCCACCCCCGCCCCAGATCCAGTCCAGGCCGAACCGCCGCACGGCGAGCCCGGTCGCGCAGTCCCCGTCCCCAGCCAGTTGCCAGTGCCAGTGCCCGTGCCCGTACGGCAGCGGGGTGCGGAACAGGATGCCGTCGACGCCGCCCATGGGTGCCCGCTCCGGCAGGTGCCGGGCTGTCCATGCCCCGTCCACGGGAAGCGGGCGGCCCATGCGGTGGCGCAGCCGCCGCAGCGCCTCATCGAGGCGAGCCCGCGGGTTGTAGGCGGCGCCGCGGCCCGGACGGCCCAGCTCGCCGAGGCGCCGCAGTGTTTCCCAGGAGGCGGCGACCGTGCCGAGCGCCCCGCGCTGTTGCGGCGGGGTGAGCGCCGGCAGCTCCTCGCGCAGCGGGCGCAAGCCGGTTTCGTGACGGGTGATCAGGTAACCGTCGGCGAAGGTGTGGCCGGCCGGGAGCAGGTCGCCCAGGGCGCACAGGGTGCGGTGACAGTGCAGCCCGTGCGTGCCCGTGCCGATGAAGCGGAAGTGGTACGCCTCCGGGGCGCTGTCATGCCCGTCGCGGCCCGTGCCCCGGAGGCCGTCCGAGTCGGCGATCAGAGTGAAGGGCCGCTTGTGCGGGTCGATGCGGTGGACCCCGCCGTCCTGCGCCGGAACGGCGGCCGTGCCGTACGCGGTGAGGAACGGGCCTCGGAACGGCCTGATCCGGTGGACGGCGCCGACGGCGAGCGGCACCCCGGCGGCGCGGGCGCGGGCGACCAGCCCGGCGGTGTCGCCCGCGCCGGCCAGCTGCCACAGGCGGGAAGTGCCGGTGCGGACGACAGGCCGTTCGGTGAGGACCCGCACGGCGGGACCGTTCAGATCGTGGAGCCGTCCCGGCGCGGCGAGGACGATGTCCCGCACGCCGGGGAAGTGTTCGGCGAGCCGGTCGCGCACGGCCCTGGCAGTGGCGCCGGTGTCCGGCTGGTCGTCGACCAGGACCACTGTGGTGCCGGGCCGCAGTTCGCGCGGCAGCGCGGCGAGTTCGGAGGCCGGCAGGATGATGCCTCCGGCGCCGCGCACCGGGCGGACGCTGTGCCAGGGGCCTGCCGCCAACCCGGCGTCCTCAACACCGGCCTGCCAGAAGGGTGCCAGGTAGGAGCCGCCGGTCCGGACGCCCACAACCAGGACGGGGGTATCGGCGGGGCGGGCCGCGAGCCAGCCGGCGGCCTGGTCCAGAGAGAGTTCGGGATCGGCCAGGTCGTAGCCGTAGCACTCCGGGGTCTTCCAGTCGGTGGCGTGCCGCAGCAGGGCGGCGGTCTCCTCGTCCGTCCGGGCGGAGGGGGAGCGCCACAGCGTGTCGGTGGCGTCGGTGGCTGCAGCGAGAGCCTGCTCCACGGTTGTGAGCTGCCGCTCCGCGCCACGGACCGGTTGGGAGGGGCCGGCAGCCATGTCCCGGGCGAGTACGGTGCACAGCTCCCGCAACCGACGTGCGGCATCGGTCAGTCCGGCCGTGTCGGCCTCGACGGCGGCGGTGGCCGGGCCGGCCGCGGCCGCCCGGGCCGCCGCGGCGGCGGTATCGGAGAGCAGTTGTTCCGCGAAACAGGAGCAGGCGTGCAGGGCGGCCGCGCTCCCGTCCTGCCGGGCCGTGTCCACGAAAGCACGGTGCAGGGCTGGCAGCGCCATGCCGGTCGTCACCACGTCCATTCCTCCAGGGTTCGGGGTCACTTGTTTCCGGTGCTTCTCACGCCCGGACTGCGTGAACACTCTGCACCCGCCCGAATTCACGTTCAATATCTTCCTTTCCCGTGAGGTGAATTATGACGGAAAACTCTTCCCTGCTGGCCGAATTCCCCACCTGTCCGCGCGATTCGCGGGACCGCCCCCGGGTTTTCACTTCGGCCGCCGGAGCCTATGTGACCGATGAATCCGGATTCCGTTGGATTGATTTCGACAATGCCCGGGGATCGATTCTGCTGGGACACGGCGACCCGGGTGTTGCGGAGGCCGTGGCCCGGGCCGCGACCGGCGCGGACGGCACGGCCACGGGCTGGAGCCCGCGCATCGACGCGGTGCTGACACGGCTGCACACCCTGTGCGGCGGCGATGCCGTGGGGTTGTTCCGGTCCGGTACGGCGGCGGTGCGGGCGGCGGCGCTGGCGGTGCGCGAGGCGACCGGGCGACACCTGCTGCTGAGCGCCGGCTACCACGGCTACGACCCGATGTGGTACCCGTCGGGGGCACCGCTGAGGCCCAACGCGGACGGGGTGGTGGACTTCTTCTTCGACCTGGGCCTGCTGGAGGAACTGCTGGCCGCACCCGATCGGGCGGCGGCCGTGGTCGTGTCACCGGACCACATGCACCTGTCGCACGGCTGGTACCGCGAGCTGCGCCGGCTTTGCTCGGCCGCCGGGGCAGTACTGATCGCGGACGAGGTGAAGGTGGGCCTGCGCTACGGGCCCGGCCTGTCCACGTCCGGGCTGATCACCCCGGACGTATGGGTGGTCGCCAAGGGCATGGCCAACGGGCACGCCGTATCCGCCGTCGGCGGGCCCCGCGCGCTGTTGAGGCCGCTGAAGGAGGTGTCGTTCACTTCCTTCTTCGAGCCGACGATCCTGGCCGCGGCGGACACCGTGCTCGACCGGGTCGCCACCGGCGAGCCCCAGCGGGCGGTGCGCGAGGCCGGCGACCGGTTCCTGCGCCACGCCCGCAAAGCGCTCGAGGACGCGGCGCTGCCTGTGGAGATCGCGGGCGACGGCACATTCTTCCAGTTCGTTCCGGCCTCGGAGCAACTGGAGGCCGCCTTCTACGAGGCGGCGAACGCCGAGGGCCTGCTCTTCTACACGGGCGACAACCAGAGCGTGTCGGCCGCCTTCGACGACGCCGTGCTGACGGACGCCGAGCAGCGGTTCACCCGGGTCTGCGACCGGCTGTCGGCGTACGCGGGCGCCGAACCGGTCGACGAGGCGGCCCGCTACCGGGTGGCGTGGAACGTGATGGACGGTCTGCGTGAGGCCCGCCGCGACCGGGCGGACACCGACGGATGGCTGGCGCGGCTGCTCGACGACTGAACCCGGCCCCATTCCCCGAACCCAGGACCAGAGAGATTGAGGCACCTTTCCATGGACAGCCCAGCGATTGTCGGAACCACCGGTGGGCCCGAGCAGGAGTTATCCGATGAGGCCGAGAAATACGGCATGAAATGCGCCCGACTGCTCCGGTTGTACCACGATCCAGAATTCATCGAAGTGGCCCTTCCGGTGTATCCGCTCAACCCTGCCGACGCCCGGGAATTCATCGCAGCGGCGGACGCGGAGGGAACGTCGCAGAAGAAACTCGTTGCCGGGTACGCGGGATTCCTGCGCGAGCGGCATCCCGGTCTCGCCGCACTGCTCCGCGAGGTGTGCGGCGAGGCACCCTGGATCGTCCGCAGCTCGGGCGCGGAGGACCAGGAGGACAACGTCAACGCGGGCGGCTACGAGAGCCTGGTGTGCCCGCGTCCCGACGACCTGTACGCCACGGTCGCAGCGGTCGTCTTCAGCGGGTACGGCGAGCACGCCGTCGCCCAGCAGCGGCTGACCGACCCCGGATACCGCCCCTCCCCGATCGCCGCGTTCGTCCAGCCGCTCGTCAGCGACGCGGACGACACCGTGGACGCGGCTCGGGCCGTCGTGGCGGACCGGCCGGTCTCCCCGGCGGAGACACCGCTGCTGGACGACGCGGACGTGGCCGCGCTGAGCGGTCTGCTGACGCGGCTCCACCACAGTTTCGGCATGCCGCGCCTGGACTCCGAGTGGGTGCTGGAGACCGACGCGGGCACGGTGTCCGTCACCGGGCTCACCGAGCTCGCGCCGGACGACCGGCTCGTCGGCCAGCTGTCGCTGGGCTTCGGTTTCGCCTCCGCTCAGCGCCTGGGCGACGGTGACAACAGCCTGGCCTGGCTGACCGGCCTGCCCGGTACGACGCTGTGGCGCGGGGCGCTGCTGCGGCGGGTGGAGACCACGCGGACGCGGCTGGTGCAGATCCGGCCGGCCACCGCGTTCGACCCGGAGCCCTCGTTGGACGTCCTCACGGACGCGTGCCGGGACGTCTGGCGCGGCACGTGCGCGGCCGCGCCCGTGGACATCCTCGTGCCGCCACGCCGGGTGCGCGCCTCGTCGTTCCTCACGTCGGTGCGGCTCGAGGACGCTTGGAGCCGCTACCTGCGCCTCGAACCTGATCAGCGACGGCGGCTCGGGCATGTCCTGGTGGAGCGCGGCGGCCCCGGCGAGCACGCCGCAGTGATGTTCCGTCAGGAGGGCGTCGCCGTGCTGCGGGGTCGCCCGGAGGACATCCCGGAGACCGCGTCGTACGCGCTGGCCGACCCATGGACGCAGGAGTGCTATTTCGGCACCGGCCGTCCCCCGGCGGTGGAGACGGGAACGCGGCGCATGTCGGCCGTCCCGCAGGGCTGCCGACTCCTGTTCGCACCGGCCGACGCCACGGGCGCGGCAGCCGCGGCGCGGACGGACGGTACCGGGCCGACCCTCGCGCTGATGCCGGGCGTCGGCCGGCTGTACGAGCTGCCGCACCTGCCGCCGCGGGTGCGGGACCGGATCGTGCTGGACAGCTTCCTGCCGTCCCCGGACGTGTTCATCCGGCGGGGCGCCCAGGTGTCGTCGCCGGCGTTCACGGCCCGCTGCGCCGAGGTGCTGCTCGACGGTGGCCTGCCGGCAGAGCGGGTGGCGGAGCTGCTGCCGGACGCGGCGCGGGCGTACGCCCGCGGGCTGGGGGCCGCACGGGCGGCCGGCGCCGCCGACGTGCGAACGGCCGTCGCGGTGGCGCGTCTCGAAGCGGCGGGCACGGTATCGGACACGGCGCTGGAAACCGTCCTCGCGCCGGCCCGCGCCCTCGCGGACGACGGCGGGCGTGGCACGGAGGCGGGCCTCGCCCTGCTGGACGCGGTGACGTCCCTGGCGTCGTCCCTGCACGCCCTGGACGTGTACTCGGCTGCCGAGCGCGACGACATTCTCACCCGGACCGTGGCAGCCCTGCCGCTGGACGACACCGCCCGCACCGAGGCGCTGTGCCGGTTCGCCGCGCGCTCATCGGCGCCGCCCGCGGAGACACACCGGCTGCTCGCGGCGGCCGCCGGGGACGAGGAGTTCGCGGCGCGGTACCTGGCAGTGGAGCGCGGCCGGGTCGACTTGGCGGCCGCCGACCCGCAGGAGGCGGCGCAGCGCAGTCGTGCGCTGAACGACGCCTACCGGGCGTACGCGGCCGCCGGGACGTGGGACGGCGGGGACGCGGTGCTGCTGGACCTGACCAGGAGCGACCTCATCGAGGCCTACGACAGCACTCTCAAACGCCTGCTGCTGGAACTGGTCGACCACCCGGAGCCCGGCCTCTACCGCGCGTACCTCGACGTGCTGGAGCAGTGGCTGGACCTGGTGGGCACGTTCGGCCTCACGCCCGGGGAGCGGCGTGCGGTGGAGGGGTTCGGTGCGTGGGTCGCGGCGTGGCGCGGAGAACCCGTGCCGGACGACTTCGGCCTGGACGAGGAGCTGACGTGGAGCCGACTGCTGGAGCGGGCGGCGGCCGACGCCGGGGACGGGCCGGCCAATCCGCACCAGTTGCACAATGTGCTGCACCAGTGGCTGCTGGCCCGGACGCCCCGCTACCCCGCCGAGCGGGCGCCCTCCGGGGTACGGGAACTCCAGCGGCTGTCGGACCGGTTCGGCCCGGGCGGCAACAAGCTGCTGCGGTTCACGCGGGACGCGGTCGAGCTGGACGTCCCGCTCGGCATCCACAAGGCGAGCCTGCTGTTCCGCCCGGACCGGGTGGAGGGCGAGTGGACTGAGCCGCCGGACGTCACCGAGGAGGAGGCGGGACGGCTGACCGGTCTGACGGTCCTGCTGGACCGATGCGGCACGTGGTTCCCGGAACTCGTGTTCCGCTGCGAGCGGGTGCTGTTGGCGGGGACGTGGACGCTTCAGGTGGAGGCACGTCCCCCGGCCGGCATGGAGCGGCTCACGCTCTCTCAGATGCGCCTCGCCCTGGGCGTGTTCCGGATGCTCTTCGACGGTTCGTACGACTTCTCGTACGTGCCCGCCGAGGACGTGGCAGACCTGCCGGATGCCTTCCGGGAACCGGAATGGGCGCAGGTATTCCGGGCGCTTGTGGACTACCGGCTCGTCTACGACGACTCGGAGCTGTTCGAGACGCTGGAGACGCTTCCGCTGGGCACCGCCGTCGGCATGCTCTGTACGGAGGAACGGATCCGCGCCGAGGTGCTGGCAGCCTCCGCCGCAGGCCCGGAGGGCGCGCTGGCCCGGCTGGACGCGGCCTGGCGGCGGCTGGCCGCCACGGAGGACCCGGGCGACTGGATCGCCGCGCACAACGTGGTGCAACAACTGGCGCTCCTTGTGGCGGCCCGGTTCCCGGACTCGGCGGCGGCGGCACTCGCCGCTGCGGAGCCGACGGGCTGGGCCGACGTGCTGGGCGCGGCGCTCCTGGCCCGCGCGGACGCAAGGGACGCGGTGGCGCGGGCGTTCGCCGGGCGGCCCGGCGGTGACGGGCCGCTGCTGCGGAGGGCGCCCTGGCTGGTCGTGTCGGAGGCGAACGCCGCCGACGTGGCCCGCCGGCTCGCGGACCGGCCACGGGCGCACCGCCGCTGCAAGCAGTACCTGGCGCACCGGTACGCGGACGTACTGGCGGAAGCGGGGCTGCTGACAGGACTCGTGGCGGATCTGGAAGTCGTGCCGTACGGCGACGGGCCCCGCCGGGAGGAACTGCTGGCGGCGGCCGCTGCCGCGGTGGGCGGGCGGCTGCGCCGCGACATCCGCGCGAAGACCGGTGCGGGAATGCCGGCGGTCTGACGGGCCATCGGCCACTCCTCGGCGGGCGGCCGGCGGCTTCAGCGGTCGTCGGCCGCCTCCCCGAGCCGGCCCTCGATCCACTCGACGCCGAACTGGACCACGTCCGGGGCCTCGAAGAGATGGCTGGGGGCGGCGCCGACCCGGCCGGTGCGGCCGATGCCCGCAACCAGCATGTCCTCGGCGATGACCGTGAACGGCCACACGCCCTCGGGCACCACGCGCCCGTACGGGAAGGCCTCGTTCTCGGTGTCGATGTCCCGGAAACGCCGCCACTCACGACGCCCGTCGACGATGACGGGCTGCTCGTACTCGACATACCGCTTGCCGGGGGCCTCGGCCAGGGCCTCTGCGTGGTGCAGCAGTGTCAGCGCGTCCAGCGGGGCGCCGAGGAGCAACACCCGGCCGCCGTCCCGGGCGAGCCGGGCGAGCGGGCTGTCCGGGCCGTGCGGATCCTCCCACGGGTGGTCGTCCATCAGCCGGTGGGCGGCCGGCCCCACAGCGACAAAGCTGGCGTCGGGGTGCCGGCTGCGGACGGCGCCGGGCCAGTGCCGCAGCGCCTCGGGGACGCGGCCGACGCTGTGGTCGGCTTCGCTGAACAGCGGATCGTACGCGGGCCATTCGGCGCGGGCCGCCTCCCGCCACCCCAGCGGCCAGTCGGCGAGGTCGTATGGTGGGGCGTCGTTCCAGCCGCAGTACGCCATGAGGGTGCCGGCGTCACCGACGGTGTCGAGGAGCGCTCCGATGAGGGTCTGCGTGCCGCCCACGACGTACCCGACCGCGGACATGCGGGTGTGCACCATAACGGTGTCGCCGCCGCACACGCCCAGTGCCCTGAGGTCGCGCACCAGACGGCCGCGGGTCACCGGGCCGCCGGCCCGCTCGATCAGTTCCTTCTCGTCCACGCACCTGAACCTAACGGCACACGGGCACAGCCCGCCCTGCGTGGTCGGTTTCCGGCCGCTGTGATCCCCGCGTGCGCGGGTGCGCCGTCAGAAACCGTGGCGATCATGGACAGCCCGTCGACGCGATCACGGACCGGGATAATGGTGCCGTCCACGATCCACAGCCGCTCGACTGCTTCCCGGGAGGTGCGGGCCGGCTCGAGCGCGAGCAGCGGACCGAGCCTTTGGACGACCCGGCACACGGTCGCGGGCGAGACGCCGAACAGCGGGGCGAGCTGCCGCGTGGTGAGGTTCGTGCGGTAGTACACGGCCACCAGCAGCACCCGCTCGACCAGCGGGAGCCGCCACGGCCTGCCCCATCCACACCCCTCGCCACCACGTTCCCGGACCGCTTTCAGTAGCCGGCCCAACTAATCCACCGCAGCCCGGTGAACGTCTCCACCCACGCCCCGCTCGGCCCGCAACACCCAGCCATACAACGAAGATGCCCAGTTCACAGCCTTGTGCAACACCCCTTAAGGGGTTGTCCCGTGACCGCCAGTTATGGGACCGCCCTTAGCCTCGATCCACCGACGCGGTTCCGAAATGAGCTGCGAGGGTTTTCGGGGCGGGCTGTCGGCTGAGTGCGGGCATGCTGTGGACGGCTCGTTTGATGGAGGGGTTCATGCCGGTGGTGATCGAGAAGTGGGCGCCGGCCCGGTGGCAGGCGGCGATGAACCCAGCATTGTTGAACTGCGAGTCGGCCCGCAGGATGCGGGTCCCGGAAGGCGTTACCCGATAGGGACCAGAAGGACTGACCTGCTACAAGAAGCTCGCACCACTTGACACGTGAGACAAGCGCTACTGATGATCTTGGTGTCATGTCGCTTTATGGCCAACCGCCTTCGCAGTTCAAGCGCAAGGCGGTCTGCGACATCGCGCGTGGAATCTCAGTAAGTCATCCGGCCCACCGCAACCGTCACGCTACCGAGAGGACTTCACTGAACCTTGGCAGGCCTATTCGGGCGTCTGCGCCAGGGTCTGGTCAAGTATTTCGAGCGCGGTGGAGCATTCGTCGCTCGTGACCGTCATCGGGGGAGTCACGCGCAGCACATTGCCGAGCAGTCCGCCCCGTCCGATAAGGAGACCGAGTTCTCGCGCGCGCTCCAAGACGCGCAGTGTGCAGGCGACATCGGGGGTCTTGGTGCCGGGGACGACCAGTTCGACGCCGATCATCAGTCCTTCACCGCGGACGTCCCCGATGGCGGGGTACTTCTCCGCAAGCTTCC
This sequence comes from Streptomyces xinghaiensis S187, assembly GCF_000220705.2. Lineage (GTDB taxonomy): Bacteria > Actinomycetota > Actinomycetes > Streptomycetales > Streptomycetaceae > Streptomyces > Streptomyces xinghaiensis. The sequence continues at coordinate 896,625 of NZ_CP023202.1, read as the reverse complement.
GCAGCCCCGCAAGCAGTTGATCTCCGCGGGCAGCGGCGTTGGACTGGAGGTCGTGATCAAGGATGTAGTCGATCGTGGCATTGGCGGCAGCCATGGCGATGGGATTGCCGCCTGCTGTTGAGATCGAGTTTGCCTCGATCGCATGCATGAGCTCGGGGCGCGCGACCACGCCCCCGATGGCAAGCCCGTTGGCGAGACCCTTTGCGAAGGTGATGACGTCTGGCGTGACACCATGTGCCTGCATATTGAAGAAGGCGCGGCCTGTGCGACCCCAGCCCGATTGCACCTCGTCGGAGACGAGGGGGATGTCGTATTCGTCGAGCACGGCCTTGGTGCGCTGGAAGAACCCTGGGGGCGGAGAGGCGAAGCCGCCGGCGCCCTGGATGGGTTCTGCGATCATGCAGGCGACCCGACCGCTCGTCGTGGTCTCGATGATTGTCCGGAGCTCATCGACGCACGCTTCCGTGAACCCGTCGTCGGAAAGGTGTCCGAAGGGACTCCGATACCGGTATCCGCTGTGGACATAGCTCACCTGGAGCGGGCTCAGGCTTGTCGCCGACCAGGCGCGGATCCCGGTTGTGGCCACTGTTCCGAAGGTCCGGCCGTGGTAGCTCCCGCGCAGCGCCAGCACTTGGTTGCTCTTGGCCGCCGCCGTGGTCAAGAGCAACGCGGTCTCCACGGCCTCGCTGCCGGAGTTCACGAAGAAGACGCGAGCGTCGTCGATGCGGGAGTGTTTAGCGATCTTTTCGGCAAGGTCGACCTGTTGCCGGATGAGGTAGAGCGTCGAGGAGTGCAAGAGCTTCCCGGCCTGCGCACGCACAGCTTCGACGATCTCCTGAACGTTGTGCCCCACCATCGTCGCGAGCAGCCCGCCGAAAAAGTCGAGGTAGGTGCGGCCGTCGCCGCCGACGACATGTCTGCCGTCGCCGGCGACCAGTTCCAGCGGTTCGCGGTAGTAGAGGGCCATCCAGTCGGGCATGACGCGCTTGTGCCGACTGAGCAGGTCAGCACCCGGTATCTGTGATTCCAGCATGGTGCCACGCTACTGCCGTGACCTCTTCCGCTCCTCGTTTCGCGGGTAAGATTTCAAATATTCGAACATTGCGTTCATATGGGCAAAGCCACAACAAGGGCGCTCGTAGTTTCGAGTAATCGACCGGAGCGAGGAAGGGGTGGTCATGGAAAGTGTCGCGAGTCGCATCGAGACGGCGGTTGCCCGGCTGGGGCCGGAGTTCCTCGAGTTCCTGGCGGAGAGCGTCCGGTGCCAGAGCGTCACGGGCCACGAAGAGCCGGTCACCGAGTTTTATGAACGAGAGCTCCGGGCCCTCGGCTGGGAGGTCCGCTCACTGCCGCTGGCAGGCTCGGCCCTGTGTGCCGACGAGCCACGTGTCGGGCAGCGGGCGAATGTGGTCGCTTACCGTTCCGGCGCAGGCGACGGCCTGACCGTCCTGAACGGGCATGTCGACGTCGTGCCTCCCGGTGATCCGTCGGAGTGGAGGGAATCACCATTCTCCGGTCACGTTCGGGACGGGCGCCTCTACGGGCGTGGCTCTGTCGACATGAAGGGCGGTATCGCCGCGGCCGTCCTCGCGCTGGCGGCTCTCGAGGATTGCGGTGCGGAGCCCCTGCGTGACATCCGCCTGGAACTCGTCATCGGTGAGGAGAAGACCGGTGTGGGAACGCGGCTCATGGTGGAGGCCGAGAGTGAGGCTCCGAGCGCGGTGATCGTAATGGAGCCATCCGGCGGCCATATCGTCCCGCTCAGCGCCGGCCTCCAGTTCTTCACCGTGGAGGTCTCCGGGATGGCTGCCCACACGTCCGCGCCCTGGCGTGGGGTTGACGCCTTCGAGAAGCTTCTGGCCGCCCGTGATCGGCTGCGGCGTCTTGCCGCCGCACGGTCGGACTCGTACTCCCACGAGCTCTTCGAGGACGTCCCCACGGGCATCCCGTTCGCAATCGGGAAGATCGCCGCCGGCGACTACCCGGCCTCCATCCCCGCCTTCGCGACGATGTCCGGCCGCATGGGCTTGAGGCCCGGAGAGGATCCGGAGGGGCTTCGCGCCGCCATCTCGGCGGCTCTCGAGTCGCTCGCCGAGGATGACGACTGGTTCCGGGACCATCCCGCGGCCGTGAAGTGGGGCAACGCCGGTCTGCGCGGGTGGGAGACCCCTCGGGAGCATGAGCTCGTTCAGTCTCTCGTACGCGCCCAGGAGCATGTCGTGGGCGCGGCGACGATCGCCGCGTTCACCGCAGGATCGGATGCGGCGTTCTACGGAGGCCGCGGAATCCCGACGGCGATCTTCGGGCCCGGAGACGTGGCCCTTGCCCATGCGCCCGACGAGAGCATCGCCGTTGCCGATGTCTTCACCGCAGCCAAGGTCCTGGCGATCGCTCTGGCAGGTGCGGCATGAGTGTTCCCGAGACGACAACACTCTCCACGCTGGAGCGCGGACTCGCCGTGCTTGAGTACATCTGCGAGCACGGGCCCGCGAATGCGAAGCGTATCGCGAGAGATCTCGGGCTGCGGCAGGGGACCTGCTATCACATCCTTCGCACTCTGGCGGTTTCCGGGCACGTGGCCCGCCAGCCGGACGGCCAGTATGAGCCTGGGCCCCACGCGTACTGGGTCGCGCGGCAGATACAGAAGCGCGTCGCCGTCGTCCCTGAGCTCAGTGTCATCCTCGCCCGCCTCCACAACGTCACGGGCGGTGAGACGAGCTACATCACCCGCTGGCAGGACGGGGCGGCCATCCTGCAGCATTACCTGGCGGGCACCCAGGCCACGAACGTGGGAAAGCTCGAAGTGGGCTTCGGTGGGGACCTCCACGCGCGGGCTTCGAGCAAGGCAATCATCGCTCTGCTCCCCGGCGACCAGGTCGAGGCCCTCTTCAAGGGAGTGAAGCTCGCCCAGCTGACTTCGGCGACCATCACGGACTACGAGGAACTCCTGGTCGAGCTTGCGCAGATACGACGGCAGGGCTACGCGATGGATCGCGAGGAGTTCGCAGAGGGCGTGCAGTGCGTCGCCTCGGGGTTTGTGTCGCCTGACGGCACTCCCGCGGGCGCGTACACGGTCTCGGTTCCAACCATCCGATTCGCCAAGCTCAAGCCGACTCTCGTCGCAGCGGTCGTCGAGGCGGCAGCGATGGCCACGCGGTTCCTTGCCGGTAAGCGTCCGGTCGACGCAGTGACGGCGGGCCGGCACCACCCAGGGCAACCATGACCGATTCCGATGTCAGACGGACATCGCCGAATAAGGAGAGCACAATGCACAGCAGGCGCCAGTCGCGCAGTCGAAGACCCCAGCGGTGGGCTGCGATCCCCCTCCTCATGACCGTGGCAATCCTGTCCGGCTGCGGAACAGCGGAAGTGCGAGCCACAGGTGAGGGCGACGACGCGAAACTCTTGTCGGCTGCCGCCGAACGCGTGCGTGTCGCCACGGCTCCGGTTGAAGCCGAGTGGTCCAAGTCCGCGGTCGCCGCTGGGACTGACAAGCGCTCGGTCGTCCTCGTCCCGTGCAACCAGAGTCAACCTGGGTGTACCCAGCCCGCCATCGGCGCGCGGCAGGCGATCGAGGCGCTCGGCTGGAAGGCGCACATGATCGACGGGAAGGGAACAGGCGACAACCAGAACGCCGCGGTCATGCAGGCTCTCAGTCTGCGGCCCGACGCCATCATGACGTTCGCCATTGATCCCTCCACGATCCAGCAGTCCCTCAAGGCGGCGAGAGACCAGAACGTGCCCGTGATTTCTTCGGCGGGTGAGAAGTCGGATCTGGTCGCCTCTTCGGTGAATCCCCGCGCCGACGTCTACACCACGACCGGATCGCTCCTGGCGGACCTGGCAATCGTCGAGAACGACGCACAGGTGAAGGCCCTCGTTCTCCACGACACCGGCTTCAGTGTGTTGGGGCCGCGCTACGAGGGGTTCGTGAACCGGTTGGGCGAATGCGCGGGGTGTGAAGTGCTCGAAGAGCAGAACTTCACCGCGGCGGATCTCGCGGTGGGGCTGCCCCGCCTGGTGCAGCAACTGGTACAGCGTCACCCGGACTTCAACACGATCTACGTGGACTATGACGACGCGGTGCCCCCTCTCTTGCAGGCGCTGAAGTCGCTGGGCGTCAAGGATAAGACCGTTCTTGCCTCGAACGGCACGGTTCAAGCAACAGAATGCATTGCCCAGGAGTGCGGACAGACGGCGACGACGGCCTTCTCGCTGGAGGGCATCGGCTGGGCCGCCGTGGATCAGCTCACCCATATGTGGGCGGGCGAGGACCCCGCGCGGGCGGTGTATCCGCTGGGGGTGAAGCTGATCACTTCGGAGAACGCCGACCAGATCGACGGGATGTGGGATGGCGACTCCGACTACCGGAAGAGCTATCTCAAGCGGTGGGGAGTCGAATCGTGATGATGCGGGCCGCAGTGCATTCCGGAGGGCCGGGCGTTGCGAATGTGTCGCTCTCCGAGGTCGAAACACCGGTACCAGGGCCGGGGGAGGTCCTTCTGCGACTCGCCTATGCGGGTCTCAATCGCCACGACATCTTCGTCCTGAACGCCAGAGACGAGAAGTCGGCGCCCCTGGTCGTGGGATCGGATGGAGTGGGTGCCGTCGTCGACGCCGGGCCCGGAGTCGACACATCCGGTCTCAGTGGCGAGTGGATCATCAACCCCTGTCTCGGCTGGGACAGTCCCGATGAGGTTCCTCCGGTCCCCGAAATCCTCGGCGATCCCCGCTGGGGGACGCTCGCCGAGTACGTCGTCGTCCCCGTGTCGAACCTGGCACGCCCGCCGGCACATCTGAGTCAGGTCGAGGCAGGTGTTCTCTCTCTCGCGAGCATGACTGTGTACCGGGCCCTCTTTTCGGTGGGCCGGCTCCGGGAAGGGGAGCACGTTCTGATTCCCGGTATCGGCGGTGGTGTAGCCGCTCTGGCGATGGACTTCGCGAAGGCGGTGGGGGCGAAAGTCACCGTGACGTCGCGCCGACGAGCCGTCCTTGACGACGCGGTCGCCCGCGGGGCGGACCATGCAGTGGTCACCGGTGCTCAGTGGTCTTCGGAGGTCGAACCCGTCGACGTCGTCGTGGACACGGTCGGGACGGCGGTCTTCGACGAGGCTCTACGGGTCCTGCGGCCGGGCGGTCGCTTCGTCAGTATCGGGGCGACCACCGGCGCGGAGACAGCACTGGATCTGCGAGACCTTTTCTTCCGCCAGATCTCCGTAGCGGGAACCTCCATGGCCAGTGCGAAGGAGTACACGGCGATGCTCGAGTTCGTGACCGAGCACGGGATCCGGCCGGTTGTGGGGGCAGAGTACCCGCTCACTGGGGCTGTCGAAGCCCTTCACGCGCTCGAAGCCAGCACACACGTAGCAAAGATCGCCGTAGCGCTTGGCGACAGGAAGGGGGGCGTCTGATGAGCGACACCCAGAGCCTCACCGCTTATCTGACGGAGATGAGGCGGATTCGCGCGCTCGAGGAGAAGGTCGCGGAGTTGCGCGCCGGCAATGACATCGTCGGTTCGGTCCATCTGTGCAATGGACAGGAGGCGATCTATGTCGGCTCCGTGGCGACGCTCGACCTGACACGGGACGCTGTGTTCCCGACATACCGGGGGCACGGCTGGGCCGTTGCCTGTGGGGTTCCGATGCGGGCAATCCTGGCTGAGCTCCTCGGGCGTGAGACGGGTATCAGCGGCGGCCGGGGCGGGTCTGCGTACTTCACCGCTCCCGCATACGGGTTCTACGGAGAGAACTCGATAGTCGGGGCGGGCGCTCCGATCGCGGCCGGCGCCGCCCTGGCCGGAACATACGACGGGTCAGGGCGGGTGGCGGTGGCGGCGTTCGGTGACGGCGCCATGAACCAGGGTGCCGTGCACGAGGCGATGAACTTCGCCTCCATCCGGAGACTGCCGGTGATCTTCGTCGTCGAGAACAACTCCTACTCCGAACTCACCCCCATCGCCGACATGGTGCGAGTGGACCAGTTGTTCCGCCGCGCGAACGCCTACGGCATGACCGGCGCCCAAGTCGACGGGAACGACCCTGTTGCTGTCGCTTCCGCGATGCACCAGGCGGTTGCCCGCGCACGCCGCGGACTCGGGCCTGTCCTTCTGGAGATGATGACGCAGAGGCTCGTCGGTCACTACATCGGCGATGTCCAGCACTACCGGCCCGAAGGCGAACTGGACCAGATCGCGAAGTCCGAGCCGATCGTCCGGATCGAAGCACGTCTGCGCGGTGACGGAGTGCCACAGAGCGCGCTGGATCAGATCCGGCAGACCGTTGCCGACGAGGTTGAGCGTGCCGCTGCGGAGGCGCTCGCAGATCGGCTTGAGCCCACCACGAGCGTCTTGGAGCACTTGTATGTCTGAGATCAAGAAGCTGTCGTACGCGGAGTCGGTGAACGCGGCTCTCGCGCGCGCACTCTCAGAGCGGCCCGAAGTCCTCGTGTTCGGGGAGGACGTCGGAAAACCGGGCGGAGTCTTCGGCGTGACCAAGGGCCTGCACCGGCAGTTCGGCGATCGGGTGTTCGATACTCCGATCTCCGAAGCGGCCATACTGGGCGGCGCCGTCGGTGCCGCGATGTTCGGGGCCAGACCCGTCGTCGAGATCATGTGGGCCGATTTCTCGCTCGTCGCTCTCGACCAGCTCGTGAACCAGGCCACGAACGTCCGTTACCTTTCGCGAGGCGCCTTGAGCGCACCCATGACGGTGCGGACGCAGCAGGGGAACGCCCCAGGTGCGTGTGCTCAGCACTCACAGTCGCTCGAGGCGATCTTCGCGCACGTCCCCGGCCTCCAGGTGTGCATGCCGGCCACTCACCAGGACGCGTACGACCTTCTCCTCACCAGCATCTGGAGTGACGACCCGACGATTGTGATCGAGAACCGAACGCTCTATCACGCGGGCAAGGCCGAGGTGGTGCTGGGTGGCCCGGTCGAACCGGTCGATGGCGCCCGCATCCGTCGCCAGGGCGCTGACGTCACAGTCGTGACGTGGGGCGCGATGCAGTTCAAAGCGCTCGAGGCGGCCCGCGTGCTCGAACGCGAGGGAATCGACGCCGAGGTGATGGACATGCGGTGGATTCGTCCGCTCGACCACGACACCATGCTCTCAAGCGTGGAGAGGACGGGGCGAGTGGTCATCGCGCACGAGGCTCACACGGTGGGTGGTGTCGGCGCCGAGATCGCCGCGCGGATCGCCGAGCACGGGATCACCCTGCGCGCCCCGATCTCCAGGGTCGGCACGCCCGATGTCCGCATCCCGGCAGCCCCGCACCTCGCTGCCGCGGTCATCCCCAGCGCTGAGTCCATTGCCGATGCGGTTCGCCGTGTTGTGCACGGCACGCTCAGCCTCGCTTGAAGGTTCCTCTGATGAAGGAATGCCCGATCCAAGATCTGTACGCCGGGCAGCAGATCAACCGTCTGCAGGCGTGCCGCCCGGCGCTGTGCGATGGCGGATTGCCTCCCGCTGAGATCACTCAGGTGTCCACGAGGACGGGGACAGGGGAGAGCAGCCCAGCGGTCGGGTACTCCGAAGGACAGGCAGCGATCGCGCAGCACGTCAGGATCGCGGGCCCCTGGTTGAAGACCGCGCGTCTATGCGTGGATCGTGGCGTTCTCTGTCGGCCTGCGTCGACAGGAGCAGCCGTGAAGGAACGGTGGGCCGGCTCGCCGGCACATGGACGAACGAGGCCGTTCGGGGAGCACGTGGATGGCGCCTTCCACGCCTTAGCGTCCACGGCGCCCCACCCGGCGGATTGGACGGCTGACCGTTTCGCCCGCACGCCTGGTCGCGGTGCCGGCTGACCCCCCTGTGTGTCAGACACGAAGGAGCCACGACATGGATGGCAAGCCCTGGAGCGGGGTACTCATCGCGGCGCTCGCAGGTCCCGCTTTATGGTGCTCCCCGCGTGTGCCGCAGACCCGGAACCAGCCGGCCCGGTAGCGCCTCTACGGCGACTCCGTGATCACGGCCGTTTGAGGCCGGCCCTCCAGGCGCTCTCGCGCAAGCACGCTCAGGGCGTGGTCACCATGGCGCCTCAGGTGCTGGAGACCGGCCTCGCCGCTCCCTGGGAAGTGTCAGAGCGAGTCCGGCCTGACAACGGATCCCTCTTTGCGGACTCGGCCGCGGCAACCGGCGGGCAGGTCGGAGCGCTCGTGGTGCGCGACACGGATTTCGAGGTTCTCGAAGCGCACCACGAGGCGTTCACATCCCGGCTCGCCGAATGAGCGCGATGCAGGGCCCCGGAAGAGCAGGGTTCATGTCCGCCGACCGTGCCACGGCGATGTCCCGTCCGGTTCAGCCGACGGACCGCCGGAATCCGTCTTCAACATCGTTTCCACATCGACGTCGACTAAGCGGTCGCGACCGTCACACAGGCCTCAGGTCGACCGGCAGACGGACCGCACCGTTCTCGGATCTCAGGATCCAGGCGGCCCCCGGGAGCGGATCCGGAACGGAGAACAGGCGGTGACACGGCTCCGAGGAACCTCTGGACGTTGAGGACAGGCGTCCTGCGGAGAATCAGCCACCTGCCGAAATCACCACGAGAAGGCCTGAAAGACGTAGCTCCAGCGACGGAGCGCAAGATCTCACTGAGGAAGCAGGAATGAGAACTCGGAATCGAATTCTCGGTGCTGCGGGAGCTGCGCTGAGTTTTATGATCATCCTGGCGGGTTGCCAGTCCTCCCAAGGGGACGCGGCAGGAGGCGGCACCGCGGCCCCGGCGGCTGCCGAGGCGGCGCGTGAACGCCTGAAGGCCGCCAAGGCACCGATCGCGGCCAAGGTGCCTGATAGCGGCCCGATGGCGCAGCCGGACAAATCCGTCGTGCTCGTACCCTGCTCGGTCGCGTCCGAGGGCTGCGCTCAGCCGGCCTATGCGGCGCGGCAAGCAGCGGAGGCAATCGGCTGGAAAGTGAAGCTGATCGACGGCAAGGACACGGCTGACAGCCAGAACGCGGCAGTGCGTCAAGCGCTCACGCTCCATCCGGATGCGATCATCACCTTCGCGATCAATCCGAGCACGATCCGGGGTTCGCTCGAGCAGGCTCGGGAGGACGGCGTCACCGTCATCGCGTCGTCGGCCGTTCAGTCCGATCTGCCGGATTTCTCTGGCATCCCGAGTCGCACGGTCTGGGAGGAGACCGGTTCGCTGCTGGCGGACTATGCAATCGCGGAGACCGACGGCGATGTCAAAGCGCTCGTGCTCCACGATACGGGCTTCGAGGTACTCGGGGCGAGATTCGACGCCTTCACGGGACGCCTTGAAGAGTGCGAGACCTGCGAAATTCTCGAGAGCCAGAGCTTCACCTTCGCGGACCTTGCCACAGCGGTGCCGCGCATGGTTCAGCAGATGGCGCAGCGGCACCCCGACTTCAACACGGTCTACATCGACTACGACTACGCCGTTCCTGCGGTTCTTCAGGGCCTTCGCGCCATCGGTGCCGAGGACAAGATCGTGCTCGGATCCGAAGGGACCTCGACGAGCATCGCATCGATCCGTCATCAGGACGGACAGACCGCGACGACCGCGGTAGCTCTCGACTGGATTGGATGGTCGAACGTCGACGCGCTCAACCGCATCTTCGCCGGCGAGTCCCCCGAGCCCGCTGCCGACGCCCTTGCTGTCAAGCTCATCGATCACGCAGTCGCGACCGAGCAGGGCATCGAAGGGCTCTGGGACGGCGATGTCGACTTCAAGTCGGCGTACCTGAAGCTCTGGGGTGTTGATCGGACATGACCGAGTCCTCTATCGAAGTCCGGAACGCTGTCAAGATCTTCGGTGCTCAGCGTGCGTTGAACGACGTCAGCATCTCGTTCACCCACGGTGAGATCCATGCGCTGGCGGGCCTCAACGGATCCGGGAAGTCGACGTTCGTCAAGGTCCTCGCGGGTGTGCACTCCCTGGACGCGGGCGCTGTGCTGGTGAACGGCGCCGGCGCGGGAGAATTGACGCCGTCGAAGGCGAGTGAGCTGGGGCTGCAGTTCCTGCATCAAGACCCGGTCTCCTTCGCACATCTCACCGTGACGGACAACATCGCCGTCGGCGCGGGGTATACCCGGAGTTCACACGGCAGGGTGGACGTCAAGCGAGAGAGAGCCTGGGCCGCAGAGGTTCTTGCCCGGCTTGGTGTCGACGACATCAGTCCGCGCGCGCAGATGGGCGGTCTGTCTCAGGCGCAACGAACGATGGTGGCGATCGCCCGCGCGGTGCAGTACCAGTGGAGTGACCGGGGCGTCCGCCTGCTCGTCCTCGACGAGCCGACCGCGTCCCTTCCCAAGCACGAGGTCGCACTCGTCTCCGACATGGTGCGCCGTGTCGCCGCCGAAGGCGTGACGGTCCTGTTCATCACGCATGACCTCGACATGATTCTCGATCTCGCGGATCGCGTGAGCGTGCTCCGCGACGGGAAGCTGATCACCACAACGGACAGTTCGCGCTTGGACAAACCACAACTTGCCTCGCTCATGGTGGGGGAAGAGGGTGTCGCAGAGCAGTCCACGGCAGCGCGGCGGAGACCACCGTCGTCGAGTACCGCTCTCCGCGCCAGAGAGGTGTCCGGGGGGCGGGTCGACCGAGTGTCGCTCGATGTCGGTACCGGCGAGATCCTTGGCATCGCGGGTCTGCTCGGCTCGGGCCGGAGCACCCTTCTGAGCCTCCTCTACGGCGCTCAGACCCGAGACGGCACCGTTGAGCTGAACGGCAGGCCGTTGAAGCCGGGCAACCCGCGCGCCGCGCGCCGCGCCGGGGTCGGATTCATTCCTGAAGACCGGCGGAGGCACGGCTCGTTCCCGCAGATGTCGATGGCGGACAACGTCACTGTCGCGTCGGTCAGGCAGTACGCGAGCCCCTACTGGATTCCCCAGCGGGGAGAGCGCGAGTCGGCTCTCAGGACGATGGAAGAGTTCGATGTCCGACCCTGTGACCCCGACAAGCCGTTCCGGCTGTTCAGCGGTGGCAACCAGCAGAAGTCGATCATCGGGCGATGGGCGCGGATCTCACCCGCGCTCCTGCTCTTGGACGAGCCGACCCAAGGCGTTGATGTCCATGCCCGCGTGCAGATCCACACCGCGATCAAGCATCTGGCGGAAGAGGGGCTGAGCGTGATCGTCGTCTCGTCGGATTTCGGTGAACTGCTCGAACTGAGCGACCGGATCCTCGTGATGCGCAGAGGCCGGGTGCGGCGGGAAGTCGACCCGGCCGCAATCAAAGAAGACCAGCTGCTCCACCTCGCCGCAACGGACGAGTGAAGCGAAACTCAGAAGGACTCCCAAGGCCATGACTGTCACAGACAACAAGACCTCGACGGCTACACCGTCGGCCGGCAGGGGCACGGCGCCGGCACCGCACCGCGGCGTGCTCGCACGATTCGCGGATCCTCGCTGGTACGGCTTCTACGTGTTGGTCGTCATCGTCACACTGTTCAGCATTCTCCTGCCGCGGACGTATCCGACGATCGCGAACGGCACCGCCATCATGAGCAACGAGGCGGTGGGCCTGATGCTCGCCGTCGGTATGCTCATCCCGCTCGTCGCGGGCTACTTCGACCTCTCGGTCGCGAGCGTTCTCACCCTCTCGATGATCGTGTCGGTCGGAGCGTTCCAGTTCTTCGAAGCGCCGACCTGGCTTGCGTGCCTGGCCGGCGTGCTCACCGGCACCGCTGTGGGGGCGCTCAACGGATTCAGCGTGGCATGGCTGCGGATCAACTCGATGGTCGCGACCCTCGCCACGGGAAGCATTGCCCTGGGGATCGCGCTGTGGTGGACGGACGGTTCCATCTTCGCCTCCAACGTCCCCGCCTCCTTCCGCGCGCTCGGTGACCGCGTCTTCGGCCTCCCGCTCCCGGTCATCTTGGCCGCACTGCTCTGCGTCGTGATCTGGTGGGTGCTGGAGAAGACGCCGACAGGCCGGTACCTGTACGCCATGGGCGACAGCCAGGACGCCGCTCGGCTCGCCGGCTTGCCGACGCAGCGGCTCACGGTGGGTTCGTTCATCGCGTCGGGCACCGTCGCGGGATTCGCAGGGGTGGTCGAGGCGGCGATCCTGGGGTCTGGCAACCCGCAAGTCGGAGCTGGTTTTCTCCTGCCCGCGTTCGCGGCCGTCTTCCTCGGGGCCGCCATTTACACGATCGGTCGCTACAACGTCATCGGAACCGTAGCCGCTGTCCTCGTTCTCGCGGCGCTGGTTGCGGGCCTGCAGCAGTTCGGGCTGCCGTTCTACATCGAATCGCTCCTGAAAGGCACAGTCCTGCTCGCCGCCGTCGCGTTCACCTCAGGCCGTTTCAGCGCACTGGTTGAAGCACGCCGATGAACAGCTCAGTGAACCTGGAACGTCGCCTTGCACGGCTCGAGGCGCGCGATGAGATACACGAGCTGAAAGCGGCGTACGCGGACCTCTGCGACACCGGCTACGAAGGCGCGGCGATCGCCAACCTGTTCACCGAGGACGGTGTGTGGGAGAGCAACACCTATCCGGCGGTGCGGGGGCGGGGGGAGATCGCCAAGTTCATGACCAGTATCGGGGACAATGTGTTTCCGTGGGCAGTTCACCTGCTCAGCAACGAGCGGGTCCAGCTTGACGCGATGCTGGCCACCGCAGAAGGGCGATGGGATCTCCTCCAGTTGGCCTCCCGAGGGCCGGATTCCGTCGTCGCTGTCGGCAAGTACGTAGACGTGCTTCGGGTCGAGAACGGCCGGTGGCGGTTCTCAGCGGTCCGCGTCCAGTTCTCCTACGTCGGGACCCTGAAGGCGGGCTGGGCCTTCGGGAGCGAAGGGTTCGTGCATGATGAGCCGAGATAGCCGGGAGCCATCGCTGCCCTGTGCCGAGCGGCACAGCAGAGACGGCGACGGCGCGTTTGTCGAAGAGCTCTGCGAGGCGGCGGCAGCGCTGCCTCCGGCTCCCCTGCTTCCCCGGACGGTCACGCGTGTTCGCGCGGAGGCTGCTCCACAGAAAGATCCGTACAACGCCGTCGTTCGCTGGGTGGACGTGAGTGCCGATGCCGATTCGGGTGCGCTCGCGGGCATCGGGGTGTCCTTGAAGGACTCCGTAGCCATCGGCGGTATCCCGCTGACGGCAGGCTCTGCCGCGCTTCAGGGGTTCATTCCCTCGGGGGACGCCACCGTCACACGCAGACTTCTCGAGGCCGGCGCGAGCATCCGGGCGGTCACCAATATGGACGACCTCGCGTTTTCAGGCGCCGGCGACACCAGCTACTACGGACCTGTGAGGAATCCCCACGATCCTGCGGTCCTGGCCGGAGGGTCGTCAGGAGGTGCGGCGGCTTCCCTCTTTCTCGACGGGATCGATGTCGCGATCGGCACCGACCAGGGCGGATCCGTGCGATTGCCTGCGGCCTGGACCGGGGTCTATGGACTGAAGCCCACTTTCGGGCGGATCCCCTACACGGGTGTCGTAGGCATGGAAGCCCGGCTGGACCACATCGGGATCCTCGCCCGGTCCCCCGAGCTGATGGGGCGTGTCCTGTCGGTTCTCGACGGTCCCGATGGGCTCGACGGGCGTCAGGCCCCATGGGGCCGTCCGCTTCCGGCCGCATCCGGACCCGTGACGGTACGTGTGGTGACCGCTTCGTTGCTGCACGCCGAAGACCGAACGCGGGCGCTGTTGGAGCGGGCGCTCCGGACATGGTCGGACGGCGGCGTCATCGTCGAGCCGACCAGCTTCGACCCGGCCGATCACGGGCCCGTGCCCGCAGCTCTGTTCATCGAGGGCGCGTTGGCCACGCTGCGCGGGACGTCTGCTCCATGGACCGGCCCCGCCTTCTACTGGGAGGAACTTCAGCAGCATTTGAGCCGGGGAGTAGCCGATCACATCCACCACCTGTCGCCCTCGTTCAGATTCGCGCTCGCCGCAGCGGAGGAACTTCAGCGCAGAGAGCCCGGCCGTGCGTATGGCCGCGGCTTGGCCGCGCGTACGAGGTTGATCGCGGCCGTTGACGCGGCGCTGGAGGGGGCGGATTTCCTCGTGCTCCCGACGGCACCATGTGAAGCGCTCCCGGTTGGTGAGGGTCTGAGCGATGTCGAGCGCACGACCCGCGGCTGGGGGGTGCTCGGCAACACCGGTCCCTTCAATGTCACCGGCCACCCGGCTTTGTCGGTGCCGGTCGCTGTTTCCACAGGATTGCCGGTCGGGGCGATGCTCGTCGGCCGGCACAACGCCGATGAGGAACTGCTCCGGTTCGCACAGCGGCTCGCCGGTGCCGACCAGCAGGCCGGCTGTCACGTCGAACGCTGAGGGGAGATATGAGATGACCGAACCGGTCCCTGCGTCCCTGCCGTCGGCTCCACGCGCCACTGCCATGCCTGCTTACGCACCGCTTTTCGTCGCAGGCACGGAGCGGGTGAGAGTGCGGTGGCTGACCATCACCTACCCCACCGATGCCCGGGTGCTCAGAGCACTCCTACCCGAGCCAATCGAGCCCGGTAACGAACTGGAGGCTGCGGTCTGGGTCGCGGAGTTCATGGGGGCGGAGTTCACGGGACCAGGCGGGGTCATCGAGAACCGCCCCGCCTACACGCAGGGCGGAGTCTCGGTTCGGTGCATTCACTCCGGTGTTGATTCCGCTTACGCGGTCGTCACCTTCGTCGAAGGGCTGAACCACGGCATCCTCGGTCGCGAACTGTTCGGGCTGCCGAAGAAACAGGCGCGTGAGGTGCGCCTTGTTGAGGATGACCGAACGCTGGAAGCGGGGTTCACGACTGGGCGCGGCGTGCAGCTTCTCACTTCCACGGTGACCCTCGCCCCCGCTGCTGTCGCCTCGCGCCCCGCTCCGGGCTGGTTCGACAACCACCTGACGTTGAAGCTGATCCCGAGCGCCGAGGGCGAGGGCTTCGACATCAGCCGCCTCGTCCAGATCCCGTGGTCGTTCAACGACTCGCAGTACGTGCGTCGCGGGGCAGCCCGCGTCGAGTGGGCGGTTGACCGCGCCGACCCCCTGTACATCCTCGTGCAGAACGGCGAGACAACTGCCACCTACGGCGAGAGCACCCTCGCCATCGGGTACGGGCGATACCGCGAACACGTCGCCGACTTCCGTACTTTCGGACTGCCGACTTGGTGACCGTCACTGGCACCATGCGGGTTGTATGCGCGAACTCCTCGCATGACGCCCGGAGATGGCGGCCCCGTCCTGGCTCGTTACCGCCCTCGCCCAGCTCATGGGTGAAGGCCGCGGAGGCGACCTCGACTCCTGGAAGAGCGGGCCCGCCACGGCGGGGGCAGCACGGCGAGCACGAGCACGGAGAAGAACACGGTTGATTCCCCGCCGACGGGCCGAGGAGCATCAGGCCGAGAACGAGGCCTTGCCCCGGGAGCTGGCGGTGGTGCGCGCCGAACACCAAGTATGTCGGGGACATCACGTACTTGCCTGCGGGGATGGTGAGTTCCGGTATCGGGCGACGGTGATCGACTGCTTCTCGCGCCGCCTGGTGGGCCGGTCGATCGCCGACCACACGCGCACAGTACAGCGCACGCATTCGCAAGCCTCGCGGTGATCTACTCGTACCCACTCGGCAGACAGGAGCTACGCGCGTTGGGGAACTGGGCTCGTTGCGAGGACTGGAATGCCCTGCTCGGCCCAGATGATCTTTCCAGTGGTGGTGTATCGGGTGCCCCAGCGCCGGGCGAACTGCGCAATGAGGAACAGCCCGCGGCCGCCCTCGTCGGTGGTGCGGGCGTGCCGCAGGCGGGGTGAGGTGCTGCTGCCGTCGGAGACCTCGCAGATCAGCACATTCTGCCTGATCAGCCGCAGGTGGACGGGCTCGCTGCCGTGGCGGATGGCGTTGGTGACCAATTCGCTGACGATCAGTTCCGTGGTCAACTGCAGCTCTTCCAGGTCCCAGTCGGTGAGTTGGCGGGAGGCGAGGTCGCGGGCTTCGGCGACGATGGCCGGGTCCGAGGTCAGTGGCCAGGTGGCGACCTGGTCCGCGTCCAGGCCGTGGGTGCGGGCCAGGAGCAGGGCGGCGTCGTCGGACGGTGGACCAGTTGGCAGGGAGCCGACCACGTTCTCGCAGACGGCCTCCAGGTGCGCGGCGGGGCGGGAGAGGGCTTCGGTGAGCCTGGTCAGCCCGACGTCAACGTCCGCATGGACCCCGAGGAGGCCGTCGGTGTAGAGGGCGAGCAGAGCGCCGTCGGGCAGCTCCAGCTCAGCGGCCTCGAAGGGCAAAAACCCCAGGCCCAGCGGAGGTCCGGCTGGCAGGTCGGGGAAGGTGACCGTGCCGTCGGTCCCGACGAGCGCGGGCGGGGGGTGACCGGCGCGTGCCAGCGTGCACCGTCGGGTGACCGGATCGTAGGCCGCGTACAGGCAGGTGGTCCCCAGTGCCGAGGCGGCGATGTCCGGCGGTCTGTCCGCGGTTGCCTCGTGGCCTTCCTCCTGCTCCACCAGGCTGATGACGAGATCGTCCAGGTGGGCCAGCAGCTCATCCGGGGGCAGATCCAGATCGGCCAGCGTGCGCACGGCCGTGCGCAGGCGGCCCATGGTGACGGCGGCGTGCATCCCGTGCCCGACCACGTCTCCGACGACCAGAGCGACCCGGGCGCCGGAGAGAGGGATCACGTCGAACCAGTCACCGCCCACCGCGTGCGGGGCGTGGGCCGGCAGGTAGCGCGAGGCCACCTCCAGAACGGTCCCACCGGCCAGGCTGTGCGGAAGCAGACTGTGCTGCAGCACCAGGGCCGCCCGGTGCTCCCGGGTGAAGCGGCGGGCGTTGTCCAGGGACACTCCGGCCTGGGCCAGGAGTTCCTCGGCCAGGCTCGCGTCGCCCCGGTCGAACGCATCCGGGCACTCGGACCGCGCGAAGGTCGCCACGCCCAGGCAGACCCCCCGCGCGCGCACCGGCGCGACCAGAAACGAGTGGATCCCGGATGCGCGGATCTCGGCCGCCCGCGCCGGGTCCTCGGCGAGCCAGGCGCTGGCGGAGGGGTCCGCGAGTGATTCCACCACGGCCAAGCCGTCGCCCAGGCAGCGTTCCTTGGGCGCGGTAGGCAGGAGGCGGAGCAGCTCGCCGACCTCCCCGGTCGTCTCGGGCCCCCTCCTGTGGACCGACTGCTGCCCGGCGCGGCGCAGGGCGTCACTGCTGCCGGCCGGCCCGGGAGGAGGTTCCTCACCGCGCAGGACGGGCTCCAGCAGATCGATGGCGACAACATCGGCGAAGCGCGGCACCGCGACATCGGCGAGTTCCTGCGCGGTCCGTTCGACGTCGAGTGTGCTGCCGACGCGCTCGCTGGCCTCGGCCAGCAGAGCCAGGCGTTCCCGGGCCCGCCATTGCTCGGTGACGTCCAGGGCCATGAACCACACGCCCAGCACCCGGCCGGCCGAGTCCTGGAGCGGGAGGATGTTTTCCCACCACGCGCGCCGCCGGGTCGGGTCCGTCGGATTGGGCATGAGGCTTTCGCGGTTGAGCAACGCAACCCCGGTCTCCAGCACCCGCCGATACTGCGCCTCGGTTCTTTTGGATTCCTCGCTCGGTATCATCTCCGTCAGTCGCCGGCCCAGCCGTCGTTCGCGAGGCCACTCACCACCGTACGTCAGCATGTCGTTGACCCAGACGTGGCGCAGGTCCGTATCCAGTACCGCCACGGCGATCGGCGAGTGCGCGAGTAGCGCCTCGAGCATCTTCTGGTCCAGCCCCGGGCCCGGCGTCTGCCGCTCATTCCAGGCCAGCACTGCCCACCGGCCGCTCCCGGCCGGATCCACCAAGGGAAAGACCCGCACCCTCAGCGTCAGAGTCCGTCCGTCGCGGTGCCGCACGGGAACGACGCCGTCCCAGCCGTCCTGCGCGCGGCACTGCTCTGCTACGGAGGCGGCGGCCGCCCGTTCCTCGGGCCGGTCCAACAACGCCGCGGCGGGCCGGTTCAAGATTTCGTCATCCCGGTAGCCGACCAGGCCTTCCGCTGCGACGGTCCAGCTGGTGACCACTCCCTGTCCGTCCAGGACCGCGAGGGCCATCTGTGCCACGTTGAACATTCGCCCAGACCCGCCGGGCATGGGCTCCTTCGGGACCGTCATCGCCGCCTTGCCTCCATCATCTCGGGGGTCTCCGGGGCATCCGGCTGCGGCTCCTGAACACACCCGCCGGTTCTTCCTCCGCCTCCATCATGTGCCAAGTCCCTGGTCAGCGCCCAGTTCAGAGCTGCCGCGAATCGTATGTCGTTGTGTGCCGGTGTCAGCCGGTATGCGTCTGGCCCGGGTCCGAGATAGGCTTTGGTCGTGTGTTGCCGCCGCGGAGTGGGCGTTGCGGCGGAAGAGGTCGGCGAGTCCACAGTCGCGTCGATCTTTTGTCCCGGTGGAAGTTCTCTGCGATGCCTTGGTGGGGCCGGTGGGTCCAGCAGTTCGCGTCGGCACGTCTGCACCCACCGTTCCATGAGCGCGTTCATCCGCGGCATCCGGACCCCGCTGAGTACGACCTCGATCCCCGCCTCCTTCAGGATCTCCCACACCGTGGAGGCGGCCACCTGCACGCCCACAACCAGCAGCTCGCCGTGGACCCGCCGGTAGCCCCAGCCGGGATTCTCCCGCGCCAGACGCAGCACGAGAACGCGGATCGAGCGCACCATACGCGGCCGACCCGCACGCTTGGCCGGGAACGGGCTGCGTGGCGGCGCGAGACCAGGTCACGGTGCCAGCGACAGCACAGTGTCCGGGCGCACCAGCAGCCGTGCCCGGCGCAGTACACCGCGCGGGAGTCGGTTCAGCAGCGCGGCCAGCTCTCAGGGGTAGCCCTACGGCGCTCTACGGCTGTTCAGGGCTTTGCTGCGGGGCCATGGCGCCGTGCTGGGGGTCAAGGGGTCGCAGGTTCAAATCCTGTCGTCCCGACCAGCGTTTTCGCAGGTCATAGGCCGTTTCCGTGAGTAGTGGGAACGGCCTTTGCCATTCCCGGGGTGGGAGCGACGGGGAGCCCTCTGGGAGCCCTCGCGCTCCCACCTCGCAGAGGTGTCAACCACGCCCGTTTCGTCCGTCACCCGATCCGGTAGACGTAGCCGGCCGTACCGCGCCGCTGCACGCCGCCGTCAACCCCTCACCCCCGCGGTCAACCACCCGTGCCGGGCCGATCCGGCCGGCGACCGGCCAAAGAACCCCTTGTCCGTTCACCGGCCTCTTCCCGACTGGGAGCACCGGCGCCGCTCCCCATACAACAGGGACCACCGTGCTCCTCGCCGACGCCCCGGTCCCGGGATCTGCGCAGGCCAGGAGGGAGACGGGGCGCTGGACTCGCGCTGGTGACCCGGGTCGGGGGCGGCCAATGCCTCATGGCGTTCGGCCGCAGACGGGGCCACGCGGAGGCCGGCAGGGTCGAGACCGGCGTGGACGGTGCCCATGCCGCCCGAGCCGAGACGGCCGGTGATCCGGTAGGGGCCGACCCGCTTCGGGTCACCGGCGCGGGCAGGCTGTACCCGCCCGTCTGAGCGAGCGATGCTCACAGGGTATTCGTTCCTCTTCTGCGGTGGAGCGCCATGAGGCTGACACACCACCATGAATGGAGTCCCCCAGCCACCGGAACGGGATGGTATCGGCAGACTGCCTCGAAGTGGGGCAGTTTGAACCGCTCCGGGATCGGTGGAGGCTCCGGATTGTCCCGGAGCGGTTCAACGACCGGACCTGCCGCGGCCGATCGTGGCGACGGCAGCGACGCAGGCAGCGAACTGCTGATCCAGCTCAGGAACCCCGGATAGACACGGAACGGGAGCCGCGTCGTATCCACCGGCCCGTTCGACTCATGGCCACACCAAGGCTGACGGGACCGCCCACAACTGCCACCGAACACAGCCGAACCCGGCCGCGGACAGTCGGGAACTGTACGCGTGGTGTACGGGCGAAAGCCCTGCCGGGACGGTAGCCGATACGGCAGGATCCCGGCACTGCCCGGCGGCACGGGTCGCCGGACCCAGTGTGGGAAGGGGCACGGTAGATGCTCGGCAAGATCAGCGATAAGCAGTGGGAGGTCTTGGAGCGCCTCGCGGAGGCGGAGTGGGCCGCCGAGACGGTACGTCAGTGCTGGGTCCCGGTGGACGGCGTGGTGGACGGCCATGCGGTACGGGCCCTGGAGTGGGCCGGGCTGGCCACCACCGCGCCGGCCGAAGAAGCCCTCACCCCGGGCGCCCCTCGCCCGGCCGGCGCGCGGGCCGCTCGCATCGGCCCCGACGGCCTGGACGCCCTGGCCTGGCGACACGCCCGCACCCACACCGCCCCGCCCTCCCCGGCCTGGGCGGCCAAGGCAGCCGACCCCGCCTGGCGGGAGATCGCCCTCCAGCCCGCCGAGATGCTGCTGCTGCGCCGCTACGCCCATCTCGTCCCCGACCTGACCGGCGCCCCGGCACCGGCCGAGACCCTGTGGGAGGCGCTGACGGAGGCCCACTTCGACCGCGACGCCAACCGCTGGCGCCTCCAGCTCGACGACACCGGCCTCGCCGGCCTGGCCCACGCGGTCCACCTGGAGGCGCTCGTCGGCGGCGTCACCCACCGCAACCGCCTGTGCCGCGCCTACGACCTCGGCCACCCCTATCCCATCCCCGCCGCGTCCTTCACCGCGGCCGCGACGGTAGTGGCGAGCCTGGAGTGACCCGGAGTAGTTCACGCCAGTTGTTGAGCCGTCCGTCGAGGGGGCCTCTCGTAGGTTTGTTCGTGGTTCGTGTCTGTTGGCAACGAGGACGGTGACAGCGTGGTCTCGCACACCACACGTCTCTTCATCGACGGTCCGGTGAGGAGGGTGCTGGATATCGCCGCCGCGGTGCGGGACTCCGGGGAGACGCTGTCCCTCGACGAGGAGCTGCGGCGTTTCGTCCGGATCACGCGGGTGACCGGCGTGACGGACTGGGTGTGTCCGATCGCCACGGTGGCCGCGCTGTTCGACCACGTCGCCGGTCTCCGCGCCGACGGCATGGAAGCGCTGCCGCAGGAGTTCCGCCGGCAGCTGGAACGAGCCGGCGGGGGAACGGAGCCCGGCACGTACCTGCACTCCCTGGCGGGGAAGCTTCGGGCCCTGGAACAGGACCCGCAGGACGACTACGACGAGCTTCCCCTGGCCCGCTGGGAAGTCGAGGTCGGATTCCCCCGGCTTTCCGGCTTCGGGGCCAACTGGGTGTACGACGGGGAAGACGCGACTCTTCATGACTCCATTCAGGCCGCGATCGATTCCGAGCACCCCTACTGCGGCGAGTTCCTGGCCCCTCTCGCGGCCGAGGCCCAGTCCGCTCTCGTGCTCTTCCCGGGAAAGCGAGCGATGGAGGACAGCCTGTCCGCTGTCATCGGCTGGGTGTCCCCGGAGGCACTGCGCCAGCTGCTCCAGGCTGTTGACGACCACATGCGGCGAGAGCACACCGTCCTGTCATGACACCACACCCTTCAGAGGTCTCTCCCGCCATGCCGTCCCGGAACCGGTCCGCCACCTACCCGGACCGTGAAACCGCCCGATGGGCCACGCAGCAGGTCGTCACCGTCAACGAGCAGCTCATCCACCGCTGGCTCGCCCAGGGCACGCGTCCGCGGCTGACCATCGAGGCGTCCTGGCCCGCGCGGCCCGAGCCGGTCGGCCGGGTGTTGTTGCAGGCGATGATGCTGGCCGGGCGGGAGCCCATCGACGTACATGCGGCGCGTGTCGTGCTCAAGCGGGACACTTCGGCCCCGCACGGCTTCGTCGTCCACGCCACGTTTCCCGTCCACCTTTAGCCACAGCCCTCAGCCCTCAGCCCTTCATCCGCAAAGGCCCAACCCCCGTGCCCCTGAGCCCTCTCGAACACGACCGCCGCTACGGCGAGCTGGACGAGCTGATCCGTGCCTACGCCGGGCAGCCGGCGGACGACACCCCGGACACACCCGGCCAAGCCCTGACGGCTTACCTCCGGCACACCTGGCACACCCGTCCCCGGGCACTGGCGGTCGCCGAGCGCCAGGCGCGCGAGTACGCCGAGAACCCGCCCGGACGGCTCCGGCTGCGACTGGGCGAGTTCTACGCCATCCCCGACGTGGGCCTGCCGGAGGGAGAGGTCCAGGAGTGGCTGCACACGCTCGCCGACCACATCAGGCACAGCATCGAGGAGGGCGAGGTGCCGCCGCCCGCCGCGCCCGCCACCAACCGGGAGTGGCACGCCCGGTTCCCGGAGCTCGGCCAGTTCCTCGGCGGGTGGTTCTCGCAGGACATGCCGGACGAGTTCGAGGACCACGAGGCGGCCATCGCGGACTATCAAGCCTCCACCGATCCGCAACTCGTCGCCCGCCTCGTCGGCGAGCTGCACGAGCTGCTCGCCCTGGACCTCGACGAGTCGGACCATGCCTTGGCCGTGGCGGAGCTGGGCATGGAGGTCGATCCCCCCGCACCGTACTCACCGAGCGGATGGCTCGCCCACCTCGCTCACCGGCTCGCCCAGCCGGGCGCGGAGTACGGGCCGCCGCCGCGGGCGGATCGGCAGGAGTAGCGGACTTCGCCGTCATCGAGCCGGCCGTCGAAGGAGGAGAACAGCAGCGTCCCGGCCTCGGGCAGACCGATGTCGAGCGCGGCTGTCGGCAAGGACGCGCAGTGGAACGAGGCGATGAAGGAGAGCGAACCGCGCCCATCCCACCGGCCGCTGGCTCCGGGGCAGTTGGCGGGGCGGGGGGTCACCGAGATGCCCAAGCCGTCAGGCCACTCAGCTCGTCTTGTTGAGCTCCTGTGTGACCGGCCCGTCCGGATCGGACCGGAAGTGCAGAGTGTCCTGATCGTCTACATAGAGCTGGATCCCGCCGATCTTGCCGAGCCCGCCGTCCTCGACCCCCAAGTACACGAAATCGCTCGACGTTCCCGGATCCTCATAGTCCCAGCTGCCACTGAAGTCGACCGGATCCGCACCCTCGCCCGTCGTCACACCGGTGGCCGAGAACGTGCCGTCCGCCGAGAGCTCGATCTGCCCGCCGTCGGCGTTGCGGTACACACCGGGCAGCTTCTCCGGGTCGACCGCCCCCGAGCACGCCGAGACGACCACCGCGGAAGCGGCAAGCATGGCGAAGAGCCACCGTTCACTTGTTCTCTTGCCTGTCACGACCTCAGCGTAACGCTGGGATCGATCACATGAGTCCTGGGTGGCATCGGCCCCTCGTCAGGCGTGGATTCGGGCTTCGTGGCGGGCCCCGGAGCCCGTGCCGATGCTGACGTCGGCGCCGGAGCGGCCATGGCGCGGGCCATGAGATGACGGGTTTGCGTGTCGGGCGGCATCCTCGTCCATCAGACCTTCTTGCGAGGGGACCACCGGCTTCAGCCGGTGGGGGAGCGCATCCTTGGGCCGGAGTCGCGCAGCGGGCCGGTGGCCGTACCGCGCCGTGTCGAAACGTGCGCCGTGGAACGAGCTACGCGCCGTCGTTGTCGGCGCGCAGGGAATGGATCATCCGCCGCAGGATCCGCAACGCGTCCGACTGCTCGGCCTCGGTCAGGCCGGCCAGCATTCTGGCCTCGACGGACCGGACGGCTGCGCTCGCCTTCTCGAGGCTTCGCCGGCCGCGAGGCGTGAGCCGCGTGGGAAGCGCCTTCCCGACGGGTGCTTCCGCGGGCCTGGTCACGTAGCCGTCTCGTTCCAGGGCCTGGAGCAGCACGTTCATCGTCTGCCGTGTCACGAACGCGCCGCGCGCGAGCTCGGAGTTGGACAAGCCCGGTCGTTGTGCCAGCAGTTCCAGGCAGGAGTAGTGCGTCACGCTCATCCCGAGCGGTCGCAGCACTTCCTCCATGGCCGTACGGAGGGCGCTCGACGCTTCTTTGAGCAGGTAGCCCAGTGACGTCTCCAGGTCGACGCCGACACCTTCTTGCTTCATGTCAGTATTCTGACATAGGTTGATGCGTGTCAGGAAGCTGACATGAAGAGAAGGAGTGTCATCATGCCCGTCACCGGCCCCGACTTCATCTCGCTCCAAGTGCGCGACCGCGACGCTTCGCAGGCGTTCTACGAGCAGTACCTCGGCCTCGTCCGCTCGCCGGCCGGACCTCCGCACGCCGTCGTCTTCGAGGCGAAGCCGATCGCCTTCGCACTCCGCGACGTCATTCCCGGCACCGACCTCGCATCCGTCGCTCAGCCCGGCATCGGTGCCGCGATCTGGCTCCACGCCACCGACGTCCAGGCCATCCACGACGCGCTCGTCGCCGACGGTCACACCATCGTCTCCGCACCGATCGACGGCCCCTTCGGCCGGACCTTCACCTTCGCCGACCCCGACGGCTACCAGATCACGCTCCACGACCGCGCTTGATCGGCCCAACACCACCGGACGACCACCAGCGGTCACACTCTGGGCTCGTGCCCGAGGCCGTCAACGGCCGACTCGACACCTTCGCGGCACCGTTCTCGGCTTCCGTAACCTGGCCAACCACATCGCGCGCAGCCTGCTCGACACCGGCGGCTTCATACCCCTGACTGCGCCCTCCACCGTGATGAGCCGCGAGACCGCTCCCGTCACCGCCCGGGCAGGGCTCTTTGTCAGTGGCTGCTGCCAAGATTCGCAGAACGGCCACGAAACGGGAGAATCTCATGGGCACTTGGGATGTCGGGCCTTTCGGCAACGACACCGCGGCGGACTTCAGCGGCACCCTCGACGAGGCCGCCGCAGAGAAACGCGCGGGCATCGTCCACGACACCCTCACCCGCGTGATCGACACCGCGGGCTATCTCGAAGCACCCGAGTCCGAGGAAGCCGTCGCGGCGGCCGCCCTCATCGCCGCGCAGTGCCCCGAAGGCGAGCCCACCGACCCCGTCTACGGACCGAAAGAGCCCCTCCCCGACCTCATGGATCTCCGCGACCTCGCGCTCCAAGCCCTCGACCGCGTCATGACCGCACCGTCGGAGCTGATGGAACTCTGGGACGAGTCGGACGGCGGCCCCTGGCGCACGAGCATCCGGAACCTGCGGAACGTGCTCATGCCCCAGCCTCCCGCACAACAGCTCACGCTGCTCTGAACGACCGAACCCCCGCCACCAGTCCACGCGTCACCCCGGGAAGGCCCACCATGAGCTGGGACGTGCTGCTCCTGCGTCTGCCCGACGAAGCCGCCTCGCTGCGGCAGATCCCCGACGACTACGCCTCGGCCCCGCTCGGCAGCCGGGACGACGTCCTCGCGGCCATCACCCGGGCCGTCCCCGAATCCGACCTCTCCGACCCCACCTGGGGGCAACTCCTCGGCCCCACCTGGTCCATGGAGCTCAACATCGGCTCGGAAGACCCGGTGGACTCGATCATGCTCCACATCAGAGGCTCCGGCGACGACGTGCTCGACCCCGTCTTCCACCTCGCGGACGTTCTGCGCTGCAAGGTCCTCGACTGCGCGGAGGGCGAGCTGATCACTCCGCGGCAGACGGCCGGCTGGCACGCCTTCCAGCAGTACCGCGACCGCGCGGTGTGGGCATCCCAGCAGCACCGGCAGCCGCCCTTGCCCGCCGAACCCGGAAGGAACCTCGGGACTCCACTCCCTCCCGGCTGATCACCTCTGACGAGGGCGACGGAGACGTACAACCGCTGTGGCTCAGCGACCGTCCGGCCACAGCCGGACTATGGGCGCGGATACACGCCGAGCACACGCGTTCCGGCCTCTGGCCGCTCCTGCTCGACGCACTCGATCCGGGGGACGACGCAAGCAGATGTCCTCCCCGACGGACCACGAACCGGCCGGCCTCCTCGCGGAATGGTGGGCGGCGCACACCGCCGTCGACGAAGACGACGACGCGCCCTCCGTCGAGCAGCGCCTCGCCGAAACAGCCCCCCACGGACAGCGCTGGCCCGGCACCGCCCCCAGCCGGCAGGCAGCGGCGGACGCCGACGACCTGGCCGCCGAGTACGCGCAGGCTTTTCTCGCGGACCGCCCGCAGTCACGGCTGGGGCTGGCCGCCGCGGCTTCAGGCGCCGACGCCCTCACGGCGGCAGGCTGGTCGGGACCCGCCAACTACGACAACGACACGGCGAAGTTCTCCGCCGTCATCCGCGACTGGGAGCACCGATTCGGCGCCCGTGTCGTCGCGGCCGGATTCTCCACCCTGCACCTCAGCGTCGCCGCCCCACCGGTGACGGAGGAGGACGCTCTGCTCATCGCGGCCGAACACTTCGCCTTCTGCCCCGACACCATCTGGCAGGGCAGCCGGCCATACACACTGGCCGCGTACGCCGAGCGGATGACCGGTGTCCACAACTGGGACTTCTGGTGGGACTGACGCGTCATGCACCCCGGGGATGATCACTACCCCCGGTGAAGTGCTCCGCTGCTCGACCACCCGGATCACCGCCCTGGTCCAAGCCGTCCTCACCCTGCATCCGGCCGGCTCAGACCGATGATGGAAAAGGCTCAGTGCCTCATGCCACTCTGCACTCCCATGGGCATGCGACAGACCTTCTTGTGGTTCGTCTTCTACTTCTGGCTCCTTGCGACGCTGGGCACGCTCGTCGCGTTCTACATCCCCTGGGTGAGCGGCACACGCGTACCAGGTCGCCGACTCGGTAGCGTGCCTCTGCTGAAGCAGCTCGGGCGGCGCAACGCGGAAGGCCGCCTCGGTGCCGTCGAAGAGCAACTGGCCGGACGGCTGGGGCGCTCCCCGGAGCTCGAGGTCCTGACGAGCAAGCCGCCCGTCGATCAGGTGCAAGCGCATGCCACCTGGGTGCCACTGAGCCGGATCGTCTTCCCCGTTCCCGGCATGCTCGCCTGTGTCGCGCTCGCCCTGGCCATCACATCCTCGGCCTGGCGCATCTCGTCGCCGCTGTGGGCCATCGGCGTCTACGTCGCCTTCTTCCATGTTTCCGCCCCCGCGCCCACGACCTCGACCACCCCCACCCCATCCCCCGCCGCGTCCGCCGCCGGCGCCTCAGCGGGCGCGGTGAGCCTGGAGTGACCGGAGCAGTTCCCGCCGACTGTTGAGCCGTCCGCCGAGGGGGGCCTCTCGTAGCTTTGCTCGCGGTTCGTGTCTGCACCTCCCCTCCCACTGTGGAGACCGTGACCGGAGGGACAGTTCGTGCACGGTAACGAGTCGGCCACACGGCCCTGCGGCGCCGGTAGTGTCCCGGAGGATCATGGACGACCACACCACTGGGGGACACCATGCGCACTCGCGCCACCACCACCGCCGCGACCGTCTGCGCGGCCCTGGTCATGACTGCCTGCGGCGGCCCGGCCGGCTCCGACCCCGGCCCCGGGGCGACCGCAGGGAGCACTGGGCCGGCGACCCGTTTCACGGGCGGCGAGGAGGCCCGCAGCGGCGGCGTGGCAGTCAAGATCGGCAGAGTATGGGACGCCGACGAGATCGCAATGGAGGGAGGCACGGAGCGGGCGGGCGGCAAAGGGAAGATCGTGGCACTGGAGACCGTCGTCCGCAACGACACGAAGGCCAGTATGGGTCTGACCTGCTCACCGCCCTTCACCAGCACCCTGGTCGACGACCGGGGCCGCCGTTACGAACCCCTCGCCGGCCTCTACGGTGTCCCGGGGAATCCCGACTGCGACGACCGGCTTCGGCCCGGCCGCAAGGACGAGATGCTGTTCGTCTACCGCGTGCCGGAGAGCGCGGAGATCGCGGCGTGGGAGTTTGCCGAGTCCGGGCGGAAGCCCTCCGTCGTCGATCTCAGCGGCATGTCCGTCCTGTAGCGAGGCGCCGGACGAGCCGGCCCCGCGCGTGCTCCGCGGCCGAGCGGAGTCCCATGCCCGCCTCGCGGTGGGCCGGTACGGCGGGCGCGGGCCCCCTCCGGGACAGCCGCGGCCGTACCGGCTCCTCGCCCGCATCTTACGGCCGGCGTCATTGCCACCCAGCGGCCGGACCACAACCGCCGTCGGATGCCGCGCCGTGACCAGTGGCGGCCAGAGCTCTGTCGTCGGCCATGGCCGCCCGGTCGAGCAGGACGACCACGAGGCGGAAGGGGTGGAGGTATCGGTTAGCCGATCTTGAGGAGGCCGGCGTCGACGACCGCGTGGCCGAAGGGGCTCGCGAGTTCGGCGAGGCGTTCGCAGTCGGCCTCACCCAGGGCGGCGTAGGCGGGAAGGGCCAGCTGGTCGGTGCGGTCCTCGATGTGCCGGCGCAGGCGTACGCCCTCCGGGCTGAGGGAGTCGCCGTCGAGAAGACCCCGCGAGCGCAGGCTTTCCTCGGTGCCGGCCCACTCCTCCTCGGGCCACGCGCGGCTTCCCTTGAGGAAGTCGACGGGAACCTCGCCGGTGGCGGCGTGCAGAACCAGGGACTCCAGGCCCCCGACGCCCTCGCTCAGCAGGCACGCGACATGGCCGTCCCCACGGAACTCCCGGAGCAGGGTCTGGGCGTGCCACAACTGCAGCACCGGTTCCTCCGGCCAGTGCAGAGCGGCATGCGCGGCGAACAGCGCGCGGCCCTGGGCGTGTTCGCAGGCCGCCTCGGCGGCCCTGCGGGTCAGCGCCAGGACCTCGTCCAGAGCGGGCAGTTCGTGGATCCCGGCCCGTCGCAGGGCCTCGCTCGCGGCGGCGTGCCGCGCGTCCAGCACCTGCTGCGGCGTCGCCGTGTCCCAGGCCCCGTCGACTGCCTTCCGTACGAAATCGGGGTTGAAGTTGTAGAAGGTCGAGATGACCAGCTCGGCGGATGCTCGGCCCAAGGCGGCGCTCCGGGATACGAAGTACCCGGTGCGTCCGCTGAGTCCGAGGTCGGCGTACCGCCGCCGTCCCTCGGGGACGAAGTAGATCATGACGTGTACGGGTTCGAGTCGGCGCCAGGCTGTTCGCGCTGTCTTCATCGGGTCACCTCTTCTGAGAGTCAACAGACGGGGAGTTCACTGTGGTTCCGTACTCGCCGCGCGCTCGCAGATGTCCGAGCGGCAGGCGGCTCAGCGTCTCGGGCGCCTCCTCGGAGACCCGGTGGCTTCCTCCAAAGGGTCTCGAACCGGTACGGTCCGTGACCCGCTGCCCGGTCTCCTGCGCGGCCGCCGGGCCGAAGGTGCTGTCCCCCGTGTCCCGGACGTACGGCGTGGAGACGTCGATGACGCCGATCGCACCGTCGGGACGCCAGGCCCGGTACCGGTTCAGCGCCGGGGCGGGGCCGTCCGGGGCTGGACCCGGGGGAGTCCGCGCTGTTCGGTGCCACCACCCGGTCACCGTGCACGGCCAGTGCCGTCTGCCGCTGCCACATCAGGCCGGTCCGCGGGAAGCCGAGCGGCCACAGCAACGGGCGGCGCGGGGGCGGATCCGCCGGAAGCGCGTCGAGCACGCCCCCAGCAGTGGAGTCGCGCAGTTCGCCCACGGCCCGCCACTTCATACCGACTGGTCGGTCAGCTTTCAGTCGTTGACATGGATTGTCAAGGCCGAGGGTGCGCACCCCGCAACCGCAACCGCAACCGCGACCGCGACCGCGCACAGCGTCTTTGGCCACCTGCACAAGTGCGGATGAACTCGCCCAAGCCGGTGGGCGCCCGTAGGCGCGGAGACGGTTTGGGCAGCCCCCGCCCCAGAGCCGGCCGTACGGCCCTCCGGGAGCCGGCGACGAACCGGCTTGCTGAACAGGCTTGGAAACGGGAAGCCTTCGGGCGGCTCCGGCCCCTAGGTTTCACCCCATGGCCTCATCCGTCGGTCCTGAGGACCGTGCTGCCGGGGCGCGACCGCGTCTGGTGACCCGCCCGCTGCTGCTGCGCTTTGTGACGGTCATCGGTTCCTCGGCGAGCTTCTTTCTGCTGCTGTCGGTCGTCCCGGCGTACGCGCAAAGCGGGCCGGGCGGGAGCAGCGACAAGGCGGGCCTGGCCACCGGTGTGCTGATGTCGGCCACGGTGGTCGGCGAGCTGACGGCCCCATGGTTGGCTGCACGCTGTGGCTACCGCCTGATGCTGGGGGCGGGGTTGTTGTTGCTGGGCGCACCGGCACTGGCCCTGACGATGTCGCAGAGCATGGTGTGGATCGCCGCGGTGTGCTGTGTCCGGGGACTCGGGTTCGCGTTCACCCTGGTGGCGGGTGGGGCTCTGACGGCGCCGCTGATTCCGCCCGAACGCCGCGGGGAAGGGCTGGCCCTGATCGGCGTCATGGCCGGCGTGCCATCCCTGGTGGGCCTGCCGCTCGGGTCCTGGCTGGCAGCGCACACGGGGTACGGGCCCGTCTGCTGGGTGGCGGCACTGATCGCCCTGGTCTCCATCGCCGCCGTTCCGGGCCTGCCCGGCCGGGAAGCGGTATCGGGGCCGCCCCTGGGCATTTTCGCCGGGGCTCGTTCCGGCACGCTGGGCCGCCCCACGGTCGTGTTCGCGGTCACCGCGGTGGGCGCGGGGATCGTCGTCACCTTTCTGCCGCTCGCCGTGGCGCCGGGCCATTCCGGCGCGGTCACCGCGGCGCTCTTCGCGCAACCGGCCGCCGCGACCGCATCCCGCTGGTTCGCCGGCCGGCACTCCGACCGGCGCGGAGCCGCCGGGCTGGTCGTACCGGGGCTGGTCGTCTCAGCCTCCGGCATCCTCGTCGTTGCCCTCACGGGCGTCCCCGTCGCGGTCGTCGCGGGTGCGGCCGTATTCGGCGTCGGCTTCGGCATCACCCAGAGCGCGACCATCACGCTGATGTACTCCCGGGTCCCGGCCTCCGGGTACGGGACGGTGAGCGCCCTGTGGAATGTCGCCTACGACGCGGGTATGGGCTTCGGCGCGGTGGGCTTCGGCGCGGTGGCCGGCTTCACCGGCTACCCCTGGGCATTCGTCCTGACCGCGCTCCTGATGCTGACAGCTCTCGTCCCAGCCCGGTGGGACCAAACGGCGGCGCGCGAACAACGTGTGACGAACAGTGAGGATCAGGCGGTGACGGCGGAGGGGCAACGGTGAGCGGCTGCCCGCACCTCATCCGCCTTCACGGACTCGCCACACGAAATGAACGGCCCGGAGTCACAGGTGCCGGCTTTGGGCCGGAACGCTTCGATGTACGGGCCTGCGGCCATGCGTTCTCGGCGTCGTCTGCCGGGCCTGTGCAACAGCTGCCCGGAGCGTCGATCGCGACATCGTGAACCACCGGATCATCTTCGCCATCAAGGACCCGTGAGGCACGCGCTTGCGCCCTCCACGAGGTGCTGAACGTCAGGAGGTGACGTCCACCAGGACCCTGCCGACCGCGCGGCTCTCGACCGCTTGGTGCGCGGTCAGCGCGGGTATGCCGATGAGGCGCCGACGTCCAAGCCGGCCTCGTCGGGCAGCGGCACTGCCTGGGGACGTCGGGCCGTTCGTTCGCCGCCGGCTACCGGGCCCCGGGGCCGGGGGCGGGCGGGGTGCGCGGTCGCAGGCGCTCTCCCTGTGGCCCGAACATGATCAGGTACTCGACCGGGCCGCCGGAGCCGGCGTTCGCGACCCCGTGGGGACTCCGGGTGTCGGACTCGGCGACGTCCCCGGCGGCCCTGGTCGAGCTGGTCGGGGGCGTGCTGCGGCGGGAGCTCGACGGCGACGAGCCCCGTCTGGCCCGGGCGGTGGCGCAGGCGGCGAAGGACATCGTGGACAGCCGCCTCACCGGCCCTGATCTCTCCCCTTCGATGCCGGCCCGTGAGCTCAGCATCTCGGTAGGGACGCCGCACCGGGTGTTCGCCGCGGCCGGGGAGTCCGTGGGCGCCTGCTTCCGCCGCCGGCTGGAGCAGGCCCGTCTTCGGCTCCTGGCCGCGCCGCGCGGCCGGCTGAGCGTTTCGGAACTCGCCGCCCACTGGCAGTTCGCGGACAGCAGTCACTTCATCCGTGCCTTCGAGCAGCAGTACGGCCGGACACCCGCCCAGTACGCCCGGGCCCACGACTGCCACCGCGGTGAGGGCAGTGAGGGCAGTGAGGCGGCCACGCGGCGCACCCCTCTGCCCCGGACCGGCCCTGATACGGGGACGGCCGGTCACACAGCGCGTTCCGCAGCCGGCCCTCTACCGCCCCCGGGGCGGCGCCGTGGAGGCGCGTACCACGAGTTCGGTGGCGAGTTCGACGTGGTGGGACTCGGCCTTCTCACCGCCTGCCAGCCGGAGGGCGGTGCGCAGGGCGGCACCGCCCATCTCCCGCAGCGGCTGGCGCACGGTGGTCAGCGGTGGTGAGGCCATCCGGGCCAGGCTGGTGTCGTCGAAGCCGACCACGCTCAGGTCCTCGGGGACGCGCAGGCCCCGGGCGCGGGCGGTCTCGATCACGCCCAGGGCGATCTCGTCGTTGCCCGCGAAGATCGCCGTCGGCCGCTCGTCCAGGCCCAGGAGCTCCGTGGCGCCGAGCAACCCGGTCTCGTAGGTGAATTCTCCGGGCCGGACGTAGGCCTCGGGCACCTGTGCGCCTTCCGCCTCCAGCGCGGCGCGGTAGCCGTGCATGCGTGCCTGGTTGCACACGGCCATGGCGGGTCCGCCGAGATAGGCGATGCGGCGGTGGCCGAGGGAGAGCAGGTACCGGGTCGCGGCCAGGCCGCCCGCGAAGTTGGTCGCCCCGACGCTGTGGACCCGGCTGTCCGGCAGGTGCAGCGGGTCGAGCACGACCAGCGGCAGCCCGGACCGGGCCAGTTCGTTCAGATGCGCCGCGGTGTACACGCTGGTGACCGCGATGACGGCGCGGCGCCCGGCGGAGACCAGGTCCCGGGCCCAGTGCGGGGCGCTGGACGCCTTGCTGACCACCACCGAGGCCCCCAGTTCGGCCGCGGCGTCGACGATGCCCTCCAGGGTCTCGGCCACGTACGACTTGAGGCCCCCCTTGAACTGCACCTCGATGGTCGGGCTCTCGACGGCCTCGGTGTGACGGAACACGGGCGCGAGGTAGTCGTGCTGGTGGAGCAGTTCCTGCACCCGGGCGCGGGTGCGCGGCGCCACGTCACCGCGGCCGTTGACCACCTTGGACACGGTCGCGACGGAGACCCCGGCCGCCTGGGCGATGTCCGCCAGCGTGGTGCGCCTGCCGTTCGCTCGCATCGGTTCCTCTCAGCTGTACGTCCACCGGTGTGGTGAGCCGCCGGACGGGACGGCGGCGCAGGTGGAGCCGGTCAACCGTACGGCAATCCGGCGCCGCGCTCGTCGGGGGAGGCGCCGGCCGGCCCTTCGCCTCGACGCCTCCCCCGATCCGCGTGAGCCGCGGGCGACCGCGGGGGAAAGCAACCCGGTCACCGTGCGGCACGCCGTCCCGGCCACGTGCGCCCGCGCCCGCCTCCAGGGGCGGCGCCCCGGCGCGCCGAGGCGGCTGCCGGGCGGTCCGGCCCGGCAGCCCGAACGGCGGCGGGACCTGCACTGAGGCCGGTGGACCGGCCGGCCACGGCACTCCCCGACGCGGTTCTTTTCGAAACAGTTTCGGTCTCTACCGAGACCCCCAGGACCCTTCTCCGCCCGATTTTATGCAGCCGCCTGCCGCCCAACAACGTGCCCGCACGCACCTTGACAGTCGCTCGACCCGAAACCTAATTTGCACGGACAGGGCTCAGAGACAGATGTTTCGAAAACCTTTCACCATGACTCACGAGAAGCCGGCGGCTCTCGAGTACGGAGAAAAGACATGGCGCTCTCCCGACGTACCCTTCTCGCCCTGGCCGCCGGCGTGCCGGTCTCCGCGGCGCTGACGGCCTGCGGCGGCTCGTCCGGACCCGGCCGGAGCGGTGGCGGGGCCACGTACTGGTACCTGAACGGCCAGCCGCAGGAAACGGCCAGAGCCGGCGCGGTGGACGCGTTCAACAAGGCCCACCCCGACGGGCAGATCAAGGACACCACCTTCCAGAACGACGCGTACAAGACGAAGATCAAGACCGCCATCGGTTCCGGGCAGGCGCCCACCATCATCTGGGGCTGGGGCGGCGGGACCCTGCGCACCTACGCGGAGGCGGGCCAGGTCGAGGACCTCACCTCGTTCTTCGAGGAGCACTCCGACGTCAAGGAGGGGCTGTTCCCGTCCTCGTTCGGCGCGGCGACGGTCGACGGCAAGATCTACGCGATGCCGTGCGAGACCGTGCAGCCGATCATCCTCTACTACAACAGGAAGGTCTTCGACCAGGTCGGCGTGGAACCGCCGGAGTCCTGGGACGACATCATGGCGCTGGTGCCCAAGTTCAACGCGAAGGGCATAGCACCGTTCGCCCTCGGTGGTCAGTCCCGGTGGACGAGCATGATGTGGCTGGAGTTCCTGTTCGACCGCATCGGCGGCTCCGAGGTCTTCCAGGCCGTCATCGAGGGCGAGAAGGACGCCTGGTCCCACCCCGACGCCATCAAGGCGCTGACCAAGGCGCAGGAGCTGGTCGAGGCCGACGGGTTCATCAAGGGCTTCTCCTCGATCACCGCGGACTCCAACGCCGACCAGGCACTGCTGTACACCGGCAAGGCCGCGATGATGCTGCACGGCGCCTGGTCGTACGGCATCCAGCAGACCGACGGCGGGGACTTCGTCTCCGGCGGCGGGCTGGGCTACATGACCTTCCCGCCCGTCGAGGGCGGCAAGGGCGATCCGAGCAACACGGTCGGCAACCCCGCCCAGTACCTGTCCATCTCCTCGAAGGCGAGCGCGGAGCAGAAGAAGATCGCCAAGGACTTCTTCGCCACCGGCGTCCTCCAGGAGGCCGAGGTGAAGCAGTGGATCGACAACGGGTCGGTCCCGATCCGACTGGGCACGGAGAAGCTGCTGGCCGCCTCCGAGAGCGCCGACTTCCTGCGGTTCACCTACGACATCGCCAGCAAGGCCGAGGTGTTCGTCCAGTCCTGGGACCAGGCGCTCAGCCCGACGGCCGCCGAGACCCTGCTGGACAACATCGTCAAGTTGTTCCAGCTGTCCATCTCTCCCGAGCGGTTCGCCCGCAACCTCAACGCGGTCATCGGGAAATGAGCGCGCTCACCGGCCACCCGCCACGTCGCGCACCGCGCAGCATCCTGCCGTGGCTGGCGACGCCGGCGCTGGTGGTCTTCGTCGGCTTCGCCGTGATTCCGCTCGTCGGTGTCCTGGCGCTGAGCTTCACCACGTGGGACGGGATCGGCACCATCCGCCCGTCGGGGCTGACCAGCTGGCGCGCGGTGCTCACCGACCCCGGACTCCCGCACGCCCTCTGGGTGACGTTCGCGGTGATGGCCCTGTCCTGGGCCGTCCAGACGCCGCTGAGCATCCTGCTCGGCGTCTTCCTGGCGGGCCGGCAGCGCTACCGTGCGGTGCTGGGCGTGGTGTACTTCGTCCCCCTGATGCTCAGCTCCGCGGCCATCGCGATCGCGTACAAGGCCCTGCTGGACCCCAACTTCGGGCTCGGCGCCGGGCTGGGGATCCCGCTGCTCAGCCAGGACTGGCTGGGGCGCCCCGGGCTCGCCCTCGGGGTCGTCGTCTTCGTCGTCTCCTGGCAGTTCATCCCGTTCCACACCTTGATCTACCAGGGTGGTGTCCAGCAGATCCCGAAGTCCCTGTACGAGGCGGCGCAGCTGGACGGGGCCGGACGGATCCGGCAGTTCTTCGGCATCACGCTGCCCCAGCTGAAGTACACCATCATCACCTCGTCCACGCTGATGGTGGTCGGGTCGCTGACCTTCTTCGACCTCATCTTCGTCCTGACCGCGGGCGGCCCCGGCGACGCCACCCGGGTCCTCGCCCTGGACATGTACAAGCGGGGCTTCCAGGCCAGCCTGATGGGACCGGCCAGCGCCATCGCGGTCATCCTCGTCCTGGTGGGCCTGGCCCTCGCCCTGCTGCTGCGCCGGCTCGGCGGCCGGGACGCCGGCGCGAGCCAACTCGAGGGGGCCTGACGTGACCACCATGCTGACCAAGCCGCGACGACCGCAGAAGGCCGCGCACCGCGAGCGGCAGCACCGTTCCCCGCAGCCCGCCCGCCGGCGCAACTGGGCCGGCGGGCTGGCCGGATGGCTCTGGCTCGCCGTCGTCGCCGTACCCCTGTACTGGACCCTCATCACCAGTCTCAAGGCCCAGAGCAACTACTACGCGAGCAACCCGCTGGTGCCCACGGGCAGCCCCACCCTGGACAACTACCGGCTGGTCATCGAGTCCGACTTCCTCCGGTACTTCGTGAACAGCGTCGTGGTCACCGCCGGCGCCGTGGTACCGGCGGTCGCGTTCTCCTTCATGGCCGCCTACGCGATCGTGCGTGGCTGGCGCATGCGGTTCCTGCGGGCGATGAACGGGCTGTTCCTCATGGGCCTGGCCATCCCGCTGCAGGCGACGGTGATCCCGGTCTACCTGATCATCATCAGGCTGAACCTGTACGACAGCCTGCCGGCGCTGATCCTCCCGTCGATCGCCTTCGCCATTCCGCTGTCCGTGCTGGTGCTCGCCAATTTCATCCGCGACGTGCCCAAGGAGCTCTTCGACTCGATGCGGGTCGACGGCGCCACCGAGTGGGCGACGCTGTGGCGGCTGGCGGCACCGCTGACCCGGCCGGCCATCCTCACCGTGACCATCTTCAACGGGCTGACCATCTGGAACGGATTCCTGCTGCCGCTGGTCCTCACGCAGAGCCCGGACCTGCGGACCCTGCCGCTGGCGCTGTGGACCTTCCAGGGCCAGTACGGGGTCAACGTCCCCGCCGTGCTCGCCGCCGTCGTCCTCACCACCCTGCCCGTCCTGGTCCTGTACGCATTCGGCCGCCGTCAGCTGCTCAGCGGCCTGACCGCCGGGTTCAGCCGCTGACCGGCGGCGACGCCGCCTGGAGACGCCACACCCCGCCCTGACCTGCTCGTCGAACCGTTCGCCCGTCGCTCCCTGCACCGGGGCCCGAGGGGCGTAGGAGGAAAGTGAACGCCAGCGTGGCCTCGGATACCGCCCCCGGCACCCCCGTCTGGAACGACCCCGCCGTCCCCGTCACCGCGCGGGTCGACGCCCTGATCGGCGCGATGACCCTTGAGGAGAAGACCGCCCAGCTGTACGGAGTGTGGGTGGGCGCCTCCGATCAGGGCGGTGAGGTGGCCCCCCATCAGCACGACATGGAGGAGCCCGTCGATCTCGACGCGCTCCTGCCCGCCGGGCTGGGCCAGTTGACCCGCCCCTTCGGCACCGTCCCGGTCGACCCCGCCCTGGGCGCGCTCTCACTGGCCCGCACCCAGGCCCGCATCGCCGCCACGAACCGGTTCGGCATCCCCGCTCTCGCGCATGACGAGTGCCTGGCCGGCTTCGCCGCCTGGGGGGCGACGGCCTACCCCGTCCCGCTGTCCTGGGGCGCCACCTTCGACCCGGACACGGTGCGGCGCATGGCCGCCGCCATCGGCCGCGACATGCGCGCCGTGGGCGTCCACCAGGGGCTCGCGCCCGTCCTGGACGTGGTGCGCGACGCCCGCTGGGGCCGGGTCGAGGAGACCATCGGCGAGGACCCGTACCTCGTCGGCACCATCGGGACGGCCTATGTGCGGGGCCTCGAGTGCGCGGGAATCGTCGCCACCCTCAAGCATTTCGCCGGCTACTCGGCCTCCCGCGCCGGCCGCAACCTCGCACCCTCCTCCGTGGGCCCGCGGGAGCGCGCCGACGTGCTGCTGCCGCCCTTCGAGATGGCGATCCGCGAGGGCGGCGCCCGGTCGGTGATGAACGCCTACACCGACACCGACGGGATACCCTCCGCGGCCGACGAGGATCTGCTCACCGGGCTGCTCCGCGACACCTGGGGCTTCGAGGGCACCGTCGTCGCCGACTACTTCGCCGTCGCCTTCCTGAAGACCCTGCACGGCGTCGCGGGCGACTGGGCCGGCGCCGCCGGCTCGGCGCTGCGCGCGGGCATCGACGTCGAGCTGCCCAACGTCAAGACCTACGGCGCGCCCCTGGCCGAGGCCGTGGCCGACGGCCGGGTACCGGAGGCGCTGGTCGACCGCGCCCTGCGCCGGGTCCTGACCCAGAAGGCGGAGCTGGGCCTGCTCGACCCGGACTGGGACCCCCTGCCGGCCGCGCTCGGCGGGGCCGGCCCGGATGATCCGGGCACCCCGGTCGATCCGGACGCCCTGCGCGGCCGGATCGACCTCGACGGCCCGGAGAACCGCGCGCTGGCCCGCACACTCGCCGAGGAAGCCGTCGTGCTGCTGAGCAACGACGGCACCCTGCCGCTCGCCGGGCCGCGCCGCATCGCCCTGCTCGGCCCCAACGCCGACGAACCCACCGCCGTGCTGGGCTGCTACTCCTTCCCCCAGCACATCGGCGTCCGGCATCCCGGGACCCCGCTCGGCATCGAGCTGCCCACGCTGCGCGACACGCTCGCCGCCGAGTTCCCGGACGCCGAGATCACGGTCGCCCGCGGCACCGGGATCGACGACGGGGACCTGTCCGGCATCGAGGAGGCCGCCCGGGTGGCAGGCGAGGCCGACCTCGCTGTGGTGGTGCTCGGCGACCGCGCCGGTCTCTTCGGGCGGGGCACCAGCGGCGAGGGCTGCGACGTCGGGACGCTGGAGCTGCCCGGCGCGCAGCAGCAGCTGCTCGACACCCTGCTCGACCTGGAGACTCCCGTGGTCACCGTGTTGCTCGCGGGACGGCCGTACGCCCTCGGCCGCGCCGTGACGGAGTCCGCCGCGATCGTGCAGTCCTTCTTCCCGGGCGAGGAGGGGACGCACGCGATCGCCGGGGTGCTCAGCGGCCGGGTCAATCCCTCGGGGCGTCTCCCGGTGAGCGTGGCGCGCGGGCCGGGCTCCCAGCCGGCCACCTACCTCGGGGCGCGGCTCGCCCACGCCAGCGAGGTGTCCAGCCTCGACCCGACCCCCGCGTTCGCCTTCGGTCACGGTCTGTCCTACACGCGGTTCGACTGGGCCGATCTGACCGTGGACGCCCAGGAGGCCCCGACGGACGGCGAGTTCACCCTCTCCTTCACCGTCCGCAACACCGGCGAGCGGTCCGGGACCGAGGTCGTCCAGCTCTATCTGCACGACCCGGTGGCCTCCGTCGTCCAGCCGGTGCAGCGCCTCGTCGGCTACACCCGGGTCGCGCTGGAGCCGGGCGAGGCCCGGCGCCTCCGGGCCACGGTCCCCGCCGACGTCGCCTCCTTCACCGGGCGCGACGGCCGGCGCGTCGTCGAACCGGGCGAGCTGGAACTGCGCCTGGCCGCCTCCAGCGCGGAGCCGCGCCTGACGGCCGGGGTCACGCTGACGGGAGCCGAGCGCCATGTGGACCACACCCGGCGCCTGCACGCGGCGATCGGGCAGGAGCCGGCCGCCCGGGCATGAACCGGGAGTGTGCGGCGCCGCCGGAGCAGCGGCGGCGCCGCACACGGGGCCCGCGGGGCCGGGCCCCTGGTGGTCTCCGGGCCGTTCGTCTCACAGCAGCCCGCGCCGGGCGAGGTTGCGCATCAGCGCTCCGACGCCGAACGTCCACGGCGCGGCCTGTTCGCTGGGGACGACGGTGTTGACCAGGGCGCCGAGGCGCGGGCTGGAGATCCGCACGAGGTCGCCGTACTCGTGGGTGAAGCCCGCGCCGGGCGTCTTCCGGTCCTCGGTGGGGGCGAAGAGCGTGCCGGTGAACAGCACGAAGCCGTCCGGGTACTGGTGGTGCGGACCGTGCGTGGCGGCCACCAGGTCCAGGACGTCGCGGCTGATCTCGCGCAGGGAGCTGCTGCCGTGCAGGACGTAGCCGTCCGGGCCGTCGATCCGCAGGTCGATGTCGAGCCCGCGTACGGCGTCGAGGCCGAAGTCCTCGTCGAAGAGGCGGATGAACGGGCCGATCGCGCAGGAGGCGTTGTTGTCCTTCGCGCGGGACAGCAGCAGGGCGCTGCGTCCCTCGATGTCGCGGAGGTTGACGTCGTTGCCGAGCGTCGCGCCGCGTACCCGGCCGCGCGAGTCCACGACGAGCACGGCCTCGGGCTCGGGGTTGTTCCACACCGAGGCGGAGAGCACGCCGATGTCGGCGCCGGTGCCGACCGCGGACAGCACCGGGGCCTTGGTGAACACCTCCGGGTCCGGCCCGATCCCGACCTCCAGGTACTGCGACCACAGCCCTTCGGCGAGGAGCAGTTCCTTGGCCCGCTCCGCCTCCGGCGACCCGGGGCGGATGCCGTCGAGCGCGCCGCCCACCACCTGCCCGACGCGGGCCCGCACCCGCTCGGCCTGCGCCGGATCGCCGCCCGTGCGCTCCTCGATGACGCGTTCCAGCAGACTCCGGGCGAAGGTGACCCCCGCGGCCTTGATCACCTGCAGGTCGACGGGGGCGAGCAGATGCGGGACGTCACGGCGGCCGGACGGTGCCTCCAGCAGTTCGTCCAGGGGCCAGACCTGCCCTCCGCCGGCCTCGCGGACGACCGCCGCCGCGTCCTCGCGCTCCATGAGGCCGGAGACGGTGGGTGCGAGGGCGGTCAGGTCGACGACGTGCTCACCGCGGACCGCGGCGACGCACGGGCCGTCACACTCCGGGTCGTGGACGCGCGCGACGAGGGCGGCCCGGCCGGCGTCCTCCGGCAGGACGGAGCCGGGGGTGAGCGCCCGGCGGGGGCGCGCTGCTGCCGATTCCACGATGCTCTCCTGGCTTCGAAGGGGCGCGAGCTGAGGCAAGAGGGCGCGAGGTGACGCGAAAGTGGGCGCGGTGCCCCGGGGCGGGGTCAGTGGGAGTCGCGGGGGACCTCGTGTCCCCGGCTTCCGCGCAGGAAGCCGAAGTCGGCGCCCCGGTCGGCCTGTTCCACGTGCTGGGTGTAGAGCCAGGCGTAGCCGCCGGCGTACCGCCCGGCGGGTGCCCGCCAGGCCTCCCGGCGCCGGGTGAGCTCGGCGTCGTCCACGTCCAAACGCAGGGTGCGGTCCGGGACGTCGAGGACGACGGGGTCCCCGTCGCGCACCAGGGCGAGTGGTCCGCCGACGGCGGCCTCGGGCGCCACGTGCAGGACCACCGTCCCGTATCCGGTGCCGCTCATGCGGCCGTCGCAGACGCGCACCATGTCCGTGACGCCGGCCTTCAGCAGCTTGGCGGGGAGCGGGACGTTGGACACCTCGGGCATCCCGGGGTAGCCCTTGGGGCCGGCGTTGCGGATGACGATGACGGTGTTCTCGTCGACGTCGAGGTCCGGGTCGTCGGCCACGGCGTGGTAGGCCTCGGGGGAGTCGAAGACGCGCGCCGGGCCGCGGTGGGTGAGCAGGTGCGGGGACGCCGCGGACTGCTTGATCACGGCGCCGTCGGGGCACAGGTTGCCGCGGAGGACGGCGATACCGGTGCCGGCCGGCTGGAAGGGGGCGCCGAGGGGGGTGATGACCTCGGAGCCGACGCGCTCGGCGGTCTCGGTGTTCTCGGCGAGGGTGCGCCCGGTGACCGTGATCTGCTCGCCGTGCAGCAGCCCGCCGCCGAGCAGTTCGGCGATGACGGCGGGCAGGCCGCCCGCGTAGCAGAAGTCCTCCATGAGATACCGGCCGCTGGGCATCAGGTTGACCAGGGTCGGCACCGCCCGGACCAGCTCGTCGAAGTCCCGCAGGCCCAGCTCGACGCCGACGCGGCCGGCGATGGCGGTGAGATGGATGATGGCGTTCGTGGAGCCGCCGATGGCCGCGTTGGCCCGGATGGCGTTCTCGAACGCCTCCCGGGTGAGGATCCGCGAGGGGCGCAGCTCCTCCTCCACCATCCGCACGATGCGCTGCCCCGCCGCCTGCGCTGTCTCCATCCGCCGGGAGTCGACCGCGGGCCAGGCCGCCGAGCCCGGCAGCTGCATGCCGAGCGCCTCGGCCATGCAGGCCATCGTGGAGGCGGTCCCCATGGTCATGCAGTGGCCGCTCGAACGGGCCATGCACCCTTCCGCGAAGAAGCACTCCTCCTCGGTCATCCGCCCGGTCTTCAGGTCCTCCTCGAACTTCCACACGTGGGTGCCGGATCCCACGTCCTGGCCGCGGTACTTGCCGTTGAGCATCGGCCCGCCGGTGACCATGACGGCGGGCAGGTCGACGCTGGCGGCGCCCATGAGCATGGCGGGGGTCGTCTTGTCGCAGCCGGACAGCAGCACGACGCCGTCGAGCGGATTGGCCCGGATCAGCTCCTCGACCTCCATGGCCATGAGGTTGCGGTACAGCATGGCGGTGGGGCGCATCAGGGTCTCGCCGGTGGCCATGGTGGGGAACTGGAGGGGAAAGCCGCCCGCCTGCCACACACCGCGCTTGACGGCTTCGGCGACGCGGGTCAGATGGGCGTTGCACGGGGCGAGTTCGGAGGCGCTGGTGGCGATGCCGATGACGGGCCGCCCGTCGAACACCTCGTGCCCGAACCCCTGGTTGCGCATCCAGGAGCGGTACAGCATCCCGCTGCGGCCCTGTGCGCCGAACCACGCCTGGCTGCGGCGGCTCGTCTGCTGACCGTCGGTCATGTGGCACTCCCGTGGCTCCGGCGTACGTGGTGGCGGTGAGGGCGGTCCGCTGCGCGACGGTCCGCTGCGCGACGGGGCGTTGCGCGATGGGGTGTTGCCGGGTGCGGGCCCCCGGGCCGTACCCTGTACCGCAATCATTAAATGATTCGATGAATGGCGTCCAGAGGGCGGGCAGAGATCGTGGAGCAGCACTTCCTGACCATGCACCAGCGCGTGGTCGACGAACTCGGGCGGCGCATCGCCGGTGGCGTGTGGGGGCCGGGAGATCCGCTGCCGGTGGAGGACGTGCTCGCGGCCGAGATCGGTGTCAGCCGGGGAGTGGTGCGGGAGGCGGTCAAGGCGCTGGTGGCCAAGGGGATGCTGCGCGTGCGTCCGCGCACCGGCACGCGCGTGCTGCCCCCGGAGCAGTGGAACCACCTGGACCGTGACGTGCTGCGCTGGCGGCAGACCGGGAACGCCACGGCCCTGCTGCGCGACACGAGTGAGCTGCGCCGGATCGTCGAGCCCGGGGCGGCGCGCCTCGCCGCCGAACGGGCCGGACCCGAGCGCGTACGAGCCCTGTACGACTCGCTGGCCGCCATGGAGGCCGCGGCGGCGGACCCCGGCCTCGGCGGCTACGTCGAGGCCGACATCGCCTTCCACCGGGCCCTGCTGGACGCCGGCGGCAACCGTCTCCTCGGCTCGCTGGGCCGCGCCGTCGGCATCGCGCTGGAGCACAGCTTCCTCGTCAGCACCCGGACCCCCGGCGCGGTGGCGGCCTCGCTGCCGCGCCACCGCGCCGTCGTGCGGGCTGTCGAGGCCCGCGATCCCGCGGCCGCGGCGGCCGCCATCCTGGCCATCATCGAAGCCGCCGAGGAGGAGATCGCCCGCTCTCCCGGCCTGCCGGACGACCCCGTGTGACCTCCCGCGGCCGCGAACCGGCAGGGCTGCGGCGGGGCAGCGACGGGCAAGGACACGGAAGCGGCCGGCGGCAGCGCGCCGGACGGCGCCCGGGGACGGCCGGATACCGTACGAGGGACGGCAGCCCGGCCAGGGAGGGGAAGCGTGACCGACACCAGCGACACCCGGCCCGCCGAGGAGGAGGCGCGAGAGCCGCGGTCCGGCCGGCTGCTGCACCGCCTGATGCGCTTCATACCCCTGATGGCCCCCCTCCTGCTGTGGGCCGTGCCCTGCTGGGTGCTGCTGTACGGCGGCCAGCGCTGGCCCCTGCCCGTCACGCTCTCCGGTACCGCCCTGTTCGCTCTCGGCCTCGTCGGTGTGCCGCTCGCGATGGCGCGCGGCCACGGCCGGCGCCAGCAGGACCGGGCGGCGATCATCGGTGACACCCTGCTGGGTGCCAGCTGGGTTCTGTTCACCTGGTCCGTGCTGCTCGGTGTCCTCCTGAGGTCCGCCCTGGCCGTGACCGGCGCCGGCGACAGCCAGGACCGGGCCCGCATCGTCACCTGGGCCGTCCTCTGCACCACCGCCGTGCTGCTCGCCTGGGGTTACGCCGAGGCCCGCCGCGTGCCCCGCGTGCGCCGGCTGGACGTGCGCCTTCCGCGGCTGGGCGCGGGGCTGGACGGTCTGCGCGTCGCCCTCATCACGGACACCCACTACGGCCCCCTCGACCGCGCGCGCTGGTCGGCCCGAGTGTGCGAGAAGGTGAACGAGCTGGACGCCGACCTGGTCTGCCACACCGGCGACATCGCGGACGGCACGGCCCAGCGCCGCCGCGCCCAGGCCGCCCCCCTCGGCACGGTGCGGGCCACCCGCGCCCGGGTGTACGTCACCGGCAACCACGAGTACTACAGCGAGGCCCAGGGCTGGGTCGACCTGATGGACGAGCTGGGCTGGGAGCCACTCCGCAACCGGCACCTGCTGCTCGAACGCGGCGGCGACACCCTCGTGGTGGCCGGCGTGGACGATGTCACCGCCGAGTCCTCCGGCCTGCCGGGCCACGGCGCCCATCTCGCCGGCGCTCTGCAGGGCGCCGACCCCGAGCTGCCCGTCCTGCTCCTGGCGCACCAGCCCGCGTTCGTCGACCGGGCGGCGGCCGGCGGCGTCGACCTCCAGCTCTCCGGCCACACCCACGGCGGCCAGATCTGGCCCTTCCACCACCTGGTCCGCCTCGACCAGCCCGCCCTCGCCGGCCTCAGCCGCCACGGTGCCCGCACGCTCCTCTACACCAGCCGCGGCACCGGCTTCTGGGGCCCGCCGTTCCGCGTCTTCGCCCCCAGCGAGATCACCCTGCTCGTGCTCCGCTCCCCGCACCCGCCCGCCTCGTCGTGGCACGGAGCGGGTCCGGCACCTCCGCCGTGACGCCCGACGCGGCCATCCGGGCGCCCTGGCGCATAACCGGCTGCGATACAACGGCTCGGCGAGCATCCGGGGTTTCGCGATCCACCTGGCCGGCCGCGACGGATACGAAGACAACATCCTGCCCAGCGGCCTACCCGCCGG
Source organism: Streptomyces xinghaiensis S187 (assembly GCF_000220705.2). GTDB lineage: Bacteria > Actinomycetota > Actinomycetes > Streptomycetales > Streptomycetaceae > Streptomyces > Streptomyces xinghaiensis. The sequence goes on along the minus strand of NZ_CP023202.1, from coordinate 852,073 downwards.
CAGCCCCTATGCGCACGGCCCGCGGGCACCACAGCGGCGACGCTCTAATCCTGGTCTCAGGTTGACCGGAGAGAATGAGCGGCAAAAACATCGACTGGAAGGGGGCGGGCCGACGTGCGGATCATGATCGCGGATGATGACCCGGCCATCCGTGCGTCGCTGGAGCGGGTGCTCCAGGTCGAGGGTTACGACACCAGCATCGTCGCCAACGGTCTCGCCGTGCTCGACGGGATCGATGGGGCCGGCGGTGACACGCTGGATCTGCTGCTCCTCGACGTGATGATGCCCCGCCTCGGCGGGTTGGAGACCTGCCGGCGGCTGCGGGCCGCGGGTCGGGATCTTCCGGTGCTGATGCTGACCGCCCGTGACCAGGTCTCCGACCGGGTCGCGGGGCTGGACGCGGGCGCCGACGACTACCTGCCCAAGCCGTTCGCCACCGAGGAGTTGCTGGCCCGGGTGCGGGCCCTGCTGCGCCGGCGCACGCCGACCGGCGAGGAGTCGCAGATCCTGTCGTTCGCCGACGTCCGGCTCGATCCCGACAGGTTCGAGGCGTGGCGGGGCGGGCGGCCGCTGCGCCTGACCCGCACCGAGTTCTCCCTCCTGCAGGTCCTCGTGTGCAACGCGACCCGGGTCTTGACCCGCGACGCGCTGCTGGAGGCGATCTGGGGCTTCGGCATGAGCTCCACCGCCAACAACCTCCAGGTATACGTGAGCTACCTGCGCCGCAAGATGGAGGCCGAGGGTGAGCCGCGATTGCTCTACACGCTGCGCGGCCTGGGATACACGTTGCGGGAGACCCCTCCGTGAGCAGGCCCGCCGGCCGGGAACCGCGCCGGCTGACCCGATGGTGGCGCCGGCGGTCCCTGCGGACCAGGCTGACGGTGATCGCGGCGACGGCCATCGCGGTCAGCGTGTTCGTGGCCTTCCAGGTGGCCAGCGAGCTACTGGACTGGGAGCTGCGGGACACCGCCGAGAATCAGCTGCGCGCCGACTCCCGCGTCCTGGCGGCGAACGCGGAGCGCGCCGGTCTGGCGCAGGTCCGGCTACCGCCGTATCCGGGGTCCGGCCGGCTGGTGCGGGTCATCCTGCCCGACGGCTCGATCCGGACGCCGGCCGGCCAACCCGCGCTGCCTCCGGTCAGCGAGCACGCCGGGCGCGTGGCGCAGGGCGCGTCGGCCGACCTGATGGAGTCGAACGACAGCGACGAGGACGGCTACCGCATCTACACGCTGCGGGCGGGCGACGGCGCGGTCCAGGTGGCCCGCGTCGTCGACGACGGCCCGATCAACCAGTTCGGGTTGGGCATGCTGCTGATCGGGCTGCTCTGCGTGGTCGGCGGCGCCCTTGTCGGGCGGACCGTGGCGCGGACCGGGCTGGCACCGATCGACCGGCTGGCCGCCGCCGCGGTACGTGTCGCGCGCACCCGGGATCTCGACGCCGACATCCCGGATGAGGGCGGTGGGGAGATCCGGCGGCTGATCCAGTCGATCAACGACATGCTCGCCGCGCTCCGGGACTCCCGGCGGGCCCAGCGGCTGCTCGCCGAGGACGCCGCCCACGAGCTCAAGACCCCGCTCACCAGCCTGCGCCTCAACGTCGAGCTGCTGATCCGGCTCGACCGGCGCGGCACCCTGGAGAGCGCACTGCCGGCGGAGAGCCGGACCCGGCTGCTCAACGATCTCGGCGCTCAAGTGGCCGAGTTGAGCACCCTTGTCGCCGAGCTGACCGACCTGGCGCGCGGTGACGTCAGCGACGAGAGCACCGAGGTGCTCGACCTCGCCGACGTGGTGGTGGCCGCCGCGACCCGGGCGCGTTCCCGCGAGCCCGACGTCGAGGTCGCGCTCGACGTGACCTCTGTGTGGGTGAGCGGGCGTCCCGCTGCGCTCCAGCGGGCGGTGCTCAACCTCATCGACAACGCCGGCAAGTGGTCCCCCGCGGACCAGCCGGTCCAGGTCCGGCTACACGCCGAGGGCGCATCGGCGGTGCTCGAGGTCGACGACGCCGGGCCGGGCATCGACGCCGCCGACGTACCGCGGGTGTTCGACCGGTTCTACCGTGCCGACAGCGCCCGGGCGTTGCCGGGATCCGGTCTGGGGCTGTCGATCGTGCAGCGGGTCGTCGACGCCCACGGCGGCCGGGCCACCGTCGCCCGCTCCGCACGCGGTGGCGCGCTGCTTCGGGTCGACCTTCCGGCCGCGGCCCCGCCCGCCCCGGTCGCGCGGCTCACCGCCGGGGAGGACACCGCGGCGTGCTGACCCGCCCCGGCGGCGCGGCGCAGGACAAGGGACGGCGGCCCTCGGGCATGGCCCCGCGCGGCTCACCGCCGGGGCAGGACACCGCGATGCGCCGGCCCCGGCCCCGGCGTGTGGCGCAGGACCAAAGGGCGCCGACCGTCGGGCCCACGTCGAGCAACCTCGCCGGGCCAGTCCCGTCGCGGATCGGGGTGAGGTCGATGAACACGTGTGACGTCCTTGTCCCCGCGGCGGGCGTGACGCCACACGTGTTCATCGACGCCGATCACCGCGACGGCGTCGAACCGGTGCGGGTCGTCGATCAGGACCCGGTGGCCCTCGGCCGGCACCACTTGGCCGGCGGTGTGCCACGACACCGCCAGCCCTTCGGCGATCCTCGCGGGGTCTGGCTCGTGACCTCGGCCGGGGACCGGTCCGACGTCGTGATACTCGCCCGTGACGTGCCCTTCGGGGCGACGGCGACGGCGACGGCCGACGACTTGACCCTGACCGCCGTCGCGGTCGACCCCGGTGTGCCCACCGTGCCTGACGCGGACGCTGCGTCTCTCGTCGGGCAAGTCGCCGCGGCCGACCTGCTCGCCGGGTCGTTGCCCGCCTCCGGCGCGGCCCTCCGCGATCGCAGCGATGACCGGCCGGTTCAGCAGCGGATCACGTCGAGGCCCGTCGTGCTGTACGTGATCGTCGAGCGTGACCACCGTCACAATCCTCGGCCGGATCGTCGGCCACCAAGGTCGGCCGTTCGGTCGCTCATGTAGTCCCGCGCGAGTACGCGTCACCTCCTGTGGGCGGATGCGGCCGCCGGCGGCCGCCAGCATCGTGGCGGACACCAACCACTCATCGGAGGTCTCGTGTCCCCACATCCGCAATCCCCGGTCGTCGATGGGCAGTCCGGGAGCGCGCTGTCATCCAACGCTGATGACGCTGCGGCCAGGCTCGTCGGCGCAGTCAAGCGATACGGCTCCGGCCAGTCGGCCGTCGTCGCTCTCGACGACGTCACCATCGCGTTCCCGGCGGGGAAGTTCACGGCTGTGATGGGCCCGTCGGGTTCGGGAAAGTCGACGATGATGCACTGCGCCGCCGGGCTGGATCGACTGACGTCGGGCCGCGCCTTCATCGGCAACACCGATCTGTCGACCCTCGACGACCGCGGACTGACCATGCTGCGCCGAGAACGGATCGGGTTCGTGTTCCAGACGCTCAATCTCGTTGGGACCCTCACGGCCGAGGAGAACATCTGCCTGCCGTTGACCTTGTCGGGCCGCCGGCCGGGCGAAGGAGTGCTCGATCAGGTCGTGTCGATGCTGCGCCTCGGTGATCGCATGCATCATCGGCCGACGGAGCTCTCGGGCGGCCAGCAACAGCGCGTCGCCATCGCCCGGGCGCTGGTCGCCCGGCCACACGTGGTGTTCGCCGACGAGCCCACCGGCAACCTCGACACCCGGTCCGGACAGGAGATCCTCGGATACCTGCGCTCAGCGGTCGACAAGCGTCATCAGTCGATCGTGATGGTCACGCACGATCCCAACGCCGCTGCCTGGGCGGACCACGTCGTGTTCGTCGTCGACGGCAGAGTGCACGACGTGATGGACCGCCCGTCGGCCGATTCGGTGCTCGACGTGATGAAGGGCCTGGGGCGATGAGCCAGATGGTGCGGAGCGCGGCCCGGAGCGTGTTCGCGAGCCGGGGCCGGTTCCTGCTCACCGGCACGGCGATCGCACTGTCGGTGGCGTTCCTCGCCGCGACGCTGGTGCTGTCCGACTCGATGCGCGGCCGAGCGGCCGGCGATATCGCCGAAGCGTTGGCCGGGACGGACGCCGTGGTGCAGGGTGTTTCCCTCGGCGAGCCCGGCGGAGGACCGGGAGATCCCGCCAGGTCGGTTCGGCAATCACTGGATCCCGACATCACCGAGCGCGTGGTTGCGGTCGACGGCGTCGACGGGGCCGCCCCGCAATGGGCCGGCTTCGCGAAGCTGGTCGTCGACGGATCAACGGTCGGAACCGGCACGGCGAGCGACGTCGGTCGCAACTGGGTCGCCGACCCGGCGCTCAATCCGTTCCGGCTCGCGAGCGGGCAGCCACCGACCGAGGTCGGAGAGATCGCGATCGATCGATCGCTCGCCGATGACGCAGGCGTGGCTCCGGGTGACGTCGTCCAGGTCCTGACCGCGACGGGCATGCACGACGCGACCATCACCGGTATCGCGACGTTCGCGTCGGCGGACGCGGCACCGCTGCAGCGCACGGTTCTGCTGGCCGACGGAGCGGTGTCCGCCTGGCTCGACACGGCGGCGCCGACCGAGGTGCTCGTCGACGTCGCGGAGGGTGCCGACCGCACCGAGGTGCTCGGCCGACTGTCGGAGCTGTCCGATGCCGAGGTCGTCGACGGACCCGACTACATCCGCACGAAGCAGGACGCCGCGACGTCACCGCTGCAGTTCCTGAACGTGTTCCTCCTGGCCTTCGCCGTGGTCGCGATTCTGATCGGCGTGACGATCATCTTCAACACGTTCGTGCTCACCGTCGCCCGCCGCCGGCGGGAGTCGGGACTGCTGCGTGCGATCGGTGCGGAACGACGCCAAGTGCTCGGCGGAGTGGTGATCGAGGCGGCGTTCGTCGGAACGATCGCCACGCTCGCCGGCCTCGTATGCGGGGTCGCGGGAGTGGGCGCGCTGCGCTGGGTCGTCGGACTCACCGGGGTCAGCCTGATCACCGGGCCGACGATCGTGAGCCCGACCTCGATCGCCATCGCCGCGACCGTCGGTATAGGCGCAACGATCCTCTCGGCATGGATCCCGGCTCGCCGCGCGGCGGCGACACCACCGATCGAGGCGCTGCGCGAGAGCGCGGCGGAACCTCGGGTCGTGAGCCGAGCGCGGACTGCAAGCGGACTCGTGCTCGCCGCGGCGGCGATCGCTGGAGGAACTGTGGCTGTGGTGGGCTCGAACCCAGTGTGGCTCATGCTCGCCGCTGCCATTGTCCCGGCGCTCGTGCTGTGCGGCCCGGCGATCGTGACAGCTTCAGCACGTTGGAGCTCTCCGGCTGCCCGCCGTGCCGCCGGTGCGCCCGGCTCGATCGCAGCGGGCAACCTGGCTGCGAGCCCCCGCCGATCGGCATCGACGGCGCTCGCGCTCATGCTCGGAATCGCCATGGTGACGGTATTCTCGATCTTCGCGAGCTCACTGACGAGCGCGGTGGGAACGGACGTCCGTGAGGGACTGCGGGCGGACCTGGTGGTCACGTCGGCGACCCCCGACTTCTCGACGATCGACCCCACCCTGGCCGGCCGGATAGCAGCGCTGCCCGACGTCGACTCGGCAACCGCGCTGTCGATCGCCGAAGGAATCGTGGCAGGGAAAGCCGAGGCGATCGGCGGCATCGACCCGACGGCACTGCCCACCCTGTACGACCTCGACCCGATCGCCGGCGACCTCGCCGACCTGGGCTCGGGAGGCGTGGCCGTGGTCGGTGACGACCCGGCGCTGCTCGGCGGAACCCTGGAGATCGAGTTCGAACGATCGGCCATCGAAGCGCCGATCGTTGCCGTGGTCGAGAGGAGCACCGGCGGTTTCGAAGCCCCGGCGTACTTCGTCGACCGTGCGACACTCGACGCCTCGGTCGGTCGTCTGCTCGATGCGCAGGTGCTCGTCGACCTCGCCGACGGAGCGGTGGCGGACGCCGAGGAAGCCGTGAGCGCCCTGGTCCGGGATTCGCCCGGGGCGTTCCTGGCGACCCGGGAAGAACACGTCGCCGGCAGCGGCAGCGAGATCGCCGCGTTCGGGTACTTCATCGACGGGATGCTCATTCTGGCGAGCTTCATCGCGCTTCTTGGAGTCGCCAACACCACGGCGCTCGCGATCAATGAACGCTCTGGAGAGATCGGGCTGCTGCGAGCGGTCGGGGCGTCTCGCCGGGAGCTGCGTCGCATCGTGCGGCTCGAGGGGGCACTCCTGTCGTTCGTTGCGGCATCGATCGGTATCGCCGTCGGAGCCGCCTTCGGCTGGGCGATGATCGATGTCACCGGAGGCGCGGAGATCCCGTCCGTCGTCGTACCCTGGCCCCGTCTGGCAGTGACGCTGATCGTCGCAGTCGCAGCGGGCGTGGCCGCCGCAGCGTGGCCCGCGTTCCGGGTCTCCCGGGTGCCTGTGCTCGAGCTGGTGGGCCGGGACCGCTGATGCGCCCGGTCCAGCACCTGGACCGGGCAGCCCACGCCCGGTCCAGGTGCAGAGACCTCCCGTGGGAGTATGCGCCCGCTATCGGTCGCGACGATGATGGTGCCATGACGCACACGGATCACCGCACCGGTCGCGCCGATCTCGCTGCGCTCGTCACCGCGTTGGCGGTGTCGATCGGCGTGTTCGTCCTCGATCCGGACGTCCTGGCCGGACGGGAGCTCCCAGGCATCGCGATCGCGGCCGTCGCCGCAGTGCTGCTCGTCGTCGCCGGTCGGTTCGCTCGGGTCACCGTCGTGGCGATCGGCGTGCTGACCGTCGTCTCCTTCGCATGGACCTCCAGCCCGGTCGCGCTGGGACCGATGCTCGCCGTGGCGCTGTTCCGTCTCGTGCGCCGGAGCGACGATCGCTCTGTGATCTGGTTCGGATCGTTCGTCGCGATCGTCGTCGCCGGCTTCGGGGCGCTGGCCGGTGGTGAGCCGTTCTGGTTCGAATGGGTCACCTACTCAGCCGTTCTCCTGCTCCCGATCGCCGCGGCCGACGCCCGTCGCTCCAACCTGCGGCGTCGAGCCGACGGATTGGAACGCCAGGTCGCCGAGCGGCTCCAGGCGGAACGCCTTCGCATCGCGTACGACCTGCACGACATCGTCGCCCATTCGCTGTCGGCGATCACCGTCCAGTCCGGCATCGCCGCCCACGGGTTCGAGCGCGATCCCGCCGCCGCTCGCACTTCGCTCGTCGAGATCAACGACGCAGGCAGACGATCGCTCGACGAGCTGAGATCCCTGCTCGGGCTCCTCCGGTCCGACGAGTCGGTCCCGCTTCGCCCGGTACCGGCGGCCACCACCACCCTCAGCGACGTCGTCGCTGCCGCCGGGCACTCGACGGAGGTCGAGGTGGTCGAGGACGGTCACTATCCTGCGGGCGTGGCGGAGAGCACCGTGGTGACGGTGCACCGCATCGTGCACGAGTGCCTGGTCAACGTCGCCCGCCACGCCGGCGACGTCCCCACGGTCGTCCGGCTCCGGCACGCAGACGGCGGCGTGCACGTCACCGTGTCGAACGAGGCCCCGGCCACCGCACGCGTTACGACGCCGGGCACCGGCATCGGTCTGGTCGCGATCCGCGAGCGAGCGGAGCTCCTCGGTGGCACCGTCCACGCCGGACCCACCGACAACGGCGGGTTCACGGTGCACGCGTTCGTGCCCTACCACATCCCCGGCGGGTGGGAGGCATGACCCCTCGGCTCGACGCGCCTGCCGTGGCGAGGCGCGACATCCGCGTGCTGCTCGTCGACGACCAGGAGTTGGTGCGCCGCGGGTTCGCATCACTGCTCGCCAACGAACCCGGCATCAAGGTCGTCGGTGAGGTCGGCGACGGCGCGCAGGCGATCGCCGAGACCTGGCGGACACGCCCCGACGTCGTGCTGATGGACATCCGCATGCCTCGCATGGACGGGCTCGCCGCGACGCGAGCGATCTGCGGCGACGAACGGCTCAGCGCCACCAAGGTGCTCGTGCTCACCACCTTCGCGCTCGATGAGTACGTCTACGAGGCGCTCAGAGTCGGTGCCTCCGGTTTCCTGCTCAAGGACACCCCACCGCGACTCCTGCTCGAGGCCATCGCCGCCGCCGCCGACGGTGACGTCCTCATCTCACCGGCGATGGCCAAGCGGTTGGTCGCCGACTTCGTTCGCCGACCGACCGGCGACTCGGGTCTTCTCGATCTCCTGAGCGAGCGCGAGCGCGAAGTACTCGCCGAGGTCGCACGTGGCAAGACCAACTCCGAGATCGGCGAGTCGCTCCACATGTCGCCGCTCACGGCGAAGACGCACGTCAGTCACATCCTCGGCAAGCTGAACGCGCGCGACCGCGTCCAGCTCGTGATCATCGGATACGAGACCGGACTCGTCAGCCTCGGCGAGTGAGCTCGCGAGCGCGTGGCGGTCGGCTCTGCCGATGCCGGCGCCGGGGCAGTACGGGCAGGTCCCCGTCGTGGTCGATCCAGGCCACGCGGCGGGTCAACCAGTGCAGAGCACCGCGTCGGTGAGCTCGGACAGCGCGTCGACCCGCGCGGTCAGGCAGGCGCAGAAGTCGGTTCTGAGCTGAGTCCGGCTCCCGTTCATCGCCGGCGGACTTTCGTGGGCATGACGTCGGGCCCAGTTGCGACGAACCCTGATTCTCGTGCGGGTGTCGAACGGCGTCCGGAGAGAAGTACCGTGGTACCACCTCCCTCCCGAAGATGACGACCACAGTACGACGAAACAGGGCGGAATCGAGCCTAGCGTTCAGGCTATGACAAAACCTGGAAGTCCACTGCGGAGGTTCGGGGCGGCCACCATCGCGCTGGCGACGGCGTTCGCTGTCGTCGCCTGCGGGTCGGACGCCGACAACAGTGCGGCGCCCGCCGCGACCGGCTCGCACAGCGCGCACGCGAGCGGGTCGTCGGCTCCACCGCAGCCGCCGCGCGCCGGCGAGCGGTTCGTCGACCTGAAAATGGCCGAGGCCTATACGCCCGCGCCGCCGGACGGCGCCGTGGACGAGTACCGGTGCCAGGTGCTCGATCCGGGCCTGACCGAGGAGGCGTTCCTGACCGGAACCCAGGTCATACCGGAGAACGCCGCCATCGCGCACCACGGCATCGTGTACGCGGTGCCGCCGGGCGGCGCTGCCGCGGTGCGCGAGCAGGACGCGAAGACTCCCGGCCTCGGCTGGCAGTGTTTCGGCGGGACCGGCGTGGACGGCGCCGACGTGGAGGGCGACGACGAGGGCGCCGACCCGGGCGCGGCGTGGGTGGACACCTGGGCGCCGGGCGCCACGGAGACGCTGCTCGACCAGGAGGCCGGCTTCAAGCTGGAGCCGGGCAGCCTGATCATCCTCCAGATGCACTACAACCTGCTCGCGACCGACGGCAAGCCGGGCGGGTCGGACCGCTCGGCGGTGCGGCTGCGGCTGGCGGACGGCACGCCGCAGACCCGGGAACTCGAGACGTGGTCGCTCGACGCGCCGACCGACCTGCCCTGTGCCGCCGACGAGTCGGGTCCGCTCTGTGACCGGGCGGCCTCGATCGCGGACGTGACGAAGCGGTTCGGGCCGGAGGTCGGCGAATTCGCGGACCGTCAGGTGGAGGAGTGCAACGAGGGCGGCGTGCCGAAGCCCGGCGACACCCAGTCCTGCGACCACGAGGTGGAGGAGCCGGTGACGGTGTTCGCCGGTTTCGGTCACATGCACATGCTCGGGCGGTCCATGAAGGTCGAACTCAACCCGGGCACGCCGAAGGCCAAGGTCCTGCTGGACGTGCCGCAGTTCGACTTCGACAACCAGCGGATGGTGAAGCTGCCGTCGCCGGTGGAGGCCGGTCCGGGGGACACGCTGCGGGTGACGTGCACGCACGACGCGGGGCTGCGCAAACAGCTGCCGCAGCTGAAGAAGCTGCCGCCGCGCCACGTTGTGTGGGGCGACGGCACCGGCGACGAGATGTGCATCGGCATCATGACGGTCTCTCCCCGCAAGTCCTGACGAAGCGTCGAACGTGTGTGAGCTCACTGAGGTCAACAAGCCGAAAAACACCACCGTTTGCGCTCAGGAGGCATCGTCTTGCCAGATCCCAAACGCCGCGCGGTTGTCTGCGGCCTGCTAGCCGGTCTGGTCGCACCGGCTTCCCTGGCCGCCTGCTCGTCCGGGACACCCGCCGCCAACCCGCCCGCCGGAGGATCCTCCGGCTCCGGTGGCACGCCGTTGGCCAAGCTGGCCGACGTCCCGGTCGGCAGCGGGGCGATCGTGGACGGGCCGTCGGGCAAAGTCCTGATCGTCCGGCCGTCGGAGAACGAGGTCAAAGGGCTCAACCCGGTCTGCCCGCACGCGGGCGTCACCGTTTCCCAACCGGCGGGCGGCACCATCACATGCCCCGGCCACGGCAGCGTCTTCGACGCCGCGACCGGCGACATGAAGAAAGGGCCGGCGACCACCGGCCTGATCCCGATCCCGGTGAAGATCAGCGGCGACTCGGTCGTGACCGCCTAGAAAGGTGTCGGCGGCCCGCCGGAACCCGGCGGGCCGTCCGGCCCGGGGACAGTGGCCGCACCGGTCGATCAGCACGACATCGCCGTTCGGGGAAAGCCTCGGTCGTGGCAGTCGGACGGGCGGTGACGTGGGCGGCTGCAGGCGGACCCGGCAGCGGAGCGGTCGATCACGCCGAGCGGACCGGCCCGGAGCGGTGCGGCTGGGAACTGCGGTCGCGCCCCGACGGACGCACGAGACGAAGCGCTAAACCGGCCGGGTGAGTCTCAGGTCGTAGGTGAGGATGACGGCCTGGATCCGGTCCCGTGCGCCGATCTTGGCGAGGACCCGTCCGACGTGGGTCTTCACCGTCGACTCCGACAGCGTGAACCGTTGCGCGATCTCGCCGTTGGTGAGGCCGTGGCCGATGGCGACGAGGATCTCGCGCTCGCGGCCGGTCAGGGAGTCCAGCCGGGGATCCTCCCGCACGGGCCCGCAGAGGTCGTCGCCGAGCCGGTCGGCGAACGCGTCGAGCAGCCGCCGAGTCAGCGCCGGCGCGATCACCGCGGACCCGGCGGCGACGGCCCGGATGCCGGCGAGCAGCTCCTCCGGGCGGATGTCCTTCAGCAGGAAACCGCTCGCCCCGGCCCGCAGCGCGGCGAGCGCGTACCGGTCCACGTCGGACGTCGTCAGCACCAGGATCCGCGAATGCCCACCGGCGGCGACGATGCGCCGGGTGACCTCGATCCCGTCGACGTTTGGCATGCTGATGTCCATCAGCACCACGTCGGGACGCAGCTTGGTGGTCCACCGAACAGCCTCGGCGCCGTTCTCGGCCTCGCCGACGATCTCGGTGTCGGGGGTGCTCTCCAGCAGCATGCGAAACCCGAAGCGCTGCAGCGGCTGGGCGTCCACCACGAGCACGGAGATCATGAATGGCTGCCTTCAGGGTCGCGTAGACGGTCCGGCCGCCGTCCGATGCGGGGCCGACGCAGACCGTGCCGCCGTAGAGCGCTGCGCGTTCGGCCATGCCGGCGAGGCCGAGACCCGCGTCGCCCGGCGATGCCTCCTTCCTACCGAGCGAACCTGAGACGACTGTTAGAACGGCGCTCGGGCCGGTTGGCCGCCGGCGCGGGTACGTCGTCGGGCTGGCCGCTGTCGTGCACGATGATGTGGACCCGGCAGGAGCCGGCCGCCGGGCTCGGGTCGACGGTGGTGCGCGGGCCGGCGTGCTTGCGGGCGCGGGCACGACCCGGCACGGTGCCCTCGATGACGGTGGTCAGGGCAGGCCGCGGGGGCAGGCAGGACCGGGCTGCCTTGCATGCCGGACCAGTTGCCCGGGTGCGGCGGGCTGGTGGTGACCACCAGTACGCGTCAGCCGGCCCGGAGGCCGACCGCCAGCGTCAGTTCGAGGACCCGCTGTGGCGATGCGAGGTCCGGAAACAGCTCCCGCAGCTGCGACATCCGGTACCGGACCGTCTGGGGATGGACGAACAACTCTGCCGCCACCTCCTCCCGCCTGCCCTGGTGCAGCAGCCACGCCCGCAATGTCTTCTCCAGCCGCTGTGCGGTCGCGACAGGCAAGGTCCGCAACGGTGCGAGGGCGCGGGTACGCAGGTCTGTGAACGCGTCCATGTCGGCACTCAGCACCAGCTCCGGCAGGTGCTCCTCGGTGTCGCGAATATCGGGGGAGAGGGACCGGGCGCGTACGGCTCGTGCGTACGAGGCGGACGCACGAGTCCATGGCCGGGCCGGGCCGACCACGGCGGCGCGGTCGGTCAGCTGCCGCAGGAGATGTGATCGGTCGGCATCGGGGACGAGGAGCACACCGGCGGCATCCGGCAGATCGTCGAGGACGAGGGTGCTCGGGTCGAGCGCGCGGTAGGCGGGCCGGGCCTGGGCGGCGGGCAGCAGGACCGCGGTCAGCGAGACCGGAGGCTGCCACCCGGCCCGTTGGACAGAGGCCAGCAGCACGTCCGGGCTCGCGCCGGCGAGGAGTTTGCGGGCCAGGTGTTCCAGGTGGCGCTCGTGGGCCCTGCCCCGGGCGGCCAGTTCGTCGGCGTGGCCCGCGGCGCTCGCGGCGGAGAGCTCGTCGATGTAGGCGAAGGTCAGTTCGGCGAACTTGGCGACCTCGGCGGCGGGCAGACCCGCGGGTACGGCACCCGCGGCCAGGCATCGCCAGGCCACGCGGGCGCCGACGCGGTAGGCGCTGAGCAGGGCGTCCATCGAACGGCCGTCGCGCACCTCGCCGCGGCCCAGCTCGTAGGCCGCGTCACCGGCGTCGCCGCCCGTGGCCTTTCCGCTCGCGAGGTCCAGGTAGTGGCCCAGGGCGGTGCGGACGGCTCGGCGGATGGTGCCGCCCATGCGGCCCGAAAGGGCGTTGGCGTATGGAGGGACCTCGTCGATGATCGCCTGGACGACCTCGTCGGCGGTGGTCTTCAGCGCGGCCCGAAGCGCGGTGACCGTCGTGTCATCCAGGGCCAGTTCGCTGGCCCTCCGGATTGCATGGCTCACGTTCTGTTCCCTGCGAACAATCTAGCCGACCAGATTTACGTCCTGCGGTCAGGACTTTACGCCTTGAGGCACAGCAAGCTGGAGCCATGACGAGTACAGCCCTCCGCAGCAGGGCGTGGAAACTGCTCGAGATGGTCACGACGCCGCTGCTGCCGTCGGACTACCTCGACCTGGTCAGGCCGCTGCGTACGGGCGCTGACCTGCGTGGGCGCATCGAGGCCGTGCACCCCGAGACGCGCGACGCCGCGACGGTCGTGATCCGGCCGGGACGGGGCTGGCGCGGCCACACAGCCGGTCAGTACGTGCGGATCGGGGTCGACGTCGACGGCGTGCGCCTGTGGCGTGCCTACTCCCTCACCTCGCCGGCAAACCGCCAGGACGGCCGCGTCACGATCACCGTGAAGGCGATCCCGGACGGCAAGGTCAGCAACCACCTGGTCCGCAGGGCGAAACCGGGCACGCTGATCCAGCTCGACCAGGCGACCGGTGACTTCGTGCTGCCGCAGGCCAAGCCCGCCAAGGTGCTCTACCTGACGGCCGGCAGCGGCATCACGCCCGTGATGGGCATGCTGCGCGACACCGAGCTCGACGACGTCGTCATGGTCCACTGCGCACCACAGCCGCAAGACGTGATCTTCCGCGACGAACTGCACGGCCTGGTCGCGGACAAGAAGCTGCGGCTCACCGAGGTGCACACCGACACGGACGGCATGCTCGACATCGCCCGTCTCGACGAGCTCGTGCCCGACTGGACCGAGCGCGAGACCTGGGCCTGCGGGCCCGCGGGCCTGCTCGACGCCGCCGAAGAACACTGGACCGAACAGGGCATCCAGGAGCGCCTGCACACCGAGCGCTTCCGCCCCGGCATCGTCGTCGCCGGCGACGGCGGCGAGGTCACGTTCAGCGCCACCGGCAAGACCGTCGACGCGGACGGTGCCACGCCGTTGCTCGACATCGGCGAGGAGGCCGGCGTGCTCATGCCCTCCGGGTGCCGCATGGGCATCTGCTTCGGCTGCGTCACGCCGCTCAAGGCGGGCGCCATCCGCGACCTGCGCACCGGCGAGATCACCGAGGCCGAGCCGGGCGTCCTCATCCAGACCTGCGTGTCCGCCGCGGCGGGCCCCTGCGACATCGAACGGTAGGAGCACCTTGACCGCCATCGACCCCACCGCCCACCTGACCGCGGAGCAGATCGAGGAGTTGGGCCGCGAGCTGGATGCGATCCGCGACGAGGTGATCGCCGACCGCGGCGAAAAGGACGCCGCCTACATCCGCAAGGTCATCTCGGTGCAGCGCACGCTCGAGCTGGCCAGCAGGGGCGTGCTCCTGTTCTCGATCTTCCCGCCCGCGTGGCTGCTCGGCACCGCCGGGCTGTCCGTGGCGAAGATCATGGACAACATGGAGATCGGCCACAACGTCCTGCACGGCCAGTGGGACTGGATGCGGGACCCGAAGATCCACTCCACCACCTGGGAGTGGGATCACGTCTCGCCGTCCGAGCAGTGGAAGCACTCGCACAACGAGCTGCACCACACGTACACCAACGTGATCGGCAAGGACAACGACCTCGGCTACGGCATCATGCGCGTCGACGAGGACCAGAAGTGGCACCCGTTCCACCTCGGCCAGCCGCTGTGGAACTTCATCAACGCCTGCTTCTTCGAGTACGGCATCGCGGCGTACGACCTTGAGCTCGGCAAGAACCTGCACAAGCGCCGCCGCAAGGACCCGGAGTTCCGCGCGCGGGCCAAGGCCGTGGGCCGCAAGATCCGCAAGCAGGTACTCAAGGACTACGTGATCCACCCGCTGCTGTCGGGCCCGTCGTTCCTCACCACGCTCGCCGCCACGTTCACCGCGAACGTGGTCCGCAACCTCTGGTCCCACTCGGTGATCATGTGCGGGCACTTCCCCGAGGGCGTACAGGTCTTCGAACGCCGCTCGATCAAGGGCGAGACGCGCGGCCAGTGGTACCTGCGCCAGATGATGGGCTCGGCGAACATCAGCGGCAGCAAGGCCATGCACTTCATGACCGGCAACCTGTCGCACCAGATCGAGCACCACCTGTTCCCGGACCTGCCGAGCAACCGGTACGCCGAGGTCGCGGTGAAGGTGCGCGCGCTGTTCCAGAAGTACGAGCTGGAATACGTCACCGGCCCGCTGCCCAAGCAGGTGTTCTCCGCTTGGCACAAGGTTTTCCGGCTCTCGCTGCCGAACAAGAAGCCCAAGGTCAAGACCCCGGACCGGGAGCAGGAGCTCGTCGCCGCCTGATTCCCGGTATCGGTTCGATCTCCCGGCCGTACCGGGGCACCGATGTGCCGGAGACCGTCCCCGGCACAACTGCGGTGCCCTCCCCGAAGGCTCGGGTGCTCGTCCCGCTGCTCTTCCTGTGCGCTCTCGTGGCCGTCGCCGCCGGACTCGGAATCACAGGTGCCGCGGGGGAGTTCACCGCGCCGATCGTCGTCGCGCCGGCCATGGCCGCCGCGCCCCTTGCCCGCCGGTTCGGCGTGACGGTGATTGACTCCTTCGCAGAGCCCCTGGCCCCGCCACCGGCTGCCGGGGAGGACGTGCACCGGCCGGTGCCCGAAGCCGTCCGCCGGGCCGCCCCACCGGTCCGCACTGTCAACTGTCGGAGCCGTGGGACGACGACCACAAGACCGCCTCCCCGCCGCGGGGCCGTTCTCGGCCATCGTCGCGACGTCACCCACTCGCTCGGGACGGCGGCCGCGGAACCCGCCGGTCCGTCCTGGCGTCCTCAACCGCGGCTTCACACGGGAGGGTTGAGCGGGTGGGTATGGATGTGGACATCATCAGGCCGTTGCCGGCGTCGCTCCGGGAGCATGCCCGGCGGCTCGGGGACAAGGCCGCCTTCGCGGACCGCCGAAGGAAGCTCACCTACCGGAACCTGGACG
The DNA here is from genome assembly GCF_000220705.2 of Streptomyces xinghaiensis S187. GTDB lineage: Bacteria > Actinomycetota > Actinomycetes > Streptomycetales > Streptomycetaceae > Streptomyces > Streptomyces xinghaiensis. The sequence goes on along the minus strand of NZ_CP023202.1, from coordinate 836,232 downwards.
TCAGGACCGGGCGGCTGGCCGGTCACCTGGCGGGGCTCGGCGTGGCGCGGGGCGAGCGGGTGGCGATCCTGCTCGGCAACCGGGTCGAGACGGTCGAGAGCCTGCTCGCCGTCGTCCGGGCGAGCGGGGTGGGCGTGCCGCTGGATCCCGGCGTCTCCGGGCCGGAGCTGATCCGTCTGCTGGACGACTGCGGTGCGCGCGTGCTCGTCACCGACGAGGCGCGGCTCGCCCGTCGGCGGGAGCTGCTGTCCCGTCCCGGTCTGACCGTGGTGGTGGCCGACGGCGGCGAGGAGGACGGGGACTCCGGCACGCCGCCGGGCCGGGCCGGGGCGGCGGACGGTGCAGTGCGCTACGAGGAGCTGGCGGGCACCGGGCCGGGGCTGCCGGCCCGGGACAACCTCGGGCTGGACGAGGTGGCCTGGCTGCTGTACACATCGGGGTCCTCCGGCACGCCCAAGGGAGTCCTGCTCACCCAGCGCAACCGCCTCGCGCCGGTCGCCTCCGGTCTCGTCGGCGTCCTCGGTCTGTCGCAACGGGACCGGCTGCTGTGGCCGTTGCCGCTCCACCACGCCATGAGTCAGGTGATCTGCGTCCTCGGTGTGACGGCGACCGGGGCGAGCGCCCTGCTCCTGCCCCGGTTCTCGGCGGCCGGGGTGATCGGTGAACTGCGCCGCACCGAGGATCCCTTCACGCTCCTCGGCGGGGTGCCGACGACGTACTCGGCGCTGCTCGACACGGTCCGCGGTGAACGGGAGCGGGGCGGGAGCGGCCACGGCCTCGGGACGTCCTCGCTGCGCGGCTGCATCAGCGCGGGTGCTTCGGCCGGGCCGGACTTCCGGAGGTCCTTCGAGACCGTGTGCCGCGCTCCCTTCCTGGAGCACTACGGCAGCACCGAGGCCGGCCCGGTGACCATGGCGGCGCCGGGCGACACGGCGCCGGCCGCGTCGTGCGGCCGGGTGCTGTCCGGCACCCGGGTACGGGTCGGGGGCGGCGCGGACGGACAGGACACCGGGGAGGGCGAGTTGTGGGTGAGCGGGCCCGGGGTCATGGCCGGCTACCACAACCGGCCGGAGGAGACCGCCGCGGTGCTGCACGACGGCTGGTTCCGCACCGGTGACCTGGCGCGGATCGGGCCATCGGGCGACATCGTGATCACCGGCCGGAAGAGTGAGCTGATCGTGCGGGGCGGGGTGAACATCCATCCGGCCGAGGTGGAGGCGGTGCTGCGGCGGCTGCCCCGCGTGGCGGACGCCGCGGTGGCCGGGCGCCCGCACCCCGTGTTCGGCGAGGTGCCGGTCGGTTACCTGGTTGCCGAGCCGGGCGGTGGCGCACTGGACAGGGCGGCGCTCCTCGCCGCCTGCCGGGCGGAACTGTCCGCCGTCAAGGTGCCCGTCGGACTGTACGAGGTGGACGGCATTCCCCGTACCTCCTCCGGGAAGGTGCGGCGCCCCGCCCTGGCCGGCCTGCCCGCGCGCGAGCTGGTCGCGGGGACGGCAGGGGAGCCTGCGGAGGACCTGCTGGGTCTGGTGCGACGCGAGGCGGCCGCCGTGCTCGGTTGCGCGGCGGAGGCGGTAGAGCCGGCGACGGCACTGCGCGACCTGGGCATGGACTCGCTGGCCGCGACGGTGCTGCGGGAGCGTTTGGCGGCGGCGACCGGACTGCCGCTGTCCGAGGCCGTCGCCTTCGACTTCCCCACGGCTGCCGCCCTCGCCGCCCACCTGCGTTCACGGAGCGCCGGATCACCGCCCGGCCCGGCGGTCGCGCACGGTGGCGCGGCCGGGCCGGAGGACGATCCCGTGGTGATCGTCGGGATGGCGTGCCGCGCACCCGGCGGGGTGACGTCCCCCGAGGAGCTGTGGCGGCTGGTGGCCGACGGGACGGACGCCATCGGGCCGTTCCCCACCGACCGGGGCTGGGACACCCGGGCGCTGTACGACCCGGACCCGGGGCGACCCGGCCGGACGTATGTGCGTGAGGGCGGCTTCCTGACCGGTGTGGACCGCTTCGACCCCGGTTTCTTCGGCATCTCCCCGCGCGAGGCGCTGGCGATGGATCCGCAGCACCGGCTGCTCCTGGAGGTGGCGTGGGAGGCGTTCGAGCACGCCGGTGTCGTCCCCCGCACGCTGCGCGGCTCGCCGACCGGCGTGTACGTCGGTCTGATGTACAGCGACTACGCCCAGCGCCTGACGCGGGTGCCCGAGCACGTCGAGGGCTACCTCGGCCTCGGCAGCGCCGGGAGCGTCGCGTCGGGACGCATCGCCTACACCTTCGGTCTGGAGGGGCCGGCCCTCACGGTCGACACGGCATGCTCGTCGTCCCTGGTCGCACTGCACCTGGCGGCCCAGGCACTGCGCCGGGGCGAGTGCTCGTTCGCGCTGGCCGGCGGCGCCACGGTGATGTCGGGGCCCTCCTCGTTCGTGGAGTTCAGCCGGCAGCGGGCGCTGGCCCCGGACGGCCGCTGCAAGGCGTTCGCCGCGTCGGCCGACGGCACGGGGTGGGCCGAGGGCGCCGGGATGCTGCTGCTGAGCCGGTTGTCCGAAGCGCGCCGCGCCGGGCTGCCGGTGCTGGCCGTGGTGCGCGGCTCGGCGGTGAACCAGGACGGGGCCAGCAACGGGCTGACGGCACCGCACGGCCCGGCGCAGCAACGGGTGATCCAGCAGGCCCTGGCGGACGCCGGGCTGTCCCCGGGGGAGGTCGACGCGGTGGAGGCACACGGCACCGGCACACGGCTGGGCGATGTCATCGAGGCGGAGGCGTTCCTGGCGACGTACGGGAGCCGGGAGCGCGAACGCCCGCTCCTGCTGGGATCGGTGAAGTCGAACATCGGTCACACCCAGGCCGCCGCCGGCGTGACGGGGGTGATCAAGACGGTGCAGGCGATGACCCACGGCATGCTGCCGCGCACGCTGCACGCGGACGAGCCGACCGGCCGGGTCGACTGGTCGTCGGGGCGGCTGGAACTGCTGCACCGGGCGGTGCCCTGGCCGGGGACGGGGCGCCCGCGCCGGGCGGCGGTGTCCTCCTTCGGCATCAGCGGCACCAACGCGCACGTGGTGCTGGAGGAACCACCGGCGGATCCCACGACGCCGCCGCGGGTGTCCGGCACGCACGAGGGGCCCGTGAGCGCCCGCTCCGACAGCCGTGCGGTGCGGGAACCCGTGCCCGTCGCCGTGTCGGCGAAGAGCGGGTCCGGACTGCGGGACCAGGCACTGCGGTTGTACGAGCGGGTGTCCCGCGATCCGGACGCGACCCCGGCGGACATCGGGTACTCACTCGCCACCACCCGGTCCGCCTTCGAGCACCGGGCCGTCGTGGTGGCCCGGGACCGTGCCGAGCTGCTCACCTCCCTGCGGGCGGTGGCGGAGGACGGAGACGGACCGGGCATCCACACGGGCACGGCCCGCGGGCAGGCGGCGACGGCCTTCCTCTTCACCGGGCAGGGCAGTCAACGCCTCGGTATGGGGCGTCAGTTGTACGACTCCCGGGAGCGGTACGCGACTTTCGCGCGGTCGTTCGACGACATCTGTTCCCTGTTCGATCCGCTGCTGCCCGTGCCGCTGCGGGATGTCGTGTTCGCCGGTCCCGGTACCGGCACGGGCGACCTGGTGCACACCACCCGGTTCGCACAGCCCGCGCTCTTCGCCCTGGAGACGTCCCTGTTCCGCCAGTTCGAGGCCTGGGGCGTCCGTCCGGACCTGGTCGCCGGGCACTCGGTGGGCGAGGTGACCGCGGCGCATGTCTCCGGGATCCTGTCCCTCCCGGACGCCTGCACGCTGGTGGAGGCCCGGGGCAGGCTGATGGACGCGCTGCCGCCGGGTGGCGCGATGGCCGCCGTGTCCGCCGGTGAGGACGAGGTCGCCGAGGTGACCGCCCGGCTCGCCGGCACGGGGCGCGTCGTGGAGATCGCCGCCGTCAACGGGCCCGGCTCGGTGGTCGTCTCGGGTGACGAGGCCGCGGTGCGGGAGACCGTCGCGTACTTCCGGGAGCGGGGTCGCTCCACGACGTCGCTGCGGGTGAGCCACGCCTTCCACTCCGCGCGGACGGAACCGATGCTGGACGGTTTCGCGGAGGTTTTGCGGGGGTTGTCCTTCGGCACGCCGCGACTCGGTCTCATCACCGCCGTGCCGGGACGGCCGGCCACCGAAGAGGAGCTGGCCACCCCGGAGTTCTGGGTCGGCCATGTCCGCCGCCCGGTCCGGTTCGCCGATTCGGTGGCGTACCTCCGGGAGCGGGGCGCGGCACACTTCGTCGAGCTGGGTCCGCAGGGGGTACTGGCCGGGCTGGTGCGCGAGTGCCTCACCGCGGACCCTGCGCCGCTGGTCGTACCGGTGCTGCGCGGGGCGCGGCCCGAGGCGGACACGCTGACGGACACCGTCGCCGCGCTGTACGCCCACGGCGTGCCGGTCGACTGGGAGGCCTGCTTCGCGGGGCGCGACGGACGGCGCGTCGCGCTGCCCACGTACGCCTTCCGGCGCCGGCGGTACTGGCTGGACGCCTCGCCGTCGAACCCGTCGAACACACCGAACCCGTCGGCCGGCGGACCGGACGGTGTGGAGCATCCGTTCCTGTCGTCGCGCACGGCGACCGCGGAGGACGACGGGCTGCTGCTGGGCGGAATCCTCTCCGTGCCCGGCCGGCCCTGGCTCGCCGATCACGAGGTGGCGGAGTCGGTCCTGCTGCCGGCGACCGCCTTCGTGGAGATGGCCCTGCACGCGGGTGCGTCGGTGGGCGCGCCCGTCCTGGACGAACTCGTCCTCACCACGCCCGCGCCACTGCCCCGGGACGGCGCGGTCGAGTTGCAGGTGAAGGTGTCGGGACCGGACGGGGCGGGACGCCGGACCGTGCTCTTCCACACCCGGCCGCACCCGTCGGCCGGCGACCGCCCCTGGCAGCGGCACGCCTCCGGAACCCTCGCGCCCGCGCACCCCTCGCCGGACCACTCCCCGGCCGTCACCGGGGCCGGGGCGCCCTGGCCACCGCCGGGTGCGGTGCCCCTGGCCGCCGGCGGACCGGACGCCGATCCGTACGAACTGCTCACGGGGATCGGGCTGGGCTACGGGCCCGCCTTCCGGGGCCTGCGCGGGGCCTGGCGGAGCGGGGAGGAACTGTACGCCGAGGTGGCGCTGCCCGAGGCCGCCCGGGCCCCGGCCGCGGGGGACGACGGCCCGGAGTTCCTGCTGCATCCCGCGCTGCTGGACGCGGCCCTGCACGTCCTGGCGCTCGACGGCCGCACGGCGCGCCCCGACGCCGCCGACGGAGACGGGGTGTCCTTGCCGTTCGCCTTCGACGGGGTCCGTCTGCACCGTGCCGGGGCGCACGTGCTGCGGGTCCGGATCGTTCCCGGTCCGGACGGGCGGGCCGCGGTGGAGCTGTCCGACGAGGCGGGCGCGCCGGTGGTGTCGGTGCGTGCGCTGACGCTGCGGCCCCTTCCGGCCCCGCCCCCCACGGCGCCCGTCACCGGGGGCCTGCACCGGATGACGTGGGTGCCGCTGCCGGCGGCGCCCGTGCCTGCGCCGGTGCCCCGGTGGGGCGTCCTGGGGGCGTCGGGTACGGGGCAGGTGGATGTGCTCGCTCCCCCGGGATCGGGGATTCCCGTGTACGCGGGCCCGGCGGCGGTCGGGGGTTCGCCGGCCGTGGTGGTCGCACCGTTCGGGCCGCCTCCGGAGGGGGCGGGTGCCGTGGAGGATCCGGCCGCGGGGTCGCGGTGGGCGGCGCGGCGGGCTCTGGAGCTGGTACGGGAGTGGCTCGCCGAACCACGTCCGGTGGGCTCGCGTCTGGTCCTCGTCACCTCCGGTGCCGTCGACCCGGTCGGGGACGGCCCCTTCGAGGACGGCCCGGCCGGGGGAGCCGGCCCCGGGGAGCGGGTGCCGGCCCACGCGGCGGTGTGGGGGCTGGTCCGTTCGGCCGAGAGGGAGAATCCGGGCCGGTTCGCCCTGGTCGACGTGGACGATCACGCGGACTCCTGGCGTGCGCTGCCCTCGCTGCTGGCCGCTCCGGCGCCGGAGACGGCCGTTCGGCGGGGAACGGCCTACGCGCCGCGGCTCGTCCGGGCGGACGGGACGCCCGAGGAAGGGCGGCTCCCGCGGCTGGATCCCGACGGCACCGTACTGGTCACCGGTGGCACCGGTTCCCTGGGCATGCTGGTGGCCCGCCACTTGGTCACCGCCCATGGTGTACGGCATCTGCTGCTCGCCGGCCGGCGCGGGCCGGACGCGCCGGGAGTGAGGGAACTCGCCGCCGAGCTGGGCGAGGCGGGTGCGCGGGTCGTCGTCCGGGCGGCCGATGTCGCGGACCGCACGGCGCTCGCCGCCCTGCTGGACTCCGTACCCGCGGACCATCCGCTGACCGGGGTGGTGCACACCGCGGCGGTGCTGGACGACGGCATCGTCCCGGCGCTGACGGCGGACCGCCTGGACCGGGTGCTGCGGCCCAAGGCGGACGCCGCCCTCGCCCTGCACGAACTGACCCGGAAATGTGATCTGGCGATGTTCGTGCTGTTCTCCTCGGTGGCGGGCACCTTCGGCTCGGCCGGGCAGGCCAACTACGCGGCGGCCAACTGCGTGGTGGACGCGCTGGCCCGGCACCGCGGCCGGCTCGGTCTGCCCGGCACGTCGATCGCCTGGGGGCCCTGGCAGCAGAGTGACGGGATGACTGCCCACCTCGGTGACACCGACCGGCGGCGGATGGCCCGCTCCGGCTTCGCCCCGCTGGGGGCCGAGGAGGGACTGGCGCTCTTCGACGCCGCCGTGGCGGGCGGGGACCCGGTGGTGGTGGCGGCCCGCTTCGACACGGCTGTGCTGGGTGCGGGCGAACCGGCTGAGCGTCCTCGCCGGGGGCCCGGAGCGGGCGGGGACCGCTTCCCGCGACTGCTGGCGGCTGCTTCCCCCGAGGAGCGCGGCGCCTTGCTGCTCGAGGAGGTACGGGCCCGGGCGGCCTCGGTGCTGGGGCACCCGGAGGGGGCCGGCGCGATCGACGGGGACGGCCTGCTGGCGGAGCTGGGGCTCGATTCGCTGGCGGCGGTCGACCTGCGCAACCTGCTCGCCGCGTCGACGGGACTGACGCTGCCGTCCACTCTGCTGTTCGACTTCCCGACGCCGCGTGCGGTCGCCGCCGAACTGGCGGAACGGTACACGCGGGAGACGGCTCCCGGCCCCTCCTCCGGCGCCGGGGAACGCCCCGGTTCCGTCGGCCGCGGCGGCGGCTCCGCCGGCTCCGCCGCCCCCGCTGAGGCTTCCGGGGGGCGGTCGGCAACGGCCTGTCCAGAGGGTCCGGTCGCGGCGACGGACAGAGTTCCGGATTCCCTGGGCGAGCTCTTCCGGACCGCCTGTGCCCGGGGCCGTACCTGGGACGGCATGGCGCTGCTCACCATCGCCGCGCGGCTGCGCCCGGTCTTCGACGACGCCGGGGCCGCCGGTGCGGCGCTCACACCCGTCACGCTGGCGCCGGGCGGTGCGGGCGCGGCCCGGCTGATCTGCTTTCCCGCCCTCAGCGCGCTTTCCGGGCCCCAGGAGTACGCGCGCTTCGGTGCCGGACTGCGGGACCTCCGGCCGGTCTCGGCGGTGCGGTATCCGGGGTTCGGGGCGGGGGAGGAGCTGCCGGGCACACTGGACGCCTTCGTCACCGCGCAGACCGCCGCCGTCCGTGCGCTCGCGGGCGGCGGAGCGCCCGTGCTGCTCGGCCGCTCGGCCGGTGGCTGGGTGGCGCAGGCCGTGGCCGAGCGGCTGACCGCCGAGGGCTCCGCCCCGGCCGCCGTCGTCCTGGTGGACACCTATCCGAGCGGGACGGACGACCGTGAGCAGGCGCTCTCCGCGATGACGTCGGACATGCTGCGGCGGGCGGCCGAGTTCTCCTCGGCCGATGCGGACCGGCTCACCGCCATGGCCGGTTACGTCGAGCTCTTCACCGGCTGGAAGCCGGCGCGGCTCGCCGCCCCCACACTGTTCGTCCGGGCCCGGGATCCGCTGCCCGGCGTGGAGGCCGCCCCGCCCTGGGGTCTGCCGCACACCGAAGTGACCGTCCCGGGGGACCACTTCACCGTCCTGGAGGAACACGCACGCACGACCGCGCTCACCGTCCACCGCTGGCTGGGCTCGTGAGCCGTCTCCCGCGGCGGTCCCCGGGCGACCGCCGCGGGCCGGACGGCGTCACCGCCGGCACGGTCGCCGGCCTGCTGCGGGAGGAGGGCTTCAGTCCGCAGGCCAACGCCAAGACCACCCCGGGATCCCCCGAGCGAGCTACCTGTTTTGTCCTCTCTGGGGCGATGCGCGCCACCGGCGGTCTCTTGTTGACTCGAATCGTCAACACACCGGCCGGACAAGGCCGGACAGCCCAGTAGCTAGGACAACACCATGACCACGACACGCAGTTCCGCGCAGCACGGTCTCCCCGGAAGCCGCCGAATCGCCGCAGCTCTGCTGGTTTCCACGCTGGCAGGAACCGCACTGGTCGCGTGTACTGCCGACGCCAAGGGCTCGACACCGCCCAAGGGCTCCGGCAAGAGCGCCGGCGGGACCGCGGGCGACGCCAAGATCACCTGGGGTACGTGCCCGGCCCCGACCGGGGGACACACCCGTGAGCCCGACCTGGCCTGTGGCACGTTGGAGGTGCCACTCGACTACCGGAACCCGGGCGGCACGAAGATCGACGTGGCGGTCTCCCGGCTGTCCACCGCACAGCCCGGGAAGCGACGTGGCGTTCTGCTGCTGAACCCCGGCGGGCCGGCCCTGGGCGGTCTCGGCATGCCCGAAACCATGGAGTCCAGACTGCCGAAGTCCGTGCTGGACCGCTACGACTTGATCGGTTTCGACCCGCGCGGCGTCGAACACAGCACCCCACAGAGTTGCGGTCTGCAGGACCCCAGCGTGCCCGGGCTCTTCCCCTACCCCGCCGCGGACGGCTCGATCACCAAGAACGTGGCCCTCGCCAAAGCCAACGCCAAGCAGTGCGCCGACACGGTGGGCAAGAATCTGCGGTACTACAACACCGCCAACACCGCCCGCGACATGGACCGCATCCGCCAGGCGCTCGGTGAGAAGAAGATCTCCTACTGGGGCCAGTCCTACGGCACCTACCTCGGCGCCGTCTACCGCTCCCTCTTCCAGGGCCGCGTCGGGCGGATGGTCCTGGAAGGCAACGTCGACCCCACCAAGGTATGGGCCAACCAGGTGGCGGACATCTGGGGCAAGGGCATGGCCGACCGGTTCCCCGATGCCGCCCGCGTCGCCGCGGCGCAGGCCGGCACCCTCAAGCTGGGCACGAACGTCGCGCAGGTGACCGACACCTATCTCGCCCTCGCCGACCGGCTCGACCGCACGCCCGCAGCGATTCCCGGCTCATCCGTGTCGCTGGACGGGGCGCTGCTGCGGAACATGACCTACGCCCTGCTTCTGCACGACAACACCCTTCCCGTACTCGCCCAGTTCTGGAAGGCCGCCGACAACCTGGCCCACGGCAGCACCACGGCCGCCGACACCGCGCTTCTCAAGGAGGTGTTCGCCGCCACACCGACGTCCCCGGGCATCCCCGCGGACAACCAGGCCACCATGTTCATGGCTCTCACCTGCGGCGACGCCGAATGGCCGCACGACGTCGACGGCTACGCCGCCCGCACCACCGCCGACCGCGAGAAGTGGCCGCTCACCGCGGGCATGCCCGCCAACATCTGGGCATGCGCCTACTGGGACAAGCCGGCTGAGGCGACTGTCAAGGTCGTGAAGGGCGGCCCGCGCGACACTCTGATCCTGCAGAACCGCCGGGACAATGCCACCCCGTGGGAAGGCGGCGTCGGGCTGCACAAGTCCCTCGGCGACGCCTCGGCCTTCGTCGGCGTGGACAACGGCGGGCACTCCGTCTACGGCGAGGGCTCCGCCTGCGCCGACAAGGCCACCGTCGACTTCCTGGCCGGCGGCCACCTGCCGGACAAGGATGTCTACTGCACCGACGTCACCCAGAAGTAACCCGCCGGAACGCGGTGCTTCCCTCCCCGGCTCGCTGTCCGGTTGGAGTCGCCTCGACGGGGCCCTTCCGGCCTTCACTCGGCCGACGCGGAGACGGTCCTGCACTGTCGCCTCCGCGCCGGGCGGGCGGGCTTCCTCAGTCGGGCACGATGACGGCGCGGGTCCGTCCGGTGTGCGCCCACGCTTCGCCGGCCCGGCTGAGCGGGTAAGCGGTGTAGGGGACTTCGAGGGTTCCGTCCGCGATGCGGGCGATGACCTCGGGCACTTCACCGAGTGTCTCTTCCTTCGATACCGAGCCGGCGCCACTTCCCGAGATGTGGAGGCGCCGGCTGCGCAGCAGTGCCGCGGGCAGCTGCGCCTCCTGCCCGGCGACCGAGCCGATCTGCACATAGGCGGTTTCCGCGCCCTCGTCCTGCCCGCCGGTCCGGCCGAGGGCGGCGAAGGCGGCCTCGGCGACCGGGCCCCAGAGGAAGTCCAGCACCAAGGCGGGCGGCGCCTCGGCCACAACTGCACCCAGGGCTGCGGCCATCTTGTCGGGGTCGCTGTCGCCGAGCGAGACGGTCACGGCACCCAAGGCGCCCAGTCGCTCGAGCTCCTGGGCGTCACGCCCGGCGGCAATGACCCGGGAGGCGCCGAGCGCCAGCGCCGCCTGCACCGCCATCCGGCCCGACATGCCGGTCGCCCCGAGTACCAGCACGTCGCCGAGGTCACTCTTCTCCCTGCGCCGGGCGGCGAGCACCATCCACCCGGACATGCCCGGGTTCATGCCGGCCGCGACCGCGAGCGGGTCCACCCCCTGCTCCAGCTCCACCTCGAACGGGGCGATCAGCCGCTCCGCCATCGTGCCCCGCGGGGGCATGGCGAAGCCGGTATAGACCAGGCGGCCGTCCCCGGTGCGGGCCACGGCGTCGATGCCCGGTACGAGCGGGTAGGTGCCGGTGCTGCCGTAATGACGGCCCGATGCCAAACCGCGGACGACGTTGTGCAGCCCTGCGCCGACCAGGTCGCGCGGCTCCCGTCCCCCCTGGGGCTCCGGGTCGGGGAAATCGGCCAAAACGGGCGTCTCGCCGGGGGCATTTACCACCACAGCGCGCATTTCCTCCTCCTTAACTAAGTTCAGTCACTCTGTTCAGGGTGCCTGAACAGCGTTAAGGTGTCAAGCATGAGTAAAGGCATCACCCGGGACCGGATCGTGGCGACAGCGCTGGAACTCCTCGACGAGATCGGTATGGCCGGCTTGACCGTGCGTGCGCTGGCGAACCGACTCGACGTACGCCCGTCCGCGCTGTACTGGCACGTACGCAACAAGCGGGAGCTGCTCGACGAGATGAGCACCGCTGTCATGCGCCATGTCGGCTCCGCCTTGTCGGAGCTTCCACCAGGTGGCGGCTGGCGTGATGATCTGGCAGCTTTCGCGGGTGTGCTGCGTGCGGAGTTCCTGCTCCACCGCGACGGGGCGCGCATCTTCAGCGGCACGCGCATCACCGACCCGGAGGTGGTACGCGCGAAGGAGTTCTGGTTCGCCCGCTGGACCGCATCCGGGGTCGAGCTCTCCGACGCGGACGACGCCGTCGATCTGGTGACCGCGTTCGTTGTCGGGTTCGTGATCGAGGAGCAGGAACACCTCCAGTCCGCCGAGACCGACCCGACGCGCTACTCCCTCGCCGAGCGTGACGCGTGGCTGGGCGAGGACGCGCCGTTGGTCAAGCGCGCCGGCCACCTCCACGACGACGGTGACCAGCGCTTCGAGCGGCACCTCGGCATCGTTCTCGACGGGCTCGCCGCCCGGCTGAAGGTCTGACACGGGCTGAGGACGGCTGCTGTCGGACACGGAACAGCCAGTCCGAAGCGCCCGCCCCGTGCGTGCCGGGGCGGGCCCTTCACGCTTTTCCGTCCGGCGGAGGACGCCGCCTTCCCACCGGCGGAGGACGCCGCCTTCCCACCGGCGGAGGACGCCGCCTTCCCACCGGCGGAGGACGCCGCCTTCTCCAAGGGCCCGCCCCGGCGTCGGCGGCGTCCCTCCCGACCCCGTGGAGTGATCCGGGAAACCGCTCACCCCCGGATGGCCGGAGCCGGCCGCAGGGGGGTATCAGCGACGGCGTACGAGGGCGAGTGCGAAGACTGCCGCGGCGGCGAGGGCTGATCCGGCCATCAGGATGTAGAGGCGCACTCCGGTCAGGGAGTTCGCGGCTACGCCCTCAACCACGATGTCCGTGTCGGTGAGCTGGAGCACCGTCGCCCCGGCGACATTGAGTACGACCGATCCGACCGCGAGCATCACCGTCACCAGGCTTCCGGCCGTTCCGTGCTGTTCCGGGGGCACGATGGCGGTGGCCAGGTTGTAGCCGGAGGCGATGGTGGCTCCTGCGGCCATGCCCAGCAGCGTGGCGCAGCCCAGTGCGACCGGCAGCATCGATACTCCGGCCAGCATCCCGAGTGTGGCCGCCATCCCCAGAGCGATACCCCCGATCAGAACCTGGGCGGGGCCGAACCGGGCAGCCAGAGCACCAGCCAGGGTCCCGCCGGTCATGATGCCGAGAGCGGGGAGGGCGAACATGGCGAGGACCGCGCTGCCGCCGCCCAGCCCGTAGCCGAGTCCGAGATCGGGCGACACCTGGGCGACAAGACTCTTCAGCTGGAGCATGCTCTGGGTCGAGCCTCCGGCGAGCGCCACCACGGCAAGCGCCAGTGCCAGGGGAAGGCCGATGTTGCGCAGATCGATGATCGGGTCTTTGACGCGCAGTATGTGTGCCAGCCCCGCGACCAGTGCGACCCCGCCGGCGGCCAGCATGGCCAGGATGCCCGGGTTGAACCAGCCCGCGTCCGGCCCGAGGCTGACGTATCCCAGGGTCCCGACCAGGCCGCCGCCGAGCAGGAGGGCACCGGTGACGTCGATCGACCCGGTGTTCCGGATCGGCGGTTCGGGGATGAACAACCGTACGGACACGGCGGCGACGGCGGCGAGAGCCGCCGCACCGAAGAACACGCTCCGGTAGCCGAAGCTGTCGATCGCCTCGCCCAACGGGACCAGGGAGAGGATCGCCAGGACCGAGGAGCCGGAGGTCACGACACCGACGGCAGGCATCGCGAGACGGGCGCCGCAGAGCTGGCGGGCCAGGGCGACCGTGAGGAGCATCGACCCCACGGCCGCACCCTGGAGGAACCGGCCCAGCACGAAGACGACGAGGTTCGGTGCGGTCATGCAGATGACCGAGCCCACGCCCGCGGTGATCAGGGTGAGAAGCAGGATCCGGCGCTTGCCGTGGATGTCGGCGCTCCGGCCCAGCAGCGGCGCCCACATGGCACCGGCCAGCATCGCGCTCGCGTTGATCACGGCGGCCTGGCCGGTCTGGAAGTGCTGCAGCATCTGCGGCAGCGCCAGCAACGGAGCGATCAGGACCACGTCGGCCAGCAGGTTGGCGACGGTGAGGATGGCCAGCCGGCGGACCAGCCGCCCGCTCCATCGGTCTTCCGTGGCGTGCGACGGGCGCACCGGGGAGATGGTGTTGAGCATGGATTCTCTTCTCTGAGAAGAACGGACATGGCCCGTTGCTTTGCTGTCAGTGCGCCGCAGGCGTCTCATCGGAGGGCGCCCGGTGGATGAAGAAGGCGCCGGCGATCGCGGCCAGCGACAGCGCGGCGGCGACCTGGAACGCGGCGTGGACGCCGCCCGCGGTCTGCTCCAACGGCGGCAGTCCTACGGCTGCGACGGCGGAGGAGCGTGCCGACATGACGCTGACCAGCAGTGCCACCCCGGCTGCGCCGGCCAGCTGCTGAGCGGTGCCGAAGATCGCGCTGCCATAGGAGTAGAGAGCGGGCTCGACCGCCCCCAGGCCCGCGGTGAACAGCGGCGTGAACACCAGCGCCAGTCCCACCGACAGCAGCAGGTGGGAGCTCACCACCCGCACGAGGGAACTGTCGCTCGTGAACAACGTCATGAGCCACAGAGCCGAACTGGCTGCGATGGTCCCGGGTACCAGCAGTGCCCGCGCTCCCAGCCGGTCGTACAGCCGGCCCACCACCGGCGCGAGCACGCCCATGAGGACACCACCCGGCAGGAGCACAAGGCCCGTGGTGAGTGGCTGAAGCTCCAGCACGTCCTGCAGGTAGATCGGCAGCAGCACGACCGTGCCCAGCAGGGTGGCCATCATCAGCATCATCACCACGGTCGCCACGGTGAACGCCGGCTTGGTGAACGGGCGCAGATCCAGCAGTGCACGACCGGTGCGCTGCAGGACCAGTTGCCGGAACACGAACGTCACCAACGCCACCGAGCCGGCTCCGACGGCACCCCATGCCACCAGGGGCGAGGTGGTACCGGTGGAGTGTCCGATGCTGCTGAGTCCGTAGACGAGCCCGCCGAAGCCGAGCGCGGAAAGTGCCACCGAGGCCACGTCGATCGAGGCGGAAGCGGTCTCGCCGATGTCCGTGACCCGCCACAGGCCCAGCACCAGGGTGCAGAGGGCCACCGGCAGGACGAGCCAGAAGATGTACCGCCAGCTGAACAGGTCCAGGATGACGCCCGATACCGTGGGGCCTGTCGCGGGGGCGACCGAGATCACGACCGAGATGTTGCCCATCAGCGCGCCCCGGCGGGCCGGCGGAACGAGCGTCATCACCGTCGTCATCAGCAACGGCATCATGATCGCCGTACCGCCGGCTTGCACCACGCGGCCCGTCAGCAGCACACCGAAGCCCGGCGCGAGCGCCGCCAGCAGGGTGCCCGCGCTGAACAGGACCATCGCCGTGGCGAACAGTCTGCGCGTGGGCACTCGGCGGATCAGGAAACCGGTGACCGGGACGACCACGGCCATCGTGAGCAGAAAACCGGCGGTCAGCCACTGGCCCACGCTCGCCTCGATCCGCAGATCGGCCATGAGCACCGGCAGCGCAACGCTCATCACCGTCTCGTTGAGGACCACGACGAAGGTGGAGACCAGCAGCACCCCGATCACGGCGCGCTCGCGGGCGTCCAGCCGCGCTGCGCCGTCATGTCCGTCCGCCGCACGTACACCTGCGCCGGACGGACGGGACGCGGATTCCTGGGCGACGCTCACGAGTTGAGCGTCGCCCAGAAGGAGCGCAGTTCCGCTGCCGCGGCAGCCGGATCCTGCAGCATCCACCAGTGCCCCAAGCCCTCCAGCTCGGCGGTCCGGGCCCCCAGAAGGGCAGCGACCTCGGAGGAGGCGGCCGATGCGTCGAAGCCGTCGGCCGTCGGCTGCAGCACGAGCCCGGGAGCGGGCGCCGGCCGGGAAAGCTCCGGACCCCAGTCGGCATACGCGTTGGGCTGCGCCGAGCGGTAGAGGTCGAGGATGCAACCACACATCGTCGCGTCCTGGCCCGCCTCCATCGCCGCGGCATCGTCGTCGGGCGCGCCGGCCGACCGCAGCAGACCGCCGAGGGAGAAGGGCCCGGACATCCTCCCGGCCACCAGGTCCGTCATCCACTCCTCACCACGGCCGGGCGTCTGCCACACCCGGCCCATCTCGTGCCAGGTGTAGTCGGCGTGGAACACGGCACCGACATCCACGGCCCAGCTGCGCACCCGCACGTCCAGCGCCGTGACCGCGCGCAGCACGATCCCGGACCCCCAGTCGTGCCCGACCACATCGACCGGGCCGTCGAAGCCGCGTAACCGGCCGGCAAGCCAGGCCGCATAGGCGTCCTTGGTCGCTTCGAATCCCGCGGGCCGCGCGGTCCCGAACCCGGGCAGGCCGAGCGCCACCGACTCCGTGCCCTCCCTCAGGTGCGCACGCACCCCGTTCCAGAGCGCGCCGGTCTCGGGGACACCGTGGACAAAGACAGCAGGCATGAGAATCCTCCCCGTCCTGAACTAAGTTCATGTTATAAAGAGGACACTGCCCGAACAAAGTTAAGGAGTCAAGCCGGTCCTGAACGGCGGGCCGCGACGGCAGAGACACCACGGCAGGAGGGCGAGCGACACGGTGAGCCCGGAAGAGACATGTGACGACCATCCGTCGCATCTGTTGCGACGGATGGTCACCGAAACTGGAGGAATCATGGCGAAGCGTGCTCTGGTGGTGGGGCTGGGTATCGCGGGTATGGCCGCGGCGATCGGAATGCGCCGGGCGGGGTGGGAGGCCGTGGTGATCGAGCGTTCCCCCGAGCGCCGCACGGGCGGCTACTTCATCGGGCTGTTTCCCGAGGGCCTGCAAGCGGCCGCCGGCCTGGAGATCGACACATACCTGCACACCCGTAACCCCGTGGGCGGCGGGGACACATGGTCCCTGAGCCGCCGTGGGAAGCGTGAGCGGGCCCTGGGATTCCTGGACCAGCCAGGTCGGCCCGCGGCGGTGCTCCGCGGAGATATCGAGGAGGCGCTCTGGCAGAGCGTGGTCGGAGCGGGGGAAGAAGGCCACCGTATCGAGGTGCGTCTCGGGACCGTGCCCGTGGAGATCACCGGGAGCGGCACCGGGGTGGACGTCCTGCTGGAGAAGCCCGGCGGCGGCGGGCGCTACCGGGAGACGTTCGACCTGGTCGTCGGTGCGGACGGCCTGCGCTCCACTGTGCGCCGGCTGGCCTTCGGTCCACACGAGGACTACATGACGAAGTGGGGGGCGATGATCTGTGCCTTCGAGATGCAGCAGCAGGTGCCGTCCTTCGAAGCCCAGGACAGCGTGATCAGCGCTCGGGCCGGGCGGGCAGCCTGGGTGTTCGGGTTCGCCGACCGACCCCCCACCGCGCTGCTGACCTATCGGACCGATGACATCGAGGCGCAGTTCACCGGGACCCCCGTCGAGCGCATCGGTGAGGCGTTCACCGGGATGGACGACCCTGTGGTGCGGCACGCGCTGGACTCGCTGCAACAGGCCCCGGAGTTCCTCTTCGACTCGGTCCACCAGGTGAAGATGCCCCGGTGGAGCAAGGGGCGCGTCGTGCTCCTCGGCGATGCGGCCTGGTGCCTGAACCTGTACTCGGGGATGGGTGCCACGGCCTCGCTGCACGGCGGCGCGGAACTGGGGACGGCTCTGCGAGAGCACCCGGACGATCCCGATGCGGCCCTGTCGGCCTGGGAGGACGGGCTGCGTCCCTTCATCACCAAGAACCAGCGCGTCGCCCGCCTCAAGCAGCAGATGTTCGTTCCCTCCGGCCGGCTGGCGGAGGGAATGCGTTCCGGCCTCTTACGGGTCGCTCTCAACGTGAGGCGGAGGAAGGCGGCAAGGGCCGCCGAACCCCGCGTCGGGAACGACGAACAGCCCGGCACAACCCGGCAGGAAGCGGCTTAGTACTCCGGTCCGGCTTCGCGATCTTGTCGCGGACCCGGCTGGGAACGGATACGGCCACCGCGTGATCACCGGGGGTTCGTGCGGACTCCTGGAGATCGTGCGGTGGCCCGCGGGCCACCGCGCGGACCCTGCCCGCCGGCGGGCGATGTTCCACCGGGTCATGCCCGGATCGCGGGCCGGTTCCGGCGGGTTGGGCCCCGGGCCGCCTCCCGCGCCCATCTGTTCGGACCGCCGTCGAGCGCCGAGCGGAAGAACTGCCGGCCTCACGAATCGCCATGGCTGTCGGCCACGCAAGTCTCGTCCACCTGGAGGCGCCCGCCCGTCTCGCCCGTCTGCTCGACGAACCGGCGGGCTGAGCGCGCTTACCCGGGCCCTGTTCCGGGCCGTCGTGGAACCGGTCGCGGTGGGACCGGTCCCGCCCGGTGCTACAGTTGTGGACGATCGATCTCGATCGCAGGGTTGTTACTCTCCGAGGACACCACCGTCGTCGCCTCGCGCGACGCCACGGCGGTGTACCGCTTGAGGAGAGGCAAGGCCTGGGTAGCGCCGCGTGCGCGACCCAGGCCTTTTTCGTTGCCTGAACCCGGGCGGGAGAGATCGCGGACCTACGCAGGACGGCAGGGATCAGGGATGCAGGAACGCATCGTGAACACACCCGCACCGGGGATCGACGGGCTGGCGGAGGAGATCCTCCGTGACGTCGGTGGAGCGGAGAACATCGAGAGCCTCACACACTGCGCGACGCGGCTGCGCTTCCAGCTCCACGACGGCGGCAAGGTCGACCAGGCCGCGCTCGACGCCCTCGACGGCGTCATGGGCACGGTGCCGCAGTCCGGAGACCGCTTCCAGATCGTGATCGGCGGCGCCGTCGCGAACGTCCACGCCAAGATCATCAACTTGCCGTCGATGAGCCGCTCCGGCGCGGCGCGCCCGCAGTCCGACGCGGAGGTCAAGGCCGCGGTTCGCGCCAAGAGCCGGGGCCGCTTCGCCTGGCTCGACAACTTCTTCGAGTACCTCTCCGACTCGTTCCGCCCGCTGCTCGGCGTGCTGCTGGGCGCTTCGCTGATCATCGCGATCGCCTCGGTCCTGGATGCCCTCGGCGTGGTCGACTTCCGTGCCGAGGACAAGTCGGCCACCTGGGTGTTCGTCGACGCGATGTGGCGCTCGGTGCTGTACTTCCTGCCGATCATGGTCGCCTACAACGCGGCCAAGAAGCTGCAGATCGATCCGTGGGTGGGCGCCACGGTGATGGCCGCGGTGATGACCCCGAACTTCACGGGGATGCTCAACCCCGACTCCGGCATCCCGGGCGTCACCTGCTCCACCAACGCCACGCTGGGCACTCAGCAGTGCGTGGCGGACGTCTTCGGCCTGCCGCTCCAGCTCAACGACTATGGCGGCCAGGTGTTCGTACCGCTGCTGATGGCCGCCCTGCTCGCCCTGGTCTACAAGGGTCTGCAGCGCGTGTTCCCCGAGAACATCCAGCTGGTCTTCGTGCCGTTCTTCAGCATGCTGATCACGATCCCGGTGACCGCCTTTCTCGTCGGCCCCCTGGGGGTCTGGGCCGGCAACGGCATCGGGGAGGGCCTGGCCTGGCTGAACGGCAACGCCCCGCTCGTCTTCGCGATCTTCATTCCGCTGCTGTACCCGTTCCTGGTGCCGCTGGGCCTGCACTGGCCGCTGAACGCGCTGATGCTCCAGAACATCAACACCATCGGCTACGACTTCATCCAGGGCCCGATGGGCGCCTGGAACTTCGCCTGCTTCGGTGCGACCGCGGGCGTACTGCTGCTCTCGATCCGCCACCGCGAGCCGCTCATGCGCCAGACCGCCACCGGCGCCCTGGCCGCGGGCCTGTTCGGCGGCATCTCCGAACCGTCGCTGTACGGCATCCACCTGCGCTTCAAGCGGATATACCCGCGCATGCTCGTGGGCTGCCTGGTGGGCGGTGTGATCGTGGGCGTCCTGGGCGGCGTGGACACCGAGGTATTCGCCTTCACCTCTGTGCTGACCATCCCGGTCTTCTCTCCGGTGGGCGTCTACCTCATCGCGATCACGGCGGCCTTCGTCACCGCGATGGTGCTCGTCTACTTCTCCGACTACCGCACTCGCGAGGAGCGCGCCCAGGCCAACGCCGAGCGTGACGCCGCCGAGGCCGCCGCCCGCGGTGGGGCCACCGGCACCGACACCGACACAGACACAGACACAGACACCCACCGTGAGACCGCAGCGGCCGACGACCGTGAACTGGTCACCGTCGGCGCCGCGTACGCGGAAGCCACCGCCGATGCCACGGGCCCCGCCACCGGCACCGCTTCCGGCGCACCCACCGGCATCGCTTCCGGCGCTCCCGCCGCCGCGAACAGCATCGCCCTCCGCGCGCCGGTCGCGGGCCGCGTGACCGGCCTCGACACGGTCGAGGACCCGGTCTTCTCCTCCCGGGCGCTCGGTGAGGGCGTGGGCATCGAGCCGGCTGACGGCCGTATCGTCGCCCCGGTCGACGGCGAGCTGATCACCGTCGCGGACACCGGCCACGCCTTCGGCATCCGCACCCCGCACGGCGTCGAGGTGCTCATCCACATCGGCATCGACACGGTACAGATGCAGGGCGAGGGCTTCGACGTGCACGTCGCGCCCGGCCGGCGGGTCAGCTCCGGTGACCTCCTGGCCGAGGTCGACCTCGACGCCGTACGCGCCGCGAACCACCCGACCGTCACCCTCATGACCGTCCTGAACACCGCGGATCTCGCCGCGGTGGAGCCGCACACCGGGCAGGACGTCACCGCCGGTGACCTCGTGGTGACCGTACGGCGGTGATGTCCCGCCGCCGGTCCGGCGCGCGCACGCCCCTTGGCATGATGGGCGCGCCGGACCGGAAGACGCAGGACGGGGCACGGACAGGAGGGGGACGGCGGTGAAGGTACTGCGGGTCCTCAACAACAATGTGGTCCTCGCACGTGATGAGAAGGGCCAGGAGGTCATCCTCACCGGACGCGGCATCGGCTTCGGCTCCAGCCAGGGCAAGCCTGTCGACGCCGCGCTGGTGAAACGGGTCTTCGTCCCGGCCGACGGCCGTGACCCCGATCACCTGGCCGAGGCTCTCGCTCTCATCAGCGAGGAGGTGCTCCACGCTGTCGTGACCGCTCTCGGCGAGGTCGGCATCGAAGAGCGCGAGTCCACCCGCCCCACCCTCGCCATCGCCGTCGCCGACCACATCGCCGGCGCGCTGGAGCGGGCCGCGCGGGGTATCGCCATCGAGTACCCGCTGCGCGCCGAGGTCCAGACCCTGTACGCCACCGAGTACGCCCAGGCGCAGCGCCTGCTGCGCGCCATCAACGAGCGCCTGACCCCGGAGCTGGATGCGTCCGAGGCGACCGCACTCGCGCTGCACCTGGTCAACGCGGGCTTCGTCTCCGGCGATCTGTCCTTCACGTACACGATGACCGGGGTCATCCAGCAGATGCTCGCCGTGGTGCGGGAGCGCTACAGCCTGGGCGTCTTCGACACGTCGTCCATGGGCGCGGCGCGGTTCATCACCCACGTGCGCTACCTCTTCGTGCGTATCCAGCAGCAGAAGCAGCTCAAGGGCCAGGAGTCCACGATCGGCAAGGGCATCCGCCAGCACTACCCGGAGGCGACCCGCACCGCGCAGCAGTTGGCGACGATCGTCGAACTGCGTCTGGGACAGCAACTGAGCGAGGACGAGGTCTCCTACCTGGCACTCCACGTGGCCCGCATGACCATGGACGCCAACGGCACCGCCACGTAGAAGCCGTCAAGGAACAACGCGTTGGCTCAACGGAGACGAACTCGTTGATGTGGTACGTGCATATCCGGCGGGGTTCCGCTCGCGCGGCCGTACCCGGTGCGAGCGGCTTTACAGGTCCCCGTCATCGACGGGTTCGGGCTCGCGGGTGTACCAGAGGTCGAGCACGTACTGCTCCTGGACCGGGCATTCCCGCCATGCTCGCTGGACGCGATCGCGGTCCCAGTTCTCGGTGAGACGGCGGTGCATGCACGTGGTGTGGTAGTCGCCGGTGGCCCGGCGGCCGGTCCACCAGGCGTGTCCTTCGTATACGCCCGGGCGGGGCAAGGTCATCTCACCGGCCGGTCCGAAGGTGAACTGGCTGATGACCACGATGCCGGTTTCCGACTCCAGGGACGCGGCGACGGCCCCTTCCACATCCTCGGGGACGGGGTGGGGTGCGTCCCAGATCCGGAGGGTGACGCGGACACGGATGTCGTCCTGCAGGCTGTGGAGGTAAAGGTGGTAGCCGTTACCGGCTACCACCCGGCTCCGCGACGCGGCCAGGGAGTCGTCATCTCCGAGATAGGCGTCCGCGTCGTAGACCTCGACGATGCGGCGGTCGGGGCGGGCTGTGGTGCTGTACTCGGTGAGGAGCGCCATGGCAGGCCATTTCCAGGCAGGTCAGGGAGTTGATCTTGAGAAGGCATCGCCATCGAGTATGTGCTTGGCCCGTGCACCAAGTCCAGCTATGGCTGCCTGCCTTGTTGCCCGGACCGTCGACCAGGCGTGCGGAGTTGCGGGCGGAGCGGTTGCCCGAACGGGTCGGCCGCCGCGAACCCGGCAGGTCAGCAGCGCCTGGTCAAGGGGCGCCCGATGGGACGCCGACGCGGCTCGGGACGGGGTTCGCGACGACGTCGCCGAACAGCTCGGCCCGAGCGGGGTGTTGATCACGGACGATCCCCGGCAGAGCCGATCGCCGCTGAACCGCCTGATCAAGTGCGCCTTGCTCGCCGAGTTCAGCTCAGGAGCGGGACCGAGCCAGGGGAGCCGGAGCCGCTCTCATCACCCGCTGAAAGTCCGGCTTCCGGCCGTGCCCCGCCCGGCGAAACCGTCCGCGGCTGCCACCGGACACAGCAGGCGCCGGCGGCGGACAGCCGGGAACTCTCGGCTGGGGAGTCTTCGCCCTCATGAAGCGCTGACGCTCCCGTCCCGTGCGGGCCCGGGCGTCGGACCGTCCGGGCAAGCACGGGACATGTCGTCACCGTGCCATGACGCCGCCGGCTGCAGCCGCTCCTCGCGGCCGCGGGCTGCCACCGCTTCCGCAGGGCCCGGTCCCGGGACAGCTCCGCCTCGCCCGCATGGGCGGTCGAACAGCGGGCGGACCCGGCCGCACGCCGGGACGTCACGCCCGGGCTGTGGCGGTGTGCGATTCCTGGGATGCGAGAACCGCGGGCATGTTGGCCTCGATGTGGCCGATGAAGGCCATGAGGTGGTCAGCGGTGGTTTCCCCCAGGGGCGTGAGGGAGTAGTTGACGCTCGGGGGCATCGCGGTGAGGACCTCGCGGCTGACGAAGCCGTCGCGCTCCAGGGCCTGGAGTGTCTGGGCGAGCATCTTCTCGCTGACTCCGTCGATGCGCCGACGCAGGGCGTTGAAGCGCGCGGGCCCCTTGCGCAGACCGGCGAGGACCAGGACGCCCCAGCGGCCCGTGAGGTGGTCCAGGACCTGACGGGAGGGGCAGTGCTTGGCGAAGACGTCGAACTCCAGCGCGGCCGCCTGGCGCTCGTCCTCGGTGGACGGCTCGTTCATGCATACCTCCTTCTCCCGCACTCTCCTCCACGTTACCTCGAACACAGTGCGGCGTAAAAGTTTGCACTAACTATTAGTTAGCGTACGGTGGGGGCCGGGAAGCCGCCCGGCCCCTCCCTCAACACGCGAAGGATTCGGTCATGATCGTTGTCACCGGTGCCACCGGACAGTTCGGCCGCCACGTCATCGAGCACCTGCTCCAGCGCGGGATGCCCGCCGGCCGGATCGCCGCCGCGGTGCGCACCCCTGCCAGGGCCGCGGACCTCGCTGCCCAAGGCGTCGAAATCCGCCTGGCCGACTACGACAGGCCCGAGACCCTGCTCACCGCCTTCGCCGGTGCCGACAAACTCCTGCTCGTCTCCTCGACCGGCCCGGACGACGCCCGCATCGCCCAGCACCGCGCGGCCGTCGAGGCCGCGGCCGGCGCCGGTGTCGGCCTGATTGCCTACACTTCGGTCATCGGAGCCCCTGCCAGTCCGCTGGGCCTGGCGCGTGTGCACCGCGACACCGAGCGGGCCATCGCCGACTCCGGCCTGCCCGCAGTGCTGCTGCGCAACGGCTGGTACACCGAGAACTACACGGCAGCGCTCCCCGAGGCCGTTGAGCGCGGCGCCATTGCGGGCAGCGCGGGCCGAGGGCTGATCGCCTCCGCCGCCCGCGCGGACTTCGCCGAAGCCGCCGCCGTGGTCCTCACCCGCGACGACCAGGCCGGAAAGGTGTACGAGCTCACCGGTGACACCGCCTGGTCGCTGCCGGAGCTGGCAGCCGAGAGCGCCGCGCAGGCGGGCAGGCCGGTCGTCTACACGGACCTGCCCGCCGAGCAGTACCGGCAGATCCTCGCCGGAGCCGGGCTGCCCGGCTTCGTCACCGACCTGATCGTCGACGCCGACGTGCAGGTCTCCCACGGCGCGCTGGCCGGCGTCACCGCCGACCTGCGAGGACTCCTGGGACGGCCGACCACCCCGCTGTCCGCCGTCGTCACCCGGGCCCTCGCGGCCTGACACCCGGGGCGCCGGTGGACCAGCTCCTCGGGGAGGCCGAGGCGTATGAGGGTGGTCAGGGCTTCCCGCGTCGCGGTGTCCGCGCCGGTGCCGCGCAGGCGGATCGCGATGCCGTTCACAGTCCGCGGGGCCCTGCCGGCTGGCCGGAGCGTGTGCTCGGCGGTCGGCTCACGAGCCGGCGCGGTCGGCGATGAGCGCCGGGCGCAGACCTGCGGAGCGGATCCCGCGGCATCCGGCTACTCGCGCCGTGCGGGAGGCGGCAGGCGGCAGGCGGCAGGCGGCAGGCGAGCCTGTCCGGCGGGGATGGGCATGCGTGGGTAGGACATTTCGACGTCCGGTGTGCAGTTCGTGACCTCGCCGGTCGAGGACGCGATGGACGACGTGGCCAAGGCCGCCAAGTGCCGCCGCTCGTTCGGCACTCGAAGAAGTCCAGCTGCCACACCTGGTGCGCGGCAGTGGGGCCCGGTGGCGAAGGCGGCCTTGCGGCGCCCACTGTCGGGAGTCCTGTTGGGGCGACACCCCAAAGACCGCGTCCGTAACGAAGCGCACCCGGTCGAATACCTTCTGTGTGTGATCGGACTGCGTATCGGCCCACCGGCCGCCGTGCAAGTGGGCCGGATGGGCCTGCTGCTCGGCCTGGTCGTGCTGATCGCGGCCCATCTTGCGGGACATGTCCACGGACCGGGCTTCACCGGGTCGCGCGGCCAGGTCGGCGCATCGTCCTGTGCCCACCTCACTGCCTGGGGTTCCGGCACTCCCCCCGAGCCCGAGCACGGGGACGGGCAGGACCACGAGCACGACCACGGGTCTCACCACGACCACGGGTCCGACCACGACCAGGACCAGGACCACGCGGACGGTCACGTCGACCATGCGGTCGACCGTCCGCGCGCTGTCGCCCCACCCCATGCCGTGACCGCGTGGAGCCCCGACGTGTCCGGGATGTCCCCGTACCCGTCCTGGCTCCCGGCCGCGGATGCTCAGCAGGCCCCCTTCAGCGGCTCGGCCCTCGAAGGATCGCGGGGCGGTCCCCGCGCCCCGGATGGCCGGTCCGCTCTCGCGCTCCACTGCGTTTGGCGTCAGTAGCCGCAGCCCACACGCCTGTTCACCCCGCGCTCCGCCCAGGACGGTGGCGGGCCGTGGTCAGGCGTGCCCGCGCCACTGCAGCCCGAACGCCAACGCCAACGCCGCCCCCCGCCTCATGAGCGCCGGGGCGCGAAGGAGCCGTACGCGCCATGGATCTCTCCCTGCTCGAACCCTTCTCCCTGCTCTCACCCGGGGCGCTCGCCCCCGCGCCCCGGATTGTCCGTCACCCCGCCCACCTGGTCGGCGGCACGCCGGTCCTGTGGGTCGATGAGCCCTTCGCCCCGCCCGGGCGCGGCTTCCACGCGAAGCTGGAGGGTGCCAACCCCGGCGGCATCAAGGACCGCCCCGGCCTCCACATGGTCCGCGAGGCCCGCAGGCGGGGCGAACTCGCCCCGGGCGCGCCGATCGTCGAGTCCTCCAGCGGCACGCTCGGCCTGGGGCTGGCGCTGGCCGGGCTGACCTACGGCCACCCCGTCACCGTCGTCTCGGACAGCGGTATGGAACCGGCCGTGGCCCGCCTGCTCACCGCCCTCGGCGCGCACGTCGAGCAGGTCGCCGCGCCGCACCCCGAGGGCGGCTGGCAGGAGGCCCGGCGCGAGCGCGTCGCCGAGCTCCTCGCCCGTACCCCGGACGGGTACTGCCCGGACCAGTACCACAATCCCGACAACGCGGCCGCCTACCGCCCGCTGGCCGCCGAGCTGATCGCCCAACTCGGCCGGGTGGACGTCCTGGTGTCGGCGGTCGGCACCGGCGGGCACTCGGCCGGCACCGCCCGGGTGCTGCGCGAGTACGTTCCCGGCCTCGGGCTGATCGGAGTCGACTCGGTGGGCTCCGCGATCTTCGGCCAGCCGGCCGGGCCACGCCTGATGCGCGGTCTGGGCTCCAGCATCCATCCCTCCAACGTCGACTACCCGGCCTTCGACGAGGTCCACTGGGTCGCCCCGGCGGAAGCCGTCTGGGCCTGCCGCCAACTGGCCCGGCGCCACTACGCCTCCGGCGGCTGGAGCGTGGGCGCGGTCGCCCTGGTCGCCGGCTGGGCGGCCCGCACCTTCCCGCCCGGCACCCGGATCGCCGCGATCTTTCCCGACGGCCCGCACCGCTACCTGGAGACCGTCTACAACGACGCCTGGTGCGAGGAGCACGGCATCCTCGGCCGGGAGCGGCCGGAGGAGCCCGACGAGATCGCCGACCCCGGCGAGCGCCTGGTGACCGGCTGGACCCGTTGCCGCCGCGTCCGCGACCCACTGGGCCGTGACCGCGGCCGCGACCTCGCGAAGGCGGACGTCCGATGAGGCGCCTGCGGGCCCAGGTGGCTTCCTTCGACGCGCCCGTACGGCTGTTGATGGTCAATCAGTTCGGTATCAACCTCGGCTTCTACATGCTGATGCCGTACCTCGCCGACCACCTCTCCCACGGCCTCGGCCTCGCGGCGTGGACGGTCGGCCTGGTCCTGGGCGTGCGCAACCTCTCCCAGCAGGGCATGTTCCTCATCGGCGGCACCCTCGCCGACCGCTACGGCTGCAAACCGCTGATCCTGGCCGGGTGCGCGCTGCGGACGGTGGCCTTCGCCCTGCTGGGGCTGGTGGACTCGCTGCCCGCCCTCGTCGCGGCCTCGGCGGCGACCGGCCTGGCGGGCGCGCTCTTCAACCCGGCCGTGCGCGCCTACCTCGCCGAGGCGGCGGGCGAGGAGCGCCGGGTGGAGGCGTTCGCCGCCTTCAACGTCTTCTACCAGGCCGGCATCCTCATCGGCCCGCTCGCCGGACTTGCCCTGCTGGCCTGGGACTTCCGCGGGGTCTGCGCGGTCGCCGCCCTCGTCTTCGGGATCCTGGCCCTCCTGCAGTGGCGTGCGCTTCCGGCCCGCCCGCCCCGTGACCGCGGCGCCGAGCCGGCCTGGCGGGCCGTCGCCTCCGACTGGCGCGCCGTCGCCGCCAACCGTCCCTTCCTCCTCTTCGCCGCCGCGATGACCGGCTCCTACGTCCTCGCCTTCCAGGTCTACCTGGCCCTCCCGCTCCGGGCCCGCGAACTCTTCGGCGACCGAGCCGGACTCGTCACGGGGGCGGTCTTCGCCGTCTCCGCCCTGGCCGCGCTGTCCGGGCAGCTCAGGCTGACCGCGTGGGCGAGGCGGCACCTCTCCGGACCGCGGGCCGTCGCGTGCGGCCTGGCGGTGATGGGCGCGGCCTTCGTGCCGCTGATGCCGGGCGTGCCCCCGGGCAGCCTCGGCCGTGCGACGGGCATCCTCTCCCTCACCGCCTGCGCGGCCCTGCTGGCCTGGGGCGGGGCGCTGCTCTACCCCTTCGAGATGGACACCGTCGTCCGGCTGTCCGGGGAGCGGCTCGTCGCGACGTACTACGGCGCCTACAACACCGCCTCGGGCATCGCGATCTCCGTGGGCAACCTGGCCGTGGGGGCGCTCTTCGACGCGGGAGCGGGGTGGCTGCCCTGGGCGGTGCTGGCGGCGACCGGGTTCCTGTGTGCGGGGCTGGTCGTGAGGCTGCACCGGGCGGGGCATCTCGGGGCCCCGCAGCCCGTGGCCACGGGGGTCGCGTGACCGCCGGGTTCGCCGCCGGACCGCCGGAGTCGCGCCGGATCCTACAGGCGGCTGTGCAGGCCGTCGTCGAGGCCGCCGTGGCGGTGCCGCCGGCCCGCCCGCACCCGCCGGGCACCCACCAGGTGGGGGTGCCCGGCGGGCAGGCCGGTGTGGACGTGCGCGGGGCGCGACGACCAGAGCCGCACCGCCAGCAGGGAGGAGGCCAGCGTGATCCCGCCCAGAGCCGCGACCGCCCACGCGAGCCCGGCCGCCGCCCCCAGCCATCCGGCCAGCGGATACGTCACCAGCCAGCAGCCGTGAGAGAGGGAGAACTGCGCGGCGAACGCCGCCGTACGCTCCTCCGGCGGTGCCGAACGGCGGATGAGCCGCCCTGCCGGAGTGAGCACCATCGAGCAGGCCGCGCCGAACGCCGCCCACACGGCGAGCAGCGCGGGCGGGCGCCAGCTTCCGCTCTGGGCGGTGGTGACGGCCCCGAGCCCGGCGAAGACGACGGCGAGCGTCAGCGCGCCCGGCAGCATCACGGACCGGTCCGGCAGCCTGTCGAGAACCCGGGGCAGGACCAGGGCCACGGTCATCGACCCGGCACCGTACGCGCCCAGCGCGACCGCCACGGCAGCCTCCGGCAGTCCCAGATGGGCACGGACGTAGACGATGGAGTTGACCGTTACCATCGCGCCGGCCGCCGCGACCGCCAGGTTCAGGGCGAGCAGCGCCCGCAGCCGCGGGACGGCGAGGAAGAGGCGGGTGCCCGCGGTCGCCCGGGAGAAGGCGCCGCCCGTGCGTCCCGGCGCCGGGCGGGCGGCCGGTCCGGGCAGGGCCGCGGAGACCACCAGAGCGGCCGAGGCGAGGAAACCCAGCACGGTGCCGGTGAAGAGCCAGTTGTACGTGATCACCGACAGCAGCGCGGCCGCCAGCGCGGGGGAGAACAGGCTTTCCAGGTCGTACGCGAGCCGCGACAGGGACAGGGCCCGGGTGTAGTCGCGCTCCTCGGGCAGCACGTCGGGGATGACGGCCTGGAACACCGGCGTGAACACGGCCGAGGCGGACTGGAGAAGGAAGACCAGGGCGTACACCTGCCACACCTGGTCGACGAACGGCAGGAACAGCGCCACCCCGGCACGGACGAGGTCCGCGGACACCATGAGCGCCCGGCGCGGCAGCCGGCCGGCCAGCGCGCCGGCGGCCGGGGCGATCGCCACGTACGCCGTCATCTTGAGGGCGAGCGCGGTGCCGAGTACGGAGCCGGCCTCGGCCCCGGCGAGGTCGTAGGCCAGCAGAGCGAGTGCGACGGTGGCCAGCCCGGTGCCGGTCAGAGCGACGACCTGGGCGGTGAAGAGACGGCGGTAGGTGCGGTCGCGGAGGACGGCGAGCATGGGGGCGGCTCCCCGGGCGGTCGGCGGGCACGGCGGTGCCGGGAGTATAGCCATCATGTGCGCACCTGCGCACATGATGGCTGAATGTGTTCTCCCCGGCCGATGGCTCTAGGCTGGCCTCATGTCCGAGCGCCAAGCCATGTCACCTGCGGCCGGTGCGCATCTGCGGGCTCCCGACACCGCGCGGCTCGCCGAGGCGACAGGGGTGTTCGCGATGCTCTCGGACGCCACCCGCCTGCATCTGCTGTGGCTGCTCGCGCAGGGTGAGGCGGACGTCGGATCGCTCGCCGAGCAGTGCGACGCGTCGCGTACGGCGGTCAGCCAGCATCTGGCCAAGCTGCGGCTCGCCGGGCTCGTGGACACCCGCAGGGAAGGGCGGCACATCCACTACCGCCTCAGCGACGGGCATCTGCGGCGCCTCGTCGTGGAAGCGCTCAGTCACGCGGACCACCGGGTGAGCGGGCAGGCTCCGCACGACTGACCGGGTCGGTCCCCGGCCGTGGGCGCGCAGGACGTGGCGGCGGTGCGGCAGCGGATCGGTTCCGAACTGGCGCACGAGCTGGCGCAGTTCATCCCGGACGGCGGCACCGCCCGGGTCCTCTACGGCATCAGGACGTGGACGACCACGCGCCTGCCGTGACCGCTTCGGACCCCCGCGCGGACCGCCGCGAGGGCCCCAGGTTGGTCGCCGGCCGTCTGTCTCCATGGCCGGGTCGTCCCTGCCCGTACCGCCCGCACCCGACTCGTCATGCACCGGCGCCGCCTGCGCGCCCGTCACCGGACCCGAGCCCGCACCAGCCACTACGCGGCGGGCTGCTGCTGTCCGGGCTCGGTGAGCGGACCGTGGTCAAGGCATACCAGTGCTGCGGGCTGATGAACAGAAAGGTGAACCGGCAGCACGGTCGCGCGATAGTCATCGATCGGGGTACTGCGTCCTGTATTTTCTGATCGCCTGGCGTGTGCCGATGCGTCGCAGTGGTTCCCGAAGGGACAATTCCCGCCCCGCTACCAGTATGAAGAGCTCCCACTCCACGGAATTGTCGATGTCGAATTCTCCGTTCAGTTGAGCCTCGCTGTCCGTTTCAAGCGCCGGATTTTCCCACGCCTTTCGGATGTGCTCGCGCAGTTCCCGATGGCAGCGTGTCAGGAGGATCGAGTAGGCCTCGCCTGCGAGTGGTGAGTGAATCCGAAGCCAGGCTCGATAGAATTCCACTTCGACGTATGTGTCGCTCAACTGTCCCCCGACCGCTGAACGTGTGGCTCCATCGGAGGAGGGTCTGCGGGATATTCGGTAGGGCATTTCCTCGAACTCTTTTATTGCCTCCAGTGCGCGGGCGTAGAAGTGTGTCTCTCGATCTCGTCTTGCGGTTGCCTGCGTCAGGAGGTAGCCGGCCAATGCCACGAGCGCCGTGGTCGCCCCAACGAGCAGTGTGACTGTGTTCGCGGACATGTCCCCCCTGGTGTGCAGGCCATTGCCGCGTGGCGGCAGCCAACGTTGGGACCCCTTGTCTGAAGTACCCGTGAGGCGCAGCCGTGACGCATACTCGCGTGTGCGGGGAGACTGGTGCGCGACCTGCGAGGCCGTTATGGACCCCGCCGCGGCCCTCGCGGCGTAAACCCCTTGGTCACCAAACCGTGCAGCAGCCCCGACAGCGGCGCGGCCGCGGGTGCGGGAGAGACGGGGCTTTCACCGGCTGAGCCCGAGGGCAGCCGCGAGCCGGGGCGGCTCGGGTGCCGTCCGGAGGCTGACAGGCGCGATGGGCCCGTCGTGGGCCGCATGCGCGTTTCCCGGCAGGGTGCGGGCGGTGGTTTCTCCATACTCTGGAGGCGGCCGTACCCGGCCGGTTCGGAGGCGACGGGATGAGGGAGAGCGCAGGGACGGCGTTCGGTTTCGCGGGGGCGGCGATGGCGGCCGTCTACGTGCGCGACGCGGAGGGCACCGGCAGGCTGCGGCTGATCGATACCCTCGGCCGGACCAGTACGCCGTACGAGGTGCCCGAGACTCTGTCGCTGGACGACCGCTCCCCGGTGGCGGATGCCTATCGCACCGGCCGCGCCGTGTGGCCGGTCACGGGGGAGAGGGCCACGAGGGAGACGGCCACCGTCGAGGCGGCCACCGCCGCCGAAACGCCGGTGGTGTCGGCGGCGGTCCTGCCGCTGGGCGCGGAGGGCGGGCGGCTGGGCTGCCTGCTCGTCGTCGACGACGGCCCGTACGGCTTCGACAGCACTCGCCGCCACCTGCTGGAGATGTACGCCGGCCAGCTCACGACCCGGCTGGAGGCGGACGGCCGGCCTCAGACCGGGCCCGTCGTCCCCGGCAGCGCGCGGGAGCCGGCTCCGGCCGGTGCGGTGCTGCGCCGGATCCGCCCGGGTTCCTTCACCCTGGCTCTGGACACCGGCGGTATCGAGGCGGACAGCCGGCTGCCCGAGCTGTTCGGCATCGCGCCGGAGGACTTCGACGGACGCGTCGAGACCCTGCTGTGGCGCGCGGTTCCCGACGACCTGCCGGCCCTGATGTCCCTCGTCGAGCCGGACGAGCGCGCCACCGGCCTCCGGGACCTGGAGTTCCGGACCCGGCTGAGCACCGGGGAACTGCGCTGGCTGTCGCTCAGCTGCCGGCTGGGTCTCGACCCGGCGGGACGGCCGGACCGGCTGTTCGGCGTCGTCGCGGAAGCCTCCCGTCTGCGGCCCCGGGCCCACGAGGTCTCCAGGGTCCAGCGGCTGGCCACCGCCCTCGCCGACACCACGAGTCCCCGCGACATCGTCGGGGCCCTCCTCGATTCGCTGGGCGCCGACCGGGTGGCGCTCGTCGAACTCGTGAGCGACCGGCTGATGGTCACCGTCCTCGACCCCCGGGATCCGGGCGCCTGGCCGCAGGCGTGGCGGTCGGCCTGGCGCGCGGAGTGGCGCGACGCCCTCCCCGGCTCCCTCCCCACGGTGGAGGGCACCCTGCGCGAGGGGAACGTACACCTGTGGCCGCCGGGCACGGCCGCCCCACCGGACCTGGCGGGGCTGGGCGCCGGAGGGCTGGCGCTGCTGCCGCTGCCCGCCGAGGGCCGGAGGCTCGGCGCGTGTGTGATCGGCTGGAACGAGGCACAGGAGTTCGGCCTGCAGGAGCGTTCCCTGCTGACCGCCGCCGCTTCCCTGGCGGGGCAGGCCCTGATGCGGGCCCGCGCGTTCGACGCCGAGCGTGAGCTGGTCGCGATGCTTCAGCGCAGTCTGCTGCCCCGCACGCTGCCCGCCCTGCCCGGCGGCGTGGCCGTCGTCCGCTACCTCCCCGCCGCCACGGGGCTGGAGGTGGGAGGCGACTGGTACGACGTGATCCCGCTGTCGGACCGCCAGGTGGCCTTCGTCATCGGGGACGTGGAGGGGCACAGCGCCGCGGCCGCCACCGTCATGGGACAGATGCGTACGGCGATCAGGGCCTACGCCGTGGAGGGCCACACCCCCGACGTGGTCATCTCGCATGCCAACCGGCTGCTGACCGGGATGGAGACCGACCTGTTCGCCACCGTCTGCTACGTCGCCCTGGACATGGAGGAGGGCAACGCCTGGTTCGTACGGGCCGGGCACCTGCCGCCCGTGCTGCGCGATCCGGAGGGCGGAACGACGGAGCTGCAGGTCGAAGGCGGCCCGCCGCTGGGCGTGGACGCTCAGGCGGCGTTCCCGATGGCCACCGCCGCCATCGCGCCCGGCTCCGTCCTGGCCCTGATGACGGACGGCCTGCTGGAGTCGCCGGAGACGGGGATGGAGGAGGGGATGCGCCGCGTGGGTGACTGCCTGGCGGCCGCCGATCCCTCCGACCCCGAGGGCATGGCAGCGGCCCTGCTCGGCGGCGGTGCGCGCCGCGACGACGACCTGGCGCTGCTTCTGCTGCGCTACGACGGGATGGCGGTCCGGCCGCGCCGGGCGGGCTGGGCGGTCTGGCGGCTGCCCGACGCGGCCGCGCACGCGCGCCGCTTCACCACCCGGATGCTGCGCGCGTGGGACGCGGTGGAGGAGGCCGACACCGTTCTCCTGGTGGTCAGCGAACTGGTGACCAACGCTCTGGTGCACACCCGGGGAGAGGTCCGGCTGGATCTCGCGCTGACCGGAAACCGGATGCGTGTCGCGGTCAGCGACTCCTCACCGCGTACGCCGGTCAAGCCGGCCAGCATGGACTGGGAGGCGACCGGCGGCAGGGGCATCCTCATGGTCGAAGCGGTGTCGGAGTCCTGGGGTTCGGTGCCGCTCAGCGGCGGCAAGCAGGTGTGGAGCGAGATCGCCCTGCCGTCGCGGGAACCGGAACCGGAACCGGAGCCAGAACCGGAACCGCTCGGCTCGGAGGAGGAGCCCACCCAGGGGAACCGGACCGGCCGAGGAGACACTCCGGGAACAGAATGAGACATAATAGGAAAATATCGTCCAGTCGCTGAATCGAGGTGGGCCGGGCGGCCCGGGAGGTGCCGGGGATGAAGCCACACCGGGGCCGGGCCGTCCTGCTCGTCACCCTCGTCGCGCTCGTCACCGCGGCCTGCGGACGGGCCGCCCAGTCCGGAAGACAGCCGAACGGGGGCACCGCCACACCCCACACGGGGGGCTTCACCATCGGACTCCTCCTCCCGGCCAACCAGGCCGACCGCTGGGAGCGGTTCGACCGGCCGCTGATCGAGAGCCGAGTCCGCGAACTGTGCGCGGCCTGCACGGTGCGCTACTCCCCGAGCGGGCCGGACGCCGCCGCTCAGCAGCGACAGCTCCGGGCGCTGCTGACCAGCGGCATCGACGTGCTGATCCTCGGCTCCGTCGACTCCAGGGCGGCACGTCCCACGGTGCGCGGCGCGGCGGCGGCCGGGGTGCCCGTCGTCGCCTACGACCAGCTGGCCAAGGGCCCCATCTCCGGATACGTCTCCTACAACGGCGAGGAGATCGGCAGGCTGCAGGCCACGGCACTGCTGAGGGCACTGGGCCCGAACGGGTCCCGGCCCCGCATCGTCATGCTGAACGGCTCGCCGACCGACCCGAACGCGGCCGACCTGAAGAAAGGAGCCCTCTCCGTCCTCGAGGGCCGGGTGGAGATCGGCAAGCAGTACGAAGTGCTCAACTGGGACCCCCAGAACGCCTACGCCGACATGACCGCCGCCATCGCCGACCTCGGCCCCGACCGGATCGACGGCGTCTACGCCGCCAACGACGGCCTCGCCTCGGGAGCCATCGCCGCTCTGAGGTCGGCCAGCGTCGACCCGCTGCCTCCGATCACCGGCCAGGACGCGGACCTCGCCGCCGTACAGCGCATCGTCACCGGCGAGCAGTTCATGACCGTCTACAAACCCTTCACCCCCGAGGCCCACGCCGCCGCCGAGATGGCTGTCGCGCTGGGGCGGGGGGAGAGCGTCGAGGACATCGCCACGGGGACGGTCGACAACGGCTCCCGCCAGGCCATCCCCTCCGTCGTACTCGAGCCCATCGCGCTGACCGCCGAGACCATCGACACCGTGATCAGAAGCGGCAAGTACACCACCGACCAGATCTGCACCCCCGACATCCGCTCCGCCTGCGAGGAGGCCGGTCTCCTTGGCTAGGGCCGTGCCCGGCGCGCAGGCGCTCAAGACAAGGGAAGATCCCACGTGCCGACCCCACCTGTGCTGCTGGCGCTGCGCGGCATCTCCAAACGGTTCGGCGCCGTGCAGGCACTGCTGGACGTCGACCTCGAGATCCACGCCGGAGAGGTCGTCGCCGTGGTCGGCGGCAATGGCGCGGGCAAGTCCACGCTCCTCAAGGTGATCAGCGGTGCCGGGCCGGCCGACGAGGGCGTCATCGCATGGCAGGGCCGCACCGTCCGGATCTCCCGGCCCCGGGACGCCCGCGAACTGGGCATCGCGGCCGCCTACCAGGACCTCTCCCTGTGCGAGAACATCGACGTGGTCGGGAACCTCTTCCTCGGGCGGGAGATCAGCCGGCTGGGGTTCCTGGACGAGGTGCGGATGGAGCAGCAGGCCCGGGAACTGCTGAGCACCCTGTCCCTCCGCATTCCCGACCTGCGGGTACCCGTCGCCTCGCTGTCGGCCGGTCACCGGAGGGGAATCGCGATCTGCCGCTGCCTCCTCGGCGACCCCCGGCTGCTCCTGCTGGACGAGCCCACCGCGGCCATGAGCGTCCAGCAGTCCGTCCAGGTCCTCGATCTCATCGAGCGACTGCGCGAGCGCGGACTCGGTGTCCTGCTCATCAGCCACAACCTCGGCGACGTCAAGGCCGTCGCGGACCGCGCGGCGGTCCTGCGGCTGGGACACAACAACGGCTTCTTCGACGTCCCGACCACCTCCCAGGAGCAGATCGTCTCCTCCATCACCGGCGCCACGGACAACGCCGTCGTCCAGCGCGCGACCCCGGAGTGGCAACTGTGACGTCCACGAGACCGCACCCGGCCGACCCGCCCGAGCCGTCCGGCCCCCCCGACCCGCCCGAGCAGTCCGGCTCCCGCGGCCGGGAGGCGCGGCGCCGGCTGAAGAGCCGGCTGGACGCCACGCGGCGACGGATGCGCGAGGGACAGCTCGGCTCCGCCCCCGCCCTCGTCGCCCTCGCCGTGATCTGGGCCGTGTTCGGCATCCTGGACCCCGACTTCCTCAGCCCGCGCAACCTCTCCAACCTCGGCATCGACATCGTCGGCGCCGGCCTCGTGGCCGTCGGCGTGGTGTTCGTACTGCTCCTGGCCGAGATCGACCTCTCGGTCGCCTCCGTCGGCGCCCTGTCCGCGGCCCTGTTCGCCGCGCTCAACGTGCGGCACGGCGTCCCGGAGGCGACCGCCGTTCTCCTCGCGCTCGCCGTCGGTGCGGCGATCGGCGCGGTCCACGGTTTCTTCGTCGCCAGAGTGGGCGTCCCGTCCTTCGTCGTCACGCTCGCGGGGCTGCTGGGCTGGAACGGTCTGACGCTGTACATCTTCGCCGGGCAGGGCACCATCCTCCTGGACGAGAACGGCCCGGTCGTCAGGCTCACCCACTCCTACTTCCACGACGTCGCCGTCGCCTACGCCCTGGCGGCGCTGGGCACGCTCGCCTACTTCCTGTCGTCCTACCGGACCGCGCGGCGCCGCAGAGCCGCCGGCGCCCTGCCGGTCCGGGGCCTGCCCGAGATCGTGTTGCGCACCCTGGCCCTCGCCGCCGTCTCCTTCACCGCCGGCTGGACACTCAACCAGTTCCTGGGACTGCCCCTCGCCCTGCTGATCTTCCTGGTCTTCCTGGTCTGCCTCGATGTGCTGCTGCGCCGTACTCCCTACGGCCGCCGGATCGTCGCCCTCGGCGGCAACATCGAGCCGGCCCGGCGCGCCGGTATCGCCGTGACGTCGGTGTGCGTGTCCGTCTTCATGATCTCCAGCACGATGGCCGCGATCGGGGGCCTGTTCCTGGCCTCCCGGGTCAGCTCGGCCAGTGCGACGGCGGGTTCCGGCAACCTGCTGATCGAGGCCATCGCCGCGGCCGTCATCGGCGGCACCAGCCTCTTCGGCGGCCGGGGCCGCACCTGGTCGGCGCTCCTGGGCATCCTGGTGATCCAGTCGGTCGCCTCCGGTATGGCGCTGCTGGGCATCCCGGGTGCCGTGCAGTTCATGATCATCGGTGTGGTGCTGCTCGGCGCGGTCGTCATCGACACCCTGGCGCGCCGCACCCAGCAGGCCCACGGCTGGGCCTGAGGTCCGGACGCCGCCCGGGAGCACGGCCGGCTCCGATAGGTTCGGTCACATCCCGTCGGCAGACGGGCCCCGGACCCACGCCTGAGGGAGCTCGCATGGCCTTCATCCACCGCACCACCATGACGCCCACCAAACTGGAACTGCTCACCGGCTGGCTGCCGAAGCAGAGCTGGTACCTGGGCGAGGCGGAAGCGCCGGACCTGGTCAAGGCCGGCGGGTTCCGGCTGGACGACCCGGAAGGCGCGGTCGGCATCGAGTTCATGATCGTGACGGACGTCAGCGCACGGGAACCGGTGGCGTACCTGGTGCCGCTGAGCTACCGCGGTGCGGCGCTGGACGGTGCCGGCGGCGAGGCGCTGATCGGCACGTCCGAGCACGGAGTGCTCGGCACCCGCTGGGTCTACGACGGCGTTCACGACCCGGTGGTGACGGAGCAGCTGCGCGCCCTCCTGCGGGGCGAGGTGACACCGCAGCACCAGAGCGAGAGCGACACCCCCGACCCGACCGTCACCGTGCGGGGAACCGGCCCCGGCGGCGACGGGTTCGACGTTCAGGTCAACCGCGTCCTGCGGCCGGAGGAGGCCCCGCAGGCATCGTCCGCCCACCTCGTCGCCGGGTGGACCCGGCCCGACGGAACGGCCGTGCGGGGCGTATGCGCGACCGTCGCACCACGGTAGGCACGGCAGCGCCCCGTGCCGGACGTGTCCGGCACGGGGCGTGCGGTGTGCCGTGCGGGTCAGCCCTGCGCCGTGTGGGTGATGAAGGCGTTCCACGCGGCGGGGGAGAAGGCGAGTTCGGGGCTCCGCCGGTCCTTGGAGTCCCGGACGTGGACCGCCCGCGTGCCCTTCGCCACCTCGACGCAGTCGTCGCCGTCGGAACCGCTGTAGCTGCTCTTGAACCAAGCCCGTTCGTCGATGCTGCTCATAGCGCTCCTCGAAGTCGCGTCAGCAGGCCCCTGGAATCCTCGGAGGTGAGGGCCTGTGAACGCAGTTTCGCATACCGCTGGAGCATGATGCTGACCTCTTTCCGGTCCGAGATCAGCACCCCGCCGCGCTGGCACTCCGCGTAGCCGAACCACTTGTTGTCCCGCGCTTCGAGGAGCCTCAACGGACCGTCGAACCCCGCGTGATCCGGCTGGCAGCGCGGCATGATCTGCAACTCGACGTTGAACCGTGCGGACCGCTCCAGCAGATGGTCGAGCAGCTCCCGCGTCACGTCCGGGCCGCCCGTACCGCGCTCGAGGAGCGCCTGTTCGATGATGAAGCTGAACGCGATCGGCGGCCTGCGCTCGAACAGGTGCTGCCGCTCCAGACGGGCCGTCACCTGCTTGGCCACCTGCTCCTCGTCCTTCACGGGCGGCACGCTCTCCGTCACGGCCCGCGCGTAGCGCTCGGTCTGGAGCAGGCCGGGAATCACCCGGCACTCGTAGGTCCACAACGTCACCGCGTGCGTCTCCAGCCGCGCCCACTGCCGGAACCAACTCGCCAGCCCCACCTGCCGCGACAGATGCGGCGCGGCCCGCCGCAGCGCTCCCGTGTTGCCGAGAACCTCCTCCGCCCGCTCCACGAAGGCGCGGTCCGGCATCCGGCGGCCCAGTTCGACCGACTCGACCGTGTGCTTCGAGAAGCGGACCAGAGTGCCCAACTCCGCGCGGCTCAGGCCGGCGTGCTCCCGCAGGGCCTGGACGACCGCCCCGAACGTGCGCATGCTGTCCGACGGCCCCGGCTCGGGACCGACCCCGGCGCGCATTCCCCCTGTCACCGCTTCCCCGGCATCGTCGTCCGTGTTCCCGTAGGCCACCTCGGCCGCCATCGGCCACCTCCCGCGCACATGCCACCCCGTACCGCTTCTGACTCGGCTCCATCGTTACGCGGAGTCACATACGCTGTCCACCGAATGTGTGCGTACGCTGACGCTCAGTACGCGGAGCGGTACTCGTGAACGGTGCGTATCCGCCGCGAGCTCGGGCGTATCCGCCACCGTCCGTCTCCGTGCCCGGTCAAGGCATCGTAACCGTACGTGTGTTCCTTCGACGCCCGGCCGCCGACCGCGACGTGGGGCGTACGCGCGGCCGGGCCCCGGCTCACCCGGGTCCCGGGCCCTCGACGCCGCAGACGATCACACTGGGCAACTCTCGCCTGTACAGGCTGACTTGACGCCACTAGCGTCGGACTCCGCCCGGCCGCGGCAGCGGACCGCACGGGCGGCGCGGCCAGGCCGGTGGCGATGCTGCAAGGGGGCGGATGTGGCGGGTGCGGCGGGGGACCGTGTCATGGCGGCGCGGCGTTTGCTGTCGAGCGGGACCGCGGCCTGGGCCGCGGCGTGTCTGGCGACCTGGGCCCTGTTCCTTCCGCTGCTCGGGCCCTGGCTCGCACTGGCCGGTCTGCTGATCCCCTTTGTCGTCTTCTTTCCGTCTCCGCCGTTCGCGGCGCTGTGGCGGGTCCGGAACGACCCGGCCACCTTGGTGTGGTCGTGGCGGCGGCTCCTGCGCGTGCCGACGCTCGCGCTGCCGCTGGCGCTGCTGGTCATGTGCAGCGGCGTGCTCGTCGTGGCACCCTCCGGCAGCCCGGCCTTCTGGATCTCCTTGGTGTCCCTCCCGGGGGTGGTCGCCGCGTTCGCCGTGCGGGGCGGGTCCGAGATCCATGTGGCGGGCGTCCCCCTCGGCCAGGAGAGAACGGGCCCCGGGCTGCGGGCCGCGTTGCCGTCCGGGTCGTCTCTCGTCGTGGTGGCACTGCTTGCCGCCGTGGTGTCCGGGGTGATCGCCTGGGTGCTTCGGGACCGCATGCGGGCCGTGGTCGCGGGGGTCGGCGTGCCGCTGACGGACCGGATCGGGGACATCGAGCGGTGGACCGACGCGCAGATCGCGTCCAGTGTGTTCGGGCCGACGTTCGACCGGCAGTGGTACTGGGCGCTCCTGGTCGGCGCCGGCGGGCTGCTGGCGGCCGGCTGCTGCCTCCTGCTGCGGAACGCGCACCTGCGGGCCACGGCCGGGACCGACCCGTTCGCCGAGGGCTCCGGGGGGTTCGGGGCTCCCGCCGAGTCCACCAGCAGGGTGTTTCTCAGCTACTCCCGCAAGGACTCCGACTACGCCCGCAGGCTGTGCGCTCGTCTCGAGGGACGGCTGGGCGAGATCTGGGTCGACTGGCAGGCCATCCACCCTTCCGAGGAGTGGCGCGAGTCCATCGCCGAGGCCATCCGCACCTCGGACGCGGTGGTCGTGCTGCTGAGCCGGGACGCCCTGGCGTCCCCGTACTGCTGGGACGAGTGCCGGCAGGCGATCAAGCAGCGCAAGCGCATCCTTCCCGTGGTGATCGACCCGGAGCTGGAGCGCGGCAGCACGAGCCGGCTTCTGCGCGAGCGCGGGTGGGGCGAGCTGACGGCCTACCAGAACCTGTCGCTGGCGGACCCGGACGAGGACGAACTCGCCCAGGGCGTCCAGGACATCATCGCCTTCGTGCACCAGCACCACCGGTGGGTGGCGTTCCAGGTCCGGCTCGGCGTGCTGGCGCACCGGTGGTGGGAGAGCGGGTGCAGCGACGGGCTGCTGCTGCGGGCCGACGAGCTGTCCGTCGCCGAGGCGTGGCGGCGGCACACCCCGGACGAGCAGGACTTCCAGGCCGGGCCCACCGAGGAGCAGAGACGCTACCTGGGGGACAGCCGCGGGTTCGTCCGGCGGCGCACCCTCCGCGTCCGGTCGGCACTGGTTGCGGGCACGGCCGCGATCATCGGCCTGTCCGGGCTCGTCGCCGCCGGGCAGGCCGGTGCGGAGGCCCAGTACCGGGCCGCGCTCTCCCGCAAGCTGGCCGCCATGGCCGGCGACGTGTCCGGCACCGACCCCGAGCGGGCGCTGCAGTACGCCCTGGCCGCCCGTGGGCAGGCGGACACCGCCGAGGCGCGGAACGCCATCGCCGAACGGCTGACCGGCTTCAACAGAGTGCGCACCGTTGTCGCCCCGCGCGGCGAGTCCGTCAGGAACGTACTGCTCAGCCGCACGGGGGATGTCCTCCTCATCGCACGAGGGCAGGCCTCCGGCGGCGCGGTGGAGCGAGGGGCGACCACCGAGGTCTGGGATGTCAAGCGGGCGAGGAGCCGGGGACTGCTTTCGGGCAGCCCGCTGGACCAGGCCCTGACGGCCGATGGCCGGACCGTGGCGCTGGCGTCGGACGACGGGAGGTCCGTGTACCTGGCTGACACCAGGACGATGCGTGTCAAGGACAGCTTCTCGACAGTTGAAGCGGAAGTCCCGGCCGGAGTGTTCGAGGGACCGGGCGGACTCAGCGCGGATGGTCGGCGTCTCTGGGCCGCTGCTCATTTCGCGGATGCGAATCAGAACACCCACGTGCTGTGGGATGTGCAGAGTCGGCGCATTATCGAGAAATCCCACAGCGATTGGCTCATGCTCACCGACTCCGACCCCGTACAGAGCAGAGTTCTGCGGGACATCGATCCCGGCGACACCAGCGCCGTCGTTGGCTTCACCGACGACGGCGGCGTGCTGGTCAATGTCGCGGGGGAGGCACGCGTCTACGAGCGGGGAACCGCACGCCCCTGGGTGCCGGCTCCCGGTATGGCCGCCGTGAGCAGTACCCGGAAGGACGAAGGCCCCATGCTGGGAGGACACTACGCGGTGCTCAGCAAGGCCGGGGGGGATCGGTTCGAGCTGTGGGACCTGCTGGATCACCGGCTTGTCGGGTCGGCGAACAGCGTCGACAAGGCGGTCGAGTTGCGCAGGGGCGACGGGGCACCGGAGTTCGAGACCGCCGATCGGGTTTCCGAAGCGGAGTCGGCCGACGGATCGCTGGTCGCGGCAGCCGCGGCCGACGGATCCGTCGTGCTCTGGGAGAAGGGCGGCGCCGGACGGATCAGCGAGCGGCTGCCGGTCCCCGCGAAGGAGGGCGCGTACGCGGTCGGCCCGGGCGCGCGCACGGTGGCCGCGGCCGTCGGCCGGACGGTGAGTCTCTGGGACACCGGCACAGGGGAACGCACCGGCAGCGTCGGGCTCAGCGATATCGGAAACACGCTCGCCTTCAGCCGGGACGGCTCGCTGCTCGCGGTGGCCGAGGTAACCCGTGGAGCCGGCCGGGAGCCGCCGGTGCGGGTGGAGGTCTTCCGCGTGCGGGACAGCAGGCTCGTCGCCCGGTACGAGCCGGAGTCCGATGCGAAGAACCCCATCGGCTCTCTGATGTTCTCTCCCGATGGCAAGAAGCTGTACGCGGCGGTGACCGGAGCGTTCAGGGTCGTCGTGTGGGACCTGGCGGATTCCGGCGGGCAGCCCCGTACGGTGGCCGACACCCAGGGCCACGGCTACGCGGACCACGCCGCTCTCAGTCCCGACGGCACGAAACTCGCCGTCACCGGCCGCGACAGCACGGTCGGCCTGTGGGACACGGC
Source organism: Streptomyces xinghaiensis S187 (assembly GCF_000220705.2). Lineage (GTDB taxonomy): Bacteria > Actinomycetota > Actinomycetes > Streptomycetales > Streptomycetaceae > Streptomyces > Streptomyces xinghaiensis. The sequence continues at coordinate 794,415 of NZ_CP023202.1, read as the reverse complement.
CTCCGGCACCCGGTTGCGCCTCATCGAGGACGCGGCCCACGCGGCGTTCAGTCCTGACGGGAGGACGCTGGCCACCAGGGATCGCTCGGCCCGGTCCGTCTCCTTCTGGAACGGGGAGACGGGTCGGAGGATCGGCGGCGACATCGTTCCCGGTTCGAGGGCGTTCCATGTGCGGTTCAGCCCCGACGGGCACCGGCTCGCGATCGTGGGGAGCCCCGAGGGCGGACTCGTCAGCCGACTGCCGGTGACGCTGTGGGACGTCTCCAGCCGGCAACAGGTCGGCCCCCAAGTGGCCGAGGTGGACGCCTACGGGGCGCTGGGCTTCTCCCCGGACGGTGACCGAGTGGTGACCGCCGGCCGCTACGGCACGTTCATCGCCGACGTCTCGGCGGACGGACGGGTCTCCTCGCTGTGCGGCATGGTGACCCGCCGACTCAGCGCACCGGAGTGGCAGGACATCGCACCCGGGGAGCGGTACCGCTGGCCGTGCTGACCGGGTCAGCCCACCGTCCAGCGGATCATCCACGCCTCGTTCTGCACGGAGATGACATGCTCGCAGTCGGCCACGAACCGGTCTGCGGCCTCCGGCGCTGGCTCCCGCTCCGCGGACCACCGCTCCAGCAGCCGCTCCAGCTCCTCCCCGGTGCGCGTGAACTCCAACTGCTGGTACGCGTACCGCTGCGCGACCGCGTGCGCGGTGGCCGCCACTCCGACCGACGCCGCGACCGCCACCCACGCCGCGACCCACTCCACGCCCCACACGGCGGCGACCGCCGCCATCACCGCGCCGAGCCCGCCCAGCGCGAACTCGATCCGCTCGTGCAGCCGGACCTTGCGCCGCATGTACGCGGCCCGCGGCCGGTAGTACCCTTCCAACTGCCTGCGCAGCCGCTGCTCCACGTACGACTCCACGTCCCGGACCCCGGGCACCGGACGCTCGACGGCCGTGATGCCCGTCGTGTGCCGCAGCAGGTCCGCGCCCCCGCCCGCCCCGAACCCGCGGGCCCGCTCGCGCAGCAGATTACCGCCGCTCTCGTCCCCCCGGTAGGCGCCGACTCCGGCCAGGTACAGGTACGACTCAGTCTTGAGAGCCTCGGAGACGGCGCGCAGCCGGGTCCAGTCGCTCACCGTGCCGGGTCCGCCGCGTTGGCCCGTCAGCGGCGCGCATCCGGCGGCGACCGCGGCGGCGAAGGCGAGCGTCCTGCCCACGGCCTCGTTCCACGCCAGCGTCTGGGACGCCGCGGTGCCCAGCGCCGCCGCGGTCACCCCCAGCCCCAGGGCCGTCGCCCGAGCCCGCACCACTTGGCGCTTGAGCCGCCCCGCGGCCTGAGACCACACACTCTGCTGAGCCCAGACCGCGGATATCGCCGGATCTTGCGAACTCCCCGTCACAGCACGGATGATGACAGGACGCAGGAACCTCCGCCAGGGCGGGCCGTCGCCCGGCCCCCGCGCGCCGTCTGTTCCGTCCTGTCCCTTTCCTGAGCGACAGGTCCGGAATCCTGAGAGCCGCCAAGGCTCTCAGCAACGGCGTTCCAGCAATGTCTCCGCGTGGGCGCCGTGCTCGCCCATCACATAGAAGCTGAGCCGGTCGAAGACCATCTCCTTGGGCAGGCCGGCCCGGTCCCGCGCGGTGCGGACCAGTTCCAGGGCGGTGTTCTCCTCCGCGCGGCCCAGCGTCACATGCGGGGCGTAGGCGGCGCCGGTGTACCGGTAGCCGTAGCGCTCGTAGCTCGCCCGCTCGTCGTCGGTGAACCGGGAGGTGTCCTTGTCGCGGTCGAAGGCGGCGCGGTCGAGGTGCCGGTCCAGCGCGGCGAGCGCGGCCTCCTGCAGCGCTTCGAGCAGCGGCGGGCGCTCCAGGGCGAGGAACAGCCAGCCGGTGGGCTGGTAGACCACATCCGTGGTGGACAGGGACAACTCGCCGTGCAGGCCGTTCCCGGCCGCAGCCGTGCCGATGGATTCCAGCGCTTCCGCCGGGTCGAGGGAGTCGGCGAACGGGCCCTGGAACACCGTGACATGGGGGAGGTTGCCGTCCGGTTCCAGCCGGGGCCGCAGAGACACCTCGCCGCCGATGTCCCTCTGCAGCCGTACAGCCGCCCGCAGATGATCCGCTCGCGGAAGCAGGGCGACACCGAGCCATTGCGTCATGGATGAGCTCCCATTTTCGTGATCACGTGCCGTGCCGCGTCGAGGCCACGCCGCATACAGGCCTTCGGCGGTTCGCCGTGCAGCCAGCCGGCGATGACGCCCGCGTCGAACGCGTCGCCGCCGCCTGTCCGGTCCAGCGGTTCCACCGGCACGGCGGGTTCATGGAACAGTCTCCCGGCGGCGGTGGCCCACAGGGCGCCCCCGGCACCCATGGTCACGACCACCTCACCCGAGAACCGTTCCGCCGTACGCCGCGCGGTTCCGCCGACGCCGGACGCACGGCGGGCCTGCGGCAGGCGCGCCGCCTCGTCGGCGTTCATGAAGTGCAGCGACGCGCCGTGCGCGAGAGGGCTCATGTCCCGGCCGTTCCACTCGACGGAGACGCTGCGCCCGGCCCGGTGCGCGAGGGCGGCGACGCGGCCGAGCGCGGGTGTGGGGTCGCCGACGACGTGGACGTGATCCGCCGTGCGCACGTCCTCTTCCGTGACGGCGTCGAAGGCGCGGCCGCGGTCCGCGCCCGCGAACGTCAGCATCCGCTTGCCGCCGCCCGACGAGAGGACGACGGCCATGCTGGTACGGGACCCGGCCTGCACCCGCACCAGCGAGGTGTCGACACCGCTCGCGCCCAGCACCTCCAGGCACATCGCGCCCGCGGTGTCGTCCCCGACGGCGGACACCAGCCGGACGGAGCAGCCCTGCCTCACCAGTCCCACGGCGGTGTTCGCCGCCGCGCCGCCCGGAAGGACGGAGCATGCCGTGCCCCGCAGCTTCTCGTGTTCCGCCGGGAGCCGGTCGGCCTGGGCGATGACGTCGACGTTCACGCCGCCCACGACGAGCACGCGCTTCGGCGCGCTCACGGCCGGCCCCAGCGGTAGCTTTCGAACAGCACGTGGCGCACCAGCCGTTCCCGGGTGCCGGGCAGTGTCTCCGGCGGGAAGGAGGCGTGGGCCACCAGGTCACGGACGAGCCGCTCGTACTTCTCGTCGTCGGAGCCGCACTCGTGGAACGACCGCATCAGCTCGCGGTGCAGCTCCCCGGGATGCAGCTCCAGCTCCTCCAGCCACGCGCGGTTCGCGATGAGCACGTTGGCGGCCGCCGACCGCAGACGGGCCTGCGTCGCCGCCGGGAGCATGTCGGAGTTGAGGAGTTCGAAGTAGGCGTCGTCCTCCCGGGCGTGCATGCGCAGGTTCTGGCCGCCCACCGCCAGCACGTCCCGGTTGAGATGGAACAGCTCCAGCCCGAGATGGTGCGGTACGTCGAGGACGCTGATCCCCCTGTCCGCGAGGCCCGCCTCGTCGGTCGACAGCGCGGAGAGCAGATTGTCGAACATGTCGCTGTGCTTGGGCACCGCGATCTGTGCCCCGGCCGGATCCGCGAGGAAGTCCTCGGCCGTCGCCCCGCCCCACCGGCCGGCGCGGGCGGCGAGCAGATAGAAGTTGCGGCCGCCCATCGAGTAGCCGACCCGCCCCACGGGCACCACCCGGTCCTGGACGGCCTCGTCCGTTTCCAGCAGGCGCAGGATGCGCTGCTCGTTGTAGACCGCCGCGTCCAGGAGCCGGTCCGCCACGTCCCGCACCAGGCTGTCGGACCAGGGGAGTTGCAGCGGCAGCACATGGTGGTTCCGCCGCGCCAATGCCTTCTCCAGGCCGCAGCCGAGCAGGACGGCCTTCACCACGATCAGGGTCGAGTCGGCGAGACGGGTCGTGCCCGTCCTCCGGGGGTGGCCCGACAGCTCGTGCCGGACGGCTTCTTCGGCGAGCGATCTGGCCGTGCGGCCGTACCAGACGGCCAACTGCGTCAAGGCGTTGAGGCACGGCCTGACGTCCTCGGCGGAGATCTCCTCGGCCGGTGCGTCCTGGGCGTGACTGCCGTAGTTGCCGTAGTTCTGGATGGTGCGCACGGCCAGGACGACCTTGGGCGGGACCAGGTGCTTCGCGGAGAGCACGGTCAGCAGGGCTTCGAGAGTCGGCTTCGAGCCGATGGCTTCCCGCAGGGCGATGTCCAACAGGATCGACTCCGCTGCTCTCCTCGCTGTGCCGAGGAAGACCTCGGGGTCCGATTCCGCGTACCTCAGAGCTTTTCTGTACAGCCGGAGCGGCTCACTCTCGCTGCTCGTCACCCCGTGTCCCGCATCCTCGTCCCCCAGGTCCGCGGACAGCAAGGTAGCAGCGGGATCACGGGCGGGTACAGAAAGTATCCGGTCGCCGTGTCCGCCCGGTTGGGTGTGGGTGTGGGCGTGGGTGTCCGAGGGCTACGAGTGCGGATGTCACCGGCTGTCACCCGGGTCCCGGCCGCGCAGTGAGGACAGGACCAGACGGCCATAGCGCGTGGTGAGAACCAGAGCCGTGGCGGCCAGGGCGGCGACGAGCGCGACGGCGAGGGACGCGATCCCCTCGGCGCCGAGTACCTGGAGGATGCCGAGGGCGGTACCGACGGGCAGGCCGAGGATGGTCAGGACGCCGAGGGCGCCCGCGATCTGCTGGCTCTCCTGGGTCTGTACCAGCCGGGCGTAGTCGGCCGCTTCGGCGAGGATCTCGTCGAAGCGCTCCGCGAGGCGGTACTGGGCCTGGAAGCTCAGCAGCAGCTCGTTGGCCGGGCCGTGCGCGGTGAGGTGCTGGCGCCAGTAAGTGCTGCGGAAGGCGGCGATGTGCCGTTCCAGGGCGGAGACCCGGCGGGCCAGCTTCGGGCCGTCGAAGACACCGGAGAGAGCGTCGGTCAGTTCGTCGATGTGGTCGCGCTGGACGCTGCCGAGCAGCAGGGCGTCGAGGTAGACGGTGCGCGAGTGGAGCTGAGCGAAGGCGTAGAAGTCACCGTCGCCGGAGTCGGCTCGATGCCCGAGGAAGGCGGCGCCGTGGCGCAGCACCAGAGCGCTCCAGTCGGCCGAGATCCGCAGCGCTTGCCCCGCCCGGTCGGGCCAGTGCTCGAGCGGGGTGGGGAAGTCGGCGTCCGTGGAGCGCGAGGCGAGGTACCAGAGCCAGCGGTCGGCCGTGTCCGGCAGCCGGCCCTCCTGGCGCAGGGCGGCAGTGTGCTGTGCGCCGGGCGTGAGGAAGGCGACGGTGTACGGGCGGGCGATGGCGAACGGCGCGGTGGCCCCGCGCGGCTCCGCGACGCCGTCGAGCAGCACGGCGGGGGAGAGCGGGCCGTCGAGCGGGTCGGGGACGGCGGTGCTGCGGTGGCCGATGGCGCGCAGGGTCTCCAGCAGGGCGGGACCCCCGACATCGAAGTGCAGCACCGCCAGACCGTGGTCCGGGAAGCGGGCGGTGGCGGTGCGCAGTAACTCGATGCCCCTGAGGTGCAGCGCCTCGTGCCGTACGTCCGTGAACCGGTGCCAGCGGCAGGGGCGTTCCGGGGTGCCGTAGAGGGCGCGGGCGGCGGCCGGGGTGAAGTACGTCTGCCGGGTGGCGGCATCGGTGCGGCGGCCGCTGAGTTCGAAGGGGATGGGTCCGGTCGCCCAGGTGGGGGAGGCGGCAAGCCGGACCGGCAGGACGACGGCCAGTGTCTGCCGGACGCCGGTGACGGTGCTGAGGTCCGTGGCCAACGGGGGACGCCTCCGATACGGAACGGACGGTCATGGGCCGGGCGGGCCTCGGGAGACTAGTAACCGTCGAGTACCGAAGGCGCCCGCAAGGTTGCGCCGACGCCCAGGTCATTGTTGGTGAAGAGGCTGTTGGTCGCGCGCAGGGCCTGCTTCTCCGACTTGAGGCGGTTCAGCAGGGTCGTGACCTGGTCGCCCCAGGTGCTGTGCACCTTCTTCAGGGCGCCGGAGGTGAGCCAGCCGGTGCCGTCCTTGGCGCCGAAGGTCTTGACGGCGCTGTCGGTGGCCTCCTCCGCCCAATCGCCGGCCTTGCGGACATTGGGTTCGGTGTGCTGCTCGATTGCGTTGGCCGCCGCCTTCTTCTCCGCCGGAGAGGAGCCGAAGCCCTGCGTTCCCCCGGGGCCGAGGATGGGCGGGCCGCCTCCGGGGCCCGGGCCGCCGCCCGCGTCGGCGGGAACCTCGTTGAGGCGCGTGGCGGGCGAGTCGCCGCTGCTGCTTCCGGTCATTGCTCTGTGCCCCCAGTTCTCTTCGTGAGCTGTCGTCGTGCCGCCGTCAGGTGGCGCAGCCCAGGGCTTTCTTCCCTGCGGTTGCGAAAAGCTCGGACATCTCCCGCACGTCTGGCATCCCAGTGGCCGCGCGTTCCTTCGGATCCCAGTAGTAGAGGCTGTCGTCGTGCGCGAAGACGACCTCTCGGCCGTTGCACTGGGTGCGCTCGAAACCGCGGTTCTTCAGTGCTGCCACCAGTCGCGGGCTCTGTACCACCGCGAGGTGCGTGAAAGGTCCGTTCTTCCCGTCGTTCTTGAAGGAGAGGTCGCAGAACCAGTCCGTGCCCGTGGAGTTCAGTGTGCCCGAAGTCTGCTCTTGGACCGGCTGCCCGCTGGGACCGGCCACTTCGCCGAACGTGAGTGAGCTCATCCCGCAGACTTCGTCGAGGTCCGTCGGGGTCACGGCCGACGGGCTGTAGAGCCGCCCACTGCCGCCGGTTTCCTCCTTCTCGTCCGGTGTGCCGCATCGCAGGTCCTCGGCGATGGTGCGGGCTGCCGAATCCAGCATGCGGGCCGTTGCGGAGGCGTCGGTCTCGGACCCAACCGAAGCCAACAACACCGGGGTCGGAGTGCGGTCCGCTTTGAGCGGGTCGACTTCCTCCGCGCAGGAAGACGGCAACAAGGTCCATCCGCTCCAGGCTTCGTAAGCTCCCGGTGCGGGACCCGCACTGATGTGCATGTCGCCCGACACCTTCCAGAGGCCGTGCTGGAAAGGGAAGTCCCCGGCCTCCAGTTGAACCCGCAGTGTGAGCCTCGTCGTCGGCGCCGGGGAACCAGCCGGACCGTTCCACGGTGCACCACCATGGCGAGTCGTCACGGGCGCTGAGCCGGCCGAGAGAACCGCCCAGTACGTCTCGTGCTTCGTCAGTGGAGATCCAGCCGTGGCACAGCCGGTCCTCCGCGAACGCGTTGGTGTTGAAGTAGGTGAACGTGCCACCCAGCAGGGCGATTAGGGCGAAGCGCGCGTTGGCGGCGGTGGCCGCGAACCCGGACCACTTGCCGCCGAGTGAGATGCCGTGCACGTCGCGCTTGTACTGCCGCTCGACCTTTTTGAACTCCTCCGCCATGCCGTCCCAGCGCTCGGCGGCCTTGGTGAGTGCCGAGAGATCGGTGGAGATCACTTCATGGTAGGTCGGCACGCCTTCCCGCTCCCCCGTTGGCACAGCCGCTTCTCAGCGCTTCCCGTCCGGAGTCGTGGGCGTGGCCGCACCCACAGTCGCCGTCCCCGGCACCGGCCGGACGAGACTATCGTTCCAGCACACTCAACTCGATGAGGGGGCTTTGCCTTGGCCGGGACGCTATCGCGCGCGATCGCTTCGGCCGACCGAGAGCACATCGACGGTCACGGTCTTGTCCTGGACCTCGTACAAAACGCGGTAGTAGCCGAGCAGGAGCCTGTACACATCGCTGCCACCGAGGCGCGAGGCATTGGCCGGGCGAGGATTGGCCGCCAGATCGTAGACACCTGCCGTGATGAGTGCCGCCGCCTCCGGGTGCCGTTCGTTCAGCGCCGCGAGGTGGTCGATGGCGCCATCGGACCACACGATCTCGTACGTCACCTCTTGGCGGTCCCGTCAGGATTCAGGCCGAAACGAGCCGCCACCTCGGCGTGGGGCACGCGGCGCGTGGTCTGGGCCTTGCTCTCCTCGGCGGCGGCGAGGTCGCGAGCGTCCTCAAGGCTCTGGAAGTAGTCCAGCAGCTCTATGGGGATCACGGCGGCGACAGGCGTGCCGTGGTCGGTGATCTCCACGGTTCTCCCGCCGTGGCGCACCTCGTTCACAACCTTGCCGAGATTGTTGCGTGCGTCCGTGAGGGTGTAAGTGGCGTCCATGCGGTGAATCCTACATTTTGTAGAATGCGTTCGTCACGGACCCGTCGGCATCGCGGCCCCGCCCGTTGACCGCCCGGTGGCCGATGCCGCCAAGCCGCCCTGCCGCGCCGGCAGTCCCGGCGTCGCTCGGACGGGCCACGATGCCGTCCATAGGCCGGCGGCCGGGCACGGCACCGGGCGCGGGCGACGGACGGCGGAAGGCAGCGGCGAGCATGGCGGAGCGGGAGGACAGCGACGCCGACGGCATCTCCGCCCCGTTCCGGCCCGCCCCGCGAGGCCACGGCCGTCTGCGTCCCCACCAACGGACCACACGCGCGGAAGTGACAAGGGGGAGAGGCGCGCCCGCGGTGCCGTGGGCGCGCCTCCGGTTCCGGGGTGGGTTCCCGGGCGGTCCTCAGCTCAGCGGTTCCACCCGTACATCGCGGAACCGCACCGTGTTTCCGTGGTCCTGCAGACGGACCGGCCCGAGGGAGGGGCCCTCCGGGGCTCCGCCGCCGGTCGGCCCGTCGATCGCGATGTCGTCGTGGACCTTCTCGCCGTTCCACACCACGGTCACCCGTGCGTCGGCGGTCTTGCTGCCGCTGTCGTCGAAGCGTGCCGCGCGGAACGTGATGTCGTACGTCTGCCAGGTCTCCGGTGCCGTCGCCGCGTTCACGTCCGGAGCCTTCTTCTGGTAGATGGCACCGGCCTCGTTCGTGTCGGGGGTGGTGTCGCCGTACGAGTCGAGGATCTGCAGCTCGTAGCGGTCCTGGAGGTAGATGCCGCTGTTGCCGCGGTCCTGCCCGGTGACGTCGTCGGGCAGGAGCGGGACGCGGAACTCCACATGGAGCCTGAAGTCCCGGTAGGCGTCCTTGGTGCGGAGGTCACCGCAGCACACCTCCATCGACTCCTCGGCGGAGAGCGGCCATTGGGCGGTCCGCCCGTCCGTGTGCTGCCACTGCGCCAGGGAGGCGGCGCTGCCGTCGAAGAGGGTGACCGGCGCACCGTGCGGGCGCACGGTGATCATGTCGAGGTTGACGTGGCCCGTGTCGCCGGTGTCGTAGCGGTACGCGACGGTGTTGCGTCCCGCGCGGAGGGTGACGCGTTCGGTCCGCGTCGACCAGGTGTCCCAGTCGCCGGTCGAGGCGAGTTCCGTCTGCCGCAGCTTCTCCCCGTTGGCGTACAGCGAAAGGGACTTGGTGCCCTCGAAGGGGTGGGGGCCGTTGGAGTAGCGCAGGTTCACGTCGTAGTCGCCCGCTTCGGGGACCGTCACGTCGAAGGTCGTGGCGGCCTTGCCCTCCGTACTGAAGCGGTCGACGAAGCCGCTGCCGGAGTAGCCGGAATGGTCGGTGTTGACGCCGGCCGTGCCGGTCAGCTGTGCCTCCTCGGCCTCGTACAGCGTGGCGGGCGGCGGCTGCTCGCCCGGCAGGGCGTTGAGCGTGTACCAGGCCTCCGTGCTCCACAGCGTCTCGCCGGACGCGGACGCGAAGGGGCGCGGGGAGCGGATGTGCACGACGCGGTCGGGCTTGAGCCCGTCGAGGCGCAGCCGGACCGTGCGGCCGTCGTCGGCGAGCGTCGCCGAGCGGACGGCGAGCCGCTCCTCGGCGATCTTCGGGCCGCCGTAGTCGGCTGTCGGGGTGTAGTGCCACTGCCCGGCCTCGTAGCGGGAGGCCAGCTCCTCGGCGGTGGCCTGCGACAGCGGCTGGGTGTACTCCAGGTCGAAGCCGCCCGGAACGGCGCGCATCTCCTTGATGTCGAAGGTGTTGCCGCCGTTCGGCGCGAGCTTCTGGAGGCCGAACTTCAGCTTGCCCTCCTGGCCCCAGTTGCCGTCGGCGCCCAGGCCGCCCGCGTAGATCGCGCCGTCGGGGCCCAGGGTGATCCGGTTGACGCCGGCTTCGAGTCCTTGGGTGTAGCGGAACACGGCGCCCTGGTACTGGCCCTTCACCTTCTCCAGGTAGGCGCGCTGGAGTCCGCCGTAGGTGACGTCACCGATGAGCATCTGGCCGGCGAACCGGCCCTCCGTCAACTGGAGCGGTGTGCTGGGGGAGTTGGCTATCTCGTTCTGGGGCAGCCACAGCACCGGCCGGGTCACGGGACGGTCGTCGAACGGGCCCGGCGGCTCGGTGTAGTGGTTGAAGAAGCGGTCCTGCTCGATGTGGACGAGCTTCGACGCCGGCAGCCAGCCGCCCTGGTTGTCGGTGGTGAAGATGTCACCATCCGGGCCCCAGCCGATCCCGTTGGGGGTGCGCAGGCCCCCGGCGACGGGATGGATCTCCCCCGTCTTCCTGCTGATCTTGTACGTGGTGCCGCGGCCCGGTGCCGGCTGCGGAGTGGTGGTCGCTCCTCCGTAGTCGATGGCGACGGACAGGTTCACGTAGAAGTGGCCGTCCCGGTAGAGCAGTCCGAAGGCGAACTCGTGGAAGTTCCCGCCGTACGGCCAGGTGGCGGTGGTCCGGTACTCGTCCGTGACGAAGTCGCCGTCGGTGTCCACGAGTTGGGTCAGCTCGTGCTTCTGCGAGACGTACAGGGAGCCGTCGACGTGCTTGATGCCCATGGGCTCGCGCAGCCCGGACGCGATCTTCCGCACCGTCACCTTGTCGCGGCTGGTGTCGCCGGTGACGTGGTCGAGGAGGTACACCTCCCCGTCCGTGTTCTCCGAACCGCCCCACGTGGTGATCGCCAGCCGTCCGCCGGGCAGCCAGTCCATGCCGGTGACCTGCGGCTCGAAGCCGTCCGGACGGAGATCCGTGAGCGTGAGATCGGGGCGTACGCCGGTGAGCGGCAGTCCGTCACCGGGGCTGTCCGCGCCCGCCGCGCACTCCTTGCGCCCCGGCGCGGTGACCCGGACGACGCCGGCGTCGGTGCTCAGCGCCTCGCGCGGCACCACGCTGAAGTCTCCCGCGCCCGGCGGCCGCCACGCGAGCGTGAGCTGCTGCTCGCCGCCCCGCTCGAAGTAGTCGACGCGGAACGGGTGGGAGCCGGCGGTGAGGTGGACCGACCCGTCCTTCGGCTCGGCGCCGTGCAGCCCGTCGTGGTCGATGACCTCCCGGCCGTCGACGGTGAGCCGCGAGCCGTCGTCACTGGTGAGGCGGAAGGTGTACGTCCCGTCGCTGGGGATGACCAGGTAACCGGTCACCTCGGCCGAGAAGTTGTCGGTGAAGCCCCCGAAGTCGCCGGTCGTGGACCAGTCCACGGTGGGCATCAGCTGGTCGTGGTTGGGGGTCTGGCCGGGCTTGAGCGTGCAGAGCCGGCTCAGCGGGGACTGGGTGTCGAAGACCCGCAGGGTGACACCGGGTTCCTGGGGCGGGATGTCGTCGGCAGCGGCAGCCGTGGCGGACGGGGGCGCGGCCCACACGCCCCCCGCGAGGAAGCTGCCGACGAGCAGGGTGGTGAGCCGTCTTCGGGCACGTGAGAACAGCCGTGAGTGCATCGGTCCTCCAGGTCGGGACCGGAGGCCGCCGGATCGAACTCCGGTCGAGCTGTACGGATATGCGGGGGCGCGGGTGTGGGGAAAGGCGGTGCTCGTGCGGTCGCGCCGCCGTCACCGTAGGGGACTTCTTCCGAGCACGTCCATACTTTGTCATCAACGAGTTGAAAGTTTGACGGAGGCAGGGGATTTCGGGCTCCCGGAGTTCTCGCCCACCGAGGCCCGGGCCGGGGGCGGACCTATGCCGGCCGTATGCCGTGCCGTCCAACTGCCCTGGTGTGCCCTGGTGTTCGGCGCCGACACAGCCCCGGGCCGCGTCCGGTCGCTCAGGGCCGGCGCATCCGGGTGAGTCAGGAGCCGGCGGGTCAGGACGCGGGCCCGGTACCCCCGCCGGCCGGGCCTCGCAGCACGTCCCGTCCGATGAGGTCCCGCATCACCTCACTCGGCCCCGCGGCGATCGTGGCCGCCCGGGCGTCGCGGTGGGCCCGCGCCACGTCGGACTCCTCCAGGTAGCCGTGCGACCCGTGGAGTTGCAGACTGGCGTCGGCCAGCCGGCACGCCAGTTCGGTGGTGTAGAGCTTGGCCATGGAGCACTCCGCGGCGGGCAGCTCACCCTCGCCGTAGAGCCAGGCGGTGTGGTGGACGAGCTGCCGGGCGGCGGCCAGTTCGGTGGCGAGGTCCGCGACGCGGTGCACGGGCGCCTGCTTCGCGGCGAGGACGTCGCCGGCCACGCGGCGTCCCCGGAGGAATCCCCGCAGGTCGTCCAGGCTCCGCTCGATACCGCCGAGTGCCAGCGTGGCGGCGGCCAGGCGCTCCAGCTGCAGCCCTCTCATGAGGTAGTAGAAGCCGCTGTCGAGCCGTCCGATCAGACGGTCCGCGGGAACGCGCACGTCGTCGTAGGTGACGGTGGCCGTCCCCGCCGAACGCCAGCCGAGTGTCCGCACGGGCTCGCGGCCGATGCCCGGCAGGCCGGAGTCGGCCACCAGCAGCGACAGCCCCGTCATGCCCGCCCGGCCGGGATCGCCGGCCGCGCCGCCCGTGCGCACGGCCACGACGGCGAAGTCCGCCACCGTGCCGTTGCTGACCATGGTCTTGGTGCCGTTGACCACGTAGTGATCGCCGTCCCGCGTCGCCGTGGTGGCCAGCCCGGCCAGATCCGCGCCCGCCGCCGGCTCGGTGATGGCCAGGGCCGCGACCGAGTCGCCCCGCACCGCCGGGGCCAGATACCGGCGGCGCAGCTCCGGGCCGCCGGCCGCGGCGAGGTAGTGGGTGGCCATGTACGCGTGGACGGAGACGGCGGCGCGCAGGCCCCCGAAGCCCGTGCGTCCGAGCTCCTCCAGGAACACGACCGAGGTGAAGAGGTCCCGGCCGCCGCCGCCCGCGTCGCGCGGGTGGAGCAGCCCGAGATAGCCCCGCCGCCCGAACCGTTTCCACAGCTCGCGGGGCAGGCCGCCGTCCCGCTCCCAGCGTGCGGCGTGGGGCAGTACCGCGTCGGCCAGGAACGCGCGGACCTCGGCGCGGAACACCTCGTGATCCGCGGTGAAATAGGGGGACTTCACGATCCGCTCCTCCTCGGGTGTGTCAGCAGAGCGAGAGTTCACGGGTGAGCAGACGGAGGAACTCGGGCGCATGGTCGTGGAGGCAGAAGTGACCGCCGGGCACCCGGTGGCTCCGGATCCCGTGGGGTGCCAGCGTCCGCCAGGCCGCCACGGCCTCCGCCGGCGCCACCTCGTCGTCCGCCCCGCGGAAGGTCGTGACGGGCACGGGGACCGGTGGGGGATTCCGGTGCGACCAGGTCTCGGCGAGCCGGATGTCCGCACGGAGCATGGGTTCGAGTACGGCCATGAGGCGCGGATCGGCCAGGACCTCCCGGAGTGTTCCGGCCAGCCTGCCGAGTTCTTCCCGGAACCGCTCGTCCGGGAGGCCGTGGATCGCGGGGAGGGCGCGCCGGACGGCGGGGGCCCGGCAGCCGGAGAGGATGACGCGTTCGGGCCGGCGGCCCGTGCCGCGCACGACCGTCTCGTACACCAGCATGGCGCCCATGCTGTGGCCGAAGAGGACGTACGGCGGGCGCACCTGATCGTCCAGCGCACCGGCGAAGGCCCCGGTCAGTGACGGCCAGTCACGGAACGGGGGCTCGCGCAGCCGGTTCTCCCGGCCGGGCAACCGCACTCCGACCAGTTCGACGTCGGCGGGCAGCCGGTCGCCCCATGCGCCGTACGCGGCGGCCCCGGCTCCGGCGTGCGGCACGCAGACCAGCCGGAGCCGGGCGGCCGGCCGTGGCGCGGGACGGTGGAACCACCGCCCCGGTCCGGCGCTCCGGACGTCCGCCGCCCCGGTCACCGGCGCTCCCCGGGCACCGGAGTCCCCGGTCCCCCCGGAGGCTCGGCCTCCGCCTCCGCCGCCGCCGCCTCCCCCGTCGTCCGGTGCGGGGCGCCCGCCCGGGCCCGGCGTCCGCCGTGGGTGACCAGCGCGGTGAGCAGGCCGGCGAGCAGGCCCCAAAAGGCGGAGCCGATGCCCAGCAGGGTCACTCCGGAGGTGGTGGCCAGGAACGTCACCACCGCGGACTCCCGCCACTTCTCGTCCCGGAGGGCCGAGGCGAGCGAACTCGCGATGGTTCCGAGCAGGCCCAGCCCGGCGATGCCCAGCACGAGGGCGGCGGGCAGCGCGGTGAGCAGGGAGCCCACCGCACCGCCGAAGAGGCCGACGCAGAGGTAGAACACGCCGGCCCAGACAGCCGCCAGATACCGCCGGTCCCGGTCCTCGTGGGCCTCCCGGCCGGTGCAGATGGCGGCGGTGATGGCGGCGAGGTTGAGTCCGAAGCAGCCGAAGGGGGCCAGCAGCAGATTCACGCCGCCGGTCCAGCCGACCAGCGGGGAGACGGGGACGCCGTAGCCGTCGTTGCGCAGCACCGCCACCCCCGGCAGGTTCTGCGAGGCCATGGTGACCACGAAGAGGGGCAGCCCCACGCTGACGATCACCTGCCAGGAGAACTCGGGAGCCGTGAACACCGGTGCGGCGAGCGCGAGTTCCGCGCGTTCCGGACGCAGCGAGCCGGTGACGGCGGCGGCCGTGACCCCCACGGCCAGCGCCGCGATGACGGCGTACCGGGGCAGCAGGCGCCGGCACAGCAGGTAGGCGGCGAACATGGGGAACACCACGGCGAAACCGCCGCGCATGGTGGTGAACAGCTGCGTGCCGAACTGGACGAGCACCCCGGCCAGGAGGCCCGCGGCCAGGGCCACCGGGATCCGGTCCATGATCCGCTCGAACCAGCCCGTCGCTCCGCTGAGCGTGATCAGGGCCGCCGAGACGACGAAGGCACCGACGGCCTCCGCCATCGTCACTCCCGCGAGGCCGCCGGCCATCAGGGCGGCGCCGGGTGTGGACCACGCCGTGACCACGGGGGTGCGGTAGCGGAGCGACAGCCCGATGCTGGTGACGCCCATGCCGACGCCCAGGACCAGCATCCACGACGCGAGTTCGCCGGGGGTGGCTCCCGCGGCCTCGGCCGCCGTGAAGACGATCGCCGCCGAGCTGGTGAAGCCGATCAGTACCGCGATCAGACCGGCGACCACCGCCGAGGCGGGCGCGGCCCGCCGCAGCCGCCGTGCGAGGGACGTCATCGGTCGGCGGGCCCTCCGGGGAGCGGGCCGGCCTCGACCGCGGCGGCCAGAGCGCCGAACGTGCTCTCGGTGAAGATCAGGTCCGGAGTGAGCGCTCCCTCGCCGAGTTCCGCCTCGATCTCGGCCAGCATCCGCACAGCGGTGAGGGAGTCACCGCCCAGATCGAAGAAGTCGGCGTCCTGCCGCACGGCTTCCGCGCCGAAGAGCCCCGCCCATATGCGGGCGAGTGCGGCGGCACGCGGTCCGCCGGCGGGGTCCGGCACCGCTGCGGGCGGGGTGGGCTGTCCGTCCGCCGTGCCGAGCTCCGCGGCCACGGTGAACCGGTCCGGCGGCACCGCCGAGGGCAGGCGCCGCGCGATGAGCTCCCGCAGCTCGGCCTCCAGGTCGCGCTCCACCGGGCCGCCGCCGAACGCCGGCGGCGCCTCCGGGGAGGGCCCGGCCTCCGCTTTGGGCCGTCGCGCGTACACGTTGTGACAGGGCGTCAGCAGCAGGCGCGGGTCCTGTTCGTGCGCGACCTCGTAACCCCGGGAGCGGAGCTGCCCGAGGACGGCGCCCAGCCGGCCGCCGATGTCGTGGACCTCCATGACGATCCGGTCGATCCGGGGCCACAGCACCTCCCCGATGCCCTTCAGAACCTCGGCCTCCGCCTTTTCCACGTCGATCTTCAGCAGATCGATCCGCTGCAGCCCGAGTCCGTCCGCCACGCCCGCGAGCGTGGTCACCGGTACGCGCCGGGGCTCGGCGCGCATCCGGTCCGCGACGAGCCGGTCCAGCTGCGCCCCCCGCTCGGCGTCCCGTCCCGTGCGCAGGTAACCCCTGAGCACGTCGAAGTCCTCGGCGGCGTCGGCGAACCGCCCGGACATCACGCTGTTGCGGGGATAGAACGTGAACGCGGTCTCGCCGTCGGCGCGGCCCAGCGCCACGCGCAGCACGGTGGCGTCCACCCCGTGCAGTTCGGCGTTGAGCGCGACCGCGTCGGCCAGTTCGCCGACCGGCTCCACGGCGATGATCCGGGCACCGGGACCGTGCAGCGCGGCGGCGAGCGTGAACATGCCGATGTTGGCTCCGACGTCCACCACCACCGCGCCGCTTGGCAGCGTGATGCCGTGCCGGAAGTAGGCGTTCTCGGTGAAGATCTCCCGGTACAGGAAGTCCGTCTCACCGCGGTTGACGCCGGCCACCCGCACCCCGGCCGCGGGCTCGTGCCAGGCGAGGCCGCCGAGCCGGCCGGCCGCCTCGAGGGCCGCGGACCGGTGCAGTACGGGTGCCGCGTCCGGGTCGGGCACGATCCGGGCGGACGGGCACCGCCCGTCCTCGGCGGTGACGACGGCCGCGTCGGCCACGGCGGGATGGCTCCGCAGCACCTCGGTCAGTGCGTGCTGCCGAGAGCTGCCGGCTGAGTCGTTCATGTGCCCTTCCGGTCCTCGGTGGTCATGTCACACAGGAACCGCCGGGCCAGGCCGACCAGTTCGCTTCCCGCGTCGAAGGCCGTCAGGTGATCCCCCTCCGGCAGGGTGCGCAGTTCCGCCCGCGGCAGGTGCGCGGCGACGTACGCGGAGCCCGCGGGGTGGGCCGTCGAATCCTTCGCGCTGGTGACGACCAGGGCCGGCGGGGCGGTGGCGAGCAGCGGACGGCAGTCGGTGGACATGATCGCCCCGTTCAGCAGGCCGTAGCGGTACAGCAGTTCCGGCGTCGCGTACGGATGGATCAGATAGTGGGCGATGTCCGGGCGCAACACCTCCAGCGTCGGCGGACGGCTCATCAGCCGGTGCATCCCGGCGGCCTGCCGCCGGCCGCGCGCGGCCATGGCCAGCAGCGACTCCATGTCCCGCTGATGTGCCGTCTTCGGTGCCCCGCCCCCGAGTTCGTAGTCGCCGTGCCAGAGGCTCAGGGAGGTGATCCGGTCCGAGCGGGCGGCCGCCGACAGGGCGATCGCCGCACCTCCGCACAGCCCCATGGCGTGGGCTCCGCGGATGCCGAAACCGTCGAGCACCGCGAGCAGGTCGTCGCCCTGGACGTCGAGACCGTGGCCCTTCAGCTCGCCGAGCCCGGACCCGTCCTCCGCCGCGAACAGCCCGCGGCTCTCCCAGGTGACGACGCGGTGCGTGGAGGACAGGGCCGCCATCCACCGCACCGACAGCCCGGACGGCATGCCGCAGGCGCTGACGACCGCGACGGCCGGGGCGCCCTCCGGCCCGGCCGCCCAGCAGCGCAACGGGGTGCCGTCGTGGGCGGGCACCACGACGGGCCGGCCGGGGAACGCCGTCAGGGCGCGGCGCGCCACGCCGTCGAGCAGGTCCCCGCCGGGGGCCCCGCCCGGCGGCGGGCGCAGCGCCAGGCGCCGGCTGACGGCGAGTTCCGCGGCCGGCAGCGGCCCGGGCTCCGGCACCACCGCGAGCCCCGGGAGGCCGAGCGCACCGGTGACCCGGTCGAGGAGCGCCTGAGCGGACGACGTGCCGCCGGGGAACGGTGCGGCCGGGGCGACCCGGACCGGCTCCGGCATGACCCGGGTGAGGGACGCCGTGTCGAGGAGGGCCCGGGCCAGCGCGTCCAGCGCCCCGGTCTCCGGCACGGCACCCGCCGCGGTACCCGCCGGCATCAGTCCCCGGCCCGGGAAGCGGGCCGGAAGGGCCGGCCGCGGGTCGTGCGCTCGGCGATCCGGTTGTGGCCGTACGTGTCGTCGCCGCTGACCAGCACCGCCCCGTAGCGTTCGAGGCTCACCCGGCCGCCGTACTCCTCGATCTCGCCGGTGCCGGGGTAGACCTCCACGGAGGTGGGCACGTAGCGGGCCGCGAAGCCCATGCGCATGCCCCGGGTCCTGCCCTCGTGCGGATGGGAGGCGTGCATCAGCGTGGACCAGAAGACGATGAACTGCCCCGCCCTCATCTCCATGGAGACGGCCTTCGACTCGTCCGGCTTCCAGTCCGGGTCGATCTGCAGTTCGCGGTAGTCGTAGCCGAAGAACCCCCGTCGTACGCCCCCCTTCTCGACGGAGGAGTTCCGGTCCGGGTCGTAGTGCATGCGCTTGGCCTCGTCGTAGTGCATGGTGCGGTGCGAGCCGGGGATGAACTGCAGACAGCCCATGTCGGCGGAGGCGTCCGTGAACGCGCACCACACGGTGATGGTGCCGCCGAAGTCAGAACCGCCGGGCCACTGGATCTGCGGTGTGCCCGAGGCGTTGGCGAAGGTGTCCGCCTGGTGCCAGTCGGTGCCCTCGTCCCCCGGGTACTTCGGGAAGAACTCGGTGCGCCAGCACAGCACGTCCGGGCCGAGGACGCTCGCGACCCGGTGGACGATCTCCGGGCGGGTCACGTGCTCCGCCAGGAAGCCGTGGTCGAGGTGGCGGTCGTAGTTGGAGATGTTCGTCGCGCCGGATATCGCCGCGTCGTCCCGGTAGACAGCGGCGCTGCGGTCGAGCAGTTCCAGACGCGTGCGGGCCCACGTCTTCCTGATCTCGTCGGGCTCGTACAGGGTGAAGGGGCCGGCGTAGCCGTCGCGGTGGAAGGCCGCCAGTTCCTCGTCGCTGAGGGAGAAGCCGGTCGGGGAGGAGTCGTTCGGGGATAAGCCGGGGCGCTGCGGGGTGGTCACGTGTCCCTCCTGGGGGATGCGGGGCCGGCTGGTCCGGAGACGCTCAGCCGGTGAGGGCCGGCGACGTGGGCAGGGCGCCGTCGACGTGGCGGGCGAGGGCCCGCACCGTCGCGCCGTCGATCAGTACGGTGATCTCCAGTTCGATCCCGAAGGCCGCGTTGACCTGCTCGAACATGCGCAACAGGGACAGCGACGTGCCGCCGAGATCGAAGAAGTCCGCGTCGGCGGGCACCTCGGACACCTCCAGGACGGACTGCCAGATTCCGGCGACGCGCCGCTCGGTGGCGGTGAGTTCCGGGCCGTCGCCGTCGCCGTCGCCGGGGACGAGGTGGACCGGAGCGCTGGCGGCCCCGGCCACCGGTGCCGGCAGCCTCTCCTTGTCCACCTTGCCGTTGCGGGTCAGCGGGAGTTCCGGCAGCACCACGTACGCGGACGGACGCATATGCGGCGGCAGGGCGGCGCCCGCCGCCTCGCCCAGCTCCGTGGCGAGTGTCTCCGCCCGCGCCCCGGACTCGACGTAGGCGACCACGCGCACGTCGCTCCCGCCGTAGTCGTGGGGCAGGACGGCTGCCGCCGACACCGCCCCGTGGCGGAGGAGAACCGCCTCGATCTCACCCGGCTCCACCCGGTAGCCCCGGATCTTCATCTGGTCGTCCGTCCGGCCGAGATAGCCGTAGCCGCCCCCGGGCAGCGCGACGACCCGGTCCCCGGTGCGGTAGCAGCGGCGCACCGTGCCGTCGGGAGCGGTGTGGTCGACGAAGCGCTCCTTGTTCAGGTCCGGGCGCCCGAGATAGCCACGGGCGAGGCCGGCCCCTTCGATGTACAGCTCTCCGGGCTCGCCCTCGGCCACGGGCCGCCCGTCGTCGCCGAGCACGTGGAACACCAGGCCGGGCAGCGGGTGCCCGATCGGGCTCGCCCCGTGCGCGTCCACGTCGTCCACGGTGAGCGGCCGGCAGGAGGCGTGGACGGTGGCCTCCGTGAGGCCGTACATGTTGACCAGGCGGGGGCTCTCGTCGCCATGGCGTTCGAACCAGTCGCGCAGCATCGCCGGCTCGAGACGCTCACCGCCGAACACCACCACGCGCAGGCTCGTCAGGCGCTCGGGGGACCTCGCGTCGGCCGCGGCGAGCCGGCCGAAGGCGGACGGCGTCTGGTTCAGGACGGTCACCCGCTCGCGGCGCAGGAGTCCGTGCAGCGCGTCGGGGGAGCGCACGGTCTCCAGCGGGACGACGACCAGCCGCCCGCCGAACAGCAGGGCGCCCCACATCTCCCAGACGGAGAAGTCGAAGGCCGCCGAGTGGCACAGGGCCCACACGTCGTTCTCGTCGAAGCCGAACCGCTCCCGGGTGACGTCGAAGAGGCGGACCACCTGGCGGTGTTCCACCGGTACGCCTTTGGGAACGCCCGTGGAACCGGAGGTGTAGATGACGTAGGCCGGACTGCCGGCCGCCGGGACCGCGCCCTCCGCCGAGGGCTCCGCCCCGGCCGCGGGCTCCGCCGCCGGCCGGTCCAGCAGCACGACGCGGGCCTCGTGACCCACGACGGTCCCGGCCGCCTCCCGCGTCGTCACGATCACGGCCGCACCGCTGTCGCCGGCCGTCCAGGCGATCCGCTCCGGCGGATCGCCTGGATCGACGGGGACGTAGGCGGCGCCCGCCTTGAGGATTCCCAGGACGCCGATCAGCAGCCCGGCACCGCGCGGGGCCAGCAGGACCACCGTGGTTCCCGGTCCCGCGCCCGCGGCGCGCAGTTCAGCGGCGAGCAGGCCGGAGCGCCGGTTCAGCTCCCGGTAGGTGAGGTCGCCGTCCTCGGCTGTCACCGCCACCCTGTCCGAAAACTGCGCGGCCCTGCTCTCGAACAGCTCGACAAGCGTGCGTTTCCCTAACCCCATGTACCGGTCATCCATCCTGCTCGACTCGGCGGTACTCAGTGCGCGGAACGGTGTGCGGCGCGATCCCATGGCGGTGATCGACGGGTTTCCCCGGGCGTGTGTCACGGGTGTGCCCGGATGCGCTTGATCCCTCGGGGGAGCGGAACATCGCCGGGCCCGGGGCCCGGCGCGACGTCATCCTCTCCTGTCACCCTCGGCACAGGCAACCCCCTCATCCCGTCACGGGCGGGAGGGGGGCCGGGCCTGCTCACGACCGTGTGGCGGTCCCGCATTCCGTTCCGGCGGACTCGCGCATGCGGACGTCCATCGCGGTGCTCCGGTCGTACGGATCGGTCCCGGGGCCGTCCCCCGGGCCGGCGGCGCGTTCGGTGCCGAACTCGGGGGTGAGGTAGCCGGTGACCGGGCCGCAGCCTCCGTTGGTGATGTCGGCCCGGTAGGACACGAGAGAGAACGTTCCCGGCTCCACCACGACCTTCGCCGGGTCGTCCCAGCTCATCACGGTCTCCCGGCGGACGATGGTCCGCGTGACCTCGTCGCTGCCGGCCGCGGCGCGGACGACCGGATAGACGTAGGTGACGTCGGCGGTCACCTCCAGCGCGCCGCGCTCGCCCTCCCGGTACGTGATCCGGCCCCGGGTCTTGACCACGTTCCCGGCCGGCCGTACCTCCGCCCGCGCGAAACGGCTGAACAGCAGCAGCGGATTGCTGTCCCGGCCGGGCGCGCGGAACGCGGCCGACAGATAGTCCTGGACGTCCCGCTGATGCGGGTTGATCAGCGCGATGGCCTTCTCCGGCCGCTCCCCGCGCAGCACACCGGCGTCCAGGCTGGACGCGACGAGGAAGGACCGGGTCCGGTCGAGCGCCCGCGCGACCCGGTCCTCGCTCATCCAGCCGGTCGCCCGCGCCGCGGGCACGTGAATGCCCGCCGCCCCGTCGCGCCAGCGGGCCGCGGGTGATCCCCTGAACGGCTCCTCCAGCGTGGGCGTTTCAACCGCCGCCTCCGTGGCCGGGGGCTGAACCGGGCGCTCCGATTCCGCGGCGAGCGGGGCGCCTCCGCCGTTCCCGCCGGCGAACCATCCGGCCACCCGCCCCGGGAACAGGGCCACGGCCAGCAGGCCGACCACGAGAACGAAACCGACCGCGTACCAGCCCCTGCCCCGCGGCCGCCGGGGCGGTTCATGGGTCCGCCACCCGGCGGGCGGGCCGGGCTCCTCCCGCAGCCGCCGTGCCACCATGCGGGCCCGTGCGGACGGTTCCCGCGGTGCGTCGTGCGTGCCGGCCTCGGCCTCCCGCAGAAAGCGTTCCCACTCCTCGTCGGGTATGGACGCCCCGTTCTCCCCCACCCTGCGCTCCTGCCCCTGTCCCCGTATCCGGATGTCCGGTCTCCGAAGCGGACCGGTCCCCGCCATGCATCCTCACACAGCAACTGATCCGTTCCCGAACCGGAGTTGGCGGGCCGCGACGTTTCCGGTCCCGGCCGCGGCCGCCCCCTGCGTGCCGCGGCCGGACGCGCGCTACGGTTTCAGCCCGCCGGGCCAGAGGTACGGGTCCTCGGGCACCGTCGCGCCGCGGAACCACGCCCGGGAGAAGCCGGTCAGATCCTGTCCGGTGACCTTCTCGGCGAACGCCTCGAACCGCGGCCAGCCGGCGTACTCACCGCGGTGTTCCTGCGGCCACCGCTTGAGCAGCCGGCCGAACGCCTCGTCGCCCACCTGCCGGCGGAGGGCGTGCAGGGCGAGCGGACCCTTGTCGTAGATGCGTATCCCCGGGGTGCGGCCGGGGCGGTACAGCTCCTCCCAGAGGGACGGGTCGTCCCTCCCGGCTTCGACCCGCTCGCGGTAGCGGGCGTCGAGGTCGGCGCCCTCCTCGGCCTCGTCCCACAGCCATGTGGCGTAGACCGCGAAGCACTCGGCCAGGCACTTGTCCTCCGGCCGGCGGGCGGCGGCCGAGACCCCGTACCACTGGTGGGCCTGCTCGTGGACGACGGACTCCAGCGTCATGAACCGCTCGTTGCCCGCGCCGAGATACACCGGCCGGGTCTGCGGCGCGGTGGCCGGTCCGTCGTCGTTCACCTGGACGAAGACGTTGCCGGCCGCCCGGAACGGGTACCGGCCGAACCTGGCGGAGAGGAAATCGAGGATCTCCGGCAGCCGGTCGGCCAGGGGTTTCGTCCGCTCCCGCAGACCCGGCGCGTAGGCGTTGACCACCGGGATGCCGTCGGCCGGCGCCGGCCGTTCCACCGTGAAGCGGTCGACGGACACGGCGATGTGGGCGGGGTCGACGTCCGGTTCCGTCCAGGAGAACGTGGCCGTGGCGGCCTCGCGCCGCACCGGGCCCTCCCGCCCGACGGCGATGACGCTCCAGTCCTCCGGCACGGTCGCCGTGAGGCGGAAGTCCGCCTTGTCGCGGGCGTCCTCGTGGACCGGGAACCACGCGCTGGAGCTTCCCATGAACGCCGTGGCCCCGCCCGACTCGGTGGGCAGCCACCCGGCTCCCGGTTCTCCGTCGTACGCGATCCGGACCCGGAACCGGTCCCCGGGGCCGATCGTCCGCGCCGGCACGACGACGAGATCCTTCTCGCCCGACCGGGAGAAGGACTTCGCCGCCTCCGCGTCGACCGTGACCGAACGGACCGTCAGCCCGCTGATGTGCAGCGTGAAACTGTCCAGTGCCCCGGCCGTTGTCGCGCTGACCACCGTGACGCCCCGAAGGGTGCCGGACTCCGGCCGATAGTTCATCGTGATGTCGTAGCCGGTGACGTCGAGGCTCCCGCCGGCCGCCTTCCCCGTGTCCGCCGGTGAGCGGGTCTGCGGCGGTCCGCCGGTGCCGAAGCTTGTGCCGACGCCCACCAGCAGGCCGGCCAGCACGACCGCGGCGACCAACGGCCCGCGGTGCCCGCCCCGTCCACGGCCGCGGCGGATGCGTTCGTTCCCTGAGAGATCCATGAACGGCACCCTCGCCCGGCACTGTCCGAGCGGCTTCCGAACTGTGTCGCAGACGTGTCGCAGGACGCCGCTGCCGCCCCCGGCCGCCCCGGCGCTGTTCATACTGGGCGGGTGGCGGCGATTCTGCTCATCGAGGACGACCCCCTGGTCCGGCGCGGGCTCCAGCTCGCGCTGAACCGGCACGGCCACGCCGTCCGCACGGCCGACACCGGCGAGCACGGACTGCGTCAATTCCATTCCGAAAGACCGGAGTTGGTGGTCCTCGACCTGATGCTGCCGGGCCTCGACGGGTTCGGCGTGTGCCGCCGCATCCGGGCGGACGGCGACGTGCCCGTCATCATCCTCACCGCGCGGGGCGACGACTTCGACGTCGTCGGCGGCCTGGAGGCGGGGGCGGACGACTACGTCGTCAAGCCGGCCCGGCCCACCGTCCTCGACGCGCGGATCCGCGCCGTGCTGCGCCGCACCAGTACCCCCGACGGCGTCCGGGAGTACGGCGGCCTGCGCGTCGACCGCACCGCGCTGACGGTGTCGCTGCGCGGCGAGCCGGTGATGCTGACGCCGACCGAACTGCGGCTGCTGCTGACCCTCTCCCGGTCTCCCGGCCGGGTGTTCAGCCGGCAGCAGCTGCTGGAGGAGGTGTGGGAGCAGGACTACCTCGGCGACTCACGGCTGGTCGACAACTGTGTGCAGCGCCTGCGCCTCAAGATCGAGGACGGCTCGGCGCCCCCGTCCTACGTGCAGACGGTGCGCGGGTTCGGCTACCGCTTCGGGCCGCTGTGACGGTGGGGCCGTGGCCGCGCGGGCTGCGCGCCCGGCTGCTCGTCGCGTTCGTGCTGGTGACCGTCCTCGGCGCCGCCGCGGCGGCCTGGTCGGGCGCCGGATCGGCGAGCACGGCGCTCGTCGCCTCGGCCGAGCAGCGGCTCACCGAGGGCCTCACCGGCCGGATCGACGCGGTCACCCCCCAGCTGCCCCACCC
Source organism: Streptomyces xinghaiensis S187 (assembly GCF_000220705.2). Classification (GTDB taxonomy): domain Bacteria; phylum Actinomycetota; class Actinomycetes; order Streptomycetales; family Streptomycetaceae; genus Streptomyces; species Streptomyces xinghaiensis. The sequence continues at coordinate 769,922 of NZ_CP023202.1, read as the reverse complement.
GCCGGACCGGGACGCGCTCGACCGGCTGCGCGCCGCCGCCGGCCCGGACACGCTGGTGACCTACCGGAACCTGCGGTCGGCGGACGGCGACGGCACCGGTCTCGTCACCGGCGAGCTGCGCACCGCCGTGCGCACCCGGCACGAGCTCGTCACACAGCGGATCACCGCGGACGGCCGACCGTGGCTGCTGATCGGCACACCCGTCGTGATCACGGCGCCGGACGGCGCCCGCACCCCGTCCGGCATCGAGGTGTACTCCGTGCACGACCTCACCGGCGTCGAGCGGCAGATCGGCGGCCTCGCCGCCGCCGCGGCCGGCACCGCGGCCCTGGCGCTGCCGCCCGCGGTGCTCCTGGCGCTGCTGGCCTCGCGCAGCGTCCTGCGCCCGGTCCGCCGGCTCCGCGACACGGCACAGCGCTTGGCCGACGGGGACCTCGGCGCCCGGCTGCCGCCCCGGGGCGCCGACGAACTGGCCGAACTGACCGCCACTGTCAACGGAATGGCCGAGTCGCTGCAGACGTCGATGACGGCGATGCGGCGGATGCAGGCCGACGCCAGGAGGTTCGCCGCCGACGTGTCGCACGAGCTGCGCACTCCGCTGAGCACGCTGACGGCGGTGGTGGAGGTGCTGGCGACCGCCGCCGACGGGATGCCGGCGGACGCGCGGGAGTCCGCCGAGCTGGCGATCACCGAGACCCACCGGCTGGTCCGGCTCGTCGAGGACCTGATGGAGGTGTCCCGCTTCGACGCCGGCACCGCCCGGCTGCGGCTGGAGGAGACCGAACTGACCGGCGCCGTGCGGGACTGCCTGCGCGCCCGGGGCTGGCTGGACCGGGTCGACGTGGAGGCACCCGAGGAGATCCGGCTGCGGCTGGACCGGCGCCGGCTGGACGTCATCATGGCCAACCTGGCCGGCAACGCGCTGCGGCACGGCGGACCGCCGGTGCGGATACGCCTCTCGGCCTCCCGCGAACAGGTGCGGGCCGAGGTCACCGACGGCGGACCGGGCCTGCCCGAGCAGGTGGTGCCGCAGGTGTTCGACCGCTTCTACAAGGCCGACGCCGTGCGCACCCGCACGCCGGGCAGCGGGCTCGGGCTGGCGATCGCCCTGGAGAACGCCCGCCTGCACGGCGGCGACCTCACCGCGGGCAACGCCGACGGTGCCGGGGCGCGGTTCGTGCTGCGGTTGCCGCGGGACGGGGCGGTCGGGGTGAACGGGGCGGACGGGGAGGACGGTTGAGACGGATCGTGTGGGTGGCGGTGGCCGTGCTGCTCGCGGGCTGCGCAATCCAGCCCTCCGGGGTGACCCGCGGGGGCGAGGCCCCGACGGGCGTGGCCCCCGGGGTGACGCTCTACTTCGTCGACGCGCACGGCCAACTCCGGCCGCAGCTGCGGCGGACCGGCCGTCTGGGCACGGTCTCCGAGGCGCTGGCGCTGCTGCTGTCCGGGCCCGGCACCTCGGGCCTGCGCACGGAGATCGCGCCGAGCGCGACCCCGCGGACCGTGGTCACCACCACACCGGACACGATCCGGCTGATGATGCCGTTGACGATCGACGACGTGACCGAGCTGGGCATCCACCAGATCGTGTGCACGGCGCTGGGCGTGCACGTGCAGAGCGGCGGGTCGCGGAACACGAAGGTGCGGGTCCGCTTCACCCTCCCCACCCCGGAGTCCGGCGAGCGGCGGACCTGCCCGCTGATCGGCTGAACCGCCCCGGCGCCGGGCAGGCCGCGGGCGCGCCCGCACTCGGTGCGCTCGGGCCGGGGCTCAGGTCACCAGGCCGTGGCGGTAGGCGTAGACGACCGCCTGTACGCGGTCGCGGAGATGGAGCTTGGTGAGGATGCGCGAGACGAAGGTCTTGACGGTCTCCTGGCTGATCAGCAGGATCCCGGCGATCTCGCTGTTGGAGCGGCCGTCCGCGATGAGGCGCAGGACCTCCAGCTCGCGGGGGGTCAGCGGGAGGTCGTGCGGAGCGGCCGCGGCGGGCCGGATCCGCTCGGCGTAGAGGCCCACGAGCTGGCGCGTCACCTCGGGGTCCAGCAGGGCCGCCCCCGTGGCCACCGTCCTGATCCCGTGCAGCAGCTGGTCCGGGGGCGCGTCCTTCAGCAGGAACCCGCTCGCCCCCGCGCGCAGCGCCTCGTAGACGTACTCGTCCAGGTTGAACGTGGTCACCACGAGCACTTTGACGGGACGCGGTACGCGGGCTCCGGCCAGCAGGCGGGTGGCCTCGATGCCGTCGAGCACCGGCATGCGCACGTCCATCACGACGACGTCCGGACGCAGCCGGCCGGCGAGGTCCACCGCCGCCCGCCCGTCCCCGCACTCGCCCACCACCTCCAGGTCCGGCTGCGCGTCGATGATGGTCGCCAGCCCGGTGCGGACCATCACCTGGTCGTCGCAGACCAGGACCCGGACCGGCGCGGTCACGACGGGCTCCCCGCCGGTATGCGGGCCCGCACCAGGAACCCGCCGCCCGCCCGGGGGCCCGCGCTGAAGTCACCGCCCAGGACCTCGACCCGTTCCCGGAGCCCGGCGAGGCCCCGCCCGCTCCCGCCGGTGGACCCGGCCCGCGAGCCGGGGCCGTCCGTGCCGACCTCCACGGTGATCTCCTGCCCGCCATGGCGCACCCGGACCGAAGTGGGGCTGCCGTGGGCGTACTTGAGGGCGTTCGTCAGGGACTCCTGCACGACCCGCTGGGCCACGAGGTCGGCGCTGCCGGCCGCCACCGCCGGCGTGCCCTCCTCGGTGAACTCCACCGGCTGCCCGGCCCGGCGCGTCTGCTCCACGAGCGTGAGCAGCCCGCCGGCGGACGGGGTCCTGGCCCCGGAGCCCGCCTCGGTGCCGTGGCCGGGGGTGAGCAGGTCGAGCAGGTGGCGCAGATCGGTGAGGGCCCGGCGGCCGGTGTCGCTCACGGCGGCCAGGGTCCCGTCGAGGCGGTCGGGCGCCGCGGTCAGATAGCGTGCCGCCTCGGCCTGCACGACCATCGCCGTCACATGGTGGGTCACGACGTCGTGCAACTCGCGGGCGATGCGGGTGCGTTCGGCGGCACGGGTCTCCTCGGCGACGCGGAGCCGGTGCGCGGCCTCAGCCGCCCGGGTGGAACGCAGCCACGCCCCGATGCCCCACGCCAGCACCAGCGCGAGATAGAAGGTCACGAACTCGCCCGGCGGCTCCCCCGAACCCAGCCGGGAGAGCGCGACCGCCAGCGGCACGTAGGCGGCGGAGAAGAGCAGCGCGGTGGCGCGCCGGTGCCGTTCCAGATGCCCCCCCGCGCTCAGCAGCGCGATGGGCAGGGCGGCGCCCGCGACCGAGTGGTAGCCGCGGAGCTGGTCGGCGGCGAAGCCCAGCGACACCAGGGCCAGGCACACCACCGGCCACCGCCGGCGCACGGCGAGCGGAAGGCATTGGAGGGCGACGGCCGCGAGGGCCGGCGCGTCGAAGGGGCGGTCCGGCACGCCGCCGAGTTGTGTCCCCTGGCTCTGGAACGCCGGCAGGAACGTCGCGGCGAGGAACGCCAGGGCGAGCGGGAGGTCCCGGACGGTCACGTCGAACCGGTGCCACCGATCCGGGACCCGCGGACGACTGATCACCGGGGCATTGTAGGGGTGGCGCCAACCCGCTCGGCGGGCCGGCGGCGGGGCACCAGATGCCCGCGCCGGCGGGCCAGCCACAGGAACACGGCCGTCGCCAGCGCGGTGAACAGCACCGTGTACAGGCTGCCCTCCGGGCCGAAATCGCCGCCGGTGAGCACCGCGGGACCCGACACCGAGGCGTCCAGGAGCCCTTGCGGGGTGTTGTTGCCCGAGACCTCGGTGCTGAAGATGCCGGCCGCGGCGAAGTTCCAGCCGAAGTGCAGGCCGATGGGCAGCCACAGCGTGCGGGTGGCGGCGTACGCGGCGCCGAGCATGGCGCCCGCGATCGCGATGGTGACGGCGCCCCAGAGACCGGCGTGCGGGTTGAGCAGGTGCGACAGGCCGAACAGCACGCTGGTCACCGCCAGCGAGATGCCGGTGCCGGTGCGTTCCTCGATGATCCGGAACAGCACGCCGCGGAACAGCACTTCCTCCGTCACGGAGGCGCCGGCCATGAGGCCGAACAGGCCCACCGCGCCGGTCACCGTGCCGATGCCGTGGATCTCGTAATACCCCGGGAAGGCGAGGTTCGCGATGACGGCTCCGAACATCGCGACGCCGATCAGCACCCCGCGGCCGGTCGCGGCCCCGGCACCCTCCAGGGCCACTTCCGTGGACGGGCGGTGCTCGGTGCGCCGCACGACCCACCCGTAGACCAGCACCGCGAGCACGGCGGTCGTGATGCCGCAGGCGAGCGCGAGCCACGGGGCGTCGCGCAGCCCGGTGACGACACTGCCGCCGACGAGCGTGACCGCCACGACGGCCAGGAGTTGCCAAACCAGTCTCATGAGATGTCCTTCGCCGAATCCGCGGCCGGAGCGCCGCGGCTGCACCGGACGCTACGGATCCGGCGGGCCCACGTCGTCACCACCGGGTGGACACCTGCGCGTAGCTCTCGTGGGGGACGGGCCGCGGGGAGGGGGCCGTGCCGGCACCGGTCACCGTCCCGGCGCCGGAAGCGGCGGACCGGCCCGCTGCCCGCGGCGTCCCGCGGCGCCGCCGGAGCGTGTCCGGGCCGGCCGCCGGGTGCCCGTCCGAAGCCGACGGCGAGGGCCGCCTCCGTCCCGTCCGGTTTTCCGCCGGAACCTCCACTATCCGGCTACCGATCGGTACACCCTGCGGGGGAAGGAGAGTTGGGGCTCCGCCGCAACCCGCTCCGCTACCGTCCGCCTCCGATGCGTGAAATTCCACTTGCCCGAAGACCTCCCCGAACCACTCGAATGGGGGTACGGTACGACCTCGATCATTCAAGCCAAACATGTGAAGCCACTGCCGATATGGCCAGTGGAGAGGAGTGGTGTGCCCCGTGCCCACTGATTACGCCTGCCAGGCAGCGGCGGAGCGGGCCGCTCGAGGGATCACCCCCGTCCGGGACATACTGGTGCCGTTCCGGCCCCAGCAGCAGCAGGAGGACGTACCCGTCGTCCTCCGTTCGTACCTGGGGGTTCAGTCCAACGGAGGCCCGAACGGCGGTGGCCCCGCGGCCCATCCGCCCGTCAGTACGAACATGGGGGCGGCCGTCCTCCTGGTCTTCCTCGACGGACTGCGCTCGGAGATGTCCGGTGTGCTCTCCGAGTGGTACGCGGATCTCGCCGTCCGCCTGCCCCAGACGCTCGGCGCTCCGGCCGCCGGAGGCCAGGCGCCCGCCCGCCAGCCGGGGGGCTGGCAGACGATGGCCGATCTGCAGAACAGCGCCCAGGAGGTGCTGACCGATCTGTCCGGCCGCGCCCGCGGCGGGCCCGGCGCGCTCAACGTGCGGCTGGCGCTCGTGGAGGACACTCTCTCCGGGGCGCTGCGCCGGATGAACGTCCCCGCCGACGTCGCCATCGGCTCCGCCGGGGAACTCGTCGTCTCGGCGGGCTCGCTGTTCGGGCTGCAGACGCGCCCGGCGCCGCCCATCCAGGCGCCGGCCCAGCAGTCGTACGACCGGCGCTGAGCCGCCCACCGCCGCGCGCGACCGCACCGCCCCCACGAGGACACCGGCGGGACGGGCATCGCGAGCGCGGCGGACGGCGCGCGGCAGCGCGGAAGCGGGGAGCGGGGAGCCGCGGCGGTCCGCGGCCGCCGATGAGAGCCGCCGGTCCCATGAGGGTCACCGGAACGTGTCAACCGCACCGCCCCACAAGGGCGTTGCGGTTTCTCCATGACATTGCCGGAACTTTCCCGTTTCTTCGCCCGCCCGCCGCTGGCCGGTTTCCGACCGTTGTCCGCCCCCTCCGCGCCCCTCGATACTGAGGCGCGCAGAGCCCGGGGACACGTCTGTGACCGAGCCGTCCCCCGTGACGCGGAAGGTGCCGCGTCCGGCCGCTCCGGCCGGGCTCTCCACTCCGAGGCCGGTCCGCGGCCCTTCCGAGGCGAGCAGGGGGAACCCCGTGCCCATCCGCGCCCAGAGAACCCTGGCCGCGCTGGCCGCGGCCGCCACGGCCGTGACGGCGTTACCCGCCGCGTCACCGGCCCTCGCGGCCCCCGCCGCCGCGCCCCCGGCGGCCGGCCCCGCCGCCGGTCCGCCGGCCGGCGGGGAGCGGCTCGTCACGCTGATCACCGGCGACCGGGTCCGGGTGAGCGGCGCCGGCCGGGTCACCGCCGTCCTCCCCGCCGAGGGCCGCGAGCACATCCCGGTCCAGGCGCAGCGCGACGGCGACGGCCACACCTACGTCATCCCCCAGGACGCGACCGCCCTCGTCCTCGACGGCACCGTGGACCGCAGGCTGTTCGACGTCACCGAACTGAGCCGGCCCGCCTTCCGCGCCCTGCACGGCGACGCGCTGCCGTTCATCGTCCGTTACGAGGACGACGCGGGGGAGAGCGGCCCCGGCGCCGGGCAGCGGCTGCGCGCCGCCGCCGGGGACGCCGGCGTCCGCCCGCTGCGCAGCATCGGCGCCGACGCGGTGGCCACCGGGCCCGGGGACACCGCGGCGGCCTGGGCCGCCCTCACCCGCCCTTCCGGCGGGGGCGGCGGGCGCACCGCCGCGCCGGGCGTGGCCTCCCTCCGGCTCGACGGGCTGGTGCGGGCCGCACTCGACCGCAGCGTCCGGCAGATCGGCGCACCCGCCGTCTGGGAGACGGGCCGGGAGGGCGAGGGCGTCACCATCGCCGTCGTGGACTCCGGCATCGACACCGCGCACCCCGATCTGTCCGGCGGCAAGGTCGTGGCGGCGAAGAACTTCTCCGCGTCCCCCGTCACCACCGACCGGTACGGCCACGGCACCCATGTGGCGTCCATCGCCGCGGGGACGGGAGCCGCGTCCGGCGGCGCCTACCGCGGGGTGGCGCCCGCCGCGCGGCTGCTGAACGCCAAGGTGATCGGGGACGACAACAGCGGCACCGAGTCCTCGGTCATCGCGGGCATGGAGTGGGCGGTCGGGCAGGGCGCCGAGGTCGTCAACCTCAGCGTCGGCACGGGCGACACCCCGGGGGTGGGCCCGATGGAGGAGGCCGTGAACCGGCTGTCGGCGGAGAGCGGCGCCCTGTTCGTGGCCGCCGCGGGCAACGCGGGCCCCCGCCCGGGCTCCATCAGCTCCCCGGGCAGCGCGGAGGCCGCGCTCACCGTGGGCGCCGTCGACCGGGAGGACCGGCTCGCGGGCTTCTCCTCCGTCGGCCCGCGCACCGGGGACGGCGGGCTGAAGCCCGATCTGACCGCCCCGGGCGTCTCCATCGGGGCCGCGCTCGCCGAGGGCAGCGTGCTGGCGGGGGAGGCCGGGCCGGTCGCCGACGGCTACGGATCGCTCTCCGGGACGTCGATGGCGGCCCCGCACGCCGCGGGTGCCGCGGCCCTGCTGGCGGAGCGGCACCCGGACTGGAGCGGTGAGCGGATCAAGTCGGCGCTGACCGGAGCCGCCGCGGCGGGGGAGGGCCAGGGTGTCCACGAGGAGGGTGCCGGCCGGCTCGACGTGGGCCGGGCCGCCGCGCAGACCCTCGCCGCCGGGACGTCCTCCGTCGAGTTCGGTTCCGCGCGCTGGCCGCACACCGACGACGAACCGGTCACCAGGGACCTCGTCCACCGGAACACGGGGGAGGAGGACCTCACCCTCACCCTCTCCGCCGAGGCCACGGGCCCGGACGGCGAACCGGCCCCCGAGGGCATGTTCGTCCTGGAGACCGAGCGGATCACCGTCCCCGCGGGCGGCGCCGTCTCCACCGGGCTGACCGCCGACACCCGGCCCGGCGGGGAGCGGTACGGGGACTTCGAGGTGGCGGTCACGGCGAGCGGCGGCGGGCAGTCGGTCCGCACGGTCGGCTCCGTGACCCGTGAGGGGGAGTCGTACGACCTCACGGTGGAGACCGTCGGCCGGGACGGCCGGGCGCCCGCCGACTGGTCCGTCATCGTCCACGACTACGAGCGCGGCGGCTTCACGGGCACCACGGGTGACGGCGGTACCTCCACGCTCCGGCTGCCGAGGGGCGCCTATCTCCTGAGCCACCAGACCGTCCTCTCCGGCGCCGGGGAGGACGTGGCCGGACTGGACTGGCAGCTCCAGCCGCGGCTGGACCTCACCGGGGACACCACCGTCACCTTCGACGCCCGGAAGGCCGAGCCGGTGGAGATCACCGTGCCGGACCCGGAGGCCGAGCCGTCGGACACCGCCATGTCGTTCGACGCGACGGTGGACGGCCGCGGCATCGGCAGCGTCGTGCTGGTGCGGCCGCCGATGCCGCTGGGCTTCCGCACCCGGCACGTCGGCCCCGAGCTGCCGGACGGGCGGATGCACGCCAAGACGGTCGGCAGCTTCCGCGGCGGCCCCGGCACCGAGTACCGGGTCGCGTTCGGCCGGGAGGGCAGCCTCTTCACCGGCCTGCGCAAGGACGTCGGGCCGGAGGAGCTCGCCGAGCTGACGATCCACCAGGGCGCGCCGGCGGCCGGGCGGCAGGGCTCGGTGATCACTGAGCCGGACACCGGCGACGCCGGTCACGGCTGGACGGTGGCCGGCGTCCAGGACGTCCCCGGCACCCTCACGCAGTACCTCAACACCGAGGGCGTGCGCTGGTCGCACCGCTTCCAGCAGAGCCGCGGGGATGTCGTGGAGGCGGTCTACACCGGTCCGCGGCGGGCCGCGTACACGGCGGGAGAGCGGTACGAACACACCTACAACACGGGGGTCTTCGGCCCTCTGATCGGCGGCGGGGACGGAGCCGGGGGCGGGGAGGGCAGCGGGGACGACGGACTCTTCCGGCGCGGCGGCACCCTCTCCGGCCGCCTCAACCCCCTGGCCGACGGCGCGGGGCACCGTGGCGAGAGCCTCTACGACACGGCCTCCACGACGCTCTACCGCAACGGGGAGCTCCACGCCACGGCCGGCGACATCCTCGACCGCGCCGAGTTCACCCTGCCTCCGGAGAAGGCGGACTACCGGCTCGTCACCACCGTCGCCCGCAGCGGTGCCGCCACCGTCTCCCGCGAGGTCACCTCCTCCTGGACGTTCACCTCGGAGGCGGCGGGGGAGGAGGAGCGGGTGCGGCTGCCGGCCTCGGCGGTCCGCTTCACCCCCCGGCTCGCCCCCGACTCCACCGTCCCCGCCGGATCCGTCACGGAGATCCCGGTGACGGTGCAGGGCTCGGCCGCGGCGGACGGGGCCGGGGAGCTCACCGTCCACGCCTCCTTTGACGGCGGCCGCACCTGGACGGAGCTCCCGGTCCGCGAGGGCGTGGTCCGGGTGCGCAACCCGGAGGAGCCCGGGACGGGTGTCTCCCTCCGGGCTGAGGTCACCGGCGGCAGCGGCCACGAGCTGACCCAGACGATCCTCGACGCCTACCGCACCCGGTAGGAGCGGCCGGGACGCTCACCAGGGCTCCGTGGTCGGGGACCGGCCTCTCCGCGCGCTACTGTGCTGTGCGGGACCGGAGAGCCACGGAGGAGGAATCGTCATGGTTGCGGCGTTGCTGGTCGCCTGTGCGATCGTCTCCGAGGTGGTCGCCACCCTCGCGCTGCGCGCCTCGAACGGCTTCAGCCGGCTCGGGCCCTCGGCCGTGGTCGTGGTCGGATACATGCTCGCCTTCGTGCTCCTGGCGCAGGCGCTCAAGACCCTCAACGTGGGTCCCGTCTACGCCATCTGGTCCGGCGTGGGGACGGTGGGGGCGTTCATCGGGGGCGTTCTGCTGTTCGGCGAGGAAGCCCGCCCCACGACGCTGATCGGCGTCGGGCTGGTGGTCGCCGGGGTCCTGGTGATGAATCTCGGCGGCGGCCTGAAGCACTGAGGGCGCCGCGGCCGGCGCCGGTCCGCGTGCGGCCCGGCGGGACACCGGTACCGCCGTCCCGGCCGGCCGGCCGCCCGGAAACCGGAAGCCCTTTCCGGCTCCGGCCGCCTTCCTTTCCTCACACCTTCTCCTTCCCGTATTCCCTTTTCGGCCGGACCGGTTCCGGCGGAGCCGCGGACCGCCTGTGCGGGAAAGGCATGGCCAACCGGCGGAAGGGGCGCGATGGCGTATACCGCGGGTCATACGAGATCGGCCGGACATACCCGATACGGGCGGCGCGGCAGGGAATACCGGCTCCCCCGGGTGTTCCGTCACGGGTTCTCTTGTCGGGCCATGTCGCATTCGACCGGTCCTGCACACCGTTTTCGCAGAAGCGGCACAGGGCGGGGTGTGGAAACGGTTTTCCCCGAATCCCCCGCGAGGGCGGAGGCGTTCGGTCCGCTTTGTGCCCGCCGGGGCGTCCACCCGCGGTGACCAGGCCGTGGAGTGTGTGAAGGGGTCGTCACCATCCCGTGCCCGACCTGCGGTGCGACCCGGCCGGCGGACTCGCGTGACGGCCGCCGCGGGTGGCCCGCCGGCCGCGTGACGTGCTTTCATCTGGCGGTACACGGAAGCTGTTGAAAGATGGTTCCCGGGTTCGGGGCAGCTGACGCCCCATCAAATCGGCTCGGTTTTCGTCCCCCTTGAACCGGCCGGTGTGATGCAGAAACACCCAGCAGAAATTGAAGGGAAGCCCAAGTGCGCAACGACTTCACCCCCCAGGTCGAGACCCGCGAGATCGACGACGCCGACCTCGACACCGTGTCCGGCGGTGTCGGCGTCAACGTCGCCCCGGTTCTGGGCGCCGTCGACTCCGTCGCCCCGCTCTCCGAGGGCCTGGGTCTCGTGCAGGACGTCACCGGCCTGCCGACCAGCCAGGTCACCGGTCTCGTCGCGGGTCTCTGATCCGGACGTCCGCTGTCCGGCCCTGAAAAGCCGGAGCGTTTCACGACCCGCCGGTTTGGCTGAGACCGGAAAGGGTTGACCATGGGCCCCGGAATTCCCCTTTCCGGGGCCCATGCATGCCGTCGGCCGGGCGGCCGTCCCCGCGGCACGGCGGCCCCCGGGCGGCCGTGCGTCACCGCGTCGGAACGCCCGGCGTCTTCGCAGGCGAGGGATGGAGACCGTGCAGTTCCGCCACAAGGCGCTGTCCAAGCTGCAGTCACCCGAAGAGCTCGACATTCCGGTGCGCTTCGCACGGCCCCAGGGCCTGCTGGTGCTGGTGGTCACGCTCCTCGTGATGGCGGGGGCGGCCTTCTGGGCCGTGACCGGTTCCGTCTCGTCCCGGCTGGAGTCCCCGGGGGTGCTCACCCGCGCCGGGGGCAGTTACGTCCTGCAGAGCCCGTTCGCCGGGCAGGTGACCGAGGTCCTGGCCCGCGAGGGCGACAGCCTCCCCGCCAAGGCGCCCGTGCTGGCCGTCAGTACGGAGCAGGGCACCCGTGCCGTCCGCACCGTGGAGGCGGGCCGGATCACCTCGCTCGTCGCCGAGACCGGCTCCGTCATCACCCCCGGCGCCCAGGTGGCGACCGTCGAGCGCGTCCAGGACCGGGACGAGCCGCTGGTGGCCATGCTCTACGTCCCCGGCGGCAAGGGCTCACCCGTGCCGGTGGGCGCCCGCGTCGACCTCACCGTCCAGTCCGCGCCCGCCCAGCAGTTCGGTGTGCTGAAGGGGCGGGTGAAGACCGTCGGCCGGGTGCCGCAGACCGCGCAGCGCATCGCGGGCTTCCTCGGCAGCGCCGAACTGGCCGAGCGGTTCTCCGCCGACGGCCCGGCCGTGGCCGTCCTCGTCGAGCTGGAGCGGGCCGCCGGGACGCCGTCCGGCTACGCCTGGTCGCGCGAGGACGGCCCGCCGTTCGCGATCGAGTCCACCACGCCGGTGAGCGGCGCCATCCACCTCACGGCCGAACGTCCCGTCGACTGGCTGCTGCCATGAACACCCCCTACGAGACCGGCGCCGCGGCCGGGCCGGAGGCCCCCGCCGGCGCCCTCCCCCCGCCGTCTGCCGCCATGCCCGCCGCCATGCCCGCCGCCGGGCCGGCTCCGGCCGCCGCCGGGGCCGCCACCCCGGCCGGGGCTGCCGCGCCCGCCGGACCTGCCGGGCCCGCCGCGCCCGCCGAGGGGACGGCCCCCGCCCCCCGGGCGCAGCTCCCCGGACACGGCCGCCGCCGCCCGCCCGCCGACGGCCGCCGCCGCGCGGACCGCGCCCGCCGGGACGCGCCGCCGAGGGGCCGCGGCAAGGGCGGCCGCAGGCAGCCGCGGGGCGGCGGGAAGAAGCAGCGCGCCCGGGTGCCGAGGAGCGTCCGCAGCCCCGTCGTCCTCCAGATGGAGGCCGTGGAGTGCGGCGCCGCGTCCCTGGCCATGGTGCTCGGCCACCACGGCAAGCACGTCCCGCTGGAGGAGCTCCGCATCGCCTGCGGAGTGTCCCGCGACGGCTCCCGGGCCAGCAACCTCCTCAAGGCCGCCCGGAGTTACGGCCTCACCGCCAAGGGCATGCAGATGGAGCCCGCCGCCCTCGCCGAGGTGCGGGCACCGGCCATCCTTTTCTGGGAGTTCAACCACTACGTGGTCTACGAGGGGACGGTGCGCCGCTTCGGCCGCCGCATGGTCCGCATCAACGACCCCGCCCGCGGCCGCCGTTACGTCTCCCCGGAGGACTTCGACACCAGCTTCACCGGCGTCGTCCTCGTCTTCGAACCCGGTGAGGGGTTCCGCCGGGGCGGCCGCAGGCCGGGCATCCTCGGCGCCATGCCCGTACGGCTCCGCGGCACCAGCGGCACCCTGCTGGCCGCGCTCGTCGCCAGCTTCCTGCTCGTCCTCGTCGGCGCCGCCGTCCCCGCGCTCAGCCGTACCTATATCGACATGTTCCTTTTCGGGGACCAGACCTCGCTGCTCGGCGTCCTCTTCGCCGCCATGGGCACGATGGTGGTCCTCACGGCCGTCCTCACCGGACTGCAGCAGGCCAACCTGCTGCGCGGCCGCATCATCTCCTCCACCCTCGGCAGCGCCCGCTTCCTGCGCCACCTCCTGCGGCTGCCGGTCACGTTCTACTCCCAGCGCAACCCGGCCGACCTCGTCCAGCGCCTGCAGTCCAACGACACCGTCGCCGAGACGCTGGCCCGGGACCTCGCGGCCGCCGGCGTCGACGTCGTCGTCGTGGTCCTCTACGCCGTACTGCTGTGGAGCTACGACCCCCAGCTCACGGTGGTCGGCATCGGCATCGCCCTGCTCAACGTGGTCGCCCTGCGCGTCGTGATGCACCTGCGCTCCGTCGGCACCCAGAAGCTCCGCGCCGACAGCGCCCGGCTCACCAACACCTCCTACAGCGGCCTCCAGCTGATCGAGACCATGAAGGCCACCGGCGGCGAGAACGGCTGGTTCCGCCGCTGGGCCGGGCAGCACGCCACCACCCTCGACACCCAGCAGCGGCTCGGCGTGCCCAGCGCCTTCCTGGCCGTCGTCGCCCCCACCCTCGCCACCCTCAACAGCGCGCTGATCCTCCTCATCGGCGGGCAGCGGGCCGTGGAGGGCGCCGTCTCCATCGGCCTGCTCGTGGCCTTCCAGGCCCTCGTCACCAACTTCACCGCCCCGCTCACCCGGCTCAACGGCGTCGCCGGCCGGCTCCAGGACTTCGCCGCCGACGTGGCCCGCCTCAAGGACGTCGAGAACTTCCCCGCCGACACCCTCTACACCCGGCGCGAACCACCCGCCAGCACCAAGCGGCTCCGCGGCCACGTCACCCTGGAGAACGTCACCTTCGGCTACAGCCCGCTCGACAAGCCGCTGCTGAACGGCTTCTCCCTGGAGGTCGGACCGGGCCGCCAGGTCGCCCTCGTCGGCGGCTCCGGCAGCGGCAAGTCCACCGTCTCCCGGCTGATCTCCGGCCTCTACCAGCCCTGGGAGGGCGTCATCCGCATCGACGGGCGGCGGCTGGACGAGATCCCGCGCAGCGCGCTGTCCGCCTCCGTCTCCTTCGTCGACCAGGACGTCTTCCTCTTCGAGGGCACGGTCCGCGACAACGTGGCCCTCTGGGACCCCTCCATCCCGGAAGAGGCCGTCGTCGCCGCCCTCCGGGACGCCGCGGTGTACGACACCGTCGCCCGCCGGCCCGGGGGCATCCACAGCCGGGTCGAGCAGGACGGCCGCAACTTCTCCGGCGGGCAGCGGCAGCGGCTGGAGATCGCCCGCGCCCTCGTCCGGCGCCCCAGCGTCCTCGTCCTCGACGAGGTGACCAGCGCCCTCGACGCCGAGACCGAACAGATCATCATCGACAACCTGCGGCGGCGCGGCTGCGCCTGCGTCGTCATCGCGCACCGGCTGAGCACCGTGCGGGACAGCGACGAGATCGTCGTCCTCGACCGCGGCACCGTCGTGGAGCGCGGCCGGCACGAGCACCTGGCCGCCGCCGGCGGGGCGTACGCCGCCCTGGTCAGGGAGCACTGACGTGGCATCACCCCACCCCTCCTCCGACGGCTCCGCCCTCACCGCCACCGGCCCCGTCCCGGCCCCCGGCCCCGCCCCGGCCGGAACCGGCGGCTACGGTGCCGGCGGTCACGGGGCCGGGGCCGACGCGACCGGCGTCTCCGGCACCGGCACCGGCACCGGCGACGGGGCCGGGCTCTCCGGGGCCCCGCCCGCCGCCCCCTCACCCGCCGATGTGGTCGTCGCGGCCATGGGCGGTCTCGGCACCCCCGTCGACCACACCACCGCCCGCAGCCTCGGGCTCGAAGGCCCGCAGGTGCTGTGGCTGGTCACCGCCGGCGCCATGGACCTCTTCGCCGTCGACGCCGGCCGGCAGGGCCACTGGCACTTCCTCGGCCGGCTGGAGACCGGCACCCTGCTGCTCGGCCCCGTCGACGGCCCGCGGCACACCCTCGTGGGCCGGCCGCTCCAGAACTGCGTGCTGCGCCGCATCCAGCTCCGCGAGCTGCACCGCCCCGGGCCGGGGCCGTACGGCGCGTACGAACCGTACGGAGAGCAGGCGGGACACGGCGGCGGCGACCCGTACAGCCCCTACGGCGGCTACGCACAGTACGGCCACCCCGGTGAGCCGTACGCGGACCCGTACACCGACCCGTACGGCACGTACGACACCCACGGCACCCACGGCACCCACGCCACCCACGCCGGCTACGACGCGCACGGCACCCCGTGGACGCACCCCGCCCACGAGCCGGTCCTCAGCCCGCTGGACGACGCCTTCGCCCGCGGCTACGGGCGCAGCCTGCGCGTCCTCTTCGAAGCCCCCTTCGACGGGCAGCACCCGACCCCGCAGCCCTCCGGGGACGGGGACGCGGACGGCCCGGACGGCGGCCACGGAACGGGCGCGTCCCAGGACGCGGCCGGTACCGGCGACGAGAACATCCTGTGGATGTCCATGGCCCCCGGCAGCGTCCAGTACGGCTCCGCCTACGGCGCGGACACCGCCGCCGACCTGCTCATCGACGGCGTGCTGTGGCAGGACATGGTCAACCAGCAGACGCGGCTGCTGTCCGCCCTGGACCGCTGGATCGAACGGCTCGAACGCGCCCACGAGGACCGCACCGCCGCCGGTATCCAGGCCGGCGAGGCCGAACGGGAGAGCGCCGACCGGGCCCTGCTGAACTCCATCGGCCGGCCGCGCCGCCGCGGAGCCCCGTCCGGCACGGCCGCCGGCACCGACGACGCCGCCCTCGCCGTCTGCCGCACGGTCGCCGCCGCGGCCCGGATCCCCGTGACCGATCCCGACACCGGCGGGGCGCCCGAGAGCAGGCTCGACCCCGTCGAACGCACCGCCCTGAGCTCCGGCTTCCGCACCCGCGACGTCCGGCTCACCGGCAGCTGGTGGCGCGACAACTCCGGCCCCCTGGTCGGGTACTGGTCCGACGACGGCGACCCGGTGGCGCTGCTGTGGCACCGCGGCCGTTACGAGGCCGTGGACCCCGCGAGCGGCGAGCGGTGGCGCGTCGGCAGGGACAACGCCGCCGAGTTCGACGACCGCGCCGTCATGTTCTACCGGCCGCTGCCCGACGAGCCGCTGCCCGCCTGGCGGCTGCTGCTCTTCAGCCTCCGCGGCACCCGCGCCGACCTGCGCAACCTGGCACTGGGCGGACTGGTCGCCGTCGGCCTGGGCACGCTGGTGCCCCTCGCCACCGGACAGGTCCTCGGTGTGTACGTCCCGGCCGCCGAGAACGGCCTGATCGTCCAGGTCTCCCTGGCGCTGATCGTCAGCGCCGTGGTCGCCGCCGCCTTCATGCTGCTGCAGAACACCGCCATCCTCCGCATGGAGGGCCGCGTCGAGGCCACCCTGCAACCCGCCGTCTGGGACCGGCTGCTGCGCCTGCCGACCCGGTTCTTCGCCGAGCGCTCCACCGGTGAGCTCGCGAGCGCGGCGATGGGCATCAGCTCCATCCGCAAGGTGCTGTCCGGGATCAGTTCGGTGCTCGTCCAGGCCGGCACGGTCGGCGCCGTCAACCTCGTGCTGCTGCTGCTCTTCAGCGTCGAGCTGGCCCTGGTGGCCGTCGCCATGCTCGTCGTCATCGCCGCGCTGTTCCTCGGCATGGGGCTGTGGCAGCTGCGCTGGCAGCGCAGACTCGTGGTCCTCGGCAACAAGCTGAACAACCAGGCGTTCCAGACCCTGCGCGGGCTGCCCAAGCTGCGTGTCGCCGCCGCCGAGAGCTTCGCCTACGCCGCCTGGGCGCGCAAGTTCGCCCGCAGCCGCGAGCTCCAGCAGCGCGTGGGCCGGATCAAGAACCTCATCACCGTTCTCAACGCGGTCTACCTGCCGCTCTGCACCCTCATCATGTTCATGCTGCTCGCCGGGCCGGCCCGCGGCGCCCTCTCACCGAGCGGCTTCCTCACCTTCAACACCGCCGTGACGATGATGCTGAGCTCGGTCACCCAGCTGACCGGGGCGCTGATCTCCGCCGCGGCCGTCCTGCCGATGTTCGAACAGGTCCGGCCGGTCTTCCGGGCGCTGCCCGAGGTCCGCGGCGGCTCGACCCGGCCCGGCGCCCTCTCCGGCGCCATCGAGGCCCGGCAGCTCTCCTTCCGCTACACCGAGGACGGGCCGCTCGTCCTGGACGACGTCTCCTTCCGGGTGGAACCGGGCGAGTTCGTGGCCGTCGTGGGGGCCAGCGGCTGCGGCAAGTCCACCCTGCTGCGGCTGCTCATCGGCTTCGACCGGCCCGCCTCCGGCGAGGTCCTCTACGACGGCCAGGACCTGGCCGCGCTCGACCAGGCCGCCGTCCGCCGCCAGTGCGGCGTCGTCCTGCAGAACGCGCAGCCCTTCTCCGGCTCCGTCCTCGACTGCATCCGCGGCGCCGAGAACTTCTCCCTGGAGGAGGCGTGGGAGGCCGCCCGCCTCGCCGGGCTGGCCGAGGACATCCAGCGGATGCCGATGGGCATGCACACCGTGCTCTCCGACGGCGGCGGCACCGTCTCCGGAGGGCAGCGGCAGCGGCTGATGATCGCGCAGGCCCTCATCCGCCGGCCCCGGATCCTCTTCTTCGACGAGGCGACCAGCGCGCTGGACAACGAGACCCAGCGCATCGTCACGGAGAGCACCCGCGAACTCCGCGCCACCCGCGTGGTCATCGCCCACCGGCTCTCCACCGTCATGGACGCCGACCGGGTCGTGGTCATGGCGGAGGGCCGCGTCGTCCAGCAGGGCCGTCCCGCGGACCTGCTCGCCGACACCACCGGCCTCTTCCACGAACTGGTGCGGCGGCAGATCCAGTGACGGGGATGGGGCCGGGACCGGGGCCGGGGCCCTCCGCCGGGGGCGGTCAGCGCCCGCAGCCGACGCGCTCCGTGCCGAGGGCGAGGTCGTCCATCCGCACGTCATAGCCGGACGGTGAGGGATCGCCCTGGTAGAGCTGCCAGCCGAACTTCACCGTGTCGAACTCCGGGAAGACGAAGTCCACCTCGGCGCCCCCGTGGTCGCGGGTGTCGACGGTGAGATCGGGCTGGGGCTCGCCGTCGAACCAGACCTCGATGCGGTTGTCGGAGGCGTCCATCCGCCACTCCACGCAGCTCCAGATCCCGGCCCGCGCCGGGGCCGACTCCTGCCAGGCCGTCCAGTCGCCGGTCGGGCCGCCGTCGGAGCCGACGCCCCACAGGTTCTTCCCGGCGGAGGGCACGTACTGCCCGCCGAGCGGGCGGATGTAACCGGGGCCGCGGCCGGTGGCCTCGACCATCGTCCAGTGGGCCCAGTCCGGGGCGGTGGGGAAGGCCGCGACGCGCAGCCGGACCCGGCCCCAGAAGCTGTTGCCGGGCGGGGCCAGGTCCGTGACCGCGAGGAACGCCTTGCCGTTGCCCTCGGTGCGGACGCGCAGATGCTGCCCGGCCCGATGTCTCCCCGGGTACGGCTCGACGGTCAGGGTGCCGTTCTCGGTGTCGGTCTCCCAGTGGGGGCTGCCGGCCTCGCCCGGCGGCAGGGACTCGAAGTCCTCGCAGAACAGGAGCGCGGGGTCGTCCGTGCAGGTGCCCCTGGAGTGGTGGTGGCCCTTGCCGTGGTGCTTCCCGTGGCCGTGGCCGTGCCCGTGCCCGTGGCCGGAGCCCGGGCCGCCGGAGGCGGGCGCGGCGGCGGTGGCGAAGGACAGCGACAGCAGGGCCGCGAGCAGGGCGGTCAGCGGGCTTCTTCTCAACACGAACAGGCTCCTCGTCGGGTGCGGGGCGTGGTGTGGGGGATGTGCCCGGTGCGTGCGCCAGGGAGTATCCTCACCCGTTCCGCGCCTCCGCGGAAGAACACCCGTCCGGCCGCGATCCCCTTGCCGCGCGGGGGAGTTGGCGGTGCAGCGCGGCAGAGGCGCGCCGGTGCCGCCCGCCGGGCTCCTCGGGAGCCCGGGGACGGACAGGGGGAGCGCGGGCTCAGAAGTCGAAGACGGCCCCGGTCTCGGCCCGCATCACGCACTCGTTGCCGAAGGTGCGCTCCTCCTCGATGCGCTGGCCCTGCCAGACGCCCCGAATGGTGACGACGACCGGGTCGTACTGGTAGGTGCACAGCTCGGGCTCCGCCGGCGGCGCGATCGCGTCCACGTCGCCCCCGGCGTCCCCGAGAAGCACGCAGGCCTCCTGCGGGGAGGGGTGCGTGCCCGTGGCCCGCGGCTCACAGGTGAGGGTCACCGCGCGTTCCGGGGCCACGGAGGACGCGTCCTCCCCGTGCGCGATGGTGAGGACGAGGTCCGAGGGCGCGTAGAGCGAGGAGTCCCCGGCGTGAGCCGTGCCGCCCAGGGGACCGAGGGCCGCGATCGCCGCCACCAGGGTGCCGGCTAACGCCGTTTTCGCACGGTTCCTCATGATGCGTTTTCCTTTCGCTTGTTGTGCCGGTTTCTACGCTTCCGGAGTCTGCCGAGAACCCCGCCCGAATGCACATCAACCCGGCGCTTTTCGGCGCATGTGTGCGGGGCGGTGCTGGCCGGAAGTG
Organism: Streptomyces xinghaiensis S187; assembly: GCF_000220705.2. Taxonomy (GTDB): domain Bacteria; phylum Actinomycetota; class Actinomycetes; order Streptomycetales; family Streptomycetaceae; genus Streptomyces; species Streptomyces xinghaiensis. The sequence continues at coordinate 750,653 of NZ_CP023202.1, read as the reverse complement.
GCGGCGGAGACGCCTGGCGCGCCGGAGATGACAGCGCTGTCCGTGCCGGACACGGGAAGGCCGGACGCCGGATCAGGCCACTCGGCAACGGCGGAAACGCACCGCTGAGCGGTTACCGGTCTCCGCTGGTGGTACACGACGAGGTCGGGACGCGGCGGACGGGCGCCCGGGGCAGGCTGAGCCGGGGGCCGTGCCGGGGCGGGCCCGGCAGTCCTTCCCGCCCCAGGGCCGGGGCACGGCTCAGGCCGAGTCGCGCCGGACGAGTTCGGTCGGCAGGATCACCGCCGACGGGTCCTCCCCGGCGATCCGGCCGAGGAGCACCCGCACCATCTCCGTGCTGATCCGGTCCCAGGGCTGGCGGATCGTGGTCAGCGGCGGGCGCGTCCCGAGAGCGGCGGGCGAGTCGTCGAAACCGCCGACCGCCACGTCCTCGGGCACCCGGCGGCCGGCCCTCTCCAGGGCGGTCAGCGCCCCCTGCGCCATCAGGTCGGAGGCGACGAACACGGCGTCCACGTCCGGGGCCCGCCGCAGCAGCTCCGCCATGGCCCGCTCGCCGCCGGCCCGGCTGTAGTCGCCCTCGGCGACGAGCCGTTCGTCGGCCGGCAGCCCGGCCTCGGCCAGGGACTCCCGGTAGCCCGCCAGCCGCTCGACCCCGCCGGGGGTGTCCGGCGGACCGGTGACCGTCGCGATGCGGCGCCGTCCGCTCGTGGCGAGATGGCGCACCATCTCCCGGGCCCCGTCCCGGTCGTCGGCGGCCACATACGCGATCCGGGCCCCCTGCCCCAGGGGCTTGCCGCAGGCCACCACCGGTATGCGCGCCTTCACCAGCCGCTCGGCCATGGGGTTCCCGGAGTGGCTGGAGACCAGCAGCACCCCGTCCACGTGCCCGGCGGTGATGTAGCGGCTGATCCGGCGCCGCTCCGCCTCCGTCCCGGCGATCATCAGCAGCAGCGGGATGTCGTGTGCGGCCAGCGCCTGGGTGCAGCCGCGCAGCAGCACATTGAAGTTGGGGTCCTCGAAGAACCGCTCCTGCGGTTCGGTCAGCAGGAACGCCACCGAGTCGGAACGGCCGGTGATGAGACTGCGGGCGTGCCGGTTGACGACGTAACCCGTCTTGCGGATCGCGGCGTTGACGGCGTCCGCCGAGGCGGGGCTGACGTTGTGCCCGCCGTTGAGCACCCGCGACACCGTGCCGCGCGAGACGCCCGCCTCCCGGGCGACGTCGTGGATGGTCGGTGGGCGGCGTCGCCCCGTGGTGCTCATGCGGCTGCTTCCTCTGTCCGTTCCCCGGTGGTTCCCGGGTGGTTCTGCGGTCCCGACTCTACGGTGATCCGCTGTGGTCCCCGGCGGTCAGGACTTCACGGCCCCCGAGAGCAGGTCGAGGCTCCAGAAGCGCTGGATCACCAGGAAGAGCGCGATCAGCGGGATGACGGAGAGCAGCGCGCCGGTGATCACCAGGGTGTAGAGCGCGGGCGCGGAGGCGCCCTGCTGGAGCAGCGTGAACAACCCCACCGTGACCGGGAACTTCTCGTCGTCACCGAGCATGATGTACGGCAGCATGAAGTTGTTCCAGATGGCCACGGACTGGAAGAGGAAGACGGTCACCAGCCCCGGCAGCATCATCGGCAGCGCCACGGACCGGAAGAGCCGCCACTCCCCGGCGCCGTCGATGCGGCCCGCCTCCACGATGTCGGAGGGCACCGCGGCGGCGGCGTAGATCCGGGCGAGGTAGATGCCGTAGGGGGAGAGGATGCTCGGCAGCAGCACGGACACATAGCTGTCGGCCATCCCCGCCTTCGCCAGCAGCAGATACTGCGGTATGGCGAGGATGACGGGCGGCATCAGCACGCCCGCGATCAGCACGTTGAAGATCACCTCACGGCCGCGGAAGCGGTGCAGCGCCAGCGCGTAGCCGCTCAGCGCGGAGACGGCCGTGGACAGCAGGGCGCCCACGCCGGCGTAGAGCGCGGAGTTGGCCATCCACCGCCAGTAGACGCCGTCGCGGTAGGCCGACAGCTCGGCCACGTTCTCCGCGAGGCCCGAACCGGGCAGGAAGGTGAAGGTGGAGAAGAGTTCGCTGCCCGACTTGGTGGCGGCCACCACGACCCAGGCGACCGGCAGCAGGCAGTAGGCGGCACCCAGGAGCAGCACCGCGGTGGGGATCCGGCCGGCCGGGCGGCGGCGGCCGCGGGGAGCCGCCGTGGCGGCGCGGACGGCGGTGGCGGTGGCGCTCATCGTGAGTCCTGGTGGGAGCGGGAGTTGGCGGCTCTCAGGAAGCCGAAGGACAGCAGCAGGGTGACGGCGGCGATGACCACCGCGCCGGCGGCGGCCGTGTGCAGGTCGCCCCGGGCGAAGGCGTCCTGGTGGATCTTCATCAGCGGACTCCAGTCGCTGGGCACGGCGTTGGTGAGCGGCCTCAGGGTGGTCGGCTCGCTGAACACCTGGAGGGTGGCGATCAGGGAGAAGAAGAAGGTGAGGATCAGCGAGGGCGTCACCATGGGGATCTTGAGGCGCAGGGCGATCTGCCACTGCGAGCAGCCGTCGAGCCGCGCGGCCTCGTACACTTCCGCCGGTATCGCGCGCAGCGCCGTGTAGATCACGATCATGTTGAAGCCGGTGCCGCCCCAGACGGCGATATTGGCCAGCGCGGCATAGAGGGCCCCGCCGCTGAAGAGATCCGGTCCGGGCAGGCCCGCCCGCTCCAGCGCGTAGTGGAAGGGGCTGACCGACGGCAGGTAGAGGAAGCCCCACAGCAGCGCCGAGACGACCCCGGGCACCGCGTACGGCAGGAAGATCGAGAGCCGGGCGAAGCCGCGGAGGGCCGTGTCCCGCCGGCCGCGCCGGTCGGCGTCCAGCATCAGGGCGAAGAGCAGGGCGAGGCCCAGCATGGCCGGGATGACGACGAGGCCGTAGCCCAGCACCCGCAGGGCGCCGTTCAGCAGTTCCGGGTCGGTGAGCGCCGCGGTGTAGTTGGCGAGTCCGGCCCACACCTCCTGGCGGGCGCCGGAGCCCAGGCCCAGCCCCTTGACCTCGGTCCTGCGGAGGCTGAGGTAGAGGGCGTAGCCGATGGGCAGCGCGAGGAAGAGGACGAACAGGGCGGCGCCCGGGAGAAGGAAGAGGTACGGGGCCCGGCGCGGCCCGGAGGCCGCGCCGGCGGGGGAGCGGGTCACCCGGCCACTCCGAAGCCCTGCTTCTTCAGGTCGGTGACGGTGGCCCGCTCCATGGCGGCGAGCGCGGCCCCGAAGTCCGACTTCTCCTTGGCGGCCTTGCCGAACCGGTCCCGGAAGGCCGAGTAGGCGACGTTGACGTTCGGGCCCCAGGCGCCGGGCGCCGTGGTCTTGGCGATCTCCGCCGCCTCGGTGTAGAAGTCCGGCTGGTTGCTGAAGAAGCCGGGTGCCTCGGACAGTGCGCCGCCGGTCTGCGCGGCGGTGGCCGCCGGGTAGATCCCGCCCTCCCTCACCATGGCGGCGAGAGCCTCCGGGTCGGTGTTGAGCCAGGTGGCGAACTCGGCGGCGGCCTGCTTGTGCTCGCTGTCGCGGGTGACGGCGGTGGTCGAGCCGCCCCAGCTGCCGGTCCTGTTCTCGCCGGGCGACCACTGGGGGAGCGGGGCCATCGCCCACTTGCCCTTGGTGTCCGGCGCCGCGGTGGTGAGGACGCCGGGCGCCCAGACGGCGCTGACCCAGGCGATCTGCGAGCCGTCGTTGAGCGCCTTGTTCCAGGCCGGGGTGTACATCGGCTGGTTGCCGACGGCACCCTCCTCGACGAGACCGCCCCAGAAGTCGGCGACCTTGCGGCTGGCGGCGTCGTCGATGCCGACCTTCCACTGCTCGCCGGTGGTGGTCCACCACCGCGCGCCGGCCTGCTGGGCGAGTCCGGCGAAGAGGCCGGGGTCGTTGGCGGAGAAGGTGGTGAGGGCCTTCCCGGGGGCCTTCTTCCTGAGTTCGCGGGCGGTGTCCGCGAACTCGGCCCAGGTCCCGGGGACGTCGAGGCCGTACTGCTCGAAGAGGTCCTCGCGGTAGTAGAACATCATCGGCCCGGAGTCCTGCGGGACGGCGTACACCGCGTCCGAGCCGAGGGTCACCTGCTGCCAGACGCCCGGCGCGAACTCCTTCTCGGCCCTCTTCACCGGCTCCTTGCCGGAGAGGTCGGCGAGGACGTCGCTGCTGACGAGGGTGGGCAGGGCCTGGTACTCGGCCTGCACGAGGTCCGGGGCCTCGTGGGCCTTGGCGGCGGTGAGGATCTTCGTCACCAGGTCGTCACCGGACGCCTGCTTCTTCACCGTGACCCTGATGTCCGGGTGTTCCTTGTTCCAGAGGGCGACGACCTTGTCCATGCCGGGGGCCCAGGCCCAGTACGTCAGCTTGGCCGGCCCGGAACTGCCGGAGCGCTCCGCGCCGGAGTCGTCCGAGCCTCCGCCGCCGCAGCCGGCGAGGGCCGCGGCGGTCAGGGCTGCCGCTATGGAGAGGGCCGCCGACCGGCGGCGCGTGGTGGATGGCATCGAGATCTCCCCTGGCAAGGGCCTCCGCCCCCTGGGCGGACGACGGGCGGTGGCGAACTGTGAGCGTTCACAGTAGAGAAACATTTCCAACAGTTGTCAATGGTTGTTGCTGTGCGGTTATGTTGGATGTGCGCCGCCGAGATGCGCTGTGCACGTTCACAGATTTGTGCCATGCCCCGCTACCCCCCAGCAGGAGCCCGCCATGCCGTACACGCCTCCCCAGGGCCTCACCCGACTCGCGTTCGGCGGGGACTACAACCCCGAGCAGTGGCCCGAGGAGGTGTGGCAGGAGGACGTCCGGCTGATGCGGGAGGCCGGCGTGACCATGGTCAGCGCCGGGATCTTCTCCTGGGCCCTGCTCGAACCCGAACCCGGCCGCCACGACTTCGGCTGGCTCGACCGGCTGCTGGACCTGCTGCACGCGCACGGCATCCGCGTGGACCTCGGCACCCCCACCGTCGCCCCGCCCGCCTGGTTCTACCGCGCCCACCCCGAGGCCCTGCCCGTCACCCGGGAGGGCGTGCGCCTCTCCTTCGGCTCACGCGGCGCCATCTGCCCCAGCTCGGCCGCCTACCGCGACGCCGCCGCCGCCATCACCGAACAGCTCGCCCGCCGCTACGCCGGCCACCCGGCGCTCGCCCTCTGGCACGTCCACAACGAGTACGGCGTCCCGGTCTCCGCCTGCTACTGCGACTCCTGCGCCGAGCACTTCCGGCGCTGGCTGCGCGCCCGGTACGGCACGCCCGACGCCCTCAACGCGGCCTGGGGCACCGCCTTCTGGGGCCAGCGCTACGGCGGCTTCGACCAGATCGACCCGCCCCGCGCCACCCCCACCGTCTGCAACCCGGCCCAGCGGCTGGACTACGCCCGCTTCGCCGACGCCACCCTGCGGGAGAACTTCACCGCCGAACGCGACATCCTGCACCGGCTCTCCCCGGGCATCCCCGTCACCACCAACTTCATGACCGCGCTCAGCCAGTGCTCGTCCATCGACTACTGGGCCTGGGGGCGCGAGGTCGATCTCGTCTCCAACGACCACTACCTCATCACCGACGGCCGGCGGACCCACGTCAACCTCGCCATGGCCGCCGACCTCACCCGCTCCGTGGCGGGCGGCTCCCCCTGGCTGCTGCTGGAACACTCCACCAGCGGCGTCAGCTGGCAGCCCCGCAACCCCGCCAAGGCGCCCGGCGAGATGGCCCGCAACAGCCTCGCCCACATCGCGCGCGGCTCCGACGGCGCCATGTTCTTCCAGTGGCGCCAGTCCCGGCGCGGCGCCGAGAAGTTCCACTCCGCCATGCTGCCGCAGGCCGGCACCGACTCCCGGGTCTGGCGGGAGGTCGTCCGGCTCGGCGCGGACCTGGAGTCGATCGCCGGGGTCGCGGGGGGCACGACGGCCGCCGACGCCGCCGTGGTGTGGGACTGGCAGTCCTGGTGGGCCCAGTCCCTGGAGTGGCGCCCGAGCGAGGACCACGACGCCCGCGAGCGGGCCGACACCTTCTACGAGGCCCTCTACGACCGCCACCTCACCGTGGACTTCGCCCACCCGGAGGCCGGTCTCTCCGCCTATCCGCTGGTCGTCGTCCCCGCCCTCTACCTCACCGGGGCCGCCGCCGGCCGCAGTCTCCGCCGCTACGTGGAGCAGGGCGGCACCCTGCTCGTCTCCTACTTCTCCGGGATCGTCGACGAGCACGACGCGGTCCACCCCGGCCCGTACCCCGGCGCCCTGCGGGACGTGCTGGGGCTGACCGTCGAGGAGTTCTCACCCCTGGGGGAGGGCGATCGGGTGGGGCTCCGCCGGGCCGGCGGGACGGACGGGGACGGCGCGGGCGGGCGGGACGGCCGCGGCGGCGGCGGCCACAACGACAACGACGGTGGCAGCGGCGGCGGCGCGGGACACCCGGACCGCCTCACCGCCGATGTGTGGACGGAGTCCGTGGTGCCGCGCGGCGCCGGAACCGTCTGGACCTACGCCGACGGACCCGCCGCGGGACGGCCCGCCGTCACCCGCCACCGGCTGGGCCGCGGCACCGCCTGGTACGTCTCCACCCGGCTCGGCGCCGACGGCCTCGGGGTGCTGCTCCGCGAGGTGTGCGCGGACGCCGGCATCCCCGCCCGGGACGAACTCCCGCGCGACGTCGAGGTGGTACGGCGCGCCGGCGGCACGGGCGAGTACCTGTTCGTCATCAACCACACCGGGGCCGAGGCCAAGGTGCCCCTGCCCGGCCGGGCCACCGGCACTGAACTGCTGTCCGGCGAACCCGTCTCCGGACGGCTCGCGGTGGCCGGGGGAGGGGTCGCCGTGGTCCGGCTCCAGGAGTGAGGAGGCCCCTCCTCCCGGCACGCCGGCTCCCGCGGCCGTGCTCCGCCCCCGTACCTCCGCGCCGGCGAACCGTCCCGCGCGGGCGAACCCTCCCGCGCGGGCGCACCCCCGTACCTCCGCGCCCTCGCGCACCGGTGCCGCCGCGAACCGCACCACCGCACCACCACGGAACCGCTACGGCACCACCGCACCACCAGTCCGCCCCATCCGTCATGGCCGAAGGGATGCCGACGATGCTCCACCCACGAGGCACCACCCCGCGCCCCCGGCGCACCCCGGGCCCCGCCCGCGCCACCCGCACCCGCCGAGCCGCCCTCTCCGCCCTCGGCTCGCTGCTGGCCGCCGTCGCCCTGCCCGCCGCCGCCCCCGCCGCGCACGGGGCCCCGGCCGCGCGCAAGCCCGGCCCCGCCGCCGCGCCGCTCGCGGTCCGGGGCGGCGACCTGTCGAGCCTGCCCAAGAACGAGGCGTTCGGCGCCTCCTACCGGTACGAGGACGGCACCGCCGGCGACGCCCTCGCCATCCTCCGCTCGGCCGGGATGAACTACGTACGGCTGAAGATCTGGGTGGACCCGGCCGACGGCTACAACGACAAGGACAACGTCCTGGCCATGGCCCGGCGCGCCAAGGCGCAGGGCATGAAGCTGCTGGTCGACTTCCACTACTCCGACGCCTGGGCCGACCCGGGGAAGCAGAACAAGCCCGCCGCCTGGTCCTCCCACGGCTACGAGCAGCTGAGGCGGGACGTCCGCGACCACACCCACGACGTCCTGAACGCCCTCAAGGCCCAGGGCACCACGGCCGACATGGTGCAGATCGGCAACGAGATCAACGGCGGCATGCTCTGGCCGGAGGGCTCCACCGACAACTGGCCCCAGCTCGCGGGGCTGCTGAAAGCCGGCGCGGAAGCCGCCAAGTCGGTGTCCGCCGGCACCCGCGTCGTGCTGCACCTGGCGGAGGGCGGCGACCTGGAGGGCACCCGCTGGTGGTTCGACCGGGCGGTCGCCCACGGCGTCCCGTTCGATGTCATCGGCCTGTCCTACTACGGCTACTGGCACGGCACCCCGGCCGACCTGCGGGCGAATCTGAACGCCTCCGCGAGCCGCTACGGCAGGCCCGTGCTCGTCGCCGAGACCGCCTACGCCCACACGCTCCGCAACGACGACGCGCTGGAGAACATCATCGCCCGCGGCGACCAGCTCGTCCCCGGATACCCCGCCACCCCCGAAGGGCAGGCGGCCCAGCTCCGCGAGGTGATGGCCGCCGTCGCGGACGTGCCGGACGGGCGCGGCCTGGGAGTCGTCTACTGGGAGCCGGCCTGGACGGCCGTGCCGGGCAGCGGCTGGGACCCGGCCGACCCGGGCTCCGGCAACGCCTGGGAGAACCAGGCCCTGTTCGGCTACGACGACCGCGCGCTGCCCGCGGTCCGGCTGTTCGGCGGGGCGGGCTGACCCGTTCCCGCGGGCGGGGACGGCGCGTCCTGCGACGCCGCCCCGCCCGCGGGGTCCGGCTGCCCGGCCGGCCGTCACCGCGGCCGGCCGGGCAGCCGGCCGTCACCGGAAGAGCCGGGACGGGACGGCGTCCGCCATGGCCTGGTAGCCCGCCGGGTTGAGGTGCAGGTGGTCCCCGGTGTCGTACGCCTCCAGCAGCCGCTCCGGCTGCCGCGGGTCACGGGTCGCCGCGTCGAAGTCGATCACGCTGTCGAAGGCGCCGCTGTCCCGGATCCACTCGTTGACGGCCTGCCGGGACGCCTCCCGGTGCCCGGCCGGGTCGTCGTACATCTCGTTGCCGCCGAAGGGCGGCATCGTCGCGCCGTACACCCGGATGCCCTGCGCGTGGGCGCGGGTGACGATCTGGTCGTACGCCGCGACGAGCTGGTCCACGACCGCGCGCTGGGCCGCCTGCGTGGGCTCGGCGGTGCCGATGTCGTTGACGCCCTCCAGCACGATCAGCCACTCGACGCCGCTCTGCGCCAGCACGTCCCGGTCCATCCGGGCCAGCACGTTCGGCCCCAGGCCGTCCTGCAGCACCCGGTTGCCGCCGGCGGCCTGGTTCAGGACCGCGACGTCGGACGTGCCCTTGCCGGCGCGCAGCCGTTCGGCCAGCAGGTCCGGCCAGCGGTCGTTCCCGTTGGTCGTGGAGCCGCGGCCGTCGGTGAGCGAGTCGCCCAGGACGGCCACCGCCGACGCGGTGCGCCCGGCGGTCACCTCCAGACCGCTGAGGAAGTACCAGTGGTCGGTGCGGGTCGCCCCGGGCAGGTCCGCGGCCCCGGTGTGGTCACCGGCGAGCAGATGGGAGGTGGTCCGCGAACCGGGGTGCGAGGTGATGTCGTTGGACGCCTGGCCCTCCGCGAGGTACAGGGTCACCGTCAGCTCGGAGCCGGGCGCCACCGTGAAGTCCAGGGGGTCCGACACCATCTGGGCGCCGACCGGGATGCTCACCGAGGGCTTTCCGTGGAAGGTGACCGGCCGTGAGCTGCCCGTGCGGATCGCCGAGGCCCCGGCCTTCCCGCCCTGCGGGAGCGCCACCTCGACCGAGGTGATGGGCAGGACCGCGCCGCCGAAGGCGTTGGAGAAGCGCAGCCGCAGCCGCTCGCCCCCGATGGTGGTGTGGATGGTCTGCCGCAGGGTGCTGTCCGCCAGGACGAGGCCGTCCTGGGTGAACGGCGCGGGCGGCATGTTGTGCGGCTCGGTCAGCTGGGGCATCGAGGTCCAGGAGTTGACCCAGCGGTCCGCGGCGGCCGGCCGCTTCGGGCGCTTCCCGGGCCGGTGGTCCCGCGTCTCCTCCGACACCTGTGCGACGGCCGGCGCGGAGGTGTCGCTCGCCGCCGCTGCCTGCCGCGCCCCGGAGACATCGGGCGAGGTCACGGCGGCGGTCGCCGCGAGGGTTCCCGCGACGACCAGGTTGAGGACGGACGTCCATCTCTTCATGAACAGTGCCTTCCGGTACTGATGTGCATGGGCGGGTTGTCCGCCGTCCGGCCGGAGCCGGAGGGCGGGGTGCGCACAGGGCGCCGGCCGGAGCCCGCGGGACGGTCCGGAGGACCGGTCCGGGGACGCCGGGGCCGTTCCGCCCGCCGCCGCGCCCGGCGCGGGCCGCGGGCGGCGGCCGTCCGCCGTTCCCCGTCGGGGGGCCGGGAGCCGGGGCGGTGGCCGCCGGCGGGCGGGGTCCGCGGCGCGTGCGCGCCGAGGGAGCGGACGCGTACGGGCACGGGACCTCCTCGGACGGTGACCGGAGCGGTGCGGGCGGGGCACGGGTGACGCGTGATGCGGTGCGGAGCCGGGCGGCGCTCTGTGCCGGTGTGGGCTGTTATCCCGCACAACGGCACCACGCTGCACGGGAGTTGGGTGCGATCCCAGTGTCCACGGAAGGGGAGATCATGCCTACCGGGCGTCCCGGGTCCGTAGGCTCCTCGCATGCCGACCCACGAACGAGAGATCACCCGGCCCGCCGACCTCTGCCTCCCCGGCGGCCGCCGGCTCGACAGGGCCGCGGTCGGCTGGTCGAGGACCCCGCTCCACCGGTGCGGCCTGCGCGGCTGGGGGCGTACCAAGCGGTGGGAGTACTGGTGCGTCACCACCCCCACGCACCTGGTCGCCGTCACCGTCGCCGACATCGACTACCTCGGTCTCGGGTCCGTCTACTTCCTGGAGTACGGCCGGGGCAACGGCCGGGACGGCGACGGCGCGGGCACCGGACCGGGCGGCGGCGGCCGGGCGGGGACCGGGAGCCTGGGCACCGTACGGCGGGAGATCTCCCGGACCGCCCTGCTGCCCCTGGCCCACGGCGTCCGCCTGCCGCACAGCCTCGGCGGCGGGACCGGCGGGACCGGCGGAAACGGCGGCGCGGGCGGCGACGGCGAGCGGGGCGAGGCGGCGGTCGCGGCCGGGCCCGTACGGATCGGGATGCGCCAGGAGCGCGACGGCACCCGCCTGCGCTTCCGCTGCCGGACCGCGGAAGGACCGCTCGACGGCGACCTGTTCGTGGCCATGCCGCCCGGCCACGAGACGATGAGCGTCGTCATCCCCTGGAGCGACCGCCGCTTCCAGTACACCTCCAAGCACACCGCGCGCCCGGCCGAGGGCACCGTGCGGATCGGCGGCACCGCCTACGACTTCCAGGGCGGCTGGGGCGTGCTCGACCACGGCCGGGGCCGCTGGCCCTACGACACCCGGTGGAACTGGGGCGCGGCCTCGGGCAGTACCGACGGCCGGGTGGTCGGCCTGCAGTTCGGCGGCCGGTGGACGGCCGGCACGGGCATGACGGAGAACGCCCTCTGCGTCGACGGCAGACTCACCAAGATCGGTGAGGAACTGGAGTGGCACTACGACGACTTCGGGGAGCCGTGGACCATCCGCACCCCGGGCTCGGACGCGGTCGATCTCAGCTTCACCCCGTTCCACGTGCGCGAGGACCGGACGAACACCGGGGTGATCCTGAACGACACCCACCAGTCCTTCGGCCACTACACGGGCACCGTCCGGGCCGACGGCGGGAGCCGCATCCGCGTCGAGGGACTCCTCGGCTGGGCCGAACAGGTCCGGATGCGGTGGTGAACAGCGGTACGCGGAGGTGCCGTCCGGGGCGGGGAACGGGAGGCGGCGGCGAGTGCCCGCGTCCGCGCGGTCAGCGGTGCGGCCGGCGGCGGACCGTACGCGCCGCTTCCGCCACGACCTCTTCGAGGCGCCGGTGGTGGGCGCCCGGCCAGTAGACCTGGCCGCAGTCGCGGCACCGGGTGAACAGGTCCTGGGTGCGCCGGGTGCCCGCGTCGAGCAGGTGCTCGATCTCCTCCTTGGCGACCGGCACGAGCGGCCCGTTGCACGCGGTGCAGCGCGTCCAGGGAGCCAGCGGCGGCGCGAACCGGTCGAGCACATCGGTGAGCTGCTCGTCCGGACGGGAACCGCGGACGAAGGCCCCGCTCCACAGGGCCCGGCGGCGCAGCAGACCGCGGTCCCGGGTCAGCAGCACCCGCCGCTCGGCGTTCGCCCGCTCGACCAGCGCGGGGTCGTCGAGATCGTTGCGGTAGGCGGTGTCCGCGCCGACGAGCCGCAGGCGGCGGGCCAGCGCGCCGAGATGGACGTCCAGCAGGAAGCGGGGAGGGCCGCCGTCCGGCAGCGGCTGGGGGCGCCGCACCTCGCGCACCTCCACGACGTCCCCCGCGCGCGGCCGGCGGGACGTCTCCACCGGGCGCCCGCCGACGAGCAGTTCGCCGACCTCGGGCAGCGGGACCCCGAGCGACTCGACCACATGCCCCAGGGAGGACGTGCCGTCGGGCGCGACCCGCACCTCCGCGCCTCGGTGGCGCGAGGTCAGCAGCATCCGCAGACCGGGGTCGAAGCGCAGGCACACCTCCGGTTCGCTCATGCCGCCAGCCTGCCACGCGCGGGGACGCCGGTGCCGTTCTCCCGGCGGGGCGGGGCGGGGGATGCGGCGGAGGGGCGGGGGCCGTCACCCGAGCGGCACAGCCGCCGGCCGGACGGTACGCGTCCGCCCCCCGCCGCGCGGCCGGCTCCGCCGCGCCTCCCCGGCCGCCCCCGCTCCGGCCCGGCCTCCCCGGTGCCTCATCCCTTCTTCCGGGCCACGCCACCCCAGTAGTAGGCCGCCCTCGGGTCGGCCGGGGGTTCCTCCGGGCGCCATTCCATGACCGGCACCACGCCCGGCTCCAGCAGCTCCCAGTCGCCGAAGAACTCCGAGACCTGCGCCCGGGTGCGCGGCACCAGCGTCATCTGGCCGCGGGCGGCGGCCTCGACGACCTCGGACATCGCCTCCGGGTTGAAGTCCTGTGTGGGGTGGGTGATGGCGACCTGGCTGCCCGGCGGCATGGCGTCGAGCAGGGCGGCGACCGTGGCCCAGGGACGGTCCTGGTCCTTCAGGAGCATCAGGACCGCCACGAGCAGCAGCCCGACCGGCTGTTCGAAGTCCAGGTGCCCGGCCACCTCGCGGTGCGCCAGCAGCTCTCCCGGCTTCCGCAGGTCGGCCTGGACGTAGACGGTCCTCCCTTCCGGCGACTTCTCCATGAGGGCCTTGGCGTGGGCCTGCACGATCGGGTCGTTGTCGACGCAGACGACGCGGCTGTCGGGGGCGACGATCTCCGTCACGGAATGGGTGTCACCGGCGGCCGGCACACCGGTCCCGATGTCGAGGAACTGACGGATGCCCCCTTCCCCGGCCATCTGGCGAATCGCGCGGCCCAGGAACCTGCGGTTCTCCCGGGCCATCGTGCGGATGCTCGGGATGGCCGTCTCGAAGGCCTTGCCCAGTTCCCGGTCGGCCTCGAAGTTGCTGCTGCCCCCCAGCCAGTAGTCGTACATACGGGCGGAGTGGGCGACGCTGGTGTCGATGCCCGCAGGGGCGGCATTCTGATCCGTCATAACACCTGCTTCATCATGGGTAGTTGAACGGTTGTCCTAATGCTTGGTGGCTGAGCGTAGCTGCCCACCCCCGTGCATGTGCACGGTACGCCCGAACAAAGGGGCCGGGTTGCCCCCGCGGCCCCGAGCGGCACGCCCGGCCGGTCCGTCCCCGATGAGGGAAGGACCGGCCGGGCGTCCGTTACGGGCCGTTATGGGGTGTTCTCGTGCGGGGCGGGGCCGCACCGCGGGGCGGCGGCGGCCCGCGGCCGGGGCCGCGGGCCGGACGCGCCGGACCCGGGCCGTGTTCTTGCAGCGGCCCGCGCCGGACGTCCGGTGCGGACGTCCGGCGCGGGCGTGGGGGCGCGCGGACTCAGATCAGGCCCTGCGCCAGCATGGCCTCGGCGACGATCTCGAAGCCGGCGATGTTGGCTCCGACCACGTAGTTGCCGGGCCGGCCGTAGCGCTCCGCCGTGTCGTGGCAGGAGTCGTGGATGTGCTTCATGATCTCGGCCAGCCGCTCCTCGGTGTGGGAGAAGGTCCAGGAGTCCCGGGAGGCGTTCTGCTGCATCTCCAGGGCGCTGGTCGCCACACCGCCCGCGTTCGCCGCCTTGCCGGGGGCGAACGCCACGCCCGCCTCCTGGAGCACCCGCACGGCCTCGGGGGTGGTGGGCATGTTGGCGCCCTCGGCGACGGCGCGGACGCCGTTCCTCACGAGGCCGGCCGCGTCGGGGGCGGTGAGCTCGTTCTGGGTCGCGCAGGGCAGCGCCACCTCGCAGGGCACCTCCCAGACGCTGGAACCGCTGACGAAACGGGCCCCGGACCCGCGCCGCTCGGCGTACTCCGAGACCCGGCCGCGGCCGACCTCCTTGATCTCCTTGAGGAGTTCGAGGTCGATGCCCTTCTCGTCCACGACATAGCCGCTGGAGTCGGAGCAGGTGATCACCTCCGCGCCGAGCTGCTGCGCCTTCTCGGTCGCGTAGAGGGCGACGTTGCCGGAGCCGGAGACCGCCACGCGCCGCCCGGACAGGTCGTCACCGCGCGCCTTGAGCATCTCGGCGGTGAACAGGACACAGCCGTACCCGGTGGCCTCGGTGCGGGCCTGGGCGCCGCCCCAGCCGAGGCCCTTGCCGGTGAGGACCCCCGACTCGTAGCGGTTGGTGATGCGCTTGTACTGGCCGAAGAGGTAGCCGATCTCCCGGCCGCCCACGCCGATGTCACCGGCGGGGACATCCGTGTACTCGCCCAGATGGCGGTACAGCTCGGTCATGAAGGACTGGCAGAAGCGCATGACCTCGGCGTCGGAGCGGCCCTTCGGGTCGAAGTCGCTGCCGCCCTTGCCGCCGCCGATGGGCATGCCGGTGAGGGCGTTCTTGAAGATCTGCTCGAAGCCGAGGAACTTGACGATGCCCAGGTTCACCGAGGGGTGGAAGCGGAGGCCGCCCTTGTAGGGGCCGAGAGAGCTGCTGAACTCCACCCGGAAGCCGCGGTTGACGTGGACCTCACCCGCGTCGTCCGTCCACGGGACACGGAAGATCAGCTGCCGCTCGGGCTCGGAGACGCGCTCGATGATCTTCGCTTCGGCGAACTCCGGCCGCCGGGCGAGAACCGGGCCCAGCGTCTCCAGGACTTCCCGGACAGCCTGGTGGAACTCCGCTTCGCCGGGGTTCCGCCGGAGGATCTTCGCGTACAGCTGTTCGATCACGCGATCCTGGCCTGGGTGGTTCTGGACGAGCGTGGAGGTGCGGGGCTCCATCAGATCGGGCTCCTTTTACGGGGCGTACGGCGTGCGGGTGCCGATGCGCGCGTGCGTCATGCCGTCTCCGCCGGTGCGTCGTCGCGTCACTGGGACGTCGCGGGCGCGGGACCGCCGTGCAGCGGCCGCGGACGGCCGCTGGTGCGATTATCGCCGGTCGCGGCGGCGGGCTCCCGGGGAGGGGGCCTGCCCGGTGCTTCCGGCCGGTGTTCACTGAGGGGATGGATTGCACCTTTTGCCTGATCGTCGCGGGCCGGCTGCCGAGCCACCGGATCCACGAGGACGAGGTGGCGGTGGCCTTCCTCGACCGCCGTCCGCTCTTCCCCGGCCATGTGCTGGTGGTGCCGCGGCGGCACGCCGGGACCCTCACGGACCTGACGGCGGAGGAGACCGGGCCGTTCTTCCTCCGGGTGCGGTGGATCACCGGCGCGGTGGAGCGCGGCACGGCCGCGGCCGGGTCGTTCGTCGCCGCGAACAACCGGATCAGCCAGTCCGTGCCCCACCTGCACGTCCACGTCGTCCCCCGCAACCCCAAGGACGGGCTGCGGGGCTTCTTCTGGCCCCGCCACCGTTACGCCGACGAGGAGGAGCCCGCGCGGATCGCCGCACGGCTGCGGGCGGAACTGGACGATGCCTGACCGGGGCGGCGCCGGCGATCGGGGCGGTCCGGACGGTGAGGGTGGGCTTTATGGGGGTATTCGCGTCTTATGTGTTCTTCTTCGGCGGGTTCGGCGGGCCCCGGCCCCCGCGGGCCATCGGTCGCGGTCCTCGTCGAGCTGGAGTGGAACGCCCTGGCGGGCGGGCATCTCAAGTGCTGGGAGCGGTTCGCGGAAGCCGCCGCCCGGCTGGGCTCCGGCGCGGGCGGCTCCGAGCGGCGGGGGGACGGAGCACCGGCCGGAGCCGGCGTCGATCTGACCGTGTACGTCCTCGGCGGCCGGGAGCGGGTCGAGCCGCTGTCGCCCCGGGTGCGGTTCGTCGTGCTGCGCCCGGTCATCAGTTCGGCCCCGCTGGCGCCCGCCCTCGGCCGGGCGGACGCCTCCGACCTCGCCCCCTACCACCCGGCGCTGGCCCGGCTGCTGCCCCGGCACGACGTCTGGCACCTCACCCACACCTTCGCCTTCGCCGCGACGGCGGTCCGGATGGCCCACCGGGAACGGCGGAACGCGCGGCGGAACCCGGCCGCCGGCCGCCCGCACGGGCTCATCGGCTCCGTCCACACGGACGTACCGGCGCTGACGGCGGCCTATCTACGCCAGCTCACCGACCGCCTGCACACCGCGCGGCCCGTGGCGGCGGGCCTCCGGCCGGCCGCGCACGGGCCCGCGCGGAGCCCCGCCCCGTGGTCGCCCGCCTCCTCCCGTCCCGCCGCGCCCGCCCGCGCCCCGTTCGCGGCGCTCTCCCCGTCCGCGGCGCACCCCGCACGCCTGTCGCCCGAGGCGCTCGCCGCCGGGCTGGCGCGGCACCGGCGGGACCGGCTGCTGCGCGCCTGCGACCGGGTGCTCGTCTCCACGCCCGAGGAGCGGAGCGAGATGGGCGCCCTGCTGGGCCCCGACCGGGTGTCCCTGTTCGGGCGCGGCATCGACCACGAACGCTTCCGCCCGGACCCCGGGGCGCGCGGCCGGCTGGCGCGCGCCCACGGGGTGCCCGCCGACCGCATGGCCGTGGTGTTCGCCGGCCGGGTCGATGCCTCCAAGCGGGTGATGGTGCTCGCCGAGGCGGTGCGCCGGCTCCTCGACACGGGCCGCCCCGTCCACCTGGTCGTCGCGGGGACCGGCGCCGACTCCCCGCGGGTGAGGGCCCTGCTGGGGCCCGGTGTGACGCTGCTCGGCACCGTGCCCCAGGAGCGGCTGGCCCAGGTGTACGCGGGCTGCGACGTGCTGGCGTTCCCCTCCCGGTCGGAGACGGCCGGCAACGTCGTCGCCGAGGCGATGGCCTGCGGGCTGCCAGCCGTCCTCCCGGCCGGGGCCCGTACCCGGCGGTGGCTGGCGGCACCGGGCGCGGACGGGCTGCTCGTCGCCGACGACGACGCCGCGGGCTGGGCCCGCGCCCTGGCCGGCCTGGCCGACCGGCCGGAGGTGCGCACCGCGATGGGACGGCGGGCGGCCGGGACCGCGCGGCTCCACCACCGCTCCTGGGACCGGGTGCTGCGCGAGGACCTGCTGCCGCACTGGTACGCGGTCTCCCCGCGCCACGGTGCGGCGGCCCGTACCGCCGTGTGACCGGGGCGCTCCCGGGGCGCCCCGGGCCCGCCTCGCTGTCAGCCGCGGCGCACCCCGCCTGTTCCGTTCCCGCCCCCGGCCGCGGGCCCGGCCTCTCCCGGTGGGCGGTCGGCGGTCTCACGGCGGTACAGCGCCTTCAGCAGGGGAGAGGTGTCGAGCAGCACGATGCCGGCGAACAACAGCAGCAGCCCGGCGAGCGCCACCCCGCCCGCTGGCCAGCCGGTGCGCACCGACTCGCCGAACAGGGTGACGCCCGCCGCGATGGCGACGGCGGGCTCGACGGCGTCCATGACGGGCATGCTGGCGGCCAGCGGCCCGGCCTGGAAGGCGCTCTGGATCAGCAGCAGCCCGCCGATACTGGCTCCCACCAGCAGATACGTCTGCCACGCCGTGAACACGGCGGCCGCTCCCCCGTCGAACCGCTCGACGGTCGCGGCCAGCAGGACGGACTGCGTCCCCATCACCAGCCCGGCCGCGAGCGCGATCAGCGACGCCTTCGCCGTCCCCCCGGCATGGCGCCCGGCAACCAGTGCGAGGGCGGCCGCGGCCCCGACGCCGGCGAGCATCACCAGCCAGGCGCCCGGATCGGCCACCGCCTCCGCCGGCCGGGGACGCGCGGCGGCGAGCGCGGTGACGAGGCCGGTGCTCACCGCGAGCACGCCGCACCACTCGCGGCGGCGCAGCCGCATCCGGAGCACCAGTGCGGAGAGCGGAATGGCGAACAGCAGTTCGCTCACGATCAGCGGCTGCACCAGCGTGAGCGGCGCGTACGCCAGTGCGAGCCCCTGGCAGCCGTACGCCAGGACGGCCAGCGCGATGCCGGACACCCACAGCGGCTTCCGCGCGAGATCCAGCAGCAGCCGGAAGGAGAGGAACTCATCGGCGGGCCGGGCGCTCGCGGACCGCTGCTGGAGCACCCCGGCCAGGGCGAAGCACAGGCCCGCGGCCAGGGCGGCGGGGATGGCGACGAGCACGTCCGCGCGCCGGTCAGGCGAGCCGGGAGGCCATGCGGTGGTAGAGCGCCGGCGCTCCGCCCCGCAGCCGGGCCGGAATCCGCAGCCAGCGCGGGACGAAGACCTCCCGCTGCCGCCGTTCGACCGCCCGGCAGACGGCTTCGGCCACCCGCTCGGCGGGGACCGGCCTCGGCACCCGGCGCCGGTACGGGGCTCCCCGGCGCTCGAAGAAGGGGGTGTCGACGACACCGGGCAGTACCACCGAGACGGACACCCCCGACGCCCGCAGCTCGTGGCGCAGGCTGTCCGCGAAGACGCACAGGCCGCCCTTGGCCGCCGAGTACACGCTCTCCCCGCCGACCCCGACAGCCCCCGCGACGGAGGCCACCAGCACCACGTGGCCGCTGCCGCGCCGCACCATCGCGGGCAGCAGGGCGTGCACGAGACGCAGGGGGGCGGTGAGGTTGACGGCGATCACCTCGTCCAGGGCCGGGGCGGGCATCGTCGCGAACGGGCCTTCGTAGCCGACGCCCGCGTTCGCTACCAGGACGTCCACCCGCCCGGCCGCTTCGAGAGCCTGCCGTGCCAGCGCGCGGCAGCCCTCGGCCGTGGCCAGGTCGCCGGGGAGGGCCGTCCCCCCGGAGGCCGCCGCGACCCCGGCCAGCCGCTCCCGGTCCCGGCCGTTCAGCAGCAGCCGCCGGTCCCCGGTGGCCGTCATCCGCCGGGCCACCGCCGCGCCGATGCCGGAGGAGGCGCCGGTCACCAGCACCACGGGGGCGGATTTCCCGGGGACGGGGTGCTCCGGTGCCGGTGCGGCGGAACCGCCCGGAGCGGGGCGGGCCGACCGGCGGGTGCGCTCCGGCGCCGGGCCGGGACCGCCTTCCGGTGCCGGGGGCCGCGGTGCCGGTTCCGGCAGTGTGCCGGTGTCCCTCCCGGGCTCGTGCTCCCACTCGGACATACGGCGGGCCCTCCCGGATCGGCGGAGTCGGCGGGGAACGGAGGCGGTGCGGGTGCGGAGCGGTGCGGAGTACCGCGGAGGCGGCGGCGGGGGAGCCGGGGTGAGAAGCGGCAAGGGCACCGTGTCGCAGGGATACGGTGCCATTCCGGACCGCGCGTCCGGTACCCGCCATGCCGGTGGACACCGGCCGGAAGCGGTGGGCCGGGGCCGGGTCCCCCGGCCGTTCACGGAGCGGCGGGGCCCGTGCGTCCGGGTGGCGCGGCAGGGGGGACCGGTGACGCCGGGGCGGTCCGGCCGGCGGCGACGGCCGCGATCCGGGGAGGAGCGGGAACCCTGCCGGGCGGAGGGCCGGTCTGCGCGGGGCGGGAGACCCGTGGTGAGGGAGTTCCGGCGGACGGTCCCCCCGCCGGGGCCTCTGCCGCGGGGGACGCCCCACCGGGCGGCGCCCCGGCGGCACCCGCTCCCGGAGCCCCGCCCGGGGAGGCCCCGGGCCGTGACGCCGCCGTCCGCTCCGCCGCCGTCCGCTCCGCCGCCGGTGCGAAGCTCACCGGCAGGGAGGCCGGGCAGTGGGTCCACGGGGAGGCCCGCCAGGGCAGTTCCCCGTCCGGCACCGACAGCCGGACCTCGGGCAGCCCCCGCAGCGCCGTCTCGACGGCCGTCTTGGCGATCAGCCGGGCGGGCACCTGCGCCGGGCAGGCGTGCGCGCCGGAGGAGAAGGCGAGGTGCGCCCGGTTGCCGAGCATGTCGTACGGGTCGGACGGTCGCACGGCCGGATCGGCGTTGGCGGCGGCGAGGCCGAGCACCAGGACGTCCCCGCAGCGGATCGTCCGGCCGCCGAGTTCGGTGTCGTGGAGGGCGTAGCGGGCGGGGAAGTTGGCCATCGGCGGGTCCTGCCAGAGGACTTCGTCGAGGGCCTCGTCGACGCCGAGCCGTCCGCCGTGGAGCCGGCCCCGGAAGCGGGGGTCGGTCAGCATCAGCCGGAGGGTGTTGGCGATCCAGGCGGTCGTCGTCTCGTTGCCGGCCGAGATCATGACGATCACGGAGCGCAGCACCTCGGCGTCGTCGTGGAGGTCGGGATGCGCCAGGAAGGCCGAGGTCAGGTCGGACCGGGGATGCTCACGGCGGTCCCGGAGCACGGCGGAGAGGATCTCCTCGAAGCGGTTTCCGCCGGGCCGCGGCCGGCCGTCGCCCGAGAGCAGGGCCGCGCGGGCGCGCAGCAGTTCGCGTCCCTCCGTCTGCTCCAGGCCGAAGAGGCCGCCGATGGCCAGCAGCGGCACCACCCGGGCGTATTCGGACACCAGGTCGGCGGTGCCGCGCCCCGAGAAGGCTTCGAGGAGCCCCGCGCACACCGCCTCCACGGAGCGGCGCATCCGCCGCTGGTCCGCGCCGGCCACGGCGTCCACGAGGGGGCGGCGCAGCCGCTGGTGCTCGGTGCCGTCGTGGCCGATGACGTTGTCGCGGTGCGCCATCATCGGCAGCAGCGCCGAATCGGGCCGGACGACACCGTCGTTGAGGTCGCGCCAGTGGCGGGCGTCGCGGGAGAAGGTCTTCTCCTGCCGGGTCACGGTGAGCACTTCCCGGTAGCCGAGGACGAGCCAGCCGGGCACGCCGGGCTCCAGTTCGACGCGGGCGACGCTGCCCCACTCCGCGCGCAGCCGTTCGTAGACGTGCCGGGCGTCGGCGCCGGCCGCGGAGACCAGGGGCGTCAGACCGGTGGTGATCCCGTGGGCCGGGCAGCCCGGGGGCACGGCGGGGACGGTCATCGGGGCACCTCCTGTGCGGCGGTGGCGGAGACGTACTCCACGAGCGTGATCAGGGCGTCGCGGGAGGCGCGGCGCCGGCGGGCGTCGCACATCACCACGGGGGTCTCGTCCAGCAGGTCGAGGGCGCGGCGCAGATCGTCCACGGTGTGGTGGCGCGGGGTGTCGGGGAAGTGATTGACCGCCACGGCGAACGGCAGGCCGCGCACCTCCAGTTGCTCCAGCACCTCGAAGCTGTCCTCCAGACGTCGGATGTCGACCATCACCAGCACCCCCAGCGCCCCCTCGGCCAGCCCCTCCCACAGATCCCAGAACCTCCGCTGGCCGGGGGTGCCGAAGAGGTAGAGCACGAGGCCGGGGTTGAGGGTGATGCGGCCGAAGTCCATCGCCACGGTCGTGGTGGTCTTGCCGGCCAGGCCGGCGAGGTCGTCGACGCCGGCGCTCTCCTCCGTCATGACCTCCTCGGTGCGCAGCGGTGTGATCTCGCTGACCGAGCCGATCAGGGTCGTCTTGCCGACCCCGAACGCGCCGACGACCAGGAGCTTCACCGCCCGTTCCACGGTGTCGGGCAGATACCGCCCGTCGGGCGGGAGGGTGCGTCCCGCGGCCAGGCGGGGGTCAGCGGAGCTTGCGGAGACCATCGAGCACCTCCTGGAGCAGGTCGCGGTCCGTGCGGGCGGCCGGGGGGATACCGGTGCGCGCGGTGAGGTGGCCCGAGTCGACGAGGTCCGAGGCCAGGACGGTCACGGTGCTCACCGGCAGCCCGAGGTGTGCCGACGCCTCCGCCAGGGACAGCAGGCGGCCGCACATCCGCACCAGGGCGCGTTCCTGGCGGCTGGCGGAGACGGGCAGGTCCTGTTCCCGCGCGGAGGCGACGAGCAGGGTGTCGAGCGCGACCGTGTTGCGGCTGGGGCGGGCCCGTCCGCCGGTGAGCACATAGGGCCGCAGGGGGGTGTCCAGATACTCCCCGGGGGCCGTCATGAGACGGCGCCTTGCCGCGGCGGGCTGGACAGGTGGCTGCCGATGCGGTTGACCTGGATGCGCATCTGCTGGGCGATCAGCTGCGGGTCGACCGCGGCGTCGGTGACGACGGCCAGATACGAGCCCTGCCCGGCGGCGACCATGAAGAGGAAGCCGCCGTCGAATTCGACCATTTGCTGTATCACGGCCTTGCTGCCGGTGCCGAACTCCCGCCCGAGGCCCTTGGCGAGGGACTGCAGACCGGAGCAGGCGGCCGCGAGCCGGTCGGCGCTGTCCCGTCCGGTCCCCTCGGAACGGGCCATCAGCAGGCCGTCGGTGCTGAGCACCACGACGTGCCGGACACCGGAGACGGAGGCGACGTCCGCCACCATCCAGTCGCGGCCGGCCGGGCTCTTCATCTGGTGCATCGTCATGTGAGGTGTCCTTCGGCGTCGTCGTCGTCGCGGTGCGGGCGGCCGTCGCGGCCGGGGGTGCCGCCGTGGCCCGGCAGGCCGGGGGCCGCGCCGGGGCCGGAGGCGCCCACGCGCTGCCACGGGCCTCCGGGGGGCGCGGCGGACGGCCCCGGCTCCGGGGTCTCCGGGCCGGTCCCGGCCGCTTCCGCCGTCCCGGCCGTCTCCGCCGCGTCCTCCGTTTCCACCGCCCGTGTCCGGGCGGTGCCGGCGCGGCTGCCGGCGAAGAGGGCACCCATCCAGGCCCCGGCCCGCTCGGGGGAGGGCGGCGGCGGGGGAGGGGGCAGCTTCCCGGTACCGGTCAGCTCGGAGAGGGGCGGGACGGCGGCGCGGTGGCGGCTGGAGCGCCGCTGCGGCAGTCCGGGACCGCCCGTGGCGGCGGACGGCGGTACGGGGACGGTGCCGGTGACGGCCGTCGCGCCGGCCGGCACGGTGCCGCCCCCGGCGTGCGCGGTCTCGCCGGCCGAGGGGCGCCGGGAGGCGGGCACGGCGGGCGGCTCCAGGGTCTGCAGCAGGGTGCCCGGCACCAGGACCACCGCGCGGACCCCGCCGTACGGGGAGGGCAGCAGGTCGACCTTGAGCCGGTGCCGCTCGGCGTACCGGCCGACGACCGCGAGCCCGGTCTGCGGGATCTCGCCGAGGTCGGCGAAGCCCAGCAGCCGGCGCCCGGCGGCGATCTCCCGCGCCTGTTCGAGGGCGTACTCGTCCATGCCGAGACCGGCGTCGTCGATCTCGATGACGGCGCCGCGGGTCACGGTGCGGACGGTCACCTCGACGTGGGTGGTCGGCGGCGCGCACTGGGTGGCGTTGGCGAGGAGCTCCGCCACGACGTGCACCAGGGGCTCCACGACGGTCGCCACCGCCGCGATGTCCTGGTCGCCGCAGACCTTGACGCGCTGGTACGACACGATGCGGGAGGCCCCCGCGCGGACCACGTCCACCAGCGCGTGCGGCTTCTGCCACTGCTGCCCGGGCCACTCGCCGCACAGCACCGCGAGACTCTGCGCGATCCGGGCCTGCTGCGCGGCGGCGTGGTCGCCGCGCATGCTCGCCTCCAGGACGTCCGGGTGGGCGGAGTGGCGGGCCTCCAGGGCGGCCATCTCCTCCTGGATGCGGTGCGAGGACGCCTGCACCCGGCGGGCGAGGGCCACGACGACCAGGCGCAGCGACTCCTCCCGCTCGCGGACGGTCCGCACGGCGGCGGTGGCGGCCGCCAGCACCCGCTCGTACTCCCGGGCCGTGCCCGGGTGGCTCTCCGCGGGCTGCGGGACCGGCACCGGTTCGCCCGCCAGGGCGGCCGGGAGCCGGACGTCGGCGAGATGCCGGACCGTTTCCTCCCGCCGGGCGTCCTGGTGGGCGCAGAACTCACGCCACTCGGTGTCGTGCCGTGCGGCCTCCTCCCGTGCGGCCAGCGTCTCGCGCTCGCAGGCGCGCAGCGCGCTCTGCAGCCGCTCGAAGAGACCGACCAGCAGGGCCGCGGTGAGGACGTGGCAGGCCACGGCCCAGCCGGCGCCCACCCCGCCCAGCGCCCACGGGTCCGTGACCGCGACGGCGGCCAGGAGCATCGCGGCCGGGCGGACGAAGCGGCGGCGGAACGTGGAGGAAGCGATCGAGGGTCGAACCATGGCACACCTTGGGAAGGGACGGACGGCGGATGACGGAGGCCCGCACGCGGGGCGAGGCCCCCGGTATGAGGTCTGCCGCCGGGCGGCGGCCGCGTCGTCCGGCCGCCCGGCCGTCCTGGCGTCCGGGCGCCGCCGTGCCGCGGACGGCGGGGCCCGGAGCCGCCGGGCGGCGCTCCGCGGCCCTCTTTCTACCGGCCGGTGCCGCCGCCGCGGGCCCGATGTGCGCGGTACGGCACCGGGCACATCGATTCGAGGGGTACGCCCGGCAGGCCCGGCCGGGCCGGCGCGAGCGCCCGTGGCCGGGAAACGGGGGGCGGAGGGGAGGCCGGAACGGCGGGAGTCTCGGGTCCACGGGACGGAGCATAGACCCATGTATGAGCCATGCATTTCTTAATATCGCAGCTCAGAGCGGGTGTCGCACAGAAGAGCGGAGGTCGTCGCACACCCGCCCGCACCGATGCGGGAGGATGCTGCCCAACGAGGCGACGGGAACCAGGAAGCCGGTGCGAATCCGGCGCGGTCCCGCCACTGTGACCGGGGAGCGGACCCCATCCGAGCCACGGCCCCCGCGGGCCGGAAGGCCGGGGCGAGCGCCGATCCGGCAGCCAGGAGACTGGCCCGTCGCCGATCCGCCGCACCCGGGGCGAGGACACCCCAGGAGGAGGTTCGCGATGAGCGACGACGACGCGCCGTGCCCCGGCGCGGGCCGCGCGCCGGACACCGTCACCGTGGTCGGCATCGGCGCCGACGGCTGGGACGGGCTCGGACGGGACGCCCGGGAGGCGCTGCGCCGTGCGGGGACCGTCATCGGCGGCCCCCGCCAGCTCGCCCTGCTGCCGCCCGGCTGCACGGCGGAACGGGTGCCCTGGCCGTCACCGCTGCGCCCCGCCGTGCCCCGGCTGCTCGCCGAGCACGCCGGGCGGCGGGTGGCCGTCCTGGCCAGCGGCGACCCGATGTTCCACGGCATCGGGCGGACCCTGGCCGCGGCCATCGGCGCGGAGCGGCTGCGGGTGCTGCCCCACGCCTCCTCGGTGTCGTACGCCTGTGCCCGGCTGGGCTGGGCGGCGGAGGAGACCGAGGTGGTCAGCCTGGTGGGCCGGCCCGCCGCCGCGCTGGCCGCCGCCCTGCACGCGCGCCGGCGGCTGCTCGTCCTGAGCGCGGGCGCCGGGACCCCGGGCGAGGTGGCGGCACTGCTGTGCGACCGCGGCTACGGGCCGAGCCGGATGACGGTGCTCGAACAGCTGGGCGGCGGCGCGCGGGAACGCCGGTTCGAGGGCACCGCCGCCGGCTGGCCGCATCCGCCCGGTGATCCGCTGAACGTCGTCGCCGTCGAGTGCCGGCCCGGGCCGGGCGGCCACCGGCTGTCCGCGGTCCCGGGGCTCCCGGACGAGGCGTACGAGCACGACGGGCAGCTCACCAAGCGCCGCGTGCGGGCGGCCACGCTGGCCGCACTCGCCCCGGCACCGGGCGAACTGCTGTGGGACATCGGCGGCGGCTCCGGCAGCATCGCGGTCGAGTGGATGCGCGCCGGACGAGGCTGCCGCGCGGTGAGCGTGGAGCGCGACCCCGTACGGGCCGCGCGCATCCGGCGGAACGCGGAGCGGCTCGGGGTGCCCGCGCTGCGGGTGGTCACCGGGGCCGCCCCGGAGGCCCTGGACGGACTCGCGGACGGGCCCGCGGACGGGCGGGGCGCCGGACTCGGGCCGCCCGACGCGGTGTTCGTCGGCGGCGGGCTCACCGCCCCCGGGCTGCTGGAGGCGTGCTGGGCGGCGCTGCCCGCCGGAGGACGGCTGGTCGCCAACACGGTGACGCTGGAGTCCGAGGCACTGCTGGCGGAGTGGTACCGCCGGCACGGCGGGGAGCTGGTACGGATCGCCGTCTCCAGTGCCGTACCGGTCGGCGGGTTCACCGGCTGGCGGCAGGCGATGCCGGTCACGCAGTGGGCGGTGACCAAGCCGGGGGAACGGGGGCCGAGGGGAGCAGCGGCCGGGGGAACAGCGGGCGCCGGCGCGGTGACGCGGGCGGACCGGACATCGGCAGGGCGGCCACCGGCGGGGCCGGCGTCCGCGGAGCGCATGCCGGCCGGAAGGCCGGACCGAGGAGAAGAACGATGACGGTGTACTTCATCGGTGCCGGTCCCGGCGCCGCCGACCTGATCACCGTGCGCGGGCAGCGGCTGCTGGAGTCGTGCGCCGTCTGCCTGTACGCGGGCAGCCTGGTGCCGCGCGAACTGCTCGCCGCGTGCCCGCCGGACGCGCGGCTCGTGGACACGGCGCGGCTGAACCTGGACCAGATCACGGCGGAGCTGGCGGACGCGCACCGCGCGGGCCACGACGTGGCCCGGCTGCACTCCGGGGACCCCTCGGTGTTCAGCGCGGTCGCGGAGCAGATGCGGCGGCTGGAGGCGGCCGGCGTGCCGTACGAGATGGTGCCCGGCGTACCGGCGTTCGCCGCGGCGGCCGCGGCGCTGGGACGGGAGCTGACCGTGCCGGCCGTCGGCCAGACCGTGATCCTCACCCGCGTCGCCCAGCAGGCCACCCCGATGCCGGACGGCGAGGACCTGGCCACCCTGGGGCGCAGCCGCGCGCTGCTCGTACTGCACCTGGCCGCCCGCTACGCGGACCGGGTCGTCGCCGAACTGCTGCCGCACTACGGGGCCGACTGCCCCGCCGCGGTGGTGGCGATGGCGAGCCGCCCGGACGAACTGGTGCTCCGGGGCCCGCTCGGCGGTATCGCCGGCCAGGTCAGGGCGGCCGGGGTGACGCGCACCGCGGTCATCGTGGTCGGCCGCGCCCTGGGCGCCGGACAGTTCCCGGACAGCCATCTGTACTCGGCGGAGCGCGACCGGTGCGGCACGGCCGCCCCGGACGGTCGCGCGGCCCCGGACGGGGGGAGCCGGCCGGAACGGTGACCGGCCGCGCGCCGGCATCCGGACGGAACGGGTGTGCGCCCGTGCGGCGGTGCGGGGCGCTGGCCCGCGCGGGCTGCGGAGGCGCCCCGGGTCAGTCCTCCGGGGCGCGGGCGCCGGACGGCCCCGCCGGCGCCGCGCGGCCGACCACCCTGCCCGCGCGGTCGATACAGAGCACGTCCACGGTGACCGGTTCGCCGCGCAGCACCCCGAGCGCCGTCCCGCGCGCGGCCTCCGCCACCAGGTCGCCCAGCGGGACACCGCGCGCCGCGCAGCGCTGGAGCGCCTCCAGGCCGGTGTTGGCCCCGGCCACGGCGGCGGCCAGTTCCTCGTCCGCGCCGCCCCGGCGGGCGAGGTCCGCGAGGAAGCCCTTGTCGACCCGGGAGCGGCCCGAGTGCAGATCCAGATGGCCGGCGGCCAGCTTCGACAGCTTGGCGAAACCGCCCGCGATGGTGAGGCGCGGAACCGGGTGGCGCCGCAGGTACTTGAGCACGGCCCCCGCGAAGTCGCCCATGTCCAGCAGCGCGTCCTCCGGCAGGCCGTGCTCCGCGACGGCGGTCCGCTCGGAGGTGGAACCGGTGCAGCCCGCCACATGGGTGCGCCCGGCCGCCCGCGCGACGTCGATGCCGCGCCGGATGCTGTCGATCCACGCGGAGCACGAGTAGGGCACCACGATGCCGGTCGTGCCCAGGATCGACAGCCCGCCCAGGATGCCGAGCCGCGGGTTCCAGGTGGAGCGGGCGATCTCCTCGCCGTGGTCCACGGAGAGTTCGATCTCCACGTCACCGGAGCCGCCGTGGCGGGCCGCGACCTCCGCGATGTGGTCGCCCATCATGCGGCGGGGCACGGGGTTGACGGCCGGCTCCCCGACGGCCAGCGGCAGACCGGGGCGCGTCACCGTGCCGACGCCCGGACCGGCCCGGAACACGACACCGCTGCCCGGCGGCAGCAGGCGCACGGTGGCGCGGACCAGGGCGCCGTGGGTGACGTCCGGGTCGTCGCCCGCGTCTTTCACGACCCCGGCCGCCGCCCGGCCCTCCGCGGGCCGCAGCTCCTCGGTGGCCAGGGCGAAGGCCGGGGTCTCGCCCCGGGGCAGGGTGATGGTCACCGGGTCCGGGAAGCGGCCGGTGAGCAGCGCGGTGTACGCCGCGGTGGCGGCGGCGGTCGCGCAGGCGCCGGTGGTCCAGCCGGGGCGCAGGCCGGTCCGCGCGAGCTGTGCGGTGCGGCCGCCGGGGGCTTCGGCGGACCCGCCCGGACTCCCGGGGGGAGGTCCGGGGGAGTCCGCGGAGCCGGTGGCGCGGGGCGGGTCGGGCGTGGTCATGCGGTGCTCCGGGCGGCGGGGAGGTTGGCGGAGAGGCTGGCGGAGGGGCAAGCGGCCGGAGAGCGTCCGGCGGTGTGGTCCATGCGGTTCCTGCGGGCGGACGGGCGGACGGGCGGGCGCGGGAGGCAGGCACGTCCGTGCGATCGTGCCATCCGCGCGCCCGGGAGGCGTGCGGACAGCGGCCCGGGCGCACGGCTGCGGGACCGTCCGCCATCCGGTGCTCCGCTACGGCCGGCGGGACCTGCCACCGCGGCGCTCTCCGGGGCCGGGCCACGGGGGGCCGGAGACCGACCGCCCCGCCGTGACCCCCGGGCCGTACCCGCGCGAGCGGGCGGGAGGACGCCGGGAGATGATGTCCCGGCGCTGTCCGCGGCGCGGGCGAGCGGAGCGCGGGAGCCGGGAGGGGACGGATGCGACGCCATGTGCTGATCCTCGGCGGTACCGGTGAGGCGAGGCGGCTCGCCGGGGAACTGGCCGCCGATCCGGGGCTGCGGGTCACCAGCTCGCTGGCCGGGCGGGTCGCACGGCCGCGGCTGCCCGCCGGCGAGGTCCGCGTCGGCGGATTCGGGGGCCCGGAGGGCCTGGCCCGGTGGCTCCGCGAGCACCGGGTGGACGCGCTCATCGACGCCACTCATCCTTTCGCCGGCACCATCAGCCGCAACGCGGCCCGGGCCGCCGCCGAGACCCGTGTTCCCCTGCTCGCCCTGCGCCGGCCCGGCTGGACGGCCGGACCGGGCGACGACTGGCACCCCGCCGCCTCCCTGGAGGAGGCCGCCGCGCTGCTCCCGGCCCTCGGGGAACGCGTGTTCCTGACGACCGGGCGGATGGGACTCGCCGCCTTCGCGGACCTCACCGGGCTGTGGTTCCTGGTGCGCTCCGTGGACGCCCCCGGACCGCCGCTCCCGCCCCGGACCGAAGTCCTGCTGGCGCGCGGGCCGTTCACGGTGGAGGGGGAGACGGAACTGCTGCGCCGGTACGGCATCGACGTGCTGGTGACCAAGGACAGCGGGGCCGGGGCCACCGCCGCCAAGCTGACGGCGGCCCGGCGGGCCGGGCTGCCGGTGGTCGTCGTGCGGCGTCCGGAGGTCCCGGCGGGGGTGCCGGCGGTGGCCGACGTGGCCGGAGCGGTCGCGTGGCTGCGGGACCGTACGGGGTGACGGGAGCCGCCGTGCGGCGGGCGCCCGGTGCCGGTTCTTCCGTTTCCCCGTCCGGCCGCACCGGAGCGGGGGACGGCGGCGGGTCCCGTCCCCGTGCGGCCCGCCGTCGCCCGGACGGCGGCGGGCCCGCGCCGGCCGGCCGCCGCCCGGCGCGGGCGCGGCGCGCCTCCGGTGCGGTGCCCCGCGCGGGCCCGTGCTGCCGGGCCCGCCCGGCGCGGTCTCCCGCGTCGTCACCGGTCCGGGTACCTGCGGGGGGTCCAGACGATCTGCCGGCCGTCACCGCGGGTGACCGCGCGGGTCTGCGTCGAGCCGACCAGCAGGATGGTGCGCATGTCGACCTCGTCCGGGTCGAGTTCGGCCAGCCGTACGATCCGGACGCTCTCCTCCGGGCCGCCCACATCCCGTGCCACCACGACCGGCGTGTGCGGGGCCCGGTGCTCCAGCAGCAGTTCGCGGGCCTTGCCCACCTGGTGGACGCGGCTGCGCGAGCCCGGGTTGTAGAGGGCCAGCACCAGGTCGGCGGCCGCCGCGGCCCGCAGCCGCCCGGCGATCACCTCCCAGGGCTTCAGCCGGTCGGAGAGCGACACCACCGCGTAGTCGTGGCCGAGGGGCGCGCCCGCGCGGGCGGCGGCCGCGTGCGCCGCCGTCATCCCGGGCAGCACCCGGACGGGTACCTCGCGGTACGGGTCCGCCGAGGCCACCTCCAGGACGGCGGTCGCCATCGCGAACACCCCCGGGTCCCCGGAGGAGACCACGGCGACCTGGTGGCCCTTGCGCGCCAGGTCGAGGGCGAACTCGGCCCGTTCGGACTCCACCTTGTTGTCGGAGGCGTGGCGCCGCTGCCCGGGCCGCACCGGCACCCGGCCGAGATAGGTGGTGTAGCCCACCAGGTCCTCGGCGGCGGCCAGGGCACCGCGCGCCTCCGGCGTCAGCCACAGCGGCCCGGCCGGGCCGAGCCCGACCACGACGACCTCGCCGGCGGGCGGCTCGGCGGCCGGGGGTTCCGGGCGGGCGGCGGCCGGGGCCGTGCCCGCCGTGACGGCCGCGTCCGTCGTCGCCGCCGGGCCGCCGGGTGCCGGGCCCCCGTGCGGTGCGCCGGCGCGGCTGGGCAGGACCGCCATCGAGAAGTACGGCACCGAGCCGGGGTCCACCTCCGCCAGCGGCGCCGTGCGCTCCGCGGCCATCGTGGCCCGCTCCACGTACCGTGCCCCGGCCAGTCGTCCCGACCGCTCCAGCGCGCGCCGCACGGCGGGGAACGTCCGGCCGAGCTTCATGACGACGGCCGCGTCGGCGGCGGCCAGCCGGGCCGTCAGCTCCTCCTCCGGCAGGGTGCCGGGGAGGACCGTCAGCACCTCCTCGCCCTCCACCAGCGGGGTGCCGAGCCGCGCCGCGGCGGCGCTCACCGAGGTGACGCCGGGGACGACCTCGGTCGGGTAGCGGTGCGCGAGCCGCTTGTGCATGTGCATGTACGAGCCGTAGAAGAGCGGATCGCCCTCGGCGAGCAGCGCCACCGAACGCCCCGCGTCCAGATGGGCGGCGAGCCGGGCGGCGGCCTCCTCGTAGAACTCCTCCAGGGCGCCCCGGTAGCCGCCGGGATGGTCGGTGGTCTCCGTGGTGACCGGGTAGACCAGCCGCTCCTCGATGTGGTCCGGACGCAGATGGCGCCCGGCGATGGAGCGGGCGATGCTCCGGCCGTGCCGGGCGCTGTGGTACGCCACGACGTCCGCCCCGGCGACGACCTCCACGGCCCGTACGGTCATGAGGGACGGATCGCCCGGGCCGAGGCCCACCCCGTAGAGCCGGCCCGTGGCCGCCTCCGCTGCCGTGTGCCGCTCCTGCTGCTCGCTCATTCTTCTTCACTCGCCATCGCGTTGATCGCGGCGGCGGCCATCGCGCTGCCGCCGCGCCGCCCCCGCACCACCAGGTGTTCGAGGCCCGACGGGTGCGCGGCCAGGGCCTCCTTGGACTCCGCCGCACCGATGAAGCCGACCGGTACGCCGATGACCGCCGCCGGGCGCGGCGCGCCCTCCGCCACCATCTCCAGCAGCCGGAAGAGGGCCGTCGGCGCGTTGCCGACGGCGACCACGGCGCCGTCCAGGCGGTCGCGCCAGAGTTCCAGGGCGGCGGCGCTGCGCGTGGTGCCGAGTTCGCGCGCCAGCGCGGGAACGGCGGGGTCGGAGAGGGTGCACAGCACCTCGTTGTCCGCGGGCAGCCGCTTGCGGGTGACCCCGCTGGCGACCATCCGCGCGTCACAGAGCACCGGCGCCCCGGCCAGCAGCGCCTCCCGGGCGCGGGCCACGACCCCGGGGGTGTAGCCGAGGTCGCCGACGAGGTCGGTCATGCCGCAGGCGTGGATCATCCGGACCGCGACCCGGGACACGTCCGCGGGCAGGCCGCCGAGGTCCGCCTCGGCGCGGATGGTGGCGAAGGACTGGCGGTAGATGGCCGCCCCGTCCTTCTCGTACGCGTAACCGGTCACGGGGTCCTCGCTCGTGTCGTGCCGTCCGGGCCGCCGGTGCCGTCCGGAGGGCCGGGGTGCCTGTGCCGCTGGGGCCTGTCCTCGCCGCGGGGGCCGGCGGCGCCGTCCGCCCCGCCCGGTGCGGCGCTCGTTCCGTCCGCCGCGCCGGTGGCGTGCGCCGGGGGCCCGGTGCCGGCGGTGCTCGCCGCGCGGGCCGCCGCGATGGCGGCGGCGGTCCGCCCGGGCGGCACCCGCACCGGTCGCGGCGCCGTACGGCCCCCCGGCAGCGCGCCGTTGACGGCCACCCGGTAGGCGCCGTCGCCGGTGGCGAGGACGTCGATCCAGGCGCCGCCGTCGCCCGGACGGCCGCAGCGGCGCTCGCAGCCGGACCAGTACACGGGCAGGGGCGCCGCCGTGCCGTCACCGGACGCGGCGGCGCCGGCCGGAGGGCCGGAGGCGTCATCCGGGCGGCCGGAGGCGCCGGCCGGGGGAGCGGGGACGCCGGCTGTACCGGCTGTGGCGGGTGCCGCGGCCGGGCCGCCGGGGACCGCCGCACGCTCCGCGGGGCCGGTTCCCACGGCCCGCGCGGCGTCGGCCCGTACGTCCGCCAGGGACTTGGCGCAGCCGGGCCGCCCGGCGCAGGAACCGATCGCGTACCAGGGGGAGCCGGGGGCGGTGACGAGGCCCGCGCCGGCCAGCCGCCGCAGAGCGGCGGGGCCCGCGTCCCGCGAGAGGCCGGGGACGACGACCCCGCGCCACGGGGTGGTGCGGATCTCCGCGTCACCCGAGCGGGCGGCCGTCTCCGCCAGCAGCCGCCACTGGGCGGCCGTGTACCGGCCCAGGGGCGCGGACACCGACAGGGCGCACCGCTCGCCGGGGCCGGGGGCACCGATCAGCCCGGGTGCGGGGCCGGCCGCGGGGCCGTCGCCCTCGCGCGGGCCCTGGCCCGGCGGCGGCTGCCCGGCCGGTGTCCAGGCGACACCGGCACGGGAGAGGTGACGCCCCAGCAGAGCCTCGTCCAGAGCGTGCGGGGCCGGGTCACCGGACGACGCCGGGGAGGCGGAAGGCGGTCCGGTGCGTTCGCCGGAGCCACCGGACTTACCGGGCCCACCTCGCCCGCCGGATTCACCGGTTTCGCCCGCGCCGGGTCCGGCGCCCCGGTGCGGCAGGTCCCGGACGCGCCAGGCCCGGGTGCCGCTCTCCGCCGCGGCGTGCAGAAACGCTTCGGCGGCGGCTACGGCCGCTCGCGCCGCGTCCTCGGCCGCGACCCGCAGCCGGGGGCCGCCCGCCCCGGTACGGAGCTCCGCACCGCCGCCGGGTGTTGCGATGATCGTCACATCCGCGCCGAGCGCGGCGGCATCCCCGCGCCCGTCGTCCACGGCGAAGAGAAAACGTCCGGAAAGCGCCGCCGCGCCCGGGTCGGCGCAGAGCAGGGCGTCCAGTTCGCGGACCCACCCCCCGACGTCCGCGCGGCCCCTGCCGTCGAGTCCGGTCAGCGGGGAGACCACCACGTTCCGGACACGCTCATGGGTGTCCGAGGGGAGGAGTCCCACGGGGCGCAGCCGGTCGGCGAGTTGGCGACCGCAATCACCGGGAAGCCCGCGGACCTGCACATTGCCGCGGGAAGTCAGTTCGAGTTCCCCGTTTCCCAGATCCTCCGCGATGGAGGCGAGACAGTGCGCCTGACGGCTCGTCAGGAGACCGCCCGGCAGGCGTATGCGCGCCAGGGCGCCGTCATCCGCGGTGTGCAGACGCAAAGCACCGGGGCAGGCGTCGTCGCGGCTGCGCCGGGGCGGTCCGGGCACGCCGGGGCAGGGTGTGGCGGGGGAGGGCATGGCGGCGAGCATACAGATGCTGGCGGGCGGGTCCCGTGGGGTCTCGTGGTCGCGGGCGGACGGCGGTGGCCGGGGACCGGCGCCGCCCGGGCGGGGCTCCCCGCAGCCCCGGAAATCCCTGATCGGGGGCGGGTGCCGGCCCGGCACCGGCTTCCGCGCCGTGGTGGCCGGACGGCCCGTGTCCGGAGCCGGAAACCCTTCCGGTTTGGACCGGGATGGTGCGATGCGCGCCGGTGTTCCGGAGGCCCCCGGCGGCCGGTGTTCTCTCGGTCACGGCCGGCCGGCCGCGGAGGCACCGTGCCGCGAGCCGCCCCGCTGCCCTTACTATGCTCACCGTCGGGCCCCGAGCGGGTCCGACGACGCCATGGACGGCGCCAGGGGAGGAAGCCGGTGTGAATCCGGCACGGTCCCGCCACTGTGAGCGCGGCAGCAGCACCGCCGCGTGAGTCAGGAACTCCCGCCGTCCGCCACCGACCCGGGGCGAGGACCCCGAGGAAGGCACGCTGCCGCATGCGCTCTCGGCTCTGCCGTGGCCGGCTCCGCCGCCCCCGGTTCCGTCGTTCCCGGACACCCTCCACGGCTCCGTCCCGGACCCCCCGTTCCCGCACGCCGCGTCTCCGCACGCCGCGCTCCCCGGCGCCGGTCTCCCCGGTCCGGCCCCCGCACCGCCCGGCCCGGCCGGACTCCGCACCACCGGACTCCGCCCGGCCCGCCCGCCTCCGGCCGCGCCCCGCCCGGGCCAGGAGCACCGCCGATCCCCTCCGGCAGGCCGGGCCCGCCCGCCGGTCCGCCACGACACCGCGAAGCGAGTGCCCGTGATCCTGCTGCTGTCGACCTCCGACACCGACCTGCTGAGCGCCCGCGCCGCCGGGGGCCCCGTCCCGTACCGGCTGGGGAACCCGGCCCGGCTCCGGCTCGACGACCTGCCCGCGCTGCTGGAGGGCACCGACCTCGTCGTCGTGCGGCTGCTCGGCGGCATCCGCGCCTGGCAGGACGGGCTGGACGCGCTGCTCGCCGGGGAGCGCCCGGTCGTCGTCCTCAGCGGTGAACAGGCCCCCGACGCCCAGCTGATGGCGGCCTCCACCGTCCCCGTCGGCATCGCCGCGGAGGCCCACGCCTATCTGGCCCACGGCGGCCCGGCCAACCTCGGGCAGCTCGCCCGTTTCCTCTCCGACACGGTGCTGCTGACCGGCCACGGCTTCGCCCCGCCCGAACCCGCCCCGAGCTGGGGCCCGCTGGAGCGCACCCCCGCGCCCGCCGCGGCTCCCGCCGCCGGGGACGGCACCGCCGGGGACGGCGGCCGTCCGGTCATCGCCGTGCTCTACTACCGGGCCCACCACATGAGCGGCAACACCGCCTTCGTGGAAGCCCTCTGCCGGGCCGTCGAAGAGGCCGGCGGACGCCCCATGCCGCTGTACGTGGCCTCCCTCCGCGCCCCCGAACCCGAGTTGATCGAGGCGCTGGGCGCGGCCGACGCCGTCGTCACCACCGTCCTGGCCGCCGGCGGCACCAAGCCCGCCGCGGCCTCCGCCGGCGGGGACGACGAGTCCTGGGACGCGGGCGCCCTCGCCGCCCTCGACGTTCCGATCCTGCAGGCGCTCTGCCTCACCGGGCCGCGCGCCGCCTGGGAGGAGAGCGACGAGGGGCTGTCGCCGCTGGACGCCGCCACGCAGATCGCCGTACCCGAGTTCGACGGCCGGCTGATCACCGTGCCGTTCTCCTTCAAGGAGGTGGACGAGGACGGGCTCCCCGTCTACGCCGCCGACCCCGAACGCGCGGCCCGCGTCGCCGGGACCGCCGTGCGCCACGCCCGGCTCCGGGACATCCCGGCCGCGCGCAAACGCCTCGCCCTCGTGCTGTCCGCCTACCCCACCAAGCACTCCCGGATCGGCAACGCCGTCGGCCTCGACACCCCCGCCAGCGCCGTCGCCCTGCTGCGCGCCCTGCGCGCGGAGGGCTACGACCTCGGCCCGGCCGACGGGCCCGGAGCGCTCCCCGGGCTCGCCTCCGGGAACGGCGACGAGCTGATCTACGCCCTGATCGAGGCCGGCGGGCACGACCAGGACTGGCTCACCGAGGAGCAGCTCGCCCGCAACCCCGTCCGCATCCCCGCCGCCGACTACCGCCGCTGGTACGAGCAGCTGCCGCGCGGACTGCGCGAGCGCGTCGAGGAGCACTGGGGGCCGCCGCCCGGCGAGCTGTTCGTGGACCGCGGCCGGGACCCGGACGGCGAGATCGTCCTCGCCGCCCTCCGCCACGGCAACCTGCTGGTCCTGATCCAGCCGCCGCGCGGCTTCGGCGAGAACCCCGTCGCGATCTACCACGACCCCGATCTGCCGCCCTCGCACCACTACCTGGCGGCCTACCGCTGGATCGCCGCCCGCGCCGGGGACGGCGGCTTCGGCGCCGACGCCGTGGTCCACCTCGGCAAGCACGGCAACCTGGAATGGCTGCCGGGCAAGAACGCGGCGCTCTCCGCGGGCTGCGCGCCCGACGCCGCGCTCGGCGACCTGCCGCTGGTCTACCCGTTCCTCGTCAACGACCCCGGCGAGGGCACCCAGGCCAAGCGCCGCGCCCACGCCACCCTCGTCGACCACCTCGTACCGCCCATGGCGCGGGCCGAGTCCTACGGGGACATCGCCCGTCTCGAACAACTGCTGGACGAGTACGCGTCCATCTCCGCCATGGACCCCGCCAAGCTCCCCGCCATCCGCGCCCAGATCTGGACCCTCATCCGGGCGGCCCGGCTCGACCACGACCTCGGCCTGGACGACCGCCCGGACGACGACGGCTTCGACGACTTCCTGCTGCACGTCGACGGATGGCTGTGCGAGGTCAAGGACGCGCAGATCCGCGACGGGCTCCATGTGCTCGGGCAGGCACCGGCCGGGCCGGAGCGCGTCAACCTCGTCCTCGCCGTCCTCCGCGCCCGGCAGATCTGGGGCGGCACCACCGCCCTGCCCGGGCTGCGCGAGGCCCTCGGCCTGGACGAGTCGGCGGCCTCCCGCACCGGGGCGGACGAGGCCGAGGAGCGGGCCCGCGCCCTGGTCGAGGCCATGGAGGAGGCGGACTGGGACCCCGCCGCCGTGGAGCAGACAGTCGCACGGGTGTGCGGCGGAGCCGCGGCCGGCGCGGGCGCGGGGGAGACCGGCGAGCCGGCCATCGGCCTCCCGGACGGCCCCCGCGAGGACCCCGCCGCCGTCGCCGCCGTGCTCCGCTTCGCCGCCCGCGAGGTGGTGCCCCGGCTGGCCGCCACCGGCGACGAGATACGGAACTCCGTGCACGCCCTCGCCGGCGGCTTCGTCCCCGCCGGGCCGTCCGGCTCACCCCTGCGCGGACTCGTCAACGTGCTGCCGACCGGCCGCAACTTCTACTCCGTCGACCCCAAGGCCGTCCCCAGCCGGCTCGCCTGGGAGACCGGATCGGCGCTCGCCGACTCCCTCCTGGAGCGCTACCGCGCCGACACCGGCCGCTGGCCCGAGTCCGTCGGCCTCTCCCTGTGGGGCACCAGCGCGATGCGCACCGCCGGCGACGACATCGCCGAGGCGCTCGCCCTGCTCGGCATCCGGCCGG
This sequence comes from Streptomyces xinghaiensis S187, assembly GCF_000220705.2. Classification (GTDB taxonomy): domain Bacteria; phylum Actinomycetota; class Actinomycetes; order Streptomycetales; family Streptomycetaceae; genus Streptomyces; species Streptomyces xinghaiensis. The sequence goes on along the minus strand of NZ_CP023202.1, from coordinate 713,532 downwards.
TGTGGGACGACGCATCGCGGCGCGTCACCGGACTCGAAGCTGTACCGCTCGCCGACCTCGGGCGCCCGCGCGTCGACGTCACCCTGCGCATCAGCGGCTTCTTCCGCGACGCCTTCCCCCACGTCATCGGGCTCCTGGACGACGCCGTGCGGCTGGCGGCCTCGCTGGACGAGAGCGACGAGGACAACCACATCCGGGCCCACGCCCGGGCCGACCTCGCCGAGCACGGCGACGAACGCCGCGCCACCACCCGTATCTTCGGCTCCCGGCCCGGCACCTACGGGGCGGGCCTCCTCCAGCTCATCGACAGCCGCGACTGGCGCACCGACGCCGACCTCGCCGAGGTCTACACGGTCTGGGGCGGCTACGCCTACGGCCGCGGACTCGACGGCCGCGCGGCGCGCGACGAGATGGAGAGCGCCTACCGGCGGATCGCCGTGGCCGCCAAGAACACCGACACCCGCGAACACGACATCGCCGACTCCGACGACTACTTCCAGTACCACGGCGGCATGGTCGCCGCCGTCCGCACGCTCCGGGGCACCGCCCCCGCCGCGTACATCGGCGACAGCACCCGCCCGGAGACGGTCCGCACCCGCACCCTCACCGAGGAGACCTCCCGGGTCTTCCGCGCGCGGGTCGTCAACCCGCGGTGGATCGCGGCGATGCGCCGCCACGGCTACAAGGGCGCCTTCGAGCTCGCCGCCACCGTCGACTACCTCTTCGGCTACGACGCCACGACCGGCGTCGTCGCCGACTGGATGTACGACACGCTGGCCCGCACCTATGTGCTGGACCCGGAGAACCGCGACTTCCTCCGCGAGGCGAACCCCTGGGCGCTGCACGGCATGGCGGAACGCCTGCTGGAGGCCGAGAGCCGCGGCATGTGGGCGGAGCCGGACCCGGCCGTGCTCGAAGAACTCCGCAGGACCTTCCTGGAGACCGAGGGCGATCTGGAGGGCGGGGAGAGCTGAGCCGGACGGGGACCCGGCCCCGCTGCCGCGTCCCCGTCCCCGTCCGCGTCCCCGTCCGCGTCCCCGGCCCCGTCCCGGTGGGGCCGGGGCGGCTCCCGGCGCGTATACCGGGGCGTGGCCGCTGTCCCCGCTTCTCCTTCCGCTGCCGGGCCGCCGGCCCTCCGCTCGCGGGGCCGGCCGGCCTGCCCTGCCCGGCCTCTCCCGGGCCCCGGCCCTCGCGCGGAGTGCCGGCCCCGTGGCTCCCGGTCGCCCGTGCGGGCCCCGCGGAGCACCGCTCACGGAGCCCCGGAAAGCCCTCCGAGAAGTCGATGACCTTGGTTTCCGGTGACCTGCCGCACGTGGCCCGCCTCACGTACTAGGGGCGATAGGAGACCCGGGGGCCCGGCCCCGCCCCGGTGCGGAGCGCTCCCGGGCGCCGTGTGTGCGGGGCGTGACCGGACGGTGGCCCAAGCGGCGTGTTTGCGGGACGGGGAGCGGGGGAGCGCGCCGGTTCTCCCGCGCGGGGAGGGCGGGTCCGGCGGCCGCGGCAGGCGTGCCGACGGCGGGATTCCTCAGCCGGCGCGCGGGGGTGCCGGCTACGGCCTCCGGTAGGAGTGGGGGTGCTTGAACCCCTGGGCGGGGCGGGTTACCAAGGTAGGGCGCAAGCGGACGAAATCCGCGAAACGCGCAAACCCCCCACTTCGGAGGTAACTCCTGATGTTCAAGCACGCTCAGATCCTCACCGACATGACTCCCCTGCGCCGCCGCGCCGCCTTCATGGCCGCCGGTGTCGGAGCCACCGCCGTGCTGGGGACCGGAGTCGCGCTGGGCACCCAGGGCGAGACCGAGAACCCCGCCACCGGGACCACCGCGTCCGAGGCCGCCGACTCGCGCGCCGCGTCCGAGGCCGTCACCGCCCAGGCCGAGGCGCAGAAGAAGGCCGCCGAGGGCAAGGCCGCGGCCGAGGCCGCCGCCGCCGAGCGTGCCGGCCAGGAGGCCGCCGACCGTTCGAAGCGGGAGACCGTCACCCAGGCCGCCGCGAAGGCTCCCGCTTCCTGGGTGAAGCCGGTGGACAGCTATGTGAAGGGCTCCACCTTCGGTATCGGTGGTGACCGCTGGGCGAACAAGCACTCCGGTCAGGACTTCGCCGCGCCGACCGGTACCTCGGTGAAGACCGTGCACGAGGGCACCGTGGTCCAGGCCGGCTGGGGTGGCTCGTACGGCAACAACATCGTGGTCAAGCACGACGCCGGCACCTTCACCCAGTACGCCCACCTGTCGAAGATCACCGTTCCGGTCGGCACCCAGGTGACCACCGGGCAGGAGATCGGCAAGGTCGGTTCCACCGGTAACTCCACCGGCCCGCACCTGCACTTCGAGACCCGCACCACCCCGAACTACGGCTCCGGTATCGACCCGGTGGCCTTCCTGAAGCAGCGCGGCGTCACCCTCTGACGGACGGCGCCGAGGGAGCGACCGCACCAGGGCGGCCCTCCGGAACAGCCTCACGGCTGTCCCGGAGGGCCGCCTTCCGCTGTGCGCCGCCCGTCAGTCCCGGGCCGTCACCGGGCCGGTGTCCGGCCGGGCCGCCGGTGACAGATAGGCGCGGAACCGCCACGGTCCGAAGTCCGGCAGCGGCCGGGAGCGCCAGGCCCGGGCGTACGGCGGCGGATCGGCGCCGTTCGTCACCAGGACGGCGACGGGCCGCGTCTCCGCCGTCGCCCGCAGGGCCGCGTGCGTGATGCTGCCGTCGTGCCCGCCCACCTGCCGCGAGGAGCAGCCGGCCCGGAAGGCGATCCGCACCGCGTCCGGGCCGGAGACGACACAGGGCGGCCGGACGCCCTGCCGGCCCAGCTCGGCCGCCATCCGGTCCAGCCTCTCTCCGTTGACCCGGAAGGAGGACACCGTGGAGTGGAGCACGGTGAACTGCACGCCCAGATGCAGGCCCAGCACCGTCACGGACAGCGCGGCGGCGGCCGGACGCAGCCCGGGCCGGGCCTCCCGCACCCACCGCACCAGCCGGAACAGGCCGTGGGCGACCGGCAGGGACAGCAGCGCGTACGCGGGCAGCAGGAAGCGGGGCGCCGCGTAGCCGACCAGGAACAGATACGGCAGAGCGAGCACGAGCCCGGTCAGCGCGGGCAGCAGGATCTCGGCCCGGTGGCGGGTGCGGCGGGCCGCGAGGGCGCCCCCGCCGGCCAGCAGGGGAAGGGCGAACCACCAGACGCCGGTGCCCGGGTTCCGCCAGGGCACGTCACAGGGCCGGCACAGGGTGCGGCCGCCGAGCGCGCGGATGTGGTCGTCCACGGAGAAGTACGGGGCGAGGTGGCCCTGGATCTCGCTGGCCCGGCTCAGCCGGGCCGCCAAGCCGCCGTACGCGCTGTACGCCTCGGCGATCCACTCCGCGCTGCCCAGCGCGCCGCCCGCCACCAGGGCGGCCAGCAGCAGCGGGCGCCGCCAGGAGCGGACCAGCAGCAGGGCGGCGCCCAGCGGCAGGGCGAGCCACAGGGCATCGGAGGGGCGCATCAGGGCGACGAGGGCGACCCCCGCGCACACTCCGGCCGGGGCCCACCGGGAGGACGGATTCCGCACGGCCCGCAGCAGACAGCCCGTGGTGAACAGTGCGGCCAGCGCGACCCAGAGGTTGGGCATCACCAGCGGACCGTAGAAGAGGGTGACCCAGAGCCCGGCGAAGAGGCCCCCGGCCAGGGTGAGCACCGCCGCCGGCAGCAGATCGCGCCACACCCGCAGGGCGAGGAAGAGCCCGGCCCCGCTGAGCAGCGCGAGCCAGACGCGCAGCGGCGGGACGGCGTCGGTGAGGGCGGCCACCGGCGCGGCGAGATAGGTGATGCCGCGGGCGCGGGGGGCGCTGAAGAACGCGGCCGGCGCGTGGGAGCTGACCTGGCTGACGTACACGGTCTCGTCCCAGCCGAGGCCGGTGCCGGGGACGACCAGAACCAGTTGCGCCAGGGTGAAGAGGACCGCGACGGCGGCGGGACCGTACGGCACGGCGCGGGCGGTCCACCCGGCGCCGGTGCTCCCGGAGACGGCGGTCCCGGGCCGGGCGGCTCCGGGCACGGCGCCGTCGGCCGGGGCGCCGCGCGGGGCGCGCCGCGGCCGGCGCCAGGGGATCCGCCCCGGTGTCCGCCGCGGCCGCCGCGGCCGCTCGTCCCGGGTGCCGGTGACCGGTGGTGGCTGCATGGCCGGACCTCGCCGCGCGTCGAAGGGGGTGCCGGATGGGGACAGACAGGCGATCACCAGCCTGTGGCGGGGTGCGTCCGCTCACCACTCGGGCGAGGCAGCCGGAGGAACCGGGACGGCGCCGTCCGGGGGACCGGGGTATTCCCACAGGTCAGCCCGGAATTACCGGACGGAATGGATCGGTAAAGCAATCCTGGTGCAAAAGTCCGACCACTTTTTTATGGGATGTGAAAGGTCCAACAGCATATTCCTGAGAAAAGGACATCTTCATCCCGTCGGGAAGAATGAAAGGGCTATGCTCCATGTCTCGCAGGCGGGTTGCGGCGATTTCCGCAGGCCGCCCCCGGCTGCCGCGGCGCCGCCCTTCCCGGGAACGCGCGGATTGCGGCGGCGGCCCCCGCCGGTGCCCCGACGCACCGGCCGACACCCCTATTCCTTCCGCAAGGGTTTGAGACATTGATGGTTCGTGCCGGCTCGTCACCAGGAGGTCGGCGGCCCGCCTCCGCGCTCCTGTGGCTGTTCCCACCCGCCGTGACGGCTCTCTGCGCGGTCGTCGCCGTCCTCGGCGTCCCCGGCGGGGCCCGCGCCCCGGTCGCCTGGTGCGGCGCCGTCGCCACCGCCGCCGTGGCGATCGCCGCGGCCGAGGCGGTACGGCGCGGACGCCTGATCCACGCACTGCGGCGGCGCGCCGCCGAACAGGAGGCCGCGCTCGGCCGCCGCCTCGCCCAACAGGAGGCCGAGACCGAACGGCTCGCCGGGGAACTGCTGCCCGTGGCCGTCGAGCGCCTCCAGCGCGGAGCCTCCGTCGAGGAGGTGCTGGAGGGCGTCGCCTACGCACCCGGCGCCGACCCCCGGTTCCACGCCGCCCACGAGGCGGTGCTCCGTTCGGTCCTCGAAGCGGTCCGCGCCGAGGAGGACCTGCGCGAATCCGCCCACCGCGCCTTCGTCAACATCGCCCGCCGCGTCCAGGCGATCGTCCACCAGCAGGCCCAGGACCTGCGGGAGATGGAGGACCGGCACGGCAACGAACCGGAGTTCTTCGGCGACCTCCTCCACCTCGACCACGGCACCGCCCTCATCGGCCGGCTCGCCGACAGCATCGCCGTCCTCGGCGGCTCACGTCCCGGCCGCCAGTGGCAGCAGAACGTACCGCTCTTCAACGTCCTGCGCGGCGCCATGTCCCGCATCATCGACTACCAGCGGGTCGACCTGCACTCCGTCGCCGAGGCCGCCATCGTCGGACCCGCCGTCGAGTCCCTCATCCACGCCCTGGCCGAGCTGCTGGACAACGCCACCCGCTACTCGCCCCCGCAGACCCGGGTCCACCTCACCGCCGTCGAGGTGCAGTCCGGCATCGCCGTCGAGATCGAGGACGCCGGCGTCGGCCTCACCGAGGAGGCCCGCCGCCGCGCCGAACGCGTCCTGGCCCAGGCGTCCGCCGGCATCGACCTCAACGACCTCGGTGAAACCCCCCGGCTGGGCCTCGCCGTGGTGGGCCGGCTGGCGCAGACCCACGACTTCCAGGTGTCGCTGCGCCCCTCGGCCTACGGGGGCGTCCGCTGCGTCCTGATCGTCCCGCAGGACCTCATCACGGCCACGCCCACCCCCGGCGGCTCCGTCGCCCGTGCCGCCACCCTTCCGCCGCCCAAGCGCAGGACGCGGCCCACGCCGACGCCGCTGCCCCGGCCGAACGGAGCGGCCATGGAGGAGGACCCCGCGGCGGTCGGCCGCAACGCCAACGGGCTGCCGCAGCGCCGCCGCCGGCACCCCGGTGTCGCCCCCCGGGCCGCGGCGCCCGCCCGGTCAGCCGCTCCGCCCCGGCCGCCCGCGGCAGCGGAGCAGGTCAAGCCGGGCCTGTGGCTGGCCGCCTTCCAGAGCGGCATCAACGGAGAGGCGCCGGCGCCGCGGGCCGCGCGTCCGAACAGTGACGACTCGGTGGACAGGGATGAGTAGAAACGTGACACAGCAGCGGCTCAACATGGACTGGATGCTCAGGGACCTCGCCACGAGCGTCCCGCAGACCCGGCACATCGTGGTGCTCTCCGCGGACGGCCTCTGCATGGCCCAGCACGGCACCGACGGCGACACCGCCGACCGGCTCGCCGCCGCCTGCGCCGGACTGCAGAGCCTGTCCGGCGCGATCGCGGCCGAATTCCCGCACGGGAGCGGGCAGATGAGACTGGTCGTCATCGAGGTCAGCGGCGGCTTCTTCTACCTCATGGCCGCCGGTGCCGGCGCCTATCTGGCCGTGCTGGCCGACGACGGCGTCGACGCCGGGCTGATGGGGCAGCGCATGCGCGACCTGGTCGCCAGAATCGGCGAGCATCTCAGCAGCCCGCCGCGCGTGGACGAGCAGATCACATGAGCGGGCCCGGCGAGGACTGGGAGGAAGGCGCCCCCGAGCGGCTGTACGTACTCACCGGCGGCCGCGGCCGGGCCCGCGGCAGGACGGCCGACCTCGATCTGGTCACCCTCATCGTGTCCCGGGACGTGCCGAAGCCGGGCATGCAGCCCGAGCACGCGGCCATGCTGCGGATGTGCCACTACCCGCTCTCGGTGGCCGAGATCTCCGCCCATCTGGTGCTGCCCGTCAGCACCGTCACCGCGCTCCTCACCGACCTGCTGGCAGACGGCCGCATGGAGGCCCGCGCCCCGATCCCCACCGCCGCGTTGCCCGACGCGGACCTCCTCAAGGCGGTGATGCATGGACTACAGAACCTCTGACACGCTCCCCGGCCCGCGCAGCGAGGACGCCCTCCCCGCCACGGCCGCGTCCGCGGTCAAGGTGGTCATCGTCGGCGGCTTCGGCGTCGGCAAGACCACCCTGGTCGGCTCGGTCAGCGAGATACGCCCGCTCACCACCGAGGAGACGATGACCCAGGCCGGGGTCGGCGTCGACGACATCGCCGGTGTCGAGCGGAAGACCGAGACCACCGTCGCCATGGACTTCGGCCGGATCAGCATCAACGAGCAACTGGTGCTGTACCTCTTCGGCACCCCCGGCCAGGAGCGCTTCTGGTTCCTCTGGAACGGCCTCTTCGAAGGGGCCCTGGGCGCGCTCGTCCTCATCGACACCCGCCGCCTGGAGGTCAGCTTCGACGTCGTCGGCCGGCTGGAGGAGCGCGGCGTCCCCTTCGTGGTCGTCGTCAACGACTTCCCCGAGTCGCCCCGTTACCCGGTGTCCGAGCTGCGCGCGGCGATGGACCTGCCCGATTCCGTGCCGATGGTCACCTGCGACGCCCGCGACCGCGGCTCCTGCCGGGACGCCCTGCTGACGCTCATGCGCTATCTGCACACCCTCGCCACCGCAACCCCGGAGTCCCTGTGACCGTTCCGCCACCCGGCCCCGCCGGCCCCCGGCGCCGAACCGGCGCCCGTACCGCCACCGCCGCGGGCCCCTCCGCCGCCGATCCCGCCGCCGAGTCCGCGCCGCCGCCCGGCTGCCCGGCCCACGCCTACGGGCCCGGCGGCCTGATCCGGCTCTACGGGCCCGAGGCCGAGACCGACCCGATGGGCCTCTACGAACGGCTGCGCGCCCAGTACGGGGCCGTCGCCCCGGTCCTGCTCCACGGCGACCTCCCGGCCTGGCTGGTCCTCGGCTACCGCGAGAACCTCGACGTGGCCCGCACCCCGTCCCGCTTCTCCCGCGACTCCCGCCACTGGCGCCTCGCGCGGGAGGGCCGCGTCGCCCCGGACCACCCCTTGGCCCCCGTCGTGGCGTGGCAGCCGATGTGCACCCATGTCGACGGCCGGGAGCACGAACGGCTCCGCGGCGCCGTCATCGACGGCCTCGACCGCTTCGACCGCCGGGGCATCCGCCGCACCGTCACCCGCTCCGCGCACGTACTCATCGACCGGTTCTGCGCCGAGGGCCGGGCGGACCTGGTCCAGCAGTTCTCCGAGCACCTGCCCATGCTGGTGATGACGCAGCTCCTGGGCATGCCGGAGTCCTACGGTCCCAAGCTGGTGGAGGCGGCACGTGACCTGCTGAAGGGCACGGAGACCGCGGTCACCAGCAACGACTACGTCCTGCGCGCCCTGCGCCAGTTGGTGGCGCGCAGACACTCCTCGCCGGGCCAGGACTTCGCAAGTTGGCTGATCGAGCATCCCGCCGGGCTGACCGACGACGAGGTGGTACAGCACCTGCGGGTGGTCCTCATCGCGGCCTACGAGACCACGGCGAACCTGATCATCAACATGCTGCGGATGGTTCTCACCGACCGCCGTTTCCGCGCCGATCTGGCCGGCGGCCACATGACGCTTCCCGACGCCATGGAACAGGTGCTGTGGGACGAACCGCCGATGATGACGGCCGTGGGGCGGTGGGCCACCGGGGACACGGAACTCGGCGGGCAGTCCATCCGCGCCGGTGACCTGCTGATCCTCGGGCTGGCCGCGGGCAATCTCGACCCGGCCATCCGCCCGGACCCCAGCGTCCCCGTCCACGGGAACCGCTCACACCTGGCCTTCAGCGGCGGCCCGCACGAATGCCCCGGCCAGGACATCGGCCGGGCCATCGCGGACACCGGCGTCGAGGCCCTGCTGGCACGCCTCCCGGATCTGCGGCTGGCCGTGGACGAGACGGAGCTGAGCTGGGTATCGGCGCTGATGACACGTCACCTCACCGCCCTGCCGGTCGAGTTCACTCCGCAGCGGCCCGAGCCGAAGGAGCCGTCCCTGTCCGTGGCCGTACCGGCGCCCTCCGGGCGGGCGCCGCTGCCCGGAGAGGCCGCGATGGGGGACGGAACCGGGTACGCGGCGGCGCGGCAGCGGACGGCGGTCCCGGTCCTCGCGGGGGTCGCCGATCCCCTGGCCGCCGGGACCGGCCCGTCCCCTCTGCGGGCGTCCGCCCCGTGGTGGCGGCGGCTGGCGCGGTGGTTCGCCGGCCGGTGAGGCGTCCCGGTGTCCGCGTGCCCGGGTTGTCGGCAGGCGGGGGCGCGCGGCCCGGGCCGCGCGTCAGCCACCGAGTTGGTCCCACCACCAGTCGATGGTGGACAGCCCCGGTGGGCCCGGCCGCGCGTCGGCCGGGCCCTGGCGCAGGGTGACCCCCAGCGTCGCCCCGGCCACGGGCAGGGGGTGGAGATGACGCGGGCTGGCGTAGCGCGGGGCGGTGTCGGACCAGCGGATGTTCCCCGCGATCCAGTGGCCCAGGTCGTCGAGATAGCGGCGGAGGGCCTCGTCGGCCAACCGCGCGGTCCGCTCGCGCAGACGGAGGAAGAGGGTCATCGCCCGGTCCCGCAGGGAGAGCGCGGCGGCGAGGGCCTGCCGCTCCGAGCAGCGGTGGTGATGGGCGAGGACCCGCACGAGGTTCGGGGCGGCGGTCTTCTCCCCGGCCTCCTTGGCCGCGGAGAGCAGATCGTTGTCGCAGGCCGCGATGAAACCGGTGGCCTCGGTCAGGGCGCGGACGGGACCGGAGTGGAGCAGGTCGCCGGGGATCCCGGCACCGCCCGCGATCTCGACGAAGGCGGCGTCGAACCGGGTTCCGACGTCCGCGATGCGCCCGGCGGCGTACTCGGCGGGGCTCGGCACGACACCGCGGCCGGCGTTGGCCTGCTGCCAGGCCGCGCCCAGCAGCAGATCGCGGACCCCGTCGGCCAGCCGCTGGAACTGTACGGGCCCGGTCGCGGCCCGGGTGCGGACGACCAGGTCGTCGAGCGCGCGGGCCATCGGGCCGGAGCCGAGCATCCCGGAGCCGGGGGCCTCCAGGGAGCGGACCAGCCGCAGACCGAGGCCGGCGACGTCCGGGCTCCGGTCCGCCGACGGCCCGGCGTCGAGCCGGGTGTCGTCGAGAGCGAACAGCCAGTACGTCCACTGGGCGAACAGCAGCAGGCGTTCCTCGTCCCCGCTGGGGGCGAGGCGGCAGCTGAACTCCGCGGCGTTGCTGGCCAGGTTCCAGGCCCGGTCGGCCGCGTCGGTGAAGACACCGCTCGCGTCGAGCCAGGCGACGGCCCGCTCCTCGATCCTGCGGACCGCGGGGTGGACGGCCGATTCCACGGGACACCAGAAGGGCGGCAGTCCGCCCGGAGGCGTTCCCCCGGCGGTGGAGGACGCGGCCGCGAGGGCGCCGGTGGTCGTCTCCGCCACCGGCTCAGTCCGTCCGGAGGCGGAAGAGGAGCAGCCGGGTCTCGACGGCGTGGTCGCGCCAGATCCGGAACAGCCTGCCGTGCCCGACGGCCGAGTCCGTCAGCCGCTCGCGGGCGATGGGGGAGGGCGCGGCCGACCCCGCCGTCCGGTCCAGTTCCGCGGCGGTCCATGCCATGGACTGCACCCAGAACTCCGAGACGGGGTCGGTGATGTCCTCGTCCCGTTCCAGGGTGAACCCCGCCTCGCGTGCGGCGCGGACGTACTCGTCGAGGGTGCCCAGCCGCGTCCGGTAGTAGCCGTTCACGAAGCCGGCGACCTCCGGCCGGCACAGGAAGTGATCCTGGAGACCGAACCAGCCACCGGGCCGCAGGGCCCGGGCGGCCACGGCGAAGAGCCGCCGCCGGTCCATGTGCACGGCGCTCTCCACGGCCACGGCGGCGTCGTAAGCCCGCTCCTCCCGGAACGCGTGGACATCACCCAGGACGGGGGTGACGCGGTCGCGGACCGCGGCCCGGCGGACCAGGTGGTCCATGACCGGTATGTGGTCGGCCGTGATGGTGAGCCCCGTCACGGTGCTGCCGTGCTCCTGGGCCCAGTAGATCGACCCGCCCCCGAGGCCGCAGCCGATGTCGAGGAGGCTGGCCGGCGGGTGGTCCGCGGCGCCCCAGGTGGCGGCCGCGTGGCGGATCACCGCTTCCTGGGAGTCGGTGATCCGGCGGCGGATGAGGTGCTGGGCGACGGTGGTGTTCGGTGTGGACTCGAACATGCCCAGATGGAAGTGGACGCGGGGCCCGGGGCCGTACTTGTGCAGGATGTCGGCGGTCTTCCGGGAGTAGTACAGGGGCACCTCGGCCTCGTCGAACGGGGTTTCCTCCCCGAACGGGGTTTCCTCACCGAACGCCTCCTCGCCGAGTGCGGCTTCCCGGGGTCTCGGCGGATCGATGACGAGACCGCCGCGGCCGGGGGCATGACCGGTGCCCGTGATGCTGTCGGCTGCGTCTGTCATATTCGGCCTCCTGTGGCAGGGCTGAGGAGTCGTCCAGGGCGTGGGGGAGGGGGTGTCCGGCGCCGCCCGGCGCACGGCGCCCCCAACCTGCCCCGGTCGCGGAGATCCTTAACCCCGGCCGCGCGCCCGGGCGATGCGATCGCGCCTACCGCATTCGACAGGCAATGGGTCGGAATGGACTGCTCATGCTCGCTTCTGAACGGAAGACGCTGAATCGAGGAATTCCGTAGGGGGATGCATGAGTGAATAGAGGACTTTATGACGGCATCCGCTCTCCGGGAGAACGGCCGCGGATCAGCGGCGGTCATGTCCGGTATTCGACGGTCCTGTTGGGCCCGTCCCGCCGCCGCCGGCGGACGTGCGCCTTTCCCGGTTTCCCGGGTTTCCCGTGAACAAGCGCGCCCGCCGGAAAATCGGCGGGAAAAGGCTCCGCGGACCTCCGGCGTGCGGCGGGGAGGCAGCGGGCACGGGCGGACACAGGCGGACACGGGCGGATCACGAACGGACAGCGAAAGGCCCGCCCCGGCCGGTGGGTGTCCACCGTGCGGGACGGGCCCTGCTGGTCAACCGCTCCTGCCGAGCGGGGTGGCGGCGTGGCCGGCCCGGCTCAGGGCAGCCGGCCCACGCCCCCGTATTCGATCCACTCCTGGGTGCGCTGCCGGGGGGCGAGGTCGGTGTCCGGCCGCCAGGTGGAGACCTCCACCAGGCCCGGCTCCAGGATCTCCAGGCCCTCGAAGAACTGCTCCAGGTCCCGCTGCCGCCGCACCCGGCCCCAGTTGCCGTGGGTGCTCTTGTCCATGAAGTCGGTGACGAAATCGCGGGTGGCGGCGTCCTCGCTCACCAGCTGGCAGATCACCATGAAACTGCCGGGCGCCAGCCGGTCCCTGACGGTCCGGATGAGGCCGGCCGGGTCGTCCTCGTCCTTGATGCAGTGCAGCACCGAGACGAACAGCGCGGCCACCGGCTCGTCGAAGTCGATCAGCCGCTCGACCTCGGGGTGGCCGAAGATCCCGTCGGTGTCGCGCATGTCCGCCGTGATGACGGCGGTGTTCTCGTTCTCCTCCAGCAGTGCGCGGCCGTGGGCGAGGACGATCGGGTCGTTGTCGACGTAGACGACGCGCGAGGACGGGTCCACGCTCTGGGCGACCTGGTGGACGTTGTTCTGGGTGGGCAGGCCGGAACCGTGGTCCAGGAACTGGCGGATGCCGTGGTCCTCGGCCAGCCGCCGGACCACACGGGCCAGGAACTGCCGGTTGTTGAGCGCCAGTTCCCTGGTGCTCGGGACCACCTTCAGCAGCTCGTCGGAGGCTTCCCGGTCGACGGCGTAGTTGTCCTTGCCCCCGAGGAAGTAGTCGTACATCCGAGCCACACTGGGAACGTTGATGTCGATCCCCTTGGGCAGCGGCTCTTGTGTCTGGCCCATCCGACCCCTCACAGTCTCGTCCGCGCGATCGCGTGTGCGGTGCGACGCGCTCACATCCTAGAGGGGTACATCCTTCCGGTTAAGGCCAACGCCCTTACCGGGCAAACCCGTTGGGGCGGCGGGTCAGAACGCCAGGTCGCGCGGGGCGTGCTGGACCGTCACCCAGTGCGGGGTGGTGAACTCCTCGAAGACCCACTCGCCGCCGAACCGCCCCAGCCCGGACGCCTTCTCGCCACCGAAGGCCGCGCGGACGTCGTCGTGCACGGTGGTGTCGTTGACGTGCGTCATGCCGGCCTCGACGCGGGAGGCGAACCGCAGGCCCCGCTCCGGGTCGGCGGTGAACACCGCGCTCGACAGGCCGTACTCGGTGTCATTGGCCAGCCGCAGGGCGTCCTCCTCGCCGTCCGCCCGCACCAGCGTGGCCACCGGGCCGAACACCTCCTCGGCGGCGGTGGTGACGTCATTGCCGCCGATCACCACATGCGGCGGCAGCACCCGCCCGGTGGGGCCCGAGGGCTCGCCGGAGAGGACCACCCGGGCGCCCTGCGTGACGGAGCGGGCCACCTTGTCGCGCACACCCGCCAGCTGGGAGTCGTTGATGAGCGGGCCGATCTGCGTCCGCTCGTCGCGCGGGTCCCCGGCGCGCAGGGCGCGGGCCCGCTCGGTGAAGAGACCGGCGAAGTCGTCGAAGCGGGACCCGTCGACGACGACGCGGTTGGTGGCCATGCAGATCTGCCCCTGGTGGAAGTAGCTGCCGTAGAGGGCGGCGTCCACCGCTGAGTCCAGATCGGCGTCGTCGAGGACGACCATGGGACCGTTGCCGCCCAGCTCCAGGGCGAGCTTCTTCAGCCCCGCCCGGGCCGCGATGCGCCGCCCCACCGGCGTCGAACCGGTGAACGACACCACCCGCGGCACATGGTGCGCCACCATCCGGTCGCCGATCTCACCGCCGCTGCCCACGAGCACGCTGAGCAGGCCCGGCGGAAGTCCGGCCTCCTCGTAGATCTTCGCCAGCAGCAGACCACCGGTGACCGGGGTGTCTCCGGCCGGTTTGAGGACGACGGCGTTGCCCGCCGCGAGCGCGGGAGCCACCGAGCGGTTGGAGAGATAGGCCGGGAAGTTCCACGGGCTGATCACCGCGACGACCCCCACGGGCCGCCGGCGGATCAGGTTCTCCTTGCCCGGGACGTCCGCCGGCACCTCCGGCGGCGCGGGCTCCCGGTGGTCGGCCGCGAGCCGCGTCACGGCTTCGAGGATGCCGAGCTCCATGCCGACCCGGGCGGCGGTGGCCCCCGCCTCCCGGGTCAGCCAGCCGCCGATCTCCGCCCGCCGCGCCGCCATGATCCTCGCCGCCCGGTCCAGGACGGCGGCCCGCTCCTCCTCCGGCAGGGCCGCCCAGCGGGGCTGCGCCTCCCGCGCCGCGCCGTAGGCCAGATCCACGTCGGACGGGGCCGCGAGCTGGATCTCGGTCAGCGTCTCACCGGAGTACGGGTCCGAGTCCGTCCCCACACTGCCGGAACTGCCGGGCTGCCAGCGGCCCGCCAGGAACATGCGGTCGAATCCGGTGTACGGGGCGGGGGGTGTGGGCTCCGCGGACGGCATGGCTCTCTCCGCTCGGTCGTGCAGGCAGGTGCCGGGGAAGCGTGCAGGGTCCTTCCGGCGCGCACCGGGTGCCCGCCGGGACCGTGCCCGGGTGCCCCGGAAGCCGGATGCCAACCCCGGCCCCGTCCGCAGCCCGTCGCACGGGACGGCGGCGACCCGGAAGACTGGGCGGCCCGACGGGGAACCGAGGAGGCCGACCAGCCATGAGAGACCGCCGCGCCGGCCGGACCGGCGGCCCGCGCCTCCGCCCGCGCCTTCGCCCGCACCCGCGTCCCCGCCGGAGCCGCGGCACGGGCACCCGCACCCGCACCCGTCCGCACACCGCCGTCCTCACCGCCGTCCTGCTCCTGCTGGCCGGAGCGGCGGGCTGCTCCGGCCCGGGGGCGCGGCCGCCGGCCGACGGCTCCGCACCGGGCCCCGGCTCCCGCTCCCCGTCCGCCGCCACCGGCGGCGAGGAGGGGGCGGGGCACTGGCGGCCGAAGCCCGGCACGCCCTGGCAGTGGCAGCTCAGCGGGCGGGTCGACACGAGCGTCGACGTCCCCGTCTACGACATCGACGGCTTCGAGAACGACGCGGAGACCGTCGCCCGGCTGCACGCCGACGGCCGCAAGGTCATCTGTTACATCAACGCGGGCGCCTGGGAGGACTTCCGTCCCGACCGCGACGACTTCCCCCGCGCGGTACGGGGCCGCGGCAACGGCTGGCCGGGGGAGCGCTGGCTGGACATCCGGCGGACCGCCGTGCTGCGCCCGCTGATGGCCCGCCGCATGGACATGTGCCGGGACAAGGGCTTCGACGCGGTGGAGCCCGACCTCATGGACGGCTACCTCAACCGCACCGGCTTCCCCCTCACCGCCCGCCACCAGCTCGCCTACAACCGGATGCTGGCGGAGCTCGCCCATGAGCGCGGCCTGGCCGTGGGGCTCAAGAACGACCTCCCGCAGATCCCCGAGCTCGTCGGCTCCTTCGACTTCGCGGTGAACGAGGAGTGCGCGGAGTTCGGCGAGTGCGCCGCGCTCACCCCCTTCGTCGAGCAGGACAAGGCGGTCTTCCACGCCGAGTACGCGCTGGACCCGGACGACTACTGCGCCGAGAGCGAGCGGCTGCGGCTGAGCTCCCTCCGGAAGAACCTCTCCCTGGACGCCTGGCGCCGCCCCTGCCCGTGACCCGGGCCCCGCTCCCGGCCCCGGCGCCGCCCGCGGCGCCCGGACCCGCCCCGCGACCGCCCGGCCCCGTGCCCCGGAGGGGCCGGTGTGACGTTCCTCCCGCGGGCCCGGCCCGGTTTGGCGGAGCCGCCGGGTGCTCCGTAAAGTGCCGCCGGAGTGTGCGCACCCGGACGCACCGGAGCGGGAACGGAAGCGGCAGCGGCGATGACGGTGACAGACGACGGCCGGGCCGAGCAGGCGGAGCGGACCGAGCAGGCCGGGCAGGAGCACCCCGGCATCGACCCGGAGCGGCTGGCCGCGTGTCTCGGCGTGCTCGCGGAACTCGACGACCTGCCGCTGGACCATCCCGACGCCATCACGGTGCGGCGCGCCACCGCGGGGATCTACCGCACGGTGAAGCAGCGCCGCCGCCAGGAGCGCCGGGCCGCCAAGACGGCCAACGACAAGGCCGTCACCGAGGCCACCGCCACCGGATCCGCCGACCGCATCGACGACGAGACGGCCGGCATCCCCCTCGCCGCCTCCGCGGCCACGGAGATCGTCGGCATCCTGGAACGCCCCCGCTCCTGCTACATCTGCAAGACCCGGTACCGCGAGGTGGACGCCTTCTACCACCAGCTCTGCCAGTCCTGCGCCAAGGAGAACCGCGCCCGCCGCGACGCCCGGACGGATCTGACGGGGCGGCGCGCCCTGCTCACCGGCGGCCGCGCCAAGATCGGCATGTACATCGCGCTGCGGCTGCTGCGCGACGGCGCGCACACCACCATCACCACCCGTTTCCCCAAGGACGCCGCCCGCCGCTTCTCGGCGATGCCCGACAGCGGGGACTGGCTCCACCGGCTCAAGATCGTCGGGATCGATCTGCGCGACCCGGCGCAGGTGGTGGCGCTGACGGACGCGGTGAGCGCCGAGGGCCCGCTGGACATCCTCATCAACAACGCCGCCCAGACCGTGCGCCGCTCCCCGGAGTCCTACGCCGAACTGGTGGCCGGCGAGACCGCGCCGCTGCCGTCCGGCGGCGGTCTCCCGGAGCCCCTCGTCCTCGGCAGTTTCGGCAGCGGCAGCCAGACGGCGCTGCCCGCCGCGGCGGACCGGGCCGGCGGCATCACCCCGGACTCCCTCGCCGCCCTGGCGCTGACCAGCGGCTCCGCCTCACCCGCGCGGATCGAGGCCGGCAACGCCATCGACGCGGGCGGGCTCATCCCGGACCTCGCCGACACCAACAGCTGGATCCAGACGGTGAGCGAAGTGGAGCCGGTCGAGCTGCTCGAGGTGCAGCTCTGCAATGTCACCGCGCCGTTCATCCTGGTCAGCCGGCTGCGCCCGGCGATGGCCGCCTCCCCCGCGCGCCGCAAGTACGTGGTGAACGTCTCCGCCATGGAAGGGGTGTTCGGCCGGGGCTACAAGGGCGCCGGACATCCGCACACCAATATGGCGAAGGCCGCGCTGAACATGCTCACCCGTACCAGCGCCCAGGAGATGCTGGAGACCGACGGCATCCTCATGACGAGCGTCGACACCGGCTGGATCACCGACGAGCGCCCGCACCCGGACAAGATGCGGCTGGCCGAGGCCGGCTTCCACGCCCCGCTGGACCTCGTCGACGGCGCGGCCCGGGTCTACGACCCCATCGTCCGCGGTGAACTGGGGGAGGATCTGTACGGCTGCTTCCTGAAGGACTACGCGCCCTCCGGCTGGTGAGCCGGGGCCGGCGGCCGGGGACGTTCCCGCGTACCCCGCGCCCCGCGTACCCCGCGCCCTCGCGCCCCCCGAGTCCCCGCGCCCCCGGCCCCCGGCCTCCTCCCCGCGCCCTCACCCGGAGGGGTGGAGCCGGGCGGCCGACCGGGCCATCCGGCGCTCCCCGCGCCGTCCGGATTCCCCGTCCGCCCGGCGTCCCGCCGCACGGGCGCCGGGCCGCCCCGGCCGTCTCCGGTATCCGGATCCTGATATCCGCGAGCGCTTCCGCGCAGGTGGGGGTAGGGTGGACAGCAGACGGACAGCCTTCCGGTAAATGAAGCACCGAGACCCTCGGCCCGTCCCGGGACAGGCCAGCCACCATGGCCGCACTCCCGGTCCGCATCTCCGGCGCCACCGCGCCCGCAGTGACTTACCACTAGCCCCATCGGGCGTCGGCGCCCGGCCACGTGCCTCCGGCTGCGCAGTTTCCCGGGCATACGGCGTCCGGTGCACCCGACACTAAGGAGTGCGCGGTGACAACCGAGAAGAAGACCAACCAGCTTCTGGCGGAACCCGAGGAGTACCCGGCCGCCCGCCAGAAGGAGCCCCGCAATCTGGACGTGTGGTCCAGGGTCGCCCCCATCCGGCTCGCCGGCTACGACGACGACCCGGCCGAATCCCACATCCTCCGCGGCATCGACTGACGCCGCAGGCCGTCCCCGTACGGCCACCTGACGACCCGCCGGGAGCACCCCGCCCGGCGGGTCCTCGCGTTTCGCGCCCGGTTCCGGGGGCACCCGAGGCCCGTCCCGATGATCAGCTCAGCGGATCTGCAGCGCAGTAACGGCGGACGGCGGAGGAACGGATGGGCGTGCGCAGCCGGATGCTCGAACGGCCGGTGTACCGGCAACTCACCGGAAAGGACCCACGGGGGCGCGGCGCGGCCGCGAGATCCCGGCACGGCGAACAGCTGACGGCCCGGACCGCCACGGCGGACCGGGCCGTCGGGCCGGTCCGCCCGTACCGCGCGGTCCCGACCGCCCCCGCCGCCGAGCGCCGCGGCCCGGAGCACGGCGGCCGTGCCGCCGTCGTCACCGCCCGTACGGGGGCCCGGCCATGACCGAGATCGACCTGAGGGACCTGCTCTCCGGGCCGGAGGCCGACCCGGCCGGCAGGGCCGGGTACACCGGCCACCCCGAGCGGGTCGGCTTCTTCACCGACACCTCCGTCTGCATCGGCTGCAAGGCCTGCGAGGTGGCGTGCAAGGAGTGGAACGCCATCCCCGAGGACGGCCTGTCGCTGACCGGGATGTCCTACGACAACACCCAGGGGCTGGGCGGCTCCACCTGGCGGCACGTCGCCTTCATCGAGCAGAGCGCCGTCACCCGCGCCCCCGCGCCCCCTGAGCCCGCCGGCGCCGTGACGCCCGGGGCCGAGGTGCCGCACCCCGACGGCCGGACCGAGCTGCGCTGGCTGATGTCCTCCGATGTCTGCAAGCACTGCACGCACGCCGCCTGCCTCGACGTCTGCCCGACCGGCTCGCTCTTCCGCACCGAGTTCGGCACCGTGGTCGTGCAGGAGGACATCTGCAACGGCTGCGGCTACTGCGTGCCCGCCTGCCCGTACGGGGTCATCGAGCAACGGCCGAGCGACGGCCGGGCGTTCAAGTGCACGATGTGCTACGACCGGCTCGGCGAGGGCATGGAACCGGCCTGCGCCAAGGCCTGCCCCACCGACTCGATCCAGTTCGGCCCGCTGGACGAACTCCGCGAGCGGGCCGCCGGGCGGGTGGAACAGCTGCGCGAGGCCGGCGTCACGGACGCCCGCCTGTACGGAGAGGACCCGGAGGACGGGGTCGGCGGTGACGGCGCGTTCTTCCTCCTCCTCGACGAGCCCGAGGTCTACGGCCTGCCACCGGACCCGGTCGTCACCACCCGCGACCTGCCGCGGATGTGGACCCACGCGGGTGTGGCCGCGCTCTCCCTCCTCGGCGGGATCGCCACCGCCTTCCTGTCCTCCCCGGCCGCGCGCCGGGGCGCGGGCACCGCTCGTACCGGCGTCTTCGGAAGGGGACTGGGCCGATGACGGACTCCGACGTCACGAAGGACGGCGTCCGGGGCGAGCGCGCGGGGCGCGAGGCCACCCCGGCCGGCCCGGGGCCCGGCGGCACCTCGGCGGAGCGCTCCGGCCCGGCGGCCGGGAAGACGGACCGGAAACGGCGCCGCGGCAAACGGCGCGGCGAGGAACCCATGGTGCCCCGCGCCGAGTTCGGGTCCTACTACGGCCGTCCCGTCATCAAGGCACCGGGCTGGAAGGCCACGGACATCGCCGGCTACTTCTTCGCCGGCGGGCTCGCCGGGGCCGGCTCCGTACTGGCCGCCGGGGCCCAGCTCAGCGGGCGCCCCACCACCGCGAAGGCGATGAAGCTCTCCTCGCTGGCGGCCGTCACGGCCTCCACCGCCGCCCTCATCCACGACCTCGGCCGGCCGGAGCGGTTCGCCAACATGCTCCGCGTGTTCAAACCGACCTCCCCGATGAGCGTCGGCTCCTGGCTGCTCGCCGCCTACGGGCCCGCCGCCGGCGCCGCCGCCGTCCTGGAGACCACCGGGCGGCTGCCGCGGATCAACACGGCGGCCACCGGCACCGCGGCGCTGCTCGGGCCCGTCGTCGCCGCGTACACCGCGGTACTGGCCGCCGACACCGCCGTCCCCGCCTGGCACGAGGCCCACCGCGAACTGCCGTACCTCTTCGTCTCCTCGGCGACGGCCGCCGCCTCCGGCATGGCCCTGGTCACCGCCCCGGTCCGGGAGAACGCCCCGGCGCGGCGCGCGGCCCTGCTCGCCGCCGCGGGCGAGGCCGCGGCCGTGCGGCTGAAGCGCCGCCGGCTCGGCATGATCGCCGAGACCTACGAACGGGGGAAGGCCGGAAAGCTCATGCGGGCCGCCGAACTCCTCACCGCGGGCGGGGCGCTGGGCGCCGCGGTGCTCGGCCGGCGGTACCGGAGCGGGGCGGCCGTGAGCGGCCTCGCGCTGCTCGCCGGCTCGGCCTGCACCCGCTTCGGGGTGTTCCACGCGGGCATCGCCTCGGCGGAGGACCCCGCGTACACCGTCGTCCCGCAGCGGGAACGGCGCGAACGGCGGGCGGCCGAGGCCGCCGCCCGGGTGGCCGGAGGGGCCGACGGGGATTCCGGCGCCCGGGACGGGCAAGACGGACAACACGGATAGCACGGGGCGCTGACGGCACGGGCGGCCCGGACGGGCCGGACGGCGCGCACCGGAAGGTCCGGACGTGCACGACAGCCACCGGCCACCGCCCGCGGCACGGCCCGCGGCACCGGCCGACGGCCCCGGGGAGGCGCCGCGGCCGCACGGGGGCCCACGGCCGGCGCCCCCCGCACGACCGGTCCGGCCGTCCCGCCGGCGGACCGGCACCACCGCGAGAGGGAGAGAACGACCATGAGAGCCCTGACCTGGCACGGCAAGCGCGATGTGCGGGTGGAGACGGTCCCCGACCCGGTCATCCAGGACCCCACGGACGTCATCGTCCGGATCACCTCCACCGGCCTCTGCGGCTCGGACCTGCACCTCTACGAAGTCCTCGGGCCGTTCCTGGAACCGGGCGACATCCTCGGCCACGAACCCATGGGCGTGGTGGAGGAGACGGGCTCCGAGGTCACCGCCGTCAAGGCCGGCGACCGCGTCGTGATCCCGTTCAACGTCTCCTGCGGCACCTGCTGGATGTGCGGGCAGGGGCTGCACTCGCAGTGCGAGACCACCCAGAACCGCGACCGGAACACCGGCGGAAGCCTGTTCGGCTACACCAAGCTCTACGGACAGGTGCCCGGCGGCCAGGCCGAGTATCTGCGGGTGCCGTTCGGCAACACCCTGCCCGTCAAGGTCCCGGAGGGGCCGCCGGACGAGCGGTTCGTCTACCTCTCCGACGTCCTGCCCACCGCCTGGCAGGCCGTCGACTACGCGGCCGTGCCGCCCGGCGGCAGCCTGCTCGTCCTCGGCCTCGGCCCGATCGGCGACATGGCCTGCCGGATCGCGCGCCACCAGGGCGTGGAGACGGTCATCGGCGTCGACCGGGTCCCGGAACGGCTGCGGCGCGCCGAGGACCGCGGCGTGCACGTGCTCGGCCTGGACGAGCACGGCAAGGACCTGGGCGACACCGTCCGCGGACTCACCGGCGGCCGGGGCGCCGACGCCGTCATCGACGCCGTCGGCATGGAGGCGCACGGGGCGCCCGCGGCCAAGCTGGCCCACCAGATGGTCGGGATGCTGCCCGGCGCCGTCGCCGAGAAGCTGATGAGCCGCGCCGGGGTCGACCGGCTCGCCGCCCTCTACACGGCCATCGACGCGGTGCGGCGCGGCGGCACGATCTCGCTCAGCGGCGTCTACGGCGGGATGGCCGACCCGCTGCCGATGCTCACGCTGTTCGACAAGCAGGTGCAGCTGCGGATGGGCCAGGCCAACGTGCACCGCTGGGTGGGCGACATCCTGCCGCTGCTCACCGACGACGACCCCCTGGGCGTGGAGAGCTTCGCCACCCACACGCTGCCCCTGGAGGACGCGCCGAAGGCCTACAAGACCTTCCAGGACAAGGGCGACGGGATGGTCAAGACCCTCTTCCGCCCCGGTGCCGTCTGACGGCGGCCCGGGTAAGGCCCCTCCGCGCACGGGTGTGCCCGGCGGACCGGATCACCGGCCGCCGGGCACACCCGTGCGCCGTGCCGCCCGCCGTCACCCGCCGTCGGACACCCGCTTGACGTCCGTGTCGCCGGGGCCCTCGCACAGCTCGCGCCGCTTGTGCCGCAGCCAGGCCGCGGGCAGGAACCAGCAGCCCGCGAACCACAGCAGCACGGCGGACGCCAGCCAGACCGCGACCGTGTCCTCCATGACGAACCGGAGGATCAGCGCCAGCGCGGCTCCCACGGTGACCAGCAGCAGCACCAGCCCGACCATGGTGAACCGCGAGGCCCACAGCACCGTCTGCGGCTTGAGCCGGTAGCCGGTGACCATGCGGTGCAGGGTGACGGGCGCGATCAGCGCCCCCGTGGCCCCCGCCCCGCACATGATCGTGAAGACGTAGAGGTCCTTGCCGAACGGGTCGAGATCCGGGAAGCGCGGGGAGAACGCGGAGGTCAGCAGGAAGGCCAGAAGGATCTGGATGCCGGTCTGCGCGACCCGCACCTCCTGCAGCAGCTCGCCCCACTTCCGGTCGGCCTGCTCCTCCTTCGTCTCGTCGCGTCCGGTGGGCGGCTCATAGGCGTGGGGCATCGGGGCGGCTCCTCCTGCTGCGTCCCTCAGTTCGCGCCGACGGCGCCGAGGGTCTCGATACGGCGTTCCAGCGCCTCGACGGCACCGGGACGTGGTCCGGGTACCCGGTGACGCAGGGTGGCAAGCCGTGAAACGAGACGCCGGGCCGTATCACCGTCGCCCAACTGCTCCCAGCAGTGGTGCGCTCGGTCCACCGCGGCCACCAGGTCCCGCCCGTCCTCCGGCTCCCCGGCGCCGAGCCGGGCGGAGGCCGCGGACAGCCAGAGTTCGCAGGAGCGGCCGAAGTCCCCGGCGAGACGGGCGAGATCGGCCCGCACCTCCAGCCAGTGCACCGCCTCGGCGGAGTCCGGGCCGTGGTGGCGCAGCGCGTGCTGCTCCCAGGCGGCTGCCATGGCGGCCGCCTCGCCGTGCCTCCCCTCGCGCGCGGCGGCGAGGATGGCCGGATGCGGGTCCTCCGGCGCGGCGGAAGCGGACGCGGTGGAGACGGCGGGCGCCGGGGGGCGGGACGCCGGCGGGGTCGCCGGAGCCGGCCGGGCCGGCGGGACGGGGGAGCGGGCCGGGGCGGGCGCGGCCGGGCCGCCCGTGCCCGGCGCGGACGCCGGCGGGGCGGCGGGGTGCGGTGAACCCGCGACGGCGGGCGCGGGCGGTGCCGGCCGGCCCGGGGAGGGCGGCGGGGGCGCCGTGCCGGAGGGGAGGACGGGCAGCCCGGGGTACGCGTCGGCGGGCCCCGTCGTGAGCGGGGTCAGCAGCCGGGCCTCGGCGGCCAGCCCGGCGCGGGCGACGGCGAGATCGTGGAGCTCCGCCGGGGACGGCCGGCCCGTGGCGGACCGGAGCAGTCCGGCGACGGCCCGGCTGTAGAGCGGCTCCGCCGGGGCCCGGCGGCCCGGCGGCGGGGACACCGCCCCGTACAGCTCGGCCCCGGCCACCGCCAGCGCGGAGAGCGGCGGCAGCCGTTCCCAGGCTGCCTGGTCGGCCGTCAGATCGGCCAGCACCGTGGTGGTACCCGGCGGCCGGAACTGGAGTTCGGCGGAGAGCCAGTGCCAGGGCAGCGCGGTGTAGCGGGCGGTCGCCGCCGTGGTGCGCGCCAGCGCCAGATGCGGCAGCTGCTGCCGCCGGTCCAGGGTGAGCTGCCCGATGAGCAGGACCAGCAGCGGTCCCGGAGCGGCCGCCGCGCTCCGCAGCCGGACCAGCACCACCTGCGGGTCGGCCGGATCCACCAGCTCCACGACGCCGGCCGCGGCCGTGCCCGTGAGCACCTCCGGCCGCACGGCCGCCAGCGCGGGCAGCGCGGACGCCGCGTCCACCAGCCGGCCCCTGCCCACGGGTGCCGCCGCCAGCAGCAGCACGGCCCCCGGTACCGTTCCGTCCCCGATCATCGCCACCGGATCACCGTATCCGCTGTTCCCGGGCCCGTACGAACAACGGCCGCGAATCCGCCGGTGCAAAGCCCCCGTTGGTGCCGCGCCGGCCGGCCGGGGTGGGCTAGGGTCGGCCGTTCACCCGGTGTCGGCGGAGGGGGAGGACGATGCGTCCGTCCGGTGGCGGTTCCCGCCGCTCCTCCCCGGGCCGGCGGCCGGCGGGAGTGCTCTCCGCGCTGTTCGCGGTGCTCGCCGTGCTGCTCGGCGGTCCGCCGCTGTCCTCTCCGGCGGGGAGCGCCGACCCGCCCGCGTACACCGGTCCGGCGGACCACTCGGCCGCGGTCACTGAGCGGGTGGCCGTTCCCGGGATCCTGTCCTCCGGCCGGGCGGCCGCCGCCGTCGGCGACGACCAGCAGCGGCACCACACCGGGATGCCCGCCGCCGTACCGGTCCGGCACGCCGGGCGGGCCGCTGTCCGCCACCGGGCGCCCGCGGCGGCCCCCCGGCCCGCGACCGGCACGGCGCACCACACCCCGCGGTCCGGCCGCGCGCCTCCCGGCCCCGGAGCTCTCCGAGGCCGGTGACCGGGAGCGGACGGAGCGGCGGCGAAGGAGCCGCCGTCCCGTACGTGCTCCCTCCCGCGCGCACGCGGGCCCCGATCCGCCCTGCCCGGCGGCGGGCCGGCCCCGGACGGCTCCCAGGCACCGACGTCCCCCTCGTCGTCCTCCGCCGTGCCCCGGAGCGGTCACGGCGTGCCTGCTGGAGGCAGTGTGCACACGCACGCCACATCCTCCCGCGCCCACTGGGTGCGGGTGTTCATCGCCCTTGCCGTCGTCGCCGCGTCCGTCTGGCTGAGCTTCACCAAGCCGCCCCGGCTCGGACTCGATCTGCGCGGCGGCACACAGATCGTCCTGGAGACCCGTGACTCCGCCCGGGCGGAGGCCGGACCCGAGGCCACCGAGCGGACCCTGGAGGTGCTGCGCCGCCGGGTCGACGCCCTCGGCGTCACCGAACCGACCATCACCAGCTCCGGGGAGCGGCGCATCATCGTCGAACTCCCCGGGGTGCAGGACCCGCGGCAGGCGGCCGAGGTCCTCGGCCGCACCGCGCAGCTGACCTTCCACCCGGTGACCGGCGCGGGCGAGTCCGCCCGGGAGGACACCGGCGGGGACACGGTGGAAGGGAAGAAGGAGAAGAAGGAGAAGGACGAACGGACCCTCACCGACGAGGACGGGCAGCCGCTGCGCATCGGCCCGGCCGGGCTGAGCGGCGCCCTCGTGGAGGGGGCCGGCGCCGGCTTCGACGCACAGACCGGCGGCGGCTGGTACGTCACCGTGGACCTGCGGGGAGCGGGCAAGGAGAAGTGGCGCGAGCTGACCGCCGAGGCCGCCTGTGCGCCGCCCGGTGACCCCGCCCGGCGGGTGGCCATCGTGCTGGACGACGAGGTGATCTCCTCGCCGCAGGTCGACCCGTCCGTCCGCTGCGACGGCGGGATCGCCGGCGGTTCCACCCAGATCACCGGTGACTTCGGCGCGGAGGACGCCAAGGAACTGGCGCTGCTCATCAGCGGCGGAGCCCTGCCGGTGCCCGTCGAGACGGTGGAGCAGCGGACCGTGGGCCCGACCCTGGGCGCGGCCGCCATCGACGCCAGTGCCCGGGCCGCCGTGATCGGCATCCTCGCCACCTCGCTGTTCATCCTGGCCGTCTACCGGTTCTTCGGCGGCCTCGCCGCGATCGCCCTGGTGAGCTACGGACTCATCTCCTACGCGGCGCTGCTGCTCCTCGGAGCCACCCTGACGCTGCCCGGACTGGCCGGTTTCGTCCTGGCCATCGGCATGGCCGTGGACGCCAACGTGCTGGTGTTCGAACGGGCCCGGGAGGAGTACGCGGCGCGGCGCGGGAGGAGCCTGCGCTCGGCCCTGACGTCCGGCTACCGCAACGCGTTCAGCGCCATCGCGGACTCCAACGTCACCACCCTGCTCGCGGCCGTGCTGCTGTTCTTCCTCGCCTCGGGCCCGGTCCGCGGCTTCGGCGTGACCCTCTCCATCGGTGTGCTCGCCTCCATGGTCAGCGCGCTCGTCGTGGCCCGGGCGCTGACCGAGAGCGCGGCCGGCCGGCGCGCGCTGCGGCGCCGTCCCGGTCTCAGCGGTATCGCGGGCGGCGGGCGGCTGCGCCGCCGGCTCGAGGGGCGCGGCCCCGGCCTCATGCGGTACCGCAGGCGCTGGCTCGCCGGCTCGGCGGTCGTCCTGGTGCTGGCGGTGAGCGGCATCCTGGTCCGGGGGCTCGACTTCGGCGTGGAGTTCACCGGCGGCCGTCTCGTGGAGTACGCCACGGAGCGGCCGGTGGACGCCGAGGAGGCCCGCCGGGCCGTGTCGGACGCCGGTTTCCCGCGCGCGGTCGTCCAGACCTCCGGCGACGGCGGCATCTCCGTGCGGAGCGAGGACCTCGGCGACGCGGACGTGCTCCGGGTCCGGGACGCCCTGGCGGAGACGGGCGGCGGCGCCGAGAAGCTCCGCGACGAGCTGATCGGCCCCAGCCTCGGGGACGAACTGCGCCGCAACGCGCTGATCGCCCTCGGCGTCGCGCTGGCCGCCCAGCTCGTCTACCTCGCGGTCCGCTTCCGCTGGATCTTCGGGGCGGCGACCGTGGCCGCCATGGCCCATGACGTGCTCATCCTCGTCGGCGTCTTCGCCTGGCTGGGCAAACCGGTCGACGGGGTGTTCCTGGCGGCCCTGCTGACCGTCATCGGCTACTCGGTCAACGACTCGGTGGTGGTCTTCGACCGGGTGCGGGAGCTGTGGGCGCGGCACCGGGGCACACCGTTCGCGGAGGTCGCGGGCCGGGCCGTGGTGCAGACCGTGCCGCGGACCGTCAACACCGGCATGGGCGCCCTCTTCATCCTGGTGGCGCTCGCCGTGCTCGGCGGCGACTCGCTCACCGACTTCGCCCTCGCGCTGCTCGTCGGTCTCACCGTGGGCATGTTCTCCTCGGTGCTCACGGCCGTGCCGATCGCCGTCGAACTGGCCGGACGGAGCGGTGCCACGGCGCCGCCGGCGAGGAAGCGTTCCGGCCCGCCGCGGCCCCGGGACCGCGCGGCGGACGTCCGCCCCGAGGCCGGTGACAACGGCGCACGCGTCTGACGCGCCCGGACGGCCCCGCCGTCCGCGACACCCCCGGCCGCCGCGGAGCGGGACGGCCGGGGGTGCGCAGAGCTCCCGGCGGAGCATCCCCGGCCCGGTCCGGGGATCACTCGTCCGGCCGCTCCGTCCCGGAGGGCTCCTCGGGGCGGCGGCCGGGTGCCAGATGATCCGTCAGCCCCCCGGCCTGCCGGAGCAGCGAGCCGAAGAACGCCACGGAGTCCGGGCTTCCGGTGGCCCAGCGCGGCAGTTCCGCGCGCAGCCGGTCGTGCGTCTCGCCGACCGCGGCCGCCATTTCGTCCAGCTCCCGCTCCCGCCGTCCGCCGTTCTCCTCCGCCACCCACCGGCCGTAGGCCCGCAGCACCCCCGCGACCTGGCGGAGGAAGGCGGCGTAGGGCTCCGTCACCCCCGCGTCCGGCCGCGGGCTCGGCCGCTTCTCGTCGGCCGCGTCCAGCAGGATGGCGGTCAGAGCGGTGAGATGGCCGGACACCTCCTCCAGGGTGTGCAGCGTCTCGTCGTACCACGGCGCCAGCCGGGCCGCCTCCGCCCGCTTGCGCCGCTCGGGGTTGAACCACGTGCTCTCCCGGGTCCACGCGACCGAGGACCGCACATCGCCGATGAGCCGGGGCAGCCGGCGGGCGCGGTCGTACCAGTCGCGGGCCCGGTCGTACTCCAGCGGCTCACCCAGACCGTCCGCGACCGCTTCCAGGGCGTCGGCCGCCTCGTCCACCACGTTCCGTACGGCCTTGCGGGTGTCCCGCAGATACTGCGGCGGGCGCAGCAGCGCGTTGACGGCGACGGCCACACCGGCGCCGAGCAGCGCGGCCAGCACCCGCTCCCCGGCGACCACCGCCGTCGCCTCCCCGGAGGCGGTCACCGTGAACAGCGCCGAGGTCGCGCTGTAGACGCCCTGGTCGCCCAGGCGGGGCCAGTTGCCGGTGAGGATGGTCAGCGGCAGCACGACGGCCAGCGCCGCCACCGGATGGCCGAGCAGCGCCAGGGCGGCGGTGCCCAGCACGGTGCCGAGGGCGATCGCCGCGAGCTGCTGCGCGCCCCGCGCCATCGACCGGTAGACGGTGGCCTGCACCAGGACGAGGGCCACCCAGGGCGCCATCAGGGCGAGGGTGTCCGGCAGCAGCCAGGACGACAGCGCCCAGGCGAGGACCGCGGCCAGCGCGGACTTCAGGGATTGGACGAGAAGATCCCGTTCGCGCCCGGGCCCCGACCACGCCCGGCGGGCGGACCGGGCCACCGCGGCCGCCTCCGCGCGGAGGAACCGGGACGGCGACGGGGCGTGCGGGGAACGGCTGTGCGGCATACGGGGTGTGTAGGGCATCACTTCTCCCGTGCCACGCGCGGCGGCTCCGCACGCCTGCCGTACGGCGTGAGGAATCCCGCCGTACGGCGGTGGATGCCGGGCCGGATGCGGGGTACCCAGCGTGGACGTCCCAACCCCATCCGCAACGTTCCCGACGGGGAACCCGACGAGGAAGGCGACATGGATCTCGACCACCTGCGCGAACTGGGGCAGCAACTGCGCGTCGACGCCGTGCGGGCCGCCGACGCCGCCGGCTCCGGCCACCCCACGTCCTCGATGTCCGCCGCCGACCTGATGGCCGTCCTGCTGGCCCGCCACCTGCACTACGACTTCGACCGGCCGGACCACCCCGGCAACGACCACCTGGTCTTCTCCAAGGGCCACGCCTCGCCGCTGCTCTACGCCCTGTTCAAGGCGGCCGGTGCCATCGGCGACGACGAACTCCTGACCTTCCGCCGGCACGGCAGCCGCCTGGAGGGCCACCCCACGCCCCGGCTGCCCTGGGTGGACGTGGCCACCGGCTCGCTGGGCCAGGGCCTGCCGGTCGGCGTCGGCCTGGCCCTCGCCGGCAAGCGCCTGGACCGGCTGCCGTACCGCACCTGGGTGCTGTGCGGGGACAGCGAACTGGCGGAGGGCTCGATGTGGGAGGCGTTCGAATACGCCGGCCACGAGGGCCTGGACAATCTGACCGCGATCGTCGACGTCAACCGGCTCGGCCAGCGCGGCCCCACCCGCCACGAATGGGACCTCGACGCCTACGCCCGGCGCATCCGGGCCTTCGGCTGGCACACCGTCGAGATCGACGGCCACGACCCCGCGGCCGTCGAGGCCGCCTACGCCGAGGCGAAGGCCACCCCGCACCGTCCCACCGCCGTCATCGCCCGGACCATCAAGGGGCAGGGCGTGGAGGCCGTGGAGGACCGCGAGGGCGCCCACGGCAAGCCGCTGCCGGACGCCGCCGAGGCCATCGCCGAACTGGGCGGGCCGCGCGCCCTGCGGGTCGACGTCCAGCCGCCCCCCGAGGTCCGCGAGCCGGAGCGCCCCCTCGCCGACCTGCGACTGCCGCGCTACGAGCCGGGCGAGGAGGTCGCCACCCGTGACGCCTACGGCCGCGCCCTGGCGGCGCTCGGCACGGCGCGCGGCGATGTCGTCGCCCTCGACGGCGAGGTCAGCGACTCCACCCGGGCCAAGTTCTTCGCCCAGGAGCACCCGGACCGGTTCATCGAGTGCTACATCGCCGAACAGCAGCTCGTCGCGGCGGCCGTCGGCGTCCAGGCCCGCGGCTGGGTCCCGTACGTCTCCACGTTCGGCGCCTTCCTCACCCGCGCCCACGACTTCCTGCGGATGGCCGCGGTCAGCGGCGCCGGGCTGCGCGTCGCCGGCTCGCACGCCGGGGTGGCCATCGGCCCGGACGGCCCCTCCCAGATGGCGCTGGAGGACCTCGCCATGCTCCGCGCGGTCCACGGCAGCACCGTCCTGTACCCCTGCGACCCGAACCAGACCGGCCGCCTGGTCTCCGCGATGTGCGACCGGCCCGGCATCAGCTATCTGCGCACGTCCCGCGACGCCTACCCGGGGCTCTACGGGCCCGAGGAGCCGTTCGCCATCGGCGGCAGCAAGGTGCTCCGCTCCTCCGGTGAGGACCGGGTGACCCTGGCCGCCGCCGGGGTCACCGTCCACGAGGCGCTGGCCGCCGCCGACCGGCTCGCCGAGGAGGGCATCGCCGCCCGCGTCATCGACCTCTACTCGGTGAAGCCCGTCGACGCCGAGACCCTGCACGAGGCCGCCCGCGACACCGGGCGGATCGTCACCGTCGAGGACCACCGGCCCGAGGGCGGGCTCGGCGACGCCGTGCTGGAGGCCTTCGCCGACGGCAGGCCCGTACCGCGGGTGGCCCGCCTCGCGGTCCGCACCATGCCCGACTCCGCCACCGCGGAGGAGCAGCTCGCCGCCGCCGGCATCGACCGGGAGGCGATCACCGCGGCCGCGCGGCGGCTGGTCGCCTCTCCCGGCTGACCCCGGGCCTCCCCGGCCCCCTTCCCTCTTCACTCCCTTCGCCCATTCGTTCTCGACCTGTTGAGGAGCAGCGCCGATGAGCAGCGTTCCGCACGGCGGCAGTGACGGCACCGGCACCACCGGCACCGGCGGGAAGGGGGGTGACGGGGCCGGTGGCGGCCTGCGGGTCGTGGTCGTCGGCGCCACCGGGAATGTGGGGACGAGCGTGGTGCGCGCCCTGAGCGAGGACCCGGCCGTCGGGTCCGTGCTCGGGCTCGCCCGGCGCCTGCCCGGCTGGTCACCGCCGCGCACCCGGTGGGCGGCGGTCGACGTCGGCGAGGACGCCGCCCTGGGCGACCTCACCCGGCACTTCCGGGGCGCCGACGCCGTCGTCCACCTCGCCTGGCTGTTCCAGCCGACGCACACCCCCGCGCTCACCTGGCGGACCAATGTCCTGGGCAGCCTCCGGGTATTCGAGGCGGCGGCCGCGGCGGGCGTCCCCGCCCTGGTGTACGCCTCGTCCGTGGGGGCCTACTCGGCCGGGCCCAAGGACCGCCCCGTCGACGAGAGCTGGCCCACGCACGGCTGGCCGGAGGCCGCCTACTGCCGCGAGAAGTCGTATATCGAACGGGCGCTCGACGTTCATGAGCGTGAGCACCCGCACATGCGGGTCGTCCGGATGCGGCCCGGCTTCCTCTTCAAGCCCGAGGCGGCCCCCCAGCAGCGCCGGCTCTTCGCCGGCCCCCTGCTCTCCCGGCGGATGGCCCGCCCCGACCTGCTGCCGGTCGTCCCCGACCTGCCCGGTCTCCGCTTCCAGGCCCTGCACACCGACGACGCGGCCGAGGCCTACCGCCTCGCCGTCACCTCACCGGCCGCGCACGGCGCGTACAACCTGGCCGCGGACCCGCCGGTCGACGCCCCGATGCTCGCGGAGCTCTTCGGCGCCCGCGTCGTACGGATGCCCGCCTGGCCCGTGCGGTCCGGCCTGGCCGCGGCCTGGCGGCTGCATCTCGTGCCCGCCTCCCCGCAGCTCTTCGACGCGGTCCTGCGGCTGCCGCTCATGGACACCCGGCGCGCCGTGGAGGAACTGGGCTGGCACCCCCGGTACACCGCCCGGGAGGCGCTCACGGCCTTCGTGGACGGGCTGCGGGAGGAGCGCGGCATGGACACGGCGCCGCTCGCGCCGAGCCTGCCCGGCGGCGGCCGGGCCGCCGAGGTGGCGACGGGCGTCGGCGAGCGGCCCTGACCCGCCGGGCGCGGGCCGGGCGGCGGGAGCCCTGTGCCTCCGCCCGGCTCACTCCCAGAGAGCCGCGGCGCGCACCACCATGAAGACCGCGAAGAGCAGCACGACCGCCCCGATGAGGATGATCGGGCCCTTGCCCCAGCCCTTCGACGGGTTGTGCGGCAGATCCGCCGGCCCGGTCTCGGAGAGGCCGCCCTCCACGGGCGGCGTCTCCCCGGGCGGCACACCGCCGCCGGGCTCCAGACCGGTGGTGTTCCGGGGGTCGGGGTCCTGGTTCCGCTTCCTGTGGTTCATGCGCACCGAGTGCGCAGGGATCGCCGTCTCACACCTGCCGGCCCGGTCCGGCCGCCCGCCGTGTCCGGTGACGGAACGGGGGTACGCGGGGAGGTGCCGGACGCGGCACCGACAGAAGGAAGGACAGCAGGGATGACGCAAGCCACCGCTGGAGACGGGGCCGAGGGCACCGCGGCCACCCCCGCGGTGGGGGTGGTGATCGCCACCCGCAACCGGGCCGACTCCCTCGCCGTGACCCTGCGGAACCTGCTCGACCTGCCGGAGCGCCCGGAGATCGTGGTCGTGGACAACGCCTCCACCGACCACACCCGGGCCATGGTCGCCGAGCGCTTCCCGGAGGTCCGGACGCTGCCGCTGGCGGTCAACCGCGGCGCCCTCGCCCGCAACGACGGGGTGCGCGCCCTGGACACCCCCTATGTGGCCTTCAGCGACGACGACTCCTGGTGGCACCCGGGCTCCCTGGCCCGCGCCGCCCGCATCCTGGACGCGCATCCCCGGCTGGGCCTGCTCGCCGCCGGCACCCTCGTCGGACCGGACGACGAACCCGACCCGCTCAACGACGTCCTGGCCGCCTCCCCGCTGGGCCGCGTCCACGACCTCCCCGGCCCGCAGGTGCTCGGCTACCTCGGCTGCGCCGCCGTCACCCGGCGGGAGGCCTACCTCGACGCCGGCGGTTACCACCCGGTGCTGTTCTTCGGCGGCGAGGAGACCCTGCTCGCCTACGACCTGGCGGCCCGCGGCTGGGGGGTGGCGTACTGCCCCGAGGTGGTGGCCCACCACCACCCGGCCGGCGGTCCGCGGGCCGGCCGCCGTGCCCGGGTGCTCCGCAACGAACTGCTGACCGCGTGGCTGCGCCGCCCGCTGCCGACGGCCCTGCGCCGCACGGCCCGGCTCGCCCTCGCGGCCCGCTCCGACATCTCCGCACGTGAGGCGCTGAGCGGCGCCCTCGCCCGGCTCCCCGCCTCCCTCCGGTTCCGTGATCCGCTGCCGCCGTACCTGGAGCGCGCCGTCCGGCGGCTGGAGGGGCAGCGAGCCTCGTGACCCGCGACCGTGACACCCCCGGCGCCCCGGACGCCCCGCGCCACGGCGGCCGGCCCGTGGTGTCCCCGGCGCCCCCGCACGGACCGGAAGGCCGGAGCGGCACCCGCCACGGCGCGGCAGGCGCGGGGACCGTCCCCGGCGCGCCGGGCCGAGACGCCCCGGGCCCCGAGGGCGGGACCCCGGGCACCGCGGGCCGTGCCCGGTCCGGCCACCGTCCCGGGCGCGGGGCCGACGGGCGCACCACCGTCGTCGTCATCACCCGCGACCGGCGGGACGAACTGCTGCACACCCTCGCCCGGCTGGCCGCGCTCCCCGAGGAGCCGCCGGTCATCGTCGTCGACAACGGCTCCACGGACGGCACCGCCGAGGCCGTCGCCCGGGAGCACCCCTGGGTGCGGCTGCTGCGCCCCCGGCGCAATCTGGGCGCGGTGGGCCGCAATCTGGCGGTGCGCGAGGTCGGCACCCCCTACGTGGCCTTCTGCGACGACGACTCCTGGTGGGCCCCCGGCTCGCTCGCCGCCTCGGCGGACCTCCTCGACGCCCACCCGGGGCTGGCCGGGGTCACCGCGCGGATCGTCGTCGAACCCGCCGGCACCGAGGACCCGATCGTCGCCGAGCTGCGCGACTCGCCCCTCGACGGACCGGACTGGCTGCCCGGGCCCGCCCTCGGCTCCTTCCTCGCCGCCGCCACCACCCTCCGCACCGACGCCTTCCGCGCGGCGGGCGGCTTCTCGCCCCGGCTGTGGCTCGGCGGCGAGGAGGAGCTGCTCGCCACCGACCTGGCCGCCCGCGGCTGGTGGCTCGTCTACGCCGGGCGGGCCACCGTCCACCACGCGCCGTCCACCGCGCGGGACGCGACCGGCCGCCGGGTGGACGGCCTCCGCAACACTCTCTGGTTCTCCTGGCTCCGGCGGCCCTGGCCGGCCGCGGCGCGCCGCACTCTCCGGCTGGCCCGCACCGTCCCCCGCGACCGGCCCTCGCTGCGCGCCTTCGGGCTGGCGCTCGCCGGGCTGCCGTGGGTCCTGCGCGAGCGGCGGACCGTACCGGAGGACGTGGAGAGCAGGCTGCGCCTGCTGGAGGAGGAGCAGCGCCGCTCCACGGCCCGCCGCTACGTGGGCTGAGTCCGGGCCCGGCCCGCCCGGTCCGGACCGGTTGCCCCGGACGGGTTACGGAAGGGCTCACGGCGGTCACCCGGACAGCAGTGAGCGGCTCCGGTCCGCGGAGCCGCGGAACCCTCAGGAATCGTCACAAGGCGGTGCTCACCATGCGCTACGAAGAACTCACCGGAAAGGTGCAGGCCAGTGCCCGGCTCCCGGACCGGCAGTCGGCCGAGCGGGCCCTCGGGGCCACCCTGGAAACGCTCGCCGAACGGGTGCCGGAC
Organism: Streptomyces xinghaiensis S187; assembly: GCF_000220705.2. Taxonomy (GTDB): domain Bacteria; phylum Actinomycetota; class Actinomycetes; order Streptomycetales; family Streptomycetaceae; genus Streptomyces; species Streptomyces xinghaiensis. The sequence continues at coordinate 679,374 of NZ_CP023202.1, read as the reverse complement.
GGGCTGGCCGACCACCTCGCGGCGCAGCTCCCGGAAGGGGCCGCGGAGGCCGTGCGGCGGATCACCGCCGCGCACGAGGCCGCGCCCCGGCAGCGGGAGTACAGCCGCGACCACGGCGAGCGCTTCGACATCACCTCGTTCGCGGGGCGGATCGCCTGGCGCAGCGGGCACTCCGAGGAGGAGGCGCTGCGGGAGGCGGCGGCCGTCCTGGAGGTGCTCGACGCGGCCGTCAGCCCGGAGCTGATGCACAAGCTCACGGCGGTCCTTCCGCGCGACATCGGCGAACTGCTGCCCGAGACGCGGGCCGGGGAGAGCGGCCCCGGGGGCTGAACCCCGCCCCGGCCGGACCCGCCGGCCCTCCCGGGCCGCCCAACAACGTACGGAGGAACCATGCCTCAGGAGGAACGCGGCCGCGGCCGCACCCGGCAGGGTCCGGAGGACGGGGGCCCGGTGCCCCGGTCCCGCTCCGGTGTCGTCGGCCGGCGCTGGGAGCGCACCGGCGACGAACCCGTCACGGCGCGCAGCGCGCTCGGCCTGCGGCTGCTGCTGGCCGCCGTCTACACCCCGCTCTTCCTCGCCGGCGCGATCCTGTTCTCCCTCTGGTCGGCCTCGGCCGGTGCCGACTCCGCGCCCAGCAGCGGGTCGCTGGCCCTGATCGCCGGCATCTGCGCCGTCCTCGCCGTCCTCGCGGCGCTCGACCTGCTGGTCGTGGTGCGCCGCCGGCGGCGCGAGCGGAACGGCCGGCACCGGGGCTGAGCCGACCGGCCCCCGCACCGCCGCGGGGCCCGGCTCCCCGCCGCGGCCGTGCGGGGATTCGCCCCGCCCGTCGGGGGAACCCGCAGGCAACAGACAGGACGAACCGTGACGCCGAGCAGGAAGCGAACTGGACGCCACCATGAGCCGACCGCGCATCGTCATCGTCGGAGCCGGCTTCGCCGGTTACCAGACCGCCCGTACGCTCAGCCGCCTCGCCAAGGGGGCGGCGGAGATCGTACTGGTCAACCCGCACGACTACTTCCTCTACGTACCGCTGCTCCCGGAAGTGGCGACCGGCATCCTCGAGCCGCGCCGGATCTCGGTGTCCATCCCCGGCACGCTGCCGGACGTACGGCTCATGCTCGGCGAGGCCGACCACATCGACCTGGACGGGCGCCGGGTCGGGCTGGTCGACCCGGAGGGCAACCGCCGCGAGATCGCGTACGACCGGCTCGTGCTCTCCGCGGGCAGCGTCAACAAGCTGCTGCCGATCCCGGGGGTCACCGAACACGCGCACGGCTTCCGCGGTATGCCCGAGGCGCTCTATCTGCGCGACCACATGACCCGCCAGATCGAACTGGCCGACGTCGCCGACGACCCCGCCGAACGGGACGCGCGCTGCACCTTCGTGGTGGTCGGCGCCGGCTACACCGGTACCGAGGTCGCCGCCCACGGCAAGCTGTTCACCGACGAACTCGCCCGGCACCAGCCCTCGCTGCGCGACCGCGAACCGCCCCGCTGGATGCTCCTGGACGTCGCCCCGCGGGTGCTGCCCGGGCTGCCCGGGCACATGGCGGACACGGCGGAGCGGGTGCTGACGCGGCGGGGGGTCGAGGTCGCCATGGGCGTCTCGGTCGCCGAGGCCACCAAGGAGGGCGTGCGCCTCACCGACGACCGCTTCGTCCCGACCCACTCGCTGGTCTGGTGCGTCGGCGTCCGGCCCGACCCGCTCGTCGGCGACCTCGGCCTGCCCACCGAGAAGGGGCGGCTCTGCGTCGACGAGTACCTGGGCGTCCCCGGCCACCCCGAGGTGTTCGCCTGCGGTGACGCCGCGGCCGTGCCCGACCTCACCCAGCCCGGCGAGATCACCCCGATGACCGCCCAGCACGCCTGGCGGCAGGGGAAGACCGCCGCGCAGAACATCGCGGCCTCCTACGGCAAGGGCGAACGCAGCCCGTACCGCCACCGCGACCTGGGTTTCGTGGTGGACCTGGGCGGCTTCCAGGCGGCGGCCAACCCGCTCCGGGTGCCGCTGTCCGGGCCCGTCGCCAAGGCCGTCACCCGTGGCTACCATCTGGCCGCGATGCCGGGCAACCGGGTCCGTACCGGCGCCGACTGGCTGCTGGACGCGGCTCTGTCGCGGCAGGCGGTGCAGATGGGTCTGGTCCGCTCCGACGCGGTGCCACTGGAGAACTCCTCGCCCGAACTGCCGGTACGGACCTACGCCTGACCGGGTCCGGCCCGGCGCCTCCGGCGCCCCGGGCGGCCGCCGCGCACGGAAACGCGGTCGCCGCCCGGGGCGCCGCCGCGTGATGATGGCGTCCATGCACATCAGAGAAGCCACCCCGGACGACTGGCCCGCCATCTGGCCGTTCCTGCGCGAGATCGTCGCCGCGGGGGAGACCTACACCTACCCCCGCGACCTCGACGAGGCGGCGGCCCGCGAGCTCTGGATGCTCCGGCCGCCGGGCCGCACCGTCGTCGCCGTGGACGAGGACGGCACCGTCCTCGGCACCGCCAAGACGAACCCCAACCACATGGGCGGCGCCTCGCACATCGCCGGTGCCAGCTTCATGGTCGACCCGGCGGCGGCCGGGCGGGGCGTGGGCCGCGCGCTCGGCGAACACGTGATCGCGTGGGCGCGCGCCGAGGGCTACCGGGCGATGCAGTTCAACGCCGTGGTGGAGAGCAACACCCGGGCCGTCGCGCTCTGGCGGTCCCTCGGTTTCGAGATCCTGGGCACCCTGCCCGAGGGCTTCCACCATCCCGTGAAGGGCTATGTGGGGCTGCACATCATGCACCGCCGCCTCTGACCGCGGAACGGGCCGGCCGGGACCCCGCTTTCCGGCGAACGGGCGTGCCCGGGCGCACAGTTCACCGTTCCGGGCGAGCACCGCCCCACCGGCGGTTCGTCACCCTCGGTAAGGGAACGGTTGTGCGGAGCACGGGTTCTCCAAGCGCTCCTTGAGCGTTTCCTTATGGGTACTTTAAGAATCGCTCCTCTGAGCGATTGCGCGCGGCCGGGGCCCTAGGGTCGGGAACGCGTCGGCGAGGTCACCGCCGGCGGTCCCGGTCCGTACGGCCCGCGCACGCGAGCGCGGGCCGTCCGGACATCAGGTCCGGAGGTTCCCCCCATGAGATCCCGCCACCGCAAGCGCCGTTCCGTACCGCTGCGCCACATCGCCCTGGCGACCGGCGCGCTCACGGTCATGGCGGGCGTCGGCGCGGGATTCGCCCTGGACGACGACGGCCCCGCGACCGCGGCCTCCGAACCCCGGTCCGCGGCCGGGAGCGGCGCCTCCCCGGCATCCCCCACAGCCGGGGAGACGACGCCGTCCCCCTCCCCGTCCGCCACCCGGCGCAGCCCGTCGCCGAAGGCGGAGAAGAGCAGGAGCACCGCCGCCCCGCGGCCGGACCGTACGACGGCGAAGGCGGACCGGCAGACCGCGCGGAAGAGCACCCCCACCCGGGCACCGGAGCCCGCGAAGACCGCCGAGCGGCCCGCCAAGGCCCCGGAGACGGCCGCGACCGGCGTCGCCGGAGAGGTCCTGAACCTGGTCAACAAAGCCCGCGCGGACGCCGGCTGCGGGCCGGTGAGCGCCGACGAACGGCTGGACAGCGCCGCCGAGAAGTACAGCAGCGCCATGGCGTCCAGCGGGAACTTCTCGCACACCGGCACCGACGGGTCGAGCGTCGCCCAGCGCGTCGAACGCGAGGGCTACACCTGGTCCGCCGTCGGCGAGAACATAGCGAAGGGCCAGCCGGACGCGGCCGCCGTCATGGACGGCTGGATGAACAGCGAAGGCCACCGGGCGAACATCCTCAACTGCGACTTCAAGGAAATGGGCCTCGGTCTCCACGAGAGCGGCGGCCCCTGGTGGACCCAGGTCTTCGCCACCGGCCGCTGACGGGCCCCCGCACGCCGGAGGCGGCGCCGCCCGGCCGGACGCCGTCCCGGCGGCCGCCTCCCCGCCCCCGTCCGCGCCGGCCGCGCCGCGTACGCCGCGCGGGGGGCCGTCCAGCCGCGGCCTCAGCCGGCCGGCCCGCCCCGGTCCGGGGTCGTCCGCTTCCCCCGCCGCGCCGCCGCGCGGACCGCCCGCGAGGCCCGGGACGGCGTGCCCGCCGGCGGCACGGCGGGCGCCAGACCGAGCTCGACCCGCACCCGGGCACCGCCCAGCGGGCCGCGGCCGATCGTGAGGTCACCGCGTGTCGTCCGCGCCGCCCGGAGCGCGATGTCCAGCCCCAGACCCGTCGAGCCGCCGACGCTCACCCCGCGCTCCAGGGCCAGATCCGGGTCCGCGATGCCGGGGCCCGCGTCGTCCACGCAGAGGACCACCGACCCCGCGGTCCGTTCCACCTCCACCGCGAACGCCGTCCCCTCCGGCGTGTGCTGGAAGACATTGCCGATCAGCGCGTCCACGACCGCCGCCAGGTCGTCGTACGGCAGCCGCACCGGAGTCGGCTCGTCGGTGACGTCCAGCCCGCAGGGCCGGCCCTGCTGGCCGGCGAGGACCGCCCAGAACTCCACCCGCCGCCGCACCACACCGGACACCTCGCAGCGGCTCCCGGCGGCCCCGTCCCCGCTTGCGGCCCCGTCCCCGTCCCCGTTCCCGTCCCCGTCCCCGTTCCCGTCTCCGGAACCGTCCGCCGTCCCGCCGCCCGGCGGGCCCACCGCCAGCGGGCTGCGCGCGGCGGAGATGATCGAGTCGATCTCGGTCTGCAGATGGGTGATCGCGGCCGTCAGCCGCTCCGACCCCGGAGCCGAGCCCATCCGCTCCGCCTCCAGCCGGAGCGCCGTCAGCGGGGTGCGGAGCCGGTGCGACAGATCCGCCACCAGCTCCCGCTCCGTCGCCAGTAGCCCGACCACCCGGTCCGCCATCGAGTTGAACGCCCGCCCCGCCTCCTTCAGCTCCGGCGGCCCGGCCGGCTCCACCCGGATGCCGAGGTCTCCCTCGCCGAGCGCGTTCGAGGCCCGGGACAGCTCCCGGGAGGACCGGACGACGCGGGCGCCCAGCCGGTCGGCGACCAGCACCGAACCGGCCACCAGCCCCACCGCCAGCAGCGACATCACCCCCCAGGACAGCACCACGCCGCGGGTGAGCGCCGAGCGCGGCACGAACGACTCCACGACCGCGACCCGGTCCCCGGCGAGGATCACCGGCTGCAGGTACACCCACCCGTCGTCGGTGTCCATGGCGAGCGTCTCCCGCTCCCGCTCGGCACGCGCCAGCGCGGACGCGGGCGCGTGCCGGTCCCCGATCACCTCGCCGTCCGGCAGATGGACCGCCAGCCGCCGCTCCGAGTCCAGGCCCGAGACGGCCTGCTGCACATCGCGGGAGCGGGTGGTCAGCGCCAGCACCGGGGCCAGGGCCGAGGCCCGCTGCTCCGCCTCCGTCGTGGAGCGGGCCCGCGCCTCGGACTGCACCAGCAGCGCCAGCGGGATCAGGAAGGAGAGCGCCACCATGGACGTCACCGCCAGCGCGACACCGGCCAGGGCCCGTCTCATCGCGGGGCCACCAGCTTGATCCCGATGCCGCGCACCGTGTGCAGATAGCGCGGCTGCGAGGCCCGCTCGCCCAGTTTGCGGCGGAGCGCGGAGAGATGGACGTCTATGGTCTGGTCCTCCACATACGGCTGCCGCCAGACGTCGGCGAGGATGCGGCGCCGGGAGACGACCTGGTCGGCGTGGGCCGCCAGATAGGCCAGCAGATCGAACTCGCGCCGGGTGAGCCGCAGCTCCCGCCCCGCCAGCCGGGCCGTACGGGCCGGCTGGTCGACCACCAGGTCACCCACGCGTACCGTGCGCGCGGCGGCCCCGCCGGCGGCCGGGCCGCCGGGAAGCCCGCCCGGGAGCCCGCCGGCCGCGTCGGAGCCGGGGGAGGGGAGCGCGGCGGCCGGGGGAGCGGTACGGCGCAGCACCGCGCCGATCCGGGCGGCGAGCTGCTCGCCCGAGAAGGGCTTGACCAGATAGTCGTCGGCTCCCGCGTTGAGCAGCTTGACGACCTCGGCGTCGTCGTCCCGGGCCGTGGCGACGACCACCGGCACCCGGGAGATCCCGCGCATCATCCGCAGCACGTCGGTGCCGTCCAGGTCCGGCAGCCCGAGGTCGAGCACGACGACGTCCGGCGGCCGGGCGGTGATCTCCCGCAGTGCCTCGAAGCCCGCGGCGGCGCTGTGCACCACATGGCCGTGCGCGGAGAGCACCTCGATGAGCGCGGTGCGTATGACGGGGTCGTCCTCGACGACCAGGACGGAAGCCATGGCTCTGCACGTTATCCCGTACGTCACCATGGTGTCGTGCCCCGCTACCTCCGCTATCTCCTCCTGTGGCTCTCCTGCACCGCCGTCAGCGTGACGGCGGTGCTGCTGACCGTGCACTTCGTGGTGGGGTCGACCCGGCCCAAGCCGCTGGTGGCGCGGTCGGCGCCGACGGTCTTCACCTCCTCGACGAGCCGCCCCCCGAGCCCGAGCGCCGAGCCCGTCCCGTCCCGCGGCGAGCGCACCACCACTCCCACGCCCACGGCCTCCCCGTCCCGTGCCGCGACCACCCGGAAGCCGTCCCCGCCGGCCACCCCCCGGCCGAGCCGGAGTACCGCACCGCCGCCGGCGACCTCCGCGCCGCCGAGTGGTCCCGGCGCCTTCACGGACTGCGAGGGCGGGGCGGGCGTGCACACCATCGAGTCGGCCGGGGGGCAGGCGACGGTCCGCTTCGGCGACCGCGGGGTGTGCCTGGTCTCGGCCGTTCCGGTCCGGGGCTTCACCGTCCGGACCGAGCAGCGCGAGCGGACGACGCTGACCGTGACGTTCTCCGGCCAGCGGAGGGAGTCGGAGATCACCGCCACCACCACCCCCCAGAACAAGGCGACGATCAAGGAGACCTCCTGGTGACCCGGTGACCCCCGGGGGGCGGGACCGGGACCGGGTGACCGCCGTGGCGGGGCCCGGTGCCGGGGGCCCCGGCGGGCGCGCCGGACCGGCCCTACGGCACCACGGTGACCGGCCAGTGGCCCGCCTTGACCAGCCGCACCGCGACCGAGCCGGCCAGTCGGTGCCCGGCACGCTCGGAGGCGCCGACGACCACGGCGTCGGCCTTCAGCCCGTCCGCCGCCTCGGCCAGCACGGTGTACGGGTCGCCGTGGAAGGTGTGGAACTCCCAGCGCAGACTGCCGGCTTCCGGCATCCGGCCGATCGCCGAGCGGGCCTCCCGCTCCAGCTCCTCGGCGGCGTCGGCGGTGATCGCCGCCGTGGGGGCGCCCAGCGCGGCCCCGGCCACCAGCAGCGGCTGGACGTGGACGACCGCGAGCAGGGCGTTCTGCCGCCGGGCCAGCCCCGCGGCATAGGCGGTGGCACGCCAGGAGGAGTCGGAACCGTCCAGCCCGGCGACGATCACCTTGGGGCCGTCCGTTCCGCGCTCGAAGGGCGCGGGCACCGTTCCTCCTTCTCCTCCATGCGGCTGAGGCCATGGACGCCAGCAGCCTACCGCGCCCCCGGCCCGGCGGACCGGCGCGCACCGGACAGGCGGGGGGAGGGGTGCATGGCGTGAATCCGATGCCCGATCCGGCCTGATGTGCCCTCAGTTGCGTTGCCCTTCAGCCGTATTGAATGAACGGGCGGGACAGGTGGGGCTCAACTCCCGGATCACGGCGCACATGCCCATGGTTTGTGACCGATACGGATCGCAGATTTCCGTTTGAGGTTCCCCTGGTGAGGAGCGATCAGTAGCCTCAGGCGCATACACCGGCATAAAAATGGCCGGACCCTCCTGGCCGACAGTTGGAGACCACCGATGGAGCGACCCTCCTGGGCCCCCCAGGGCATCGACCTTTCCGTGCCGAGCGTGTCCCGGATCTACGACTTCTACCTGGGTGGCTCGCACAACTTCGAGGCCGACCGGGAGGCGGCGCGCAGGGCGATGGAGATCATGCCGGGCCTGCCGAAGATCATGCAGGCGAATCGTGCCTTCATGCGGCGCGTCGTACGGTACGCCGTGGGACAGGGCATCACCCAGTTCCTCGACATAGGCTCCGGCATACCGACCTTCGGCAACGTCCACGAGGTCGCCCAGGCGGCGGCCCCGGAGGCGAAGGTCGTCTACGTCGACAACGACCCGGTGGCCGTGGCGCACAGCCGGGCGGTGCTGGAGGGCAGCGAGTCCGCGGTCATCACCGCGGCCGACCTGCGCGAGCCGTCGGCCATCCTGTCCAGTCCCGAGGCCCGGAGCATGTTCGACTTCGGGAAACCGGTGGCGCTGCTCCTCGTCGCCGTCCTGCACTTCCTGACCGACGACGACGAACCGCGGCGCGTCGTCGCGGAGTTGCGCGACGCGCTGCCGCCGGGCAGCCTGATGGCGCTCACCCACGCGTCGACGGAGGGCGGGCCACTGACGTCCCGTCAGGGTGTCGGGGTGGAAGGGGTCTACCGGCAGGCGACCTCCCCGCTGGTCATGCGGTCGCGCCAGGAGGTCGCCCCGTTCTTCGACGGCTTCGAGATGGTCGAGCCGGGCCTCGTGTCGATGCCCGACTGGCGGCCCGACACCCCCGGCGAGCAGGAGGACCCCGTGGTCTACACCGGGTTCGCCGGCGTGGGGCGCAAGGCGTGACGGCCCGGCCGCCCGGGCCCGGGGCTCCCGGCCCAGACGGTTCCGAGGACGGGCCCGACGACAGACTGAGACGGTTCGCCGCGATCTGGAGCCGGGCCATCTACCCGGCCACGGCCACGTCCATGACCCGCGCCGAGTTCGAACAGCATCTGATCCCGCAGGCCCGCCGGCTGGCCGCCGCCCTGCGGACCCGGCCGTTCGACCCGAGCGCGGGGCTGGAGGTCGGGGCCGCGCTCGTCGCGGCGCACTGCACCGACCCCGGGAGCCTGCCGCACACGCTGGGCGTGATCGACTCCTATCTGACGCTCTACTGCCCGCCCGAGGAACCGCAGCCGGTGGAGCAGCTCCGGGCCCGCTGCACCCGGCTCCAGCACGCCGTCGCCGCCGGATTCGCCGAGGCCCTGCGGGAACGGACCCGCTCCGAGCAGGAGGCCATGTCCCGCGCCGCGCTGCGTGCGCAGGCCGACGCCGAACAGGCCCTGCACCGCAGCGAGGCGAGGTTCCGGGCGGTCTTCGAGGGCGCCGCCATCGGCATCGGCATCGCCGACATGGACGGCCGGGTCGTCGACATCAACGAGAGCCTGACCCGGATGTTCGGCGGTCTGGAGCACCATGTGCGCAGCCGCCGGGTGACCGACTGGACCCACCCCGAGGACAGCCCGGGCGTCTGGCGGATGCTGGCCGAACTCATGCGCGGGGAGCGCGACCACTTCCGCGTCGACAAGCCGTACTACCGCAACGACGGCACCGTCCTGTGGACCAACCTCACGGTCTCCCTCCTCCGCGACCGGGACGGCACCCCCCGCTACATGCTCGCGCTGATGGAGGACATCACCGAGCGCAGGCTGCTCAACCTCCGCCTCCGCTACGAGGCGACGCACGACGCCCTCACCGGACTCCCCAACCGGACCTTCTTCTTCGAGCGGCTGGAATCCGCGGTCGCCGCACGCGGCGGCACCGCCCGCTTCGGCCTCTGCTACCTGGACCTGGACGGCTTCAAGGCGGTCAACGACCACCTCGGCCACGCCGTCGGCGACCAGTTGCTGGTCGCCGTCGCCGACCGGCTGCAATCGTGCGTGACCGCCCCCAGCCAGCTCGTGGCGCGGATCGGCGGCGACGAGTTCGTGGCCCTGATCACCGACCCGCCCGAGCAGAAGGACGTCACCGACTTCGCCGAGCGCATCCTCGACGCCCTGTCCACCCCGGTGTCCATCGCCGGCAAGGAACTGACCGTACGGGGCAGCATCGGCATCGTGGACGGCCCGGCGGGCAAGCTCGGCGCCGCCGAGGTGCTGCGCAGCGCGGACATCACCATGTACCGGGCCAAGGCCGCGGGCGGCAACCGCTACGAGCACGCCGACCCGGAGGCCGACACCCGGGTCATCACCCGTCACGGCCTGACGAACAGCCTGCCGATGGCGCTCCAGCGCGGCGAGTTCTTCATCGAGTACCAGCCGCTGGTCCGGCTCAGCGACGGCCAGGTGCACGGCGCGGAGGCCCTCGTCCGCTGGTCCCACCCGCTGCGCGGGGTGCTGGGACCGGACCAGTTCATCCCCCTCGCGGAGAACACCGGCCTGATCGTGCCGCTCGGCCGCTGGGTGCTGGAGGAGGCCGTACGGCAGGCCCGCGACTGGCAGTTCCAGCACATCGACGGAAAGGCGCTGCGGGTCAACGTCAACCTGTCGCCCTGCCAGCTCCACCACCCGCATCTCGTCCGGGACACGGTGGAGGTGCTCAAGGAGGCCGGCCTGGAGCCGTCCTCGCTCTGCCTGGAGGTGACCGAGAGCGCGCTGATCGGCGCCGACGAGACCCTGCTGAAGCCGCTGCGCGAACTGGCCGACCTCGGCGTCGACATCGCCCTCGACGACTTCGGCACGGGCTACTCCAACCTCTCCAACCTCCGCCGGATGCCGCTCAGCACCCTCAAACTCGACCGCTCCTTCACCCGGGGCATGCAGCGGGAGCCGGCCGACCCCATCGACATCAAGATCGTGGAGGGCATCGTCTCCCTCGCGCACACCCTTGACCTCGCGGTCACCGTGGAGGGCGTGGAGACCGGCGTCCAGGCCGAACACCTGCGCGTCCTCGGCTGCGACACGGCCCAGGGCTGGTACTACGCGCGGCCCGGCCCGCCCGAGCGGCTCCACACCCTCTCGCTGGCCGACGCGACCTGAGGCACGGCGGGCTCTCCGGGGGCGTGAACCGGCCATCCTCCGGGGGCTCGCCGGACCGCGCCCGGGGAGCCGGCCGGCGGGTCAGTGCGCGGCTTCCCCGGGGCCGTCCCCGGAGCCGGCCCGAGGGCTCTCCTCAGTCCTGTTCGGGGTCCTGTTCGAAGGTGAAGTAGACGCTCAGTACGTGGGGCTCGTCCTCGTCGTACAGGAAGTCCCATGACACGTCCACCAGACGGACGTTGTGCTCCCGCACCCATTCCTGGGCCTTGCCGAAGGCTCCCGCAGCGGTCGTGGCGGGGAACAGCTTCCGGGCCATCGGATGGACCTGGCTCTCGGCGTCCGAGTCGTCGAAACCCTCCGGAACGTCCAGGCAGAGACCGGGATCGAACTCCACGGGCGATGCTCCTTCCCACCGGTTCACCGGTACGAGCGGCCGGGATCTCTTCCCCCGGCGGTGCCCGGTAGGACCGCCGCAGACCCCGGACGGGTTGCCTCGGGCGGCGATCCCGGCGAGGCACCCGGCGGCCGGACGGGCACAACAATCATATAACAAGCCCTAGGCCCCATCATCCCACCGCCGACAGCGGGAAACCCCGCAGCCGCGGGACGGCGGTGACCGGTTGAAGGACGCGGCTACGCGGGACGTGCCCCGCGCTGCTGTTCGGCGGCGCGGCGCAGTTGCTCCAGCTTGTCCGGCAACAGGTGCTGCAGCCCGTAGCGGGCGCGGCCGCGCCGGTAGGAGGTGATGAGCCCGTTCTCCTCGAGCGGCATTCCGGCCGGACGCCCCACGGCGCTGCCGTTCTCGTCGGGGAGGCCGGCGTGGTTCGGGCGCAGGGACACCCACAGCCGGGAGGTGCCGTGGGCGAACGCGACCAGTTCCCCCCGGACCGCCAGCCAGCGGTCCAGAGCCGCGCGGGCGAGCGGTGACAGCGGCAGCCACTCACCCGTGACCGGCGCGGCGGTGCCGTGCTGCGGGCGCCGCTCCACGTATACCGAGCCGCGGTCGCCGGTCAGGTGGGTGGTGCGCAGACCGGTCAGTTCTCCGGAGCGCGCGGCGGTGTCCAGCACCAGGGCGAGCACGGCGGTCAGCCGGGTCCGCCCCGGGGACAGCGGGCCGGCGAGGTCCTGGTCGAGCTGCCGGCGCAGCGCGGAGAGCTGGGCGTGTCCGGGGACGGGCCGCAGCGCCGGGGTCCCGGTGGCCGCCAGGTGCAGGGGAGGGAGGCCGGCCGCTTCCCGCAGCAGGTCGAGGCAGACCAGCCGGGTCTGGTTGGTGTGCCGGGAGGTCGGGGGGCGGCGTCCGGCGACCAGGCGGTGCCGCAGCGCGCCCGACTCCGCCCGGCGCAGATACGGGGCGAGGGCCTGTTCGTCCAGGAGATGCCGCAGGCTGCCGCGGGCCGGCGCGGGCAGTGCGTCCTGCCGGAGAGCGGACTCCAGCTCCCTTCGCACCATGCTGAACTGGCGTCGGCGTGCTTCCCCGGTGCCGGGCATCGTGCCGAGGAGCGCGTCGAGCGCGGCGAGGGAAGGATACGGAGGGGGCGGCACCCGGTGATTGTCACTCACCCGGGCCGTTCCCCGCACGGACCGTCCGCTTCACCGCCCGCGTCACCGCCCGCGCCGGCGTGTGTGCCCGGCCGGAGCGGGCCGGTCAGCCGGCGAGTGGGTCCAGGCGCATCGACTCGACCTTGCCCTCGATCATGGCGCCCAGCCCGCGTACGGCGCAGGTGTCCGGGGCCTCGGCGGTGTGCACGGGGATGCCGGTCGCGCGGCTCAGCATCGAGTCGAGTCCCGGCAGGAGGGCGCCGCCGCCGGCGAGGACGAGGCCGCGTTCGGAGAGGTCCGCGACGAGGTCGGGCGGGCAGCGCCGGAGCACGGTGCGGATCGCGTCGAGCACGGCGGTGAGCGGTCCGCCGACGGCCTGCCGGACGCTTTCGGTGTCCACGGTCACGGTCCGCGCCAGCCCCGTCGTCACGTCGCGGCCGTGCACCTCGGCCACGGCGGGGCCCGGGTCCGAGTGGAGCATCATCCGCAGCGGGCGCACCGCCGGGTGGGGGAGGAGCAGTTCGTGGCGGCTGCGCAGGTGTTCGATGACGGCGTAGTCGATGGCGTCGCCGCCGACCGGTACGGTCTCCGCGGCGACGATCGAGCCGAGGGACAGGACCGCCACCTGCGTGGTGCCCGCGCCGCAGACCACGACCATCGCCGCCTCCGGGTGCTCCACCGGAAGCCCGGAGCCGATGGCGGCGCAAACGATGGTGTCGGCCAGTTCCACCCGGCGGGCGCCGACCGCGGTGAGCGTCTCGTGCAGCGCGCGCTGGGCGAGGGGTTCGCTGTCGTGCGGCACACAGGCGGCGAACCGCATGCCGGGACGGCGGATCCAGGTGCGGCGGAGTTTGCTCCCGATGAGGTGGCGCAGCATGCGGCGGGCGAGGTCGACGTTGACGACCGTGCCGCCCTGTACGGGGCGGACCACCCGGATGTGGTCGGGGGTGCGCCCGGTCATGCGTTCGGCGAGTTCGCCGACGGCGAGGAGCGCGCCGGTGCGGACGTTGACGGCGGCGACGCTCGGCTCGTCGACGATGATGCCGGTGTCCTTGACGTACACCCGGGTCCTCGACGCGCCGAGGTCCACGGCGACCGAGCAGCGGCGCATCTCTTCCATGTTCACGGGCACGTCGGGTCCTCCCCTGCGGGACGGTTCGGAGGGCGGGCGCGGGCCCGCTTCCGTACAGCCTCCGTCAGGCGCGGGGGGTGTGCCCGCCGGGGAGGTCCGGCCGGGGGACCCCGGCGGTCCGTTCGGGGGACGGGCGCGAGGGCGCCGCCGGGGGGCGGACCCCGGGGCCGGTCAGCCCGCCTCCTCCAGCCGGAAGCCGACCTTCAGGCCGACCTGGTAGTGCTCGACCTGTCCGTCCTTGATCTGTCCGCGCATCTCGGTCACCTCGAACCAGTCCAGGTGCCGCAGGGTCTCGGAGGCGCGGCGGATGCCGTTGCGGATCGCGTCGTCCAGTCCCTCGTGCGACGAGCCGACGATCTCGGTCACCCGGTAGACGTGGTTGGTCATGGGGGGTCTCCCTGGCTGTGTGAAGGGCGGGGGCGGGGCGGGGACGGGGTGGTCACGACCCACCGTGCCCCGGCGGCGGCGTCCGCGCGAGGCGGGAGGGCCGAGCGGTGGAGGGGGCTACCGCCCAGTGTCGCGCGGGGGCTTCAGCGGGTCGTGGCCCATGTTCATGAGCCGGTGCCGCCAGGAGCTCTGCCCGGCGACCGGTTCCATGTCCTCGCGGCGCTGGTCCGTCACCCGGTCGACAATCTTGTGCATCACCCGGATGTCGTCGTCGGTGAGGTCGGTGCGGCGCTTCTGCAGGATATGCAGGACGTGCCTGCCCAGCTCGGTGCCGGAGTGGTCCGGTTCGGTCTCGCTGACCTCGCCGGCGGATTCCGTCCGCAGCCATGCGGCGAGTTCCTCGGAGTTCATGTTCACCACGCGGTGGAACTCGTCCCAGAGCGCGTCCAGCTCGATGGTGGAGATGTGAGCCGATGTGTCAGCCACGGTGTGCCTCCCGGGCCCGGTTTCCGTCGGGTCGTCCCGGCGCCGGTGACGCCGGGTGCTTACGACACCCACGGGTGCCCGGCCCGGGCGCGGGGAAACGGGGCCGGGCCGGCGGAGTCCGGGCGGGGCGGCCGCGCGGCCCGGCTCTCCGCCGCCGCGCCGGGACCCGTACCCGGAGGCGGATGGGTACGGGTCCCGGCGCGCCGGGGGCGGGGGCTTACCGGAACGCCTCCGGGACGAGCTCGCCGTAGGAGGGGGCGCTCTTGACGAGACCGCTGTCGACGTGGAAGTCGCGGGCGATGCCGTAGCTCTTCCCGGCGACCGCGGCGGACGCGGGGGACTCCTTCCGCAGGATGGGGACCAGGGCGTCGAGCGCGGGGCCGGGTGCGCTGCTGAGGTACTCGCCGAGCAGGTCCCTGACCTCGGAGGCGTCACCGGCGATGAACTTCAGGGACCGGCCGATCGCGCTCTGGAAGGAGGCGATCTCCGCGGACTTCTCCGTGAGGACGCCGCTCAGCGTGAAGGCGACCCCGTGCAGGGCGCCGGTCAGGGAAGGCACGTCGCCGGCGGCGGGCGAGATGTAGATGTCGCCGATCCCGGCGGCCTCGGCCTGCTGGCCGATGGGCTGGAAGAAGGCGAGGGCGTCGACGCGTCCCGCCTTCAGGGCGCCCAGGGCCGCGCTGCTCACCGCGCCGAGGTTGACGAGGGTGGCGTCCGTCCTGGGGTTGAGCCCCGCGAGCCCGAAGAGGTAGTTGACCAGGGCCTCGGTGCCGCTGCCGGGGCCGGTGATGCCGATCTTCTTCCCGGCCAGGGCGCGGGTCTTCTCCTTGAGGGAGGAACCCGGGCTGCTGAAACCTTTCTTCACGACGATGTCGACGTAGTACTCGGTGACCAGGGACGTCGTGAGCCGGGCCTGGGCGTCGTTCTCGGCGAGGTTGAGCACATCGGTCATGACCCCGGCGCCGATGTCGATGCTGCCGGACTTCAGCGCGGCGGCGACCTTGGCACCGGTGCCGAGCCGGGGGCGGTCGCCGAGCGAGAGGCCCTCGTCCTTGAAGAAGCCGCGCTTCTCGGCGATGAACAGCGGGAAGAAGGCGACGGAGTCGCTGATCTGGCCGACGTTGAGGGCGCCGCCCCTGCCGGCCGAGCCACCGTTCGAGCAGGCCGTGAGCAGGGTCGGTGACAGCAGGGCGGAGGAGGCGGCGAACGCCTTGAGCAGGGTGCGGCGCGATGGGGACACGGGGTTCTCCGGTTCGTGAGGGACGGCGGACGCGGGCGCGGGGGGTGGACGCGGGCGCGGGTGCGGCGCGTTGGCTACTTTTGGAGCGGCTTCCAGCGGTTGACGCGCCGGTCGAGCAGGCCGACGAGGATGTTGAGGGCCCCGGCGATCAGGCTGAGGACCACGAGCGTGGCGAAGACCCCGGCGGTGTCGAACTGAGCGGCGGCATCGTTGATCAGGTAGCCGAGGCCCCGGTTGGAGGCCACGAGTTCGCCGATGACCGCACCGATGAGGGCGTAGGGCACCGAGACCTTCAGCCCGGTGAGGAACCCGGCCATCGAGGACGGCAGGACCACCTTGAGGGCGATCTGGCGGCGGCCGCCGCCCATGAGGCGCACCGCGTCCACCAGTCCCTGGTCGACCTCGCGGACGGCGGCCGCCGTGTTGAGGAAGACGAGGAAGAACACGGTGACGGCGGCCAGCAGGACCTTCATGTCCATGCCGATGCCGATCCACACGATGAACAGCGGGGCCAGCGCCACCTTCGGGATCGCGTAGAGGGCCATGATGAAGGGGTCCAGCACCCGGTAGACGAAGCGCGAGGCCCCGAGCAGATAGCCGGCCAGCGCGCCGGCCACGGCCCCGAGCAGGAATCCGTAGACGATCTCCTGCACGGTGATCCAGGTGTTGTCGGCCAGGGTGCCGTCGGCCCACCAGGTTCCCAGCCGGTCGACGATGTCGCTGGGCCGGCTGATGAAGGTGTCGTCGATCCAGCGGCCGGAGGCGGCCTGCCAGAGCACGAGCATGACGACCAGCAGTGCGGTCCGGGTGGCCCAGATGGTCGTGGTGCCGCCGTGGCGCTGCCACCAGGTGCGCCGGACGTCCTCGCGGACGGCTCCGGTGGGCAGGGCCCGGCCGGCTTCGGGCGGGGTGTCGGTGGTGCTCATGCCGCGGCTCCCTGGAGTGCGCCGGCCATTTCCTTGTACAGGGCCACATAGGTGGCGTCGACCTGCAGTTCGTCCGCGTTCCGCGGGCGGGGGAGGTCGATCCGCCGGTCGACGACGATGCGTCCCAGCCCGCCGAGGACCACCACGCGGTCGCCGAGCAGGATCGCCTCCTCGATGTCGTGCGTGACGAACACGACGGTCTGCTCGCTGCCCTCCCAGAGCCGCAGCAGTTCCTGCTGCAGTTCGTGGCGGAGCTGGGCGTCCAGCGCGCCGAACGGCTCGTCCATGAGCAGCGTGGACGGGCTGCCGGCCAGCATCCGGGCCAGACTGGCCCGCCGCCGCATGCCCCCGGAGAGCTCGCGGGGGTAGTGGTGCTCGAAACCGGAGAGGCCGACGCGGCCGATGAGGTCGCCCGCGGTGCGGGACCGCTCGGCGGCCGGCACGCCCTGGAGCTCCAGCGGCATCTCGACGTTGCGCTGGACGTCCCGCCACGGCATCAGCGTGTCCGACTGCGTCAGATAGCCGATGTCCGTGTGCGGCCCCGTGAGCCGCTTGCCCTGGTAGCGGACCTCGCCGCTGGTGGGCGTGGTCAGCCCGGCGAGGAGGTTCAGCATGGTGGACTTCCCGCACCCGCTGCGGCCGAGGACCGAGACGAAGGTGCCCTGCTCCACCGAGAGGCTGAAGTCGCGCAGGGCGACCGTGGCCGTGTCGTTCTTGACGAACCGCTGGGACAGTCCGTCGACGCTCAGCAGCGCGGTCATGCCGTCACGCTCCCTTCGCTGTCCTGCGCGCGCAGGCCGTAGACGTCGTAGCTGATCTCGCCGTTCTGCCAGCGCGCCCGCAGGGCGGCCTCCTTGGCGATGCGGGCCCGTACGGCCCGCACGACCTCGGGGACGTCGGCGGCCCGTACGGCGGTGGCGCCGTCGTCGTCCAGGACGACCAGGTCGCCCGGCTCGATCAGGGTGCCGCCCACGCGGACGGGGACGTTCACCCGCCCGCGGTGCTCCTTGCCGGCGCCGCGGGCGTTCCGCCACCGGGCGTGGACCGTCATCTGCAGGCCCGCGAGCTCGGCGGTGTCCCGGACGGCCGCGTTGACGAGGAGCCCGGCCGCTCCGCGCACGGCCGCCTGGGTCGCCAGCAGGTCTCCGACGACGGCGACGGGCTCCGGCTCGGCCAGGGTGACGACCAGGATCTCCCCGGGCCGGAGGACGTCCATGGCCTCGTGGACGGCGCGGTTGTCGCCGGGGCCGCACAGCACCGTGCGGGCCGGACCGGCGGTGCGGCGGCCGGGGGTCACGGTGTCCCAGGACTCCTCGATCAGTCCGCGGCGGCCGTACGCCTCGTACACCGTGGCGACTCCGGCGCGGCCCAGCTCGGCCGTTCCGGGGCTCACAGCGCACCCACCACGTGGGGCAGGAGGCGCTGGAACGCCTCGGCCTGGCGGATGCCGGCGTCGCCGGTCACCTTGCGGGCGTGGTTGCCCCGGTGCTCGGCGCGCTGGGCGTAGTACTCCTGGAGGTACCGCTGGGCCGCCATGTGCCGCATGGCCTCGACCTTGCGTTCGAAGACATCGGTGATGTCGACGAAGACCGAGGGGACGAAGCCGCACAGTTCCGGCTGGTGCGGTTCGAAGGCGAGGAATTCCGAGGGCGGCGCGGTCCTGAACGCGCTGGCCACGCCCGCGCCGGAGGTCAGCAGGCGGGCCCGGGCCACCGCGCGGTGCGCGACGGGGTGGTCGGGGTTGAACGGGTCCTTCTCGGGGTGCGTCAGGACGAGGTGGGGCGCGAAGTCGCGCATGATCCCGGCCAGTTCGGCGACGGCGTCGTCACCGGCGCGCAGCGGGTAGTCGCCCAGGTCGAGCGCCCGGAACCCGGCGCCGAGCACGGCGGCGGCCCCGGCGGCCTCCTCGTGGCGGATCTTCTTGACGTTCTCCTCGGTCTGCCCCTCCTGCTTCCACAGGACGCCGGACTCCCCGCGCTCGCCGTAGGAGAGGGCCACCACGAGGGCTTCCCCTCCGGCGGCGGTGTGGCGGGCGACGGCGCCGGCCGAGCGCCAGACGAAGTCGGCGCTGTGCGCGCCGACGACCAGCATGCGACGTGTGTTCATCGGTTCTTCTCTCTCGGGCATCGGGGGCGGTCAGTCGCTCAGCGGTTCGGCGCCGACGAGGGCCCGGCTGTTGTGCACGGTCATGGTGCGGATCTCCTCGTCGCTGAAGCCGGCTTCGAGGAGCCGGTCGGCGGCGAGCGCCAGTCCGTGCTCGACGGGCGGGTTGAACGGCTGGCCGAGGTCGCTGGAGACGATCGAGTTCTCCGGCCCCGCCTCGCGGATGTTGGAGAACCACAGGTCCCAGCCGACCTTGCCGGTGTAGGGGGTGGTGAAGCACCGCTCCAGCAGGGCGCCGTGGGCGGCCAGCTCACGCTGGCGTTCGATGCCGATCCGCTGGGAGGTGAACTCGGGGTGCGTCACGACGATGCGGCGCACGCCCTCCTCGGCGGCGGCCGCGACGACCGTGGCGATCTCGTCGCCGTGGAGGTGGCCGGTGGCCAGGACCATGTCGTGCCGGGCGATGAGCCGCAGGACCTGGCGGGTGCGCTCCAGGACGGCGCCGTCCGCTCCGACCACCTCGACCGGGTCCGCCGCCATGCCCGCGGCGCGCAGGTCGTCCTGGAGCCGGGCCCACATCGGCGGCTTGGCGCCCGCGGGGTCACTGGCCAGGCAGGAGCGCTGGTTGGAGCTGTCGACCGTCGGCAGCCACACGAACCGGGCGCCGCCGCGGGCGGCGATCTCGACCGCGATGGGGTTCAGACCGCCCACCGAGGCGTTGAGGGTGATGGCCCCCACCGCCTGGGCCTGTCCGAGCCGGTTGACGACGGCGGCCCGCTCGGCGGTGGGGACGTAGTGGCTCTTGAGGACGAACCCGGCCAGTCCGGCCTCGGCGAAGCGGTGGGCGAGCTCGCTGTCGTCGATGCGGCGCTTCATGACGTCGGGCCCGACGTGGATGTGGACGTCGTAGGCGCCGCGGACGAGGTCCCTGGCGTGCCGGCTCGGGATGGGGTGGGACACGGTGACACCTTTTTGTCGGCAACTTGTTGAACGGGATTGTTAGCAATCCCGTTGCCGACGTCAAGGGTCTGGCCGATATCAGCCCTCGGAGGCCCTCCGCATCGCCTCCATGACGCTGCGCAGGTGCAGCCGGATCGCCTGCTCCGCGGCCTCCGCGTCACCCGCGCGGATCGCGTCGATGATCGCCAGGTGCTCGGGCAGCGAGACCTGCGGACGGCCGGGCATGGTGGCGACCTTGAACTGCTGCCGCACGCTCTGCGCCCGCAGCCTCTCCAGCACGTCCGAGGCGGCGCGCTGGCCGCTGATCTCCCTGATCCGCTGGTGGAGGCGCTGGTTGAGCTGCCGGTAGCGCATGATGTCGCCGCCGGCCACCGCCACCCGCATGTCCGAGCCGATCGTGCGGAGCTCCTCCGCCTCCGCGGCGCCGATCCGCTCGGCCGCCTTGGCGGCGCACAGGGCCTCCACGGCCATGCGCACCTCGTAGATCTCGATGGCCTCGTCGAGGGGGACGATCCGGACCCGGGCGCCCCGGTTGGCGATGCGTTCGACCAGCCCCTCGGCCGCGAGTTCGAGGAGGGCCGAGCGGACCGCCCCCCGGCTGGCCGAGAACTGTTCCGTCAGGTCCGCCTCCACCAGTCGCTGGCCGGCCACGACATCACCTCGCAGGATGGCCTCGCGGATGTCGGACGTGACGTTGGCGCGGGCCTTCGCCGCCTTGGCCGTCCCTGTCGCGCTGGATGCGTCGCTCGGCATTCCCTGGCTCCCGGATGCTGGCGTGATTGTTGACAATATTGTCGGGAGTGTAGCAGGGTGCCCCTCCGGTCCCGGCCCCGCGGACCACCGGCCGGACGCAAGGAGGCTCTCGTGCAACCGCCCCCGTACATCGCGCTGCTGGGCTACGGCGAGGCCGGCTCGGCGTTCGGCCGCGATCTGCTCGCCCTCGGTGCGCGGGTCCGCGTCCACGACCCCCGGGTCCGCCCCCGTGACGCCGTCGAGGTGGCGGCCGACGAGGCGGACGCCGTGCGCGGCGTCGACCTGGTGCTGAGCGTCAACAGCGCCTCGGCCGCCCTCGGCGCCCTGGAGGCCGGTGCCCCCGGGGCCCGGGAGGGCGCCGTCTGGGCCGATATGAACACCGCGTCACCACAGGCCAAGACCGTACTGGGGGAGACCGCCGCCCGGGCGGGCCTCTCCTTCGCCGACGTCGCGATCATGGCCCCCGTCCCGGGGCGGGGTCTCGGGGTGCCGATGCTCGTCAGCGGCCCGGCCGCGGAACGGTTCGCCGCGCTCCTCCGGCCCCTGGGCACGCCCGTCACCCTCCAGCCCGGGGGCGCCGGCGCCGCCGCCCGGCGCAAACTGCTGCGCAGTGTCTTCTTCAAGGGGATGGCCGCGGCGGTCGTCGAGGCGCTCGACGCGGCCCGCGCCGCCGGCTGCGAGGAGTGGCTGCGGGAGAACATCGCCGCGGAGCTCGCCGGCGCCGGAGCCGGAACCGTGGATCGGCTGGTCACCGGCACCCGCCGGCACGCCGGGCGCCGCGCCGACGAAATGGCGGCCGCCGAGGAGATGGTGCGGGGCCTCGGCGTCGAGCCGGCCGTCGCCCGGGCCGCGCGGGACCTGCTGCTCCGGATCCGGGCCGAGGAGGCGGGCGGACCGGCGGCCGGGCGGGACACCGGAGAGGCGGCCGGGCCGGCGGAGGGCGGGCCGCGCCGGTGAGGCGCCGGGCCCGCCCGGACCGCCCGCTCAGTCCTCGGCCGGACCCGCAAGCGACAGGGCGAAGCGGCCCTCGTCGTCCGTCCACCAGTGGCGCAGCTCCAGACCGGCGGCGGCCAGCTCCTGCCGTACGCCCTCGCGCCGGAACTTCGCCGAGACCTCGGTGCGCAGGTCCTCGCCCGCGTCGAAGGTGACGGCGAGGTCCAGGGCGGGGATCTTCGCGGTCAGCGCGTGCCGGGCGCGCAGCCGCATCTCGATCCACTCGTGCTCCGCGTCCCAGAGCGCGACGTGGTCGAAGTCGTCCGGGTCGAAGTCGGCGCCCAGCTCGCGGTCGATGACGGACAGGACGTTCTTGTTGAAGGCCGCGGTGACGCCCTGGGCGTCGTCGTAGGCCGCCACCAGCGTCCGCTCGTCCTTGACCAGGTCGGTGCCGAGCAGCAGCGTGTCCCCGGGGGTGAGCAGGGAGCGCACGGACGCCAGGAACGCGGCGCGCTCGGCGGGCAGCAGATTGCCGATGGTGCCCCCGAGGAAGGCCACCAGGCGCGGGCCGGGGGTGTCCGGGAGCCGGAGCCCGTGCTGGAAGTCGGCGACCAAGGCGTGGACATCGAGCTCCGGGTGGTCCGCGAGCAGACTCTCCCCCGCGAGGCGCAGCGCCGACTCGCTGACGTCCACGGGGACATAGGCCCGCAGGCCGCCCAGGGCCCGCAGCAGATGGCGGGTCTTCTCGGAGGAGCCGGAGCCGAGTTCCACCAGGGTGCGGGCGCCGCTCGCCTCGGCGACGGCGTCCGCGCGGGCGGCGAGGATCTCCCGCTCGGCGCGGGTCGGGTAGTACTCGGGCAGCCGCGTAATCCGCTCGAACAGCTCGCTGCCGCGGGCGTCGTAGAACCACTTGGGCGGCAGCTCCTTGTGGCGGCGGGACAGCCCGCGGAGGACGTCGGTGCGGAGAGCGGCGGCGGTGGCGTCGGCGGGCAGGGTGCGGGTGACGGCGAACGGACTCACGCGGGCTCCTTGAGCGGGGTCAGGAGAACATCGGTGCGGGTGGCGGTGAGCAGGGTGCGGTCGGGTGCCTCGGTCCAGCGCGGATCGTCGTCGTAGGGCTCGGAGGCCACGACGGTGCGGCGCGCGGCCGGGTCCGCCAGGTACCAGAGGGTGTCCCCCCAGGCGGTGGCGGCCACGGTGCCGCCGTCCGTGAGCAGCAGGTTGAGCCGGGAGCCCGGCGCCGCCGCGGCCAGCTGCTCGACGACGGCGGAGAGGGCGTCGCCCAGCGCGTCGCCGCGGCGCAGCGCGTGGAGGACGAGCGCCCAGACGAAGGCCGAGTCGCAGCGGGCCTGGAGCGTCAGCAGGTCCTCGGGCGGCAGTCCGGCCGCGAGCGGGGCGGCGGAGGCGGGCCAGCCCGTGAGGGCCCCGTTGTGGCTGAACAGCCAGGGCCCGGCGGCGAAGGGCGCGGCGGCGGCCTCGCCGTCGGCGCCGGCCTCGGTCGCGTCCCGTACGGCCGCGAGCAGCGCACGGGTGCGCACGACGCGGGCGAGGTCGGCGAAGGACTGGTCGGCCCAGACCGGCCCGGCGCGGCGGTAGCGGGCCGGCACCGGGTCGCCGTCCGCGTACCAGCCGACGCCGAAGCCGTCGGCGTTGACGGTGCCGTACCGCTGGCGGCGCGGCGCCCAGGACTGGCGGTACAGCGCGTGCCCGGGGGTCACCAGGACGTCCTGCCAGGGAACGCCGGGCCCCAGGTAGGCCACATGCCGGCACATCAGCCCCACCCCCGCCCCGGTGCCGGGCGGAGGGGGGTGACGGCGGTCGCGGGCGCCCGCCCGCGCCGGGCGGTCACGCGCTCCCCGGAAGGTCGCGGGCCGTGCGGAAACCGGCGAAGATCTGGCGGCGCACCGGCAGGTCCCAGTTGCGGAAGGTGCCCCGGCAGGCGACCGGGTCGACGGCGAAGGAGCCGCCGCGCAGCACCTTGTGCTCCGGGCCGAAGAAGACTTCGGAGTACTCGCGGTAGGGGAAGGCGCGGAAGCCGGGGTAGGGGAGGAAGTCGCTCGCCGTCCACTCCCACACGTCGCCGATCAGCTGCCGCACACCGAGCGGTGAGGCGCCGCGCGGCCAGCTGCCCAGGGGCGCGGGCCGCAGGTGCCGCTGCCCGAGGTTGGCCTGGTCCGGTCCCGGGTCGGCGTCGCCCCAGGGGTAGCGGCGGGAGCGGCCGGTGGCCGGGTCGTGCCGGGCGGCCTTCTCCCACTCGGCCTCGGTGGGCAGGCGCCGGCCGGCCCAGCGGGCGTAGGCGTCGGCCTCGTACCAGCTGACGTGGAGCACGGGCTCACCGAGCGGTACGGGTTCCGTGACGCCGAACCGGCGGCGCACCCAGCCGGAGCCCTCGCGGCGCCAGAACAGGGGCGCCCGCAGGCCGTGTTCGCGGACGTACGCCCAGCCCCCGGGGGCCCACCAGCGCGGTTCCTCGTAGCCGCCGTCCTCGATGAAGCGCAAGTAGGCGCCGTTGCCGACGGGGACGGTGTCGATGAGGAAGGCCGGGACGTCACGCCGGTGCGCGGGCCGTTCGTTGTCCAGGGCCCACGGTTCCGCGGAGGTCCCCATGGTGAACGGGCCCCCGGGCACGAGGACCTCGGCCGGCAGCGAGTCCGCGTCGGCGGGGGCGGGCGGTGGCGCGGGGGCGGTCAGCGCGGCGGGGCCGCGGCGCAGCTGGTGGGTGATGAGCATGGTCTCGTCGTGCTGCTGCTCGTGCTGGGCGATCATGCCGAACGCGAAGGCCGCGTCGGTCAGTTCCCCGCCCTCCAGCCGGGTGTCCGCCAGCACGTCGAGGGCCCGGGCCCGCACGTCGGCGACGTAGTGGCGGGCCTCGCCGGGCGGCAGCAGCGGCAGGGAGGGGCGCTCGGCGCGCGGGTGTTCGAAGGCGTCGTAGACGGCGTCGACGTCGGGGCGGAGCGCCTCGCGGCCGCCGACGGCGCGGAGCAGCCACTGGTCCTCGAAGTTGCCGATGTGGGCGAGGTCCCAGACGAGCGGGGACATCAGCGGGGAGTGCTGCGCGGTGAGTTCGGGGTCGTCGACACAGGAGGTGAGCAGGGCGGTCCGGTCGCGGGCGGCGGTGAGGGCGTCGGCGGCCCGGCGGCGGAAGGTGTCCGGGGTGGTGTCGGGGAGGACGCTCTCGGCGGTGTCGCGGGCGGCGGGGCTGGTCCGTTCGGTGGCCGTCATGGGCGGCTCTCCTTCCCTGGTGCCGGCTGTCCGTACAGGTCGAGCAGGTCGTCGGCGGGGCAGCGGCCCCGGGAGACATAGCGTTCGGTGAAGTCCGCCACCGCGTCCCGTACGGCGGGCGGCGCCCCCAGCCGGGGCAGCGCCTCGCGGGCGGCGGCGAAGCAGGTCTCGGCGGCGGCCCGGAGCGCGGGGTCGGCGAGGCCGTGGCGGGCCGCGTTCCGCCACAGCGGGTTGCCGGGCGGGGGTTCCGCGCCGGCGGTGGCGGCGAGCGGTTCGACGGCCCGTACGGCCGTGGCGGAGGCGGCCGGGTCGTCGAACAGGGCGGCGGTCACCGCGAGCGGCACCATCCAGCCGTCCTCGCCCGGCTGCGCGTCGATCATGCGCAGCTCCAGATGGCCGCGCGGCCGGACCGGGGGGAAGAGGGTGGTCAGGTGGTAGGCGAGATCGTCGGCGGTCGGCGGCCGGGGGGCGCCGCCCGCGATCCAGTGGCGGAACGTCAGCCCGTCCGGGGGAAGGGTCCACGGCCCGCCGTTGTCGGACCGGACGCACATGACGGGCGCGTCGAGGGCGTACGCCGCCCAGGCGGTGCGCGGCTCCGGACCGTCGGGCGGAGCCAGGGAGCGGCCGGGGTCCAGCTCGGCCCAGAGGGCCTGCCGGGTGGAGCGCCAGCCGGTGGGGACGCCCTGCCGGAGCGGGGAGTTGGCGAAGGCCGCCACGAGCACGGCGCCCAGCAGATGCGCCAGCCGCCAGCGGCGGGCGTGGCCGAGCGGGCCGGGCTCCTCGTGACCGGCGTCCAGGCACACCTGGACGGAGGCGGTGGCGCACATCATGGCCCGGCCGGCGGGACCGGCGCGGTCGAAGTACGCCTCCATGGCGCGGTAGCGGGGAGCGGTGAGCAGCCGGCGCGGGGGGTTCCACGGATCGTGGCCGTGCCCGGCGAGGGCCAGGCCGCGGGCGGCGAGGGCGGCGCGTACGCGGCGCAGATCGGCGGCCGCGTCCGCCACGCAGGCGGCGAGGGAGCCGGCCGGGGGAGAGCTGAGCTCGATCTGCCCGCCGGGCTCGAAGGTGAGCGCGGAGCGGAGGGTCAGGCCGCGCAGGGCGGCGTGGGCGGCGGAGAGCCGGGACGGCTCGACGGCGGAGCGGGCATCGCGCGGATCGTGGATGAACCATTCGAGTTCCACCCCGAGCCTGCGCGGCGGCCCGGTCTTGAAGCAGACGCCACGCACCTGGGCGTCGACCTCGGCGGTGGTGACGGGCCGGGCGCGGGGCTCCGGCGGAGGGATGAGCGCGTCGAAGACATCGGTCATGTCCGGTACCTCCCGGTGTGGCGGCGGCACCTGCTCACGGTAGGTGAACCGGTGCCGTCCCGCATCACCTAACCCGCTGCGGCGGATGTACTCAAGAGTGCCTCTCCGGCCCTCCTTCCCCAGGAGTGGGAAGCGCGGCCCGGGGGCCGGGGGAGAGGGGAGACGGAGCGTGACGGGGGCGCGCCGGGCGGCGGAGAGGGGTGGCGCCGCGGGACGGGGTGGCGGCGCGGGGCTGCCGCCGTGCCGGCGTGTCTCCCGGGGCCCGGTGAGCGGCGGGAAGTCCCGTCCCCGGTACCGGCGGACTACCGGCACCGGTGAACGGGCGGGGGTGGTCCAGGGCTCCGGGAGAGGGCGGGAGCCGCGGCAGGGCCCCGCGGTGGGAGCGGAAGACGGGCGCGGGGCCCGGGTACCAGGGGAGAGGTACCCGGGCCCCGCGCCCGGATCCTGCGTCGGGTGCGATGGGGCCGGGGAGGCGGCCGGCCGGCGGCCGCCTCCCCGGGCCGCCGTTACGAGCGGTGGCCCGTCCGGGTGTCGGTGGAGTCGTCCCGGGAGCCGTGGCCGGCCCGGCCGTCCGCGGCGCCGCCGAAGCCGTCCTCCTCGCCGAGGCCCTCGTCACCGGCGCCGATGTCACCCGCGTCACCGGCCTCCTCGCCGGCGGCGCCGTCACCGGCCTCGCCGCCCGCGCCGGCCTCGTCACCGGCACCGGCTCCCTCGCCGCCGGCACCGGCGCCACCGGCGCCGATCGTCGCGCCCACGGCCTCCAGCGCGGTGGTCACCGGCTGGAAGAAGGTCTCGCCGCCGACGGTGCAGTCACCGCTGCCGCCCGAGGTGAGGCCCACGGCCGCGTTGCCGGAGAACATGGCACCGCCGCTGTCGCCCGGCTCGGCGCAGACATCGGTCTGGATCAGGCCGTTGACGATATCGCCGTTGCCGTAGTTGACGGTGGCGTTGAGGCCGGTGACCGTGCCCTCGCTGAGACCGGTGGTGCTGCCGGAGCGCTGCACCGCCATGCCGACACTGGCCTCCGCGGCCTCGGTGATCTCCTGCGTGGTGCCGTCCTGCAGATCGACCGTGCTCGGGGCCTCCGTCGCCGGGTCGTCGTACATCACCAGGGAGAAGTCGCTGACGGGGAAGACCGATTCGGCCGTCGTGCCCAGCGGCTGGGCGCCGGCCTGGTCGCCCGTCCAGGCCGTGGCGACATCGCCGCAGTGGCCGGCGGTCAGGAAGCCCGGGGCGCCGTTCACGTCCACATTGAAGCCCAGGGAGCAGCGTGCGCCGCCGCTGAAGATGGCGTCGCCGCCGTCGGCGAAGGGCTTGAACTCGCCCTGGCTGCGCTTGACGGTCACCAGGCCCGCCATGCCGTCGGTGGCCTGCTCCAGCGCGGCGAGTCTGTCGCCCGTCACGGTGCGGTCGGCGAGGACGGAGACCTTGTTGGTCTTGGGGTCGATCGACCAGGCGGTGCCCGGAATCGACGCCTTGTCGCCGAGCGTCCGGGTGGCCGCCTTCAGTTCGGTCATGCTGTTGTCCACGATCCGCGCCTCGGCGCCCTTGGCGCGGGCGGTCTCCGCGGCTTCCTCGTCCAGGACGTTCATGACGAGCCGCCCGGACTCGCCGTCGAAGTACCAGCCCGCGGCGTCGGCGCCCAGGTCGGCCGCGAGCGCGGTGCCGGTCTTGGCCGCGGCCGGGCCGGCGAACGTTCTGGGGGCGGCCTCCTTCTCGTCACTGGCGTTCGCGTTCGGCAGCAGGATCACCGCTCCCGCGAGGGCGGCTGCGGAGGCCGCGGCTATGGCGCCCGTCCGCTTGTTGACTCGTCGGTGGCTCAACTGACTGACCTCCATCGGGGGGCGGACCGGCCGCTGGGGGTCCGGCCGGTCCGGCTTGTGGGGCTGCGGCGGGGCGGACACCGCGAGCGGGTCCTCCTGCCATGCGGACAGACGCGAGCGGTCGCGGTGCTCGGCTCCCCGTACGCCTGTTCACCCATCACCTACGTACGGCGGCCCGGATTGCCTCAAGGGGAAAGAGAATTGACGAGAAGTGCCCGGTGGGACGCGGGCGGCCCGGGCGCCGAAGCGCGTGGGTGAGGGCCCCGTGCGCAGCGGTACGCCCGCCGCGGCGGTGGGCCGTGGCGGGCGTACAGGGGTGGGCGAGCAGCCGCTCAGCAGGAGAGATTGCCGCCCGGGTCGGTGCCGAGGATGCCTGTGAACTGCCGGTACTTGTCGATGCGGCTCTGCACCTGCGCCGGGTTCCTCCCGTCGCACTCCAGACTGCCGTTGATGCTGCGGATGGTCTGGCCGAAAC
This sequence comes from Streptomyces xinghaiensis S187, assembly GCF_000220705.2. GTDB lineage: Bacteria > Actinomycetota > Actinomycetes > Streptomycetales > Streptomycetaceae > Streptomyces > Streptomyces xinghaiensis. The sequence goes on along the minus strand of NZ_CP023202.1, from coordinate 651,342 downwards.
CGTGCCCGCCGGTCATCGCGGTGTGGCCGGTCATGCTGCCGGGGCCGCTCTGGGTGTTCCAGTACCACAGGGCGGTCTTCCAGGCCACGGCCGCGTCGTTCTGCACCAGGAACGGGTTGTTCAGCAGGTCGATGCCGAGGGCGTCACCGGCCGCCTTGTAGTTGAAGTTCCAGCTCAGCTGGATGGGCCCGCGGCCGTAGTACGCGTCGTGCCCGGCGGGGCAGCCGTACGGCTGCGACGTGTCACAGTAGTGCGGGTAGTTGGCGGTGTTCTGCTCGACGATGTGCACCAGGCCGCCGGTCTCGTGGGCGACGTTGGCCAGGAAGGCGGCCGCTTCCTGCCGCTTGACGGTGTCGCTGCCGGTGTTGGCGAAGCCGGGGTAGGCGCTCAGCGCCGCCTTCAGGCCGCTGTAGGTGTAGAAGGAGTTCCGGTTCGGGAACATGCGCTCGAACTGCGCCTCGCTCACCACGAAGCCGCTGGGTGCCGGCTCGCCGCCCTCGCAGGAGTACGGCTCCCAGTACCAGGTGCTGATCACCGGGTCATATCCCGGGTTGTCGTGCTCGGCGCGGTAGTACCGGCCGTCCGTGTAGCGGACGACCGAGCCTGCCGGGTACCACTGCCCGGCCGTCCAGTTCGGCGCGGAGCAGGCCGCGGTCCGGGCCGCGGAACCGGGAGCGGCCGAGGCGGCCACGGGTGCGGCCAGTCCGCCGCAGACGAGCAGGGTGGTGAGTGACGCCAGAAGACGTCGCGACACGCGATCACTCCTTATGCGGCAGTGCGCCGCCTTGGGCCGGCCCCGGCACGGGTCCGCGCCCCGGGCCGCGGGCAGGGGCGCGCCGCGGCCGGGCGGCCCGCCGGGCCGGCCGATGGGGGGTTGGTCAGGCACTCAATCGCACTGGTCTACACCAGTCAAGGTCTAGACCACTTTTTCTCCGAAGAGGTGGCCCAACGCGGCCCGCTGTCGGGGGTGTTGGCCGGTGTTGCCCGTCTTGTCGCCACGGCGGCCGTGCCGGTTCGGGGCGGGGTGCGTGCGGTCCGGTGGTCCGGCGGGGCGGGCGTCCGCGGGCGGGGGCGGACCGCGGATGGTGGCAGGGATCTCGCCCCGCCTCTGTTCCCGGAGCAGAGCGACCGCTTAGTATGCCGCTGGCGGGCGGTGCGCAGCTTCCGCCCCCCTCAGTCCCCCTGTCACTTGTCGACGCTGTACGGAACGGTTCACGGAGGCCACCGGATGAAGGCATGGCGCGTACACGAGAACGGCGAACCGCGTGAGGTGATGCGCCTCGACGAGGTGCCCGACCCCGTGCCCGGCCCGGGGCAGCTGCTGCTGCGGGTCCGCGCCGCCAACGTCAACTTCCCCGACGCGCTGCTCTGCCGCGGCCAGTACCAGGTCCGGCCACCGCTGCCCTTCACCCCCGGCGTCGAGGTCTGCGCCGAGGTCGTCGCCGCCGGTGACGCCACCGGGGCCCGGCCCGGCGCCCGCGTCCTCGCCCAGCCGCCGCTGCCCGGCGGCGGATTCGCCGAGCTCACCGTCGCCGACTCCGCCGGCGTGCTGCCCGCACCGGAGGCACTCGACGACGCGGAGGCCGCCGCCCTGCACATCGGGTACCAGACCGGCTGGTTCGGCCTCCACCGCCGGGCCCGGCTCCAGCCCGGGGAGACCCTGCTCGTGCACGCCGCCGCGGGCGGGGTCGGCAGCGCCGCGGTCCAGCTCGGCAAAGCCGCGGGAGCCACCGTCATCGGCGTCACCGGCGGAGCGGAGAAGGCCGCCGTGGCCCGCGAACTGGGCTGCGACCTCGTCATCGACCGGCACACCGACGACATCGTCGCCACCGTCAAGGAGGCCACCGGCGGCCGGGGCGCCGACGTGGTCTACGACCCGGTGGGCGGCGACGCCTACGCCAAGTCCGTCAAATGCATCGCCTTCGAGGGGCGGGTGATCGTCGTCGGCTTCGCCGGCGGCACCGTCCCCGCCCCCGGCCTCAACCACGCCCTGGTCAAGAACTACTCGATCCTCGGCCTGCACTGGGGGCTGTACAACACCAAGGACCCGGCCGCCGTCCGCGCCTGCCACGAGGAACTCACCGGACTCGCCGCCCGGGGCGCCATCAAACCCCTGGTCAGCGAGCGCGTACCGCTCGACGGCGCCGCCGCGGCCGTCCAGCGCGTGGCCGACGGCCTGACCACCGGCCGCGTCGTCATCACCCCCAACTGACCGCAAGGAGCCGCGACATGCAGCGCAACGCCGCCGCACCGCAGCCGGCACCGGACGCCGACGGGCTGCGCCGCCGCGTCCGGGACCTGCTCGACGCCCACGACCCCGCAACCACACCCCGCGAGGAGTTCCTCCGGGCCCGCTTCGACGCCGGACTCGCCTGGGTGCACTTCCCCGAAGGGCTCGGCGGCCTCGGCGCTCCGCGCTCCCTGCAGCGGGTCGTCGACACCGAACTGGAGGCGGCCGGCGCCCCCGACAACGACCCCCGCCGGATCGGCATCGGCCTCGGCATGGCCGCGCCGACCATCCTGCGCTACGGCACCGAGGAACAGAAGAAGCGCTTCCTGCGGCCGCTGTGGACCGGCGAGGAGGTGTGGTGCCAGCTCTTCAGCGAGCCCGGCGCCGGCTCCGACCTCGCGGCCCTCGCCACCCGCGCCGTACGCGAGGACGGCACCGGCGACTGGGTGGTCGACGGCCAGAAGGTGTGGACCTCCAGCGCCCACGTCGCCCGCTGGGCCATCCTCATTGCCCGCACCGACCCGGACCAGCCCAAACACCGCGGCATCACCTACTTCCTCTGCGACATGACCGACCCGGGTGTGGAGGTGCGCCCGCTGCGCCAGATCACCGGCGAGGCCGAGTTCAACGAGGTCTTCCTCACCGGGGTGCGCATCCCCGACAGCCACCGGCTGGGGGAGATCGGCGACGGCTGGAAGGTCGCCCAGACCACGCTCAACAACGAGCGCGTCGCCATCGGCGGCGGACGCGTCCCGCGTGAGGGCGGCATGATCGGCAAGGCCGCCGCCACCTGGCGGGAACGGCCCGAACTGCGCACCCACGACCTGCACCAGCGACTGCTCGGCCTGTGGGTCGAGGCCGAGGCGGCCCGCCTCGCCGCCATCCGCCTCGGGCAGCAGCTCGCCACGGGCCAGCCCGGACCCGAGGGCGTGGCCATGAAACTCGGCTTCGCCCGGCTCGCCCAGGAGATCAGCGGCCTGGAGGTCGAACTCCTCGCCGACGAGGGACTCACCTACCAGGACTGGACGATGGTCCGCCCGCAGCACGTCGACTTCACCGGACGCGACGCCGGCTACCGCTATCTGCGCGCCAAGGGCAACTCCATCGAGGGCGGCACCTCCGAGGTCCTGCTCAACATCGTCGCCGAACGCGTCCTCGGCCTGCCCGGCGAACCGCGCACCGACAAGGACGTCCCCTGGAAGGAACTCGCCCGATGAGCGCCGCCACCACCGGCCACGCCCGCACCACCGCCCCCGCGGAGCAGCCCGTGCCGGACCTGCTGTACTCCGAGGCGGAGGAGGACCTGCGCTCCGCCGTACGGTCCCTGCTCACCGACCGCTGCGGACCGGCCGCCGTCCTCGCCCGGATCGAGACCGGCCGGCCGTACGACCCGGACCTGTGGACGGCGCTCGGCGCCGGCATGGGCGCCGCCGGACTGCTCGTGCCGGAGAGCCTCGGCGGTCAGGGCGCCTCCGCCCGCGAGGCGGCCGTCGTCCTGGAGGAACTCGGCCGCGCCGCGGCCCCGTCCCCCTATCTCACCAGTGCCGTCATCGCCGTCGAGGCCCTGCTCTCCACCGGACCGGAGGAGGGTACGGAGACCGCGGCGCTGCTGGCCGGGCTCGCGGACGGCCGGTCCACCGCCGCCCTGGCGCTGCCCTGGTCCACCGCCCCCGGCTCGCGGCCCGCCGCGACCGTCCGGGCCGGTGACGGCGCGGCGCTCACCGGCACCGTGCGCGGCGTCGCCGACGCCGCCGAGGCCGGGACGCTGCTCGTCCCCGCCGAAGGGCCCGGGGGGCTCGGGCTCTACGCCGTCGAGGCGGCGGCACCGGGCGTCACCATCACCCCGCTGGTGCCGCTCGACCTCACCCGCCCCCTCGCCGACGCCGCCTTCGACAACGCCCCCGCCCGGCCCGTCGCCGGCCCGGACCGGGCCGAGGCCGCCATCCGCCGCGCGCTGTCCGCCGGAGCCGGACTGCTCGCCTCGGAACAGCTCGGCATCGCCGAATGGTGCCTCACCGAGACGGTCCGGCACACCCGGGAGCGGCACCAGTTCAACCGGCCCGTCGGCTCCTTCCAGGCGCTCAAGCACCGGCTCGCCGCGCTCTGGCTCGACATCGTCTCGGCCCGTGCCGCGGCCCGCAACGCGGCCGACGCCCTCGCCACCGGCTCCCCCGACCTGCCCGTGGCCGTCGCCGTCGCCCAGGCCCACTGCTCGCGGACGGCCGTCCGCGCCGCGGAGGAGTGCGTCCAGCTGCACGGCGGCATCGGCATGACCTGGGAACACCCCGCTCACCTCTACCTCAAGCGGGCCAAGGCGGACGCCACGGCGCTCGGCACCGCGGGACGGCACCGGGAGGCCCTCGCCGGACTGGTGGACCTCCCCGCCCCGTCCCACTGACAGCGGACGGAGCCGGGCACGGCGCGGAGGGCCCCGGCGGGGGGAGGGCCCTCCCCCCGCCGCCGCACCCCGTACGGCGGCGTCCCCGTCCGCCGCCCGCGCTCCGCCCCAGGGCCACCACCGGGCAAACGGCACATCAACTCTCGGTGCCGACAAGCCCGTTGCGATGACCGGCAGCCGCCGGAGCGGCGATACTCGGGCACGGTCCACCCGATACCCGACCCCGGCCCGTGAGCACCGCGTACCGCGGCCGCCACGCGGCCGGTTGTTCGCCGCGCCGTCCGCCCGGGAGGCTCCATGGCCCTCGTACACCCCACCCGCCGCACGCTCCTCACGTCCTTCGCCGCAGCCCTCGCCGGCACCGCCGCCGCACCGGCCGCCGCACGGGCTGCGGCCGCACCGGTCCCGGCCCGCCTGGGCCCCGCGCCCCTGCGCCGGGCGCACGCACACAACGACTACGAACATCCCCGCCCCCTTTCTCGACGCCCTCGACCACCGGTTCACCAGCGTCGAGGCCGACATCTGGCTCATCGACGGACAACTCCTCGTGGGGCACGACGCGGAGGACCTCACCCCCGAACGCACCCTGGAGACGCTCTACCTCGACCCGCTGATGCGCCGGGTGCGCGCCCACCACGGCGCGGTGTATCCCGGCCACCACCAGCCCCTGCAACTCCTCGTCGATCTCAAGAACACCGGCGAGGCGAGCTATCTCGAACTCCACCGCCGGCTGCGGCGCTACCGGCGGATGATGAGCGTGGCGGTGGACGGCCGGGTCCGCCCCGGCGCGGTCACCGCCGTGATCTCCGGTGACCGCGCGGCCCGTGGGCCCCTGGAGGCACAGCGTCTCCGGTACGCCTTCTACGACGGCCGTCTCGACGACCTCGGGGGCGGCTCCCCGGCCTCGCTCGCCCCGCTGATCAGCAGCAACTGGACCCAGAGCTTCGGCTGGCGCGGTGTGGGACCGATGCCCGCCGCCGAGCGCGGAAGACTCCACGAGATCGTCACCGCCGCTCACGGCGAAGGCCGGCGGGTGCGCTTCTGGGCCACGCCCGACACGCCGGGCCCGGCGCGCGACGCCGTCTGGTCGGAACTCCTCACCGCGGGAGCGGACCACATCAACACCGATGACCTGGCCGGTCTGGAGGCGTTCCTCGACCGCCACGGAGGACAGCGGCGATAACTCTCGGTCAGCACCCGATCGGCGGACGGACGGACAGCCGGTGCGGAGCGCGCCATGGGCCACACTGACGCCCCAGAGCCGCTCCGTACCGCGTCCCGGCCGTACCTGCGGGTGGCCGGCCGAGGAGGTTGTCCTCGATGGTCGTATCCATCTCCGTGCTCCTGCTGCTCCTGATCATCACGCTGATCTTCCTGCGCAGCGGATCCCTCAAGACCTCGCACGCGATCCTGTGCGCCGTGGTCGGATTCCTCATCGCGGGCACCGGCGTGGCCCCCTCCGTGTACAACGGGATCTCGGCCACCGCGCAACTCGTCAGCGGCATCCGCCCCTGACCACCGGGCCCGCCGCGCGCCCGTCCGCCCCTCCCAAGGGGGCGCCGCTCCGGGCCCGCACGCCGCCGCTCCCCGGCTCCGTGGCACCCTCCGGCCCCGAACATGCGCTTCCGCCACCATGCCGCCGCCCTCCCGTTGCGCATCCGCTCCATCACTTTTGGTGACGACCGTAGCGCGAGGAGAGGACATCCGTCAGGGCCTGTGGATAACCCGAAAAGGCGCAGGTCAAGCAGGAAGGCGCAGGTCAAGCAGGAAGGCGCAGGTCGGTCAGAGGGCCGGGCGGCGGGCGGTCCGGGCGGTGCCTCACGGCCCCGGTCCGGGCCCCGCGCCCCGGAAGGTGTATCGTCCCCCCGCATCCCCAGGGCCGCGTCCGTCCCGCCCGGCTCCTCAGACCTCCGCCGCCAGCAGCCGGGACCGGATGAGGAACCGGACGCCCTCGGGGGCTTCCAGCGAGAACCCGCTGCCCCGGCCCTCCACCACGTCCACGATCAGCCGGGTGTGGCTCCACCGCTCGTACTGACTGGCCGACATCCAGAACGGAACCCGCTCCGGCACCCCCTCGACCGCCAGCTCCGCCAGCAGCACATCGGATCCGCCCGTCCTGAACTCTCCGGCCGGATAGCACATCGGCGCGCTGCCGTCGCAGCACCCGCCCGACTGGTGGAACATCAGCGGCCCGTGAGCCTCGCGCAGGCGGCGCAGCAGGTCCGCCGCCGGCCCGGTCAGCTCCACCCTGGCCGTGTCCGTGCTGTCGCTCATGTCCGCTCCGCAGTCGTCGGTTCGGCAAGTCCCCGGACGGCCCTCGCCGATGGCCGCGGCTCCGTGCCGCACGGTGCCGCCGTTCCACCGTCACACCGGCGACGGCCGGGCGGCAAGCCCCGCGCACGCCGGGCCGCGCGGAAATGCGTTGCCGGGCCCGGCAGCCGCCGGAGAGGATCGGGACATGCTGATCCGGCGCGAGACACCCGCAGACCTTGAGGGCATTCGTGCCGTCCACCGCGCCGCCTTCGCCGGGCCGGACACGGCGCCCGGCCAACTGCCCGCCGAGGTGGGCCTGGTGGACGCGTTGCGGGCGGACGGGGCCTGGATCCCCGAGCTGTCGCTGGTGGCGGTGGGCCCCGGGGGAGAGGTGGCCGGACACGTCGTGTGCACCCGCGGCCGCGTCGGAGCGGCTCCCGCCCTCGGGCTCGGGCCGCTCGGTGTGCTGCCGGCCCTGCAGCGGCGGAGCGTGGGATCCGCCCTGATGCATGCCGTGCTGGGTGCCGCCGACGCGCTCGGCGAGCCGCTCGTCGTGCTGCTCGGCCACACCGGGTACTACCCGCGCTTCGGTTTCCGGCCGGCCGCCGAGTACGGCATCGTCCCGCCCGTCCCCGCGTGGGCCGAGCACTTCCAGGCCCGCGCCCTCACCGCCCACGACCCCGCACTGCGCGGGCCGTTCACCTACGCCGGGCCGTTCAACGACCTGTGAGTGCGGGGCAGCCCGCGCTTCCCGCCTCGCTCAGCGGATTCGGTGGCCACTGCATTAATCCAGAATGAAACGAATGGCCCGGCCGCCGATTCCGGGCCGTGGCGCGAACTCACTGACCGGTTTCCGGCCGAAAGGATGCCGGAAGGGGCTTTCGGTGAGCCGCGTGGCCATATTCCGGTACGCCGTGGTCTCCTCACCGGACGATCCGGCCGGGCCCCGGAGTTCAGCGCCGGGCCCGGATCGCTTTGTTTCGGCCTTGTTTCCCGGGTGAGACGCGCACCCTTGTCATGGCCCTGGGGACCTCCTATTGTGGGAGCGCTCCCACCCCTGCCCCCCCACGGGTCAGCAGGAGGCCAGGTAATGGCACCGAATGGTTGAAGACATCACCTGGCCTCCCGATCCGGCAGGCCGTACGTTTTGGAACTCAGCGCCCCCTGGCGGTGCGCCGAATGCACCGGTGGAATCCGTAACCGGGCTGAAGGCACCCCGTCGCGTCGAGGCAGCCGGGCCGGCGGAATGCGCCGGCGGGCCGCCGCGGAGTTCCGATCCGTATCGTCGTGCCCCTGTCTCGCAGAGGACCTCCGGGAGTTCGGACAGCAGCGCCAGCTTTCCCACCCTGATCCGTGACGCGCCGTGTCGCGTCGCTGCCCGGGGCCGGCGCGCTGCCCGGATGAGGCTCTGACACGCCGGCGTTCCGCCGCGACTCTCCGGGCCTCGTTCAGTGTGGGCGGATTCGGGATCGTCCCCCTTCCGTCATGGTCCACGACGATCGATTGGAGAATCATGTCCGGTGTACTTCTGGCAAGTGGGGCTGCCGCAGCGTTACTCGCTTCCACGCTCACCGCTTCCACCGTCTCCGCTCAGGAGGAGACCGTCCCGCCGGAGAAGATCCAGCTCTCCGTCAACACCGTGAACGGCTCGGGCTGCCCGGCCGGGACGGCCGCCGTCGCCGTCTCCCCGGACAACACGGCCTTCACCGTGACCTACAGCGACTATCTCGCTCAGGTCGGCGTCGGCGCCTCGCCGACCGACTTCAGAAAGAACTGCCAGCTCAACCTGGACGTGTACGTGCCCCAGGGCTTCACCTACGCGATCGCGAAGGTCGACTACCGCGGCTACGGCTACCTGGAGGACGGTGCCACCGGCCTGCAGAAGGCGTCGTACTACCACCAGGGCTCCTCCGACACGGGCACGACCTCGCGCACGTTCAAGGGCCCGTTCGACAACAACTGGCAGGCGTCGGTCAGCAAGGAGTACGGCGAGCTGGTCTGGGCCCCCTGCGGTGTGAAGCGCAACTTCAACATCAACACCGAACTGCGGGTCGACGGTGGCGACTCGGACACCAAGAGCACGACCAGCTTCATGACCATGGACTCCACGGACGCCGCGGTCAGCACGGTCTACCACATGGCCTGGAAGGAATGCGGTAGCTGACGGGCTCCGCGCGCACCCCGCGCGGTGGCGTCCCGGGCACTCGCCGGGGTTCACGGCCCGGGAGCCGGCCGTGGACCACGGGGCGTGGTTCACGAGCGGGAGAACGGACACCGCGGGACGCACAACCGGTGATCCAGACCAGAGGACTGGTGACCGGATACCAGCACCCCCCACTCCGGACCTGCGGAACTCATGTGCCGCACGGTTGCGGAACTCGAACGGCCCGGGTTGAAATCCCCGCGCGCCACGGCGGCTGCCGTCGGTGCGCGGGGACCATCCCACCCCCTCGGAATGCCCTTGGTTCGCGGAGGGGACGGGCCATGCGACACGAGAACACGGGGTCTTCTATTCCGAGTCCTTTTCCGGACCCAAGACACAGGACTTTCCCGAGCGCATTCCGAGTACCGGGGTCGGGAAATCCGGTGGCGGAGCCGGCAAAGGGTTCGGCGGGTTCCATACAGCAAACGGCGCCGGGGCATCCCTGTATCCCGGCGCGGTCCACAGCAGACCGATTGGAGAACCATGTCCGGTGTACTCGCAGCGGCCGGCGCGGCAACAGCGTTGTTCGCCACCTCATTCATTCCGGGCCCGATCGCGACGCCGCCGTATTTCACGGATGTGCCGACCGACAAGATGATCATCACGGTTGCGACCGTCAATGGCTCGGGTTGCCCGGCGGGGACGGCCGCCGTCGCCGTCTCCGAGGACAACACGGCCTTCACCGTGACCTACAGCGAATACCTCGCCCAGGTCGGTGTCGGTGCCAAGCCGACCGACTTCAGAAAGAACTGCCAGCTGAACCTGGCGATGAAGGTCCCCCAGGGCTTCACGTACGCCATCGCCAAGGTGGACTACCGCGGCTACGCGTACCTCGAGGACGGCGCGAACGCGCTGCAGAAGGCGTCGTACTACTTCCAGGGGGCGTCCAACACGGACGCGCGCCAGGAGCAGTTCGTCGGGCCGTTCGACGACAACTGGCAGGTCACGCACACCACCGAGCTGCCCGCGCTGGTCTGGGCCCCGTGTGGTGAGATCCGCAACTTCAACATCAACACGGAGCTGCGGGTCAACGCCGGGACGTCCAACACCAAGGAGACCACCAGTCTGATGACGATGGACTCCACCGACGGCTCCGTCGACACCACCTACCAGATGGCCTGGAAGCGGTGCGAGCCGGGTGACGACTGAGGGCTGATCACCCCGGACGGCACCGGCCCGCCCGGCCGTCGCGACTGACCGGAACGGGCCTTTCCGATCCATCTGGCACAGCAGCAACTCCCCGCTGGGCACGGCCGTGCGCGCCGGTCGCGCCCGGCGGGGTGACGGGCGCGGAGCCGGTTCCACGGCTCCGCGCCCCCGTCTCTTACCCCGCCCGGTGCGCCGGCCGGCGGCCGCTCACCAGACGTCCCCGTCGCGCCAGTCGCAGACGAGTTCCCCGGAGAGGTCCAGCGGGGCCGAGAGCGGGAACACGCGGACACAGCCGTCCTCCTCCCCGGTGCGGACGACCCCGTCCGGGGTGAGCGCGGAAAGTGGGCCCAGCCAGCGCTGCCAGCCCCGGCTCGCGTAGAACCGCTCGCCTTCGTCGGTCGAGCCAAGGGCGCCGAGTTCGTAGGCGCCGCGGAGCACGCCCTCCAGCGCCGTCATCATGGCCGAACCGTGGCCGCGGCCCTGCCGGTCCGGGCGGACGCCCACTCCCTCGACGTACCCGGCGCGCAGCGCCCGGCCGCCGTGGAGCAGCCGTCGCTGGACGAGGGAGGCGTGTCCGATCAGTTCGGCGTTCTCCCAGACCAGGGCGTGCCAGCCGCCGAGGGCGTGCTCCCAGTCGTCGTCGGCCATGTCCCCCTCGAAGACCACGTCGAGCAGGGCCCGTGCGGCCTGCCGGGAAGCGGCGTCCAGATGGGCGGTGTGGACGAGCCGGATCCCGTCCCGCCGGGTCTCGCCACCGGTCTCTCCGGTCATGCGGGCCTCCTTGCCTTCGTGGGCCCTTGCGGGCCGTTGTGGTCGTGGCGGCCGTTGTACGGGCCGCGGTTGCCGCAGTTGCGGCGGGTGACGCGCAGCCGGCCCGCGTGTGGGGAGCGCCCTCGGGCCGGAGGCGCGGGGCTCCGGACGGCCGGAGCGGTCGGCCGCGCGGCGCGGGAACGCGTGGGGCCACACATGGTGGCATCTCTTGCCAGTCTCCCGCCGGAGTCATACAGTCCGCTCCGGCGCAAGTGAATGGGAGCGCTCCCACGCTCCACCCCCTCCATCCGCAACCGCTGAAGGGATCTCATGAAACTCCGCATACGCTCCGCCGCAACGGCACTCCTGGTGGCTCTCGGGTCGCTGGCCGGCTTGGCGGTCACGGCACCGTCGGCCGCGGCGGACCCGGTGATCTGCGACCAGTACGGGACCTCGACCGTCCAGGGCCAGTACGTCGTGCAGAACAACCGCTGGGGCACCAGCGCCACCCAGTGCATCGACGTCACCGGCAACGGCTTCCGGATCACCCAGGCCGACGGCAGCGTCTCGACCGACGGCGCGCCCAAGTCCTACCCGTCGATCTACACCGGCTGTCACTACGCCAACTGCTCACCGGGCACCCGGCTGCCGATGCAGATCGGCTCCATCAGCAGCGCGCCGAGCAGTATCTCGTACCAGTTCACCTCCGACGCGGTCTACAACGCGTCCTACGACATCTGGCTCGACCCGGAGCCCAAGCGGACCGGCGTCAACCGGACGGAGATCATGATCTGGTTCAACCGGGTGGGCCCGATCCAGCCCATCGGCTCGCAGACCGGCACGGCGAACGTCGGCGGGCGGAGCTGGGAGGTGTGGACCGGCAACAACGGCGGCAACGACGTCATCTCCTTCGTGTCACCATCCGCGCTCCCCAGCTGGAGCTTCGACGTGATGGACTTCGTCAAGGAGACCGTCAACCGCGGCATGGCCGGCAACAACTGGTACATGACCAGCATCCAGGCAGGCTTCGAACCGTGGAGCGGTGGTGCCGGACTGGGTGTGCAGTCCTTCTCCGCCTCGGTGAACGGCTAGCGCGGTGCGGCCGGCACGGCCGCACGCCGTGGAGGAGGCGGTCACCGTGCCGGGGGACCGCCTCCTTCCGCACCCGCGAGGCGCCGGTCGCGGATACGGTGGGCGAGTGACGGAGACATGGCAGCCCACGGACGCCGGCGTGCTGCGGCTCCCCTCCGGGCGCGCGGTCCGGGGCCGGGGGCTGCGGCGGCCGCTTCCGGTCGGCCCGGAGCCCACGTACGGCGTGTATCTGCTGGACCGTCGTCCCCCCGAAGTCCCCTGGGAAGCGCAGTGGTTGCGCTGGCCGGACTTCCGGCTGCCCGCCGACCGGGCGGAGGCGCGGGCCGTCCTCCGCGCGGCGTGGACGCGCGCGGGAGAGGCGGGCGAGCGCGTCGAGATCGCCTGCGGCGGCGGCCGGGGCCGTACGGGCACGGCGCTGGCCTGCCTCGCCGTCCTGGACGGCGTACCGGCCGACCGCGCCGTGGAGTTCGTACGCCGTGCCTACGACCGGCACGCCGTGGAGACCCCCTGGCAGCGGCGGTACGTCCGGCGCTTCGCGGACTGACCCGTTCCGCGGCCCCCTTCCGCGCCCCGGCCCGCGGCCACGGCCGCTCGGCGGGCGCCCGGTGCGTTCAGTCCCGGAGCGCCGTGAGGACGTGGCTGTCGCCGAACTGCCAGACGGGCGTGACACGGCGGAAACCCGCCTGCCGCAGCAGCTCCGTGTGGCGGGCCGGGGTCAGGCCGTTGCCGTTGCCGCCGAGGGCCGGGCGGCGCTGCTCACGGCGGCTGAACAGGTCGGCCAGTTCGGGTTCCCGCGCGGCCGCGGTCCACCAGGACGTCCAGTCCTCGTGGTGGCAAGTGTGCCGGCGTTCGGCCCGGCGGCGGCCCACGTGTGCGGTGAGGGCGGCACAGCGGGAGTCCGCCGGGGGGAGGTGGTCGCCGTTGACCAGGGCGCCGCCCGGACGCAGCAGCGCGGCGAGCTGACGGTAGGTGCGCAGGAGTTCCGGTTCGGGGAGGTAGTGCAGGGCCGTGGTGGACACGGCCGCGTCGAGCGGGCGGTCGAGGCCGAGAGCGCCGGTCCATCCGTCGTCCCCGATCACGGCGTCCACGTAGCGTGCGGTGTTCGCGTGGTGGACCCGGCCGAGCTCTAGCAGGACGGGGTCCATGTCGACGGCGACGATCTCCGCGTGGGGCAGCCGCGCGGCGAGCCTGGCGGCGAGGGAGCCCGGTCCGCAGCCCAGGTCGAGGAGGTACGGCCGGGAGCGGCCGGCGGTCACGTGCTCCACGACGTCGGCGATCACGGTGAACCGCTCTTCCCGGTCGGTGGCGTAGTGCTCCTGCTGGTGCTCCCAGCGCTCCACCCACAGCCTGGCAGTCTCCATGCTCACGCCCATAGGTCCGTGCCGCCCCTTCCGTCTCTCACCGTGCGGGGCCTACGGTAATCCACAGATGGAAACGGTTTCCATTCGCGGTTCCTTCGGGGGTGCCCCGGCCTTCAGGCCGGGTGGGGTATCTCCCGCTTGCGGGGGAGAATCGGACTCCTGCGGAGCGGGGCGAGGAAAGCCGAACCGCCGTCAGGGTGATTCGGCGTCGGCCACGGCGGCGTCGCGCTCTGCCTCCAGTCGGTAGACGATCTCGGAATTGAGGGACCTGCGGGCGGACTTGGCCTGAGCGACCAGCCATTCGTGCAGGTCGGCGGGCAGACGGAGCGTGATGCGCTTCTCTTCATCCATGACACCAGGCTAGTGGAGTTTGGATGGCTTCCTGGTGCTAGGGTGACACCATGGTGACACAACAGAAGGTTGCGGAGGATGCGGGGCAAGCCCGGTATACCTACCGGCTTCGTGTGTCGTCGACCGCCCGCACGGGCCTGATGGCCGAGTGGGCGCGCTGCCGGTGGGTGTGGAACGAGTGCGTGGCCATGTCCCGCAAGGTCCACACCGCGAACCAGGGGACGGCCGAGAAGACGACGTGCGGCCCGGCCCAGCTCGACAAGATGCTGACCGAGGCCCGCAGCACGATGGCCTGGCTGCGCGGGGGCGCCTCGGTGCCGCAGCAGCAGACCATCCGCGACTTCGCCAAGGCCCGCGCCAAGGCCATGAAGGACATCAAGGCGAAGCTGCCGGTACGGCAGCGCGCCGGGATGCCCCGCATCAAGCGCAAGCGTGACGCGCTGCCCACCCTGAACTACACCCGGCGCGGCTTCCGGCTCAAGGACGGCCGCCTCCACATCGCGGGCGGTATCGTCCTGACCGCGGTGTGGTCCCGCGACCTCCCCGCCGCCCCATCCTCGGTGCGCGTGTACCAGGACAGCCTGGGACACTGGTACGTGTCGTTCGTGGTCGCCACTCAGGCGCAGCCGCTCCCCGCTACGGGACGGGTCCTCGGCGTGGACTGGGGCGTCAAGGGGACCGCCACCACCACGAGCGACACACACGACCTCCCCCACGCCGAGCACGGCAAGCGCGCGGCGCAGCGCCTCGCCCGCTACCAGCGGATGATGGCCCGCCGCCGCCCCGCCAGGGGACAGGCAGCCTCCAAGGGCTACAGGCAGGCCCAGCGGCAGACCGCGAAGGTGCACAAGAAGGCCGCCCGGCAGCGGCAGGACACCGCCCGCAAGTGGGCCAAACGCGTGGTGACCGACCACGACGCCATCGCCGTCGAGGACTTCCGGCCGAAGTTCCTCGCGAAGACCACCGTGGCCCGCAAAGCCGCCGACGCGGCGATCGGCGCCACGAAGACGGCCCTGATCGAGATGGGCCGCAAGCACGTGCGGGACATCCGCCTCGTGCACCCCGCGCACACCACGATGGACTGCGCGTCGTGCGGAGCGAGAGCCAAGCACGCACTACCTCTTTCGGAACGTACCTACACCTGCGCCGCGTGCGGAGTCGTGTCCCCCAGGGACAAGAACTCCGCACGCGTGATGCTGGTCCGGGCTGGTCTCAACCCGGCTGGTGCTGATCGTGTAAGAGCTGGCGGACCGCTGGTTCCCGGCCAACGTGAGCCAGGAATCCCCGCCCTTCTTCAGGGCGGGGAGGATGTCAATGCAGTGTCTCCAGCAGCGTCAGCAGGCGGTCGACCTCCTCCGCCGTGTTGTACACGTGCAGGCTGACCCGTACCGCGCCCTCGCGGTCCCCGGCCCCCGCCTGGCACAGGCTGTCCGCCCGCACCATGAACCCGTGGCTGAACAGGATGAAACCGAGGTCGTCGGAGGGGATGTCGCGGTGCCGGAAGGTGACGATGCCGTGGCGCCGCCGCACGGCGGAGCCGGCCGGCAGACTGGCCTGGCAGCCCAGGATCTCGTAGGGGGACAGGCGGCGGAGCCGGTCGGTGAGCCGGGCCGTCAGGGCGGTGGTCCAGCGGGCGATCCGGTCCGTGCCCGCCGCGTCCAGCCAGTCGAGGGCGGCCGTCAGAGCGGCGATGCCCGCGGTGTTGGGGGTGCCCTGCCAGCCGCCGGGCCGGAACTCCGGGCCGCGGGTGTCGCGGGCCCAGACGGCTCCGGTACCGGGCAGGGCCAGCGCCTTGTGCCCGGAGAAGACCACGAAGTCGACGTCGAGCTCCCGCACGGAGACGGGCAGATGGCCGATGCTCTGGGCGGCGTCCAGGCAGATCGGCACCTCCGGTCCGACCGCCTCCCGGACGCGGCGGACGTCCATGTCACCGCCGTAGACGTGGTGGACGTGCGTGACGGCGGCGAAGCGGGTCCGCGGTCCGGCCGCCGCGGCCAGCGCCCGGTGGTCGTAGTCGCCGGACACCTCCTGGTACGGCAGGCCGCGCAGACGCACGGTGACGCCCTGCCGCCGCAGCAGCCGCTGGGCCTCCAGCCAGGGGTCCAGGTTCGCCCGGTGGTCGGCGAAGGGGACGAGGATCTCGTCGCCGTCGGCCAGCAGGCCGGTGAGCCAGTCGCGGGCGACGCTCCGCAGCCCCTCCGTGGTGCCACTGGTGAAGTGGACGCCCGAGCCCTCCCGGCCGGTGTCGCCGAGGAACTCCCCGACCCGCCGCCGGGCCCGCTCGACCATCGCCGTCGTCCGGTTGGCCCACGGGTAGGCACCCCGCCCGGCGTTGGCGTTGGAGGTCGTCAGGTACTCCGACACGGCACCGAGGACGGCCCGCGGCTTCTGCGAGGTGGCCGCGCTGTCGAGATAGACCAGGTCCGGGTGGCCGGTGATGATGGGGAACTGCTCCCTCAGCTCCCGCTGCCAGCCGCTCAGTTCCTCCAGGGTGTCCGCCGTCGAGTCCCCCGGCATGCCGTCCGTCCGCCCGCCGGGCATGGGCGTCAGTCCGTCGGGCATGGGCGTCAGTCCCGGACCAGCGGGGCGCCGGCGTCCCGCCACGCGACGATGCCCCCGGACAGGCTGCGCGCGTCCGGATGGCCCATGCGGCGCAGCAGCGCGGCGTAGCGGGCGGACTTCTCGCCGACCGGGCAGGCCAGCAGGACCGGCTGGCGGGTGCCGAACGGCAGGCCGCCCCGGACGAGTTCGTCGAACAGCTCGTCCGGGATGTTGACGGACCCCTCGATGTGCAGCGCGGCGTACGCCCGCGGACCGCGCAGGTCGATCACCAGCGGCCGCGGATCCTCTCCGGCGATCCACCGCCGGGCGTCGCCGGTCGTGACGGTCCGGGCCTCGGCCCGGATCTCGGCCTCGGTCAGGGCCGCGGCCGAGTTCTTCCGGGGCGGCCGGCCGAAGAGCTCGGGGCGGCGCTGCCGCACGTAGCCGAGATAGCTCTCGGCCCGGTCGCAGACGATGAAGACCGCGGTCCGGCGCCCGCCCGACGGCTCGTCGAGAGCGCGGAGACGGCGCACCGCGCCGTGGTAGGCGGCTCCGCCGGTGGGCCCGGCCAGCAGGCCGCAGCGGCGGATCAGGGTCAGCATGCCGTCGATGGCCTCGTCGGCCGTCACCGGCTCGATGGCGTCATACGTCGCCGGGTCGAAGAGCCCCACCTGCTGGACCTCGTCGATCGTGCGGATACCCGGGATGAAGTCCGACTTGTGGGCGACCAGCCCGAGGACCCGCACCTCGGGGTCGTGTTCGCGCAGGACCCGGGCCACCCCGGTGGAGGAACCCGCGGTGCCCACACAGGCGATGAACCAGTCGGGGGCCCGCCCGTCCAGGTCCTTGACGATCTCCGGGCCGGTGCCCGAGGCGTGCGCCTCGGTGTTGCGCTGGTTGAAGTACTGGTCGGTGTGGAGATGGGCGTTGCCCGGTCCGGCGAGCGCCTGGTGGAAGCGGGTCAGCGGGTCCTCGGTGTCGGTCGGGTCGAGGCACTCGCTCTGCCCCGGCAGCTCCTCGATCTCCGCGCCCAGGAGGAGGAGCAACTCCTTGATCTCCGGCACCCGCATCCGGTTGGTGACGCTCTTGAACCGCAGTCCGTGCATCCCCGCGAGCAGGGCCAGGGCCTTCGCGGTGTTGCCGCTCGACAGCTCCACCACTGTCGCCCCGCGCTCCGCGGCATCGGCGAGACCGGGCCGTGCCATGTTCCAGGCGGCCCGGTCCTTGACCGAGCCGAAGGGGTTGAGCATCTCCAGCTTGGCGTAGAGGTCGGTGTGGCGCAGGCCGTGCACCGCCGGGTCGATGCGCACCAGTGGTGTGTTGCCGATGGCCTCGGTGATGCTGTCGTACCTCATGACGTCGGTCCCCCCGTTCCCGTGATCGGCCAGTAGTCCTCGTCCGGGCACCAGCGCCAGGAGGCCCCCTCCCGGGTGACGGCGACGGTGCGGGCGACCGGCTGCCGCTGGGCCCGGTGGGCGCGGAAGTCCATCGCGTAGCCCGCCGTGTTGGCGAACGCCAGCAGGTCGCCGGCGCGTGGCCGCCTCGGCAGGAACACCTTCCGGCGGGTGATCAGATCGGCCTCCAGGCAGAGGTTTCCGGCCAGGTAGACCTCCGCGGGTCCGTCGTCCTCCGCCTGCTCCGGCAGGGGTGTCCGGGGGACGAGGACCGGGTCGACGAGGACGCCGTGCTCCTCCAGGCTCATGTCCCCGGCGTTCATGCCGAGGCGCACCAGAAGGTCCTCGGAGTCGTGGCCGGCGCGGCGGACGTCGGTCACCCGTGCCAGCGACAGCCCGCACTGGTCGGCGAGCGCGCGGCCGGGTTCGCAGACGAGGTCGTAGAGATGTTCCAGGAGGAGGGTGGCGAGCGGGCGGCCCGAGGCGGGGGAGGGGTGGGAGAGCAGCTCGTCGAGGTATCCGGGCCCGGCGGTGGGACGGTGGGCCGGATAGAGCGCGAGCGCCCCGCGGAGCGTGCCGCCCTCGTTGCGCAGGCCGTAGCCGTGGCCGCGCCAGGTCAGGGCGGGGCGGGTGCCCAGTACCGCGTTGGCGAGCTCGCTGGTGTACCGCTCCCACTGGCCGGCTTCCGCGACGTAGCCGACCCCGAAGCCGCCGCCGATGTCGATGACGCGCGGATCCAGGCCGCGGGCCCGGCACTCGTCCAGGACGGCGACGCTCTGCTCCAGGGCGGCGGCCTTCTCCGCCAGACCGGTGGTGTCGAGGTGGTAGGCGACACCGGTCAGCCGGACCGCGTCCCGGTGCCGTTCGGCCGCGTCGAGGAGCGCGCCCGCCTCCCGCAGCGGTGAACCGAAGCGGCTGCGGCGGGAGAGCGCCTTCACCCCGGACACACCGGGCCCGGTGGCCGTCTCGAACGCCGACAGCCGCGGCAGGACGTCGACCCGGGGCAGGGCGTACTTCCGTACTAAATCGGCCAGTTGGCCGAGTTCGGTGGGCGAGTCGAGGTTCACGGTGGCGCCGGTGCGGGCGGCCAGCCACAGGAACTCCGGGTCCTTCGGGCCGG